>JBLGBJ010000037.1:0-30161 GCA_047617605.1 Pseudohongiellaceae bacterium | reverse complement strand
CTAACCGGTGCCGACGTAAGGAATAAGTCTTCCTAACAACAAAACCCCCATCCAGGCAGTGAGTGATGTAGTTGCTATCAGTTTTGCGAGCGGGGGTGGGGGCTCAGAGTTCCAATCTGCCATTAAAGGGCTTAACTTCCAGTGATAAAAAAGTGCGTTGAGGCCAGCTAAGCCAATCAGGCACATCTTAATCTGGAAACCGATATTCACCGCATAGCGCATAGGGTCGCCGTAAAAGAATAGAATACCTGTCGCGAGGTTGATACCAAAACCGGTCAGCACGATTGGCAGCAATTTATGAGTTGCCGATTGCTGAACATGGAGCAATCCCGCCAAGTTCAAATCCACAATCAGCAAACCACCGATTAACAAAGATAAGCCCATAAAGTGAGCAATCTCCAATACCGGCCACAGCCAATAGTTTGCTTGTATCCACTGAGTCAGCGAGCTGTCAACAATGGCTAGTGCGAATGATTCCAACATACTTATTGCCCTCTACACATAGGCGATTAATCGCCCGGCAATAATCGCAGATGACCAGAGTAGCAGGGATACCAACGCTAGGACTTTTACCGATGAACTTGCTGACAACGTGCTTTTAATTCGCGCTTGAATTAATACTGACACCACCATGGCAATGGCTATAAAGCTTATCTTACAAAGAAAAGGCAGACTGGTGACTAGGTAGCTAGCTTGAGATGAAAACAGCAGTAGTCCAGAAAATAGGTTTAGGCAAAATCCTGCCAAAGCCAACCTTACCAGAGCCAACTGACTCTCTAACTCCACCTTGGAGAATAGGCCCAGTAACTTTAAATTTTGCATAGAAGAAAGGCCCACCACCATCGCCAAGCCAACAATATGAAGACTTAGCAGTGCCGGATAGGCGTAATAGGATTCACTGACCCAGAGCGCGAGCGAGGTATTTTCTAGCCAGATGAACATAGCTGGCGGTAGTCCCAATAATTATTATTATGGCGCTAGTCTTAGCGATTTTTCTCTACGTTATCAGTTTAGGCTTATTTAATGAACAGTCGATTCGTTGAACCGTCTCTCAATGCGATGCATAAGGTGCCCACAAGAATTTTAGATAAAAAATCCAGAAAATTATTTACACTATCACCTGGAATAGACAGCCCTCGCCTTGGAAAGTATATCGCACAATAGCTGCGCGCCTTGAATCACCCTCGGTGAATTGCGCTGCAGTAGATCTGGCGGAATATAGTGAAGCTGGTCATTATCATTTGCCGCTAAGCCCGGCCAAGCCTTCCATTCATCCAGCCACTCAGGACGATTGTTGCCCATACCGCTGACCACTATAACTTGAGGGTCAGCTGTTAACACCGATTCAGCATTAATTACAGGAGCCAAGGGGATCACATCTGCAAAAATATTGCGCCCCCCGCAAAGACGAATAATGTTAGAGATAAGATGATCTCCGTTTAATGTGGTCAACGGGTCATTCCAGACTTGATAGAATACATCAAGGATTTCATCCTCGTTATAATCTCGTCGTAAAACCGTTAGCTTCTCCATGAAACTTGCTGCCTCAATCTCGGCAACTTCTTCATTACCGGTAAGCTTGCCAAATCTACGCAGTGACGATGCTATGTCTTCTAACTCTCGCGGCTCGTCCAAAAAAACAGTAAGACCTAAATTTTTAATTCTTGCGGTAATCTCATCTCCATTGCCACTAGCCCATGCAATCACCAAATCAGGATTCATACTAAGTAATGACTCATAAGACACTTCTTTGTAAGATCCAATAATCGGAATGTTCAGCGCTGCAGGGGGATAGTCACTATAGCGCACCGTCGCGATTATATTATCACCAGCGCCGGCGGCATAGAGTGTTTCGGTAATATGGGGTGCCAAGCTAACGATTCGCTTAGCGGGGCCTTGCAAAGTGACAGTGTTGCCCAAATCGTCAATAACGCTTATTTGAGCAATAGCGAAAACAGGCAGTAGCAGCGCGAAGAAAAAGCTTAAGGTTCTTAGCTCAGCGCATACTGCTGGATTTTTTAAAGTAATATTTCTATGTCTCATCATAAGTCTTCTTTACGCGAATAGGTTTGGGGATTCGCTAAGCCTCTTTTCAAATTCCTGACATTCAGACTCGCTCGGCAGACCGAATCTAATCCCATTGAACCCTTCATCTAGGGTAAACAAGCGAACCAATATACCTAGCTTGGCCAGTGATTGGTAAATCCTCAGGCATTCTTTAGCTTCGCTTGCAGCTGTAACAAACAAGGGGTTTAACTGTAGAGACAGACTGGGGTACCGGAACGCTATTAATTTCATCCACTCCTCACTTTGCGCTTTGAGCCTATTTTGTTGCCGCAACTGCCAATCGCAGTCCGATAGCGCTTGTTCTCCCAGCCACCGTGATACGGTGGTGACTGTCCAGATAGGTAGGGATTTTTTGATCGCTGCGAGCAAATCTGGATCGCCTAAAACAAAGCCAAGTCGAATACCCGCCAAACCAAAAAACTTACCAATCGAGCGTAACACTAGCAACCCTGGAGATGGACAATAATGGCTAACACTGAATTCTGGAGCCACATCGGCAAACGCCTCATCGACAATAAGGAATCCCCGACGCGCAGCCAACTTAGAAGCTATCAGTAGCAGCGTTTGCGGAGCCATCGTTTGGGTTGTGGGGTTATTAGGGTTGATCACTACAGCGAACTGAATCAACTCTTGATTCAGTATTTCGAGTAACTGAGTTTCGCTGGCATAAAATAAAATATCGTATCCAGCTGACCCCCATGACTGTTTGTGCTCTCGGTAACCAACTGCAGGTATAGCCACTTTTTTCGAAACAGGCGCTCTATCTATTAAGGGAACTAAACTAGACACGAGACCGGGTATTTTGTGAATAGCATACTGCGAACCCGGTACAGCAAGCACTGAGCTTGGCGAACAACCGTAGGCAAGCGCAGCAGCAATTTCTAGATCGTTATTTTCATAAGGTAAACGTTGCCAGACTGCATCAGGAATAGAAGGCACGGGCCAAACCCAAGGGCTTATCCCAGTCGATAAATCTATCCACTGCTCTACTGGAATGCCGAATTCAGCGGAAGCTGCAACTAAATTGCCACCATGTCGAGATAACAAAGGCCTAGCTCCCCAATTAGAATTATTAAAACAAAATAGCCTGTCGCCTTGTTAACCAAATTCACACTACGCCGAATATCGTCCACATTGGGTATTTCACCCGTCCCTAAAACTGGGCGCGACTCTTCTTGCCCATGATAAGAAGCGCTGCCACCAATTATTAAATATAGCGCCCCCGCTCCGCTTGCCATTACCGGACCTGCATTTGGGCTCGACCACAGCCTAGCTTGGCTTTGCCAACACCCTATAGCTTTAAAGAAATTACCACCTACTGCATAGAGAAACGCACAGCAGCGAGCGGGGACCCAGTTTAGCAAATCATCCAGTTTGGCGGCAGCGAAGCCAAAATTAATGAAACGCTTAGTTCTATAACCCCACATTGCATCGAGAGTGTTCGCTAAGCGGTAGAGAAGAACTCCCGGAGCACCCAATAAAAAGTACCAAAAAAGTGGCGCTATAACAGCATCACTACCATTTTCTAAAACAGATTCCACTGATCCTGCCGCAATTTGTTTGATATCTAAATCGCCACAATCACGACTCACAATTGCGTTTAGTGCTACTCGTGCTTTTTCAATATCATTTTTCACGAGACTGCCTTGAATTGCATAGGCGTGCTTAGCAAGACTGTTTGGCGCTATACATAGATAAAGACTGAATACGGAGAATAAAAAAGCCCATGATGACGGCAGTTCGGCAATGACGTTGGCTAAAACTATCGGCAGCGGAATACACAATAGCATCCAGCTCAGAGCGCCACTTAGCCTAGAAATACCGGAGCTTTGCCCAGCTTTTTTACCATTAAGCAAAGATTCGATCCAATTGGCTAGAGTGCCAAAGCCGACTAAAGGATGGAATCGCTTAGGCTCTCCAAGCAAGTAATCGATAGCGAGAGCGCAAGCCATGGCCACCCCTGCAAATTCCCAACTAAGACACCACAAGACTGCCACCAATTAATGTGAGAACTTCGAGTAATTCAATTTGCGCTCCCGCACAGTCTCCAGTGAAACCCTGCAAACGAGCTAACATAAATTTTCGCAGTATTGCTGCGAATCCAAAAACAAGCGCCAGCAGCAGAATCAGCGATGTCTGCGCAATCACAAAAAAACACAGCACCACTGAACCAATTAGGACTGCGTACAAATGTACTGGATCAGATGCCCCTATTGCTTTACCAATAGGCCCCTGCCCGATGTAAGGGGTTGACATAAATAGACCTAAAACAGAAAGACGGGAAAGTACTGGGGCCAAAATTAGTAGAGCAAACTTCTCAGTAGAGAGTACTTCATAAACCGCCGCGGTTTTAACAATTAATAACATCGACACCGATACAGCGGCCATGGCCCCGCTATGAGAATCCTTCATGATCTCGAGAGTTCTCGCTTTGTCGCCCATGCCGCCGAACCAGGCGTCTGTACTGTCGGCAAGGCCATCAAGATGAAGCCCGCCAGTTACTGCTACTAACAAAAACACCACCAATGCAGAATTTAAAATCAAGGTGAACGGCAATAAGCTGGCGGCAAAGTAGCTAAGCATACCTAACAGCAAACCAATCACAGGATAAAAAAGGATTGAATGACCAATAGAGTCATCATCAAAGCGCACATCACTGCCTACCGGAATTTGTGTAAGGAACGCCAGAGCCGTACGCAGTGACTCATAGGCTTGATGCCGAGAATCCAGTTTTTCACTCTCCCTAGGCTCTTCCTGATTATAATTATCATTCATAAGCTAGCTCGTCCTTACCGCCGCTTCCTCGAAGGTAGCCATTTCTGATTGCAGTAAACACGCCGATTGAAGCAGGGATACACAAAGGGCAGCACCACTGCCTTCGCCTAGCCGCATCTGAAAATCTAGCAGTGGGCTGGCGTTCAAAAAACTTAGTAAATGCCTGTGACCGGACTCCTGCGATTGATGACTAAATAACATCCAGTCGCGAGCGCCAGAATTAAGAGACACTGCTGCTACTGCGGCTGCGGTACTGATAAAACCATCGACCAACACAGGTACACCCTTTTGTGCACACGCTATGTATGCACCCGCTAGCGCCGCGATCTCGAAGCCACCAAAACAGCAGAGTTTTTCGAAGGCTGTGGTGGCGGACGCTTTATGTAAAGCCAGAGCGCTATCTATTAGTTCTGTTTTATGGCGTAACACTTCATCGTCTATACCTGTGCCGCGGCCCGTAAGCTGACTCGCTTTGACTCCAAGATATGCGCAGCCCAGAGCCGCCGCCGACGTAGTGTTAGCGATACCCATTTCACCGCCGATAAAAACCTGGCTGTCAGCCAATACGGTCTCGGCACCACTTAGCAACGCTTGATCGAGCTGGGCAGCTGACATAGCTGCTCGCTTGGAAAAATTATGGGTCCCCGCTGCCACAGGTTTAGAGATGAGACTGGGCGATTCGCCGCAAGGAAAGGCTGTACCCATATTGACGATAGAAAACCGTGCACCACTTTGTCTCGCCAAAACTGAAATAGCAGCGCCACCGCACGAGAAATTTTTCACCATCTCCACCGTGACCTGCTGTGGAAAGGCAGAAACGCCTGCTTCGGCAATGCCATGATCTGCTGCAAACACGGCAATTTGAATTTTATCTAGAGAGGGCTTTTCAGTGCCTTGCCAGCCAGAAAACTTAACCCCAATCTCCTCGAGCCGACCAAGAGATCCGGGCGGCTTAGTGAGGGCTGCCTGTCTCGCCAATGCGCCTTCAATAGCCGCACTATCAATTGTCTTAGTTTTGTTTTGGTACCAACGCTTAGTCATGCTTTTCCTGATTTAGAAATACGGCGATTTGATTCGCTAATAACTACCTGTCATCTTTTAAAACATGAGGCAAGCCCGCTACGGTAAAAACAACATGTGCGCAACGCTGCGCCAAGCGCTGATGAAAAAACCCGCTGGCATCAACATACCGCCGCGTTAGTTCACCCATCGGCACAATGCCTAAGCCGGTTTCATTGCTAACAAAAATAACTGTAGCTTTGAGCTGCTCTAAGCTATTTAGCAACTCGTCTTTCTCATCCTCCCATACGTTTTGATGAAGACAGTTACTTATCCAAAGTGTCAGACAGTCCACCAGCATCACCTTTCCCTTGGCATCGTTTTGAAGCAGTGCACGTGCAAGATGCAAAGGCTCCTCTATAAGCGCCCATGGATTTTCGCCATTAACAGCAACCCGCTCAGCTTGATGCGCCTCGATACGTTTGCGCATCTCTTCATCGTTGGCAGTCGCTGTGGCGATAAAAACAAGCGCGGCATCGCTCTCACTTGCGATCTGTTGAGCGCTCGCCAAAGCTAAACGGCTTTTACCTGAGCGAGCGCCGCCTAAAACAAAGTATAGGTTGTGTAAAGATTGTGCCTGCTTACTCATGTCACTACCATCGGCTTACCGCTCACTGGATTGCTTATCACCTTGGCCGAAATACTAAAAACCTCTTTTAGCATGTCCTCAGTCAGAACGGCCTCTGGTGTACCTATTGCCGCACTGTGACCATCCTTGAGTACCAATAGCTGGTTCGCGCACTTGGCAGCCAAGTTTAAGTCATGCAGTACAACTAAGATTGCGACGCCTTGTGCCGCGAAAAAATCGAACATCCGAACAATCATTTCCTGATGTGCTAGATCCAGTGAAGCGGTTGGTTCATCTAAGATCAAACAGCGCTCACCACCATCAACTTCGTCCCAAACCTGAGCTGCGACGCGAGCAAGTTGCACTCTTTGCTTCTCACCACCGGACAGATTGATAAACGAGCGAGCGACAAGATGATTGCAATCCACCAGTGCCAGAGCTTTATTGACGATGTCACGGTTTTGACTGTTGGAAGTGCTATGAGGAATCCTTCCCATAGCCACTACTTCCTCTACAGTGAAAGGAAACTCGAGAGATGAGCGCTGAGGCAAAATAGCCAGTAGCATGGCTTTGGCCTGAGCATCCCACTGAGAAGTAGCCTTGCCGTTCAGCTTAATCACTCCACCGCTTAAGGTTAAGTCACTGCAAATAGCTCGCAACAAACTAGTCTTGCCAGCACCGTTTGGACCAATGACAGCTGTCACTCCGCCCGCTTCAACCTCGAGCTCAATATCAATAAGTGATATGTCTGAGCTAATTACTGCAGATACATTATGAAGTTTAAGTGTCATTGAATTATTTTCACCCTGCCTTAAAGCCGCTCAGGGTTATTGAGAGATTTGCTTTTCACCAACAAGTAAAAGAAAACCGGTGCACCAACTAATGAAGTCAAAATTCCAGCGGGAAGTTCTGCCGGTGCAATGACTGTTCTTGCAATCAAATCAGCCACTATCAACAACATCGCTCCTGCCAAGGCACAGCTCGGTAATAAATAGCGGTGATCTGGGCCAATGAAGCCACGCAGAATATGAGGAACCACCAGCCCAACAAAAGCGATGTTTCCAGAGATCACGACGCTAATTCCGACGGCAAGTGCGGTTAGTAAAACTAATTCTTTTTTAACCCAGTCGACATTGATGCCGAGATACCTTGCCTCGGACTCACCAAGTAAAAATGCATTTAACGCTAGAGCATGTCTAGGTAACCGCCACAGTAAGATGGCTGCAACTACCGCAATCATAGCAACGCGCTCCCAGCTGGCACCATCCAAATTCCCCATCTCCCAAACGTTTATTCTTCGCAGCATTTCACTATCTGCGAAATAGCTAAACATACTGTTAAGCGCGCTCGCTACAGCGCTAATCGCGACACCAGATAACAGCATGGTAATTACTGACGTACCGTAGCTATCGGTCGCCAGCTTGTAGACTAGAAACACAGCCACTGCGGCGCCGGCAACAGCGCCAATACTTACCATAGACAATCCGAGAACTTGGCTGCTATCGAGCCAAACCGCACCAAAAACAATCATGAAACTGGCGCCAGCTGAAGCACCACTAGAAACGCCAATTAGTGACGGGTCGGCTAGCGGATTCCTAAATAGCCCCTGCATCGCAGCGCCGCAACAAGCAAGGCAGGCTCCAACAAAAGCAGCCATTAGTACTCTCGGCAGACGAATAGCACTAACAATCGTTGCCTCACGAATCACCGTCGGCTCAATATTGGTGTTATCACCCAATAGCGAAAATATACGCCACGGTGGAATCCAGCTAGGACCTACCGCCAGGTACACCACCATTATCAGTGGCAATACACACAGCAAAAAAAACATAACTGACCGATGGTTTATTCTCTCCAAGGGGCCTGCCTCGTTCTACCGCTTAAAGTGATCTTGCTCTCTAATTCAGTCCGATTAAAGAGTTCTGGAAACAATTTTTCAACCTCCACATGCTCCTCTAGCGCATCAGCAAGACGTTCTAATTGCTGTTCCCGTATTTCTGCCACATTCACAGATTGCAGACTGTCCAGTCCCGCCCAAGACAGCAGCGCCTTGGCAGAGGCTGGGGCATCAAATAGCCCGTGCAGATAGGTTCCAATAATTTGGCCATCACCGCTTATGCCACCATCAAACGAGCCATCGATAAATTGCATAAACGGCTTTGTTAGAGCAGGGCCCTTTGATTTTCCGCAGTGAATTTCATAACCCACCACACGGGCTTCGCTCAAACACAATGTGCCTTCACGTTGCCGCAATTGCTTGCTGGGCTCGAGAGTAGTCGTCATTTCCAAAAAGCCCAGACCTTTAGAAATGCCGGGCGCGCTTTCGACACCTTGGCTATCATCAATAACTTCGCCTAACATTTGAAAACCACCGCAAATGCCTAGCAATTTTCCACCGTAGCGCAAATGCCTAGCAATATTGTCTGCGCCACCATTTTTAACCAGTTGGGCTAAATCTGCCCTGACACTTTTTGAGCCTGGCAAAATCAACAGATCACATTCAGGAATTCTGTCTGTAGGTGAAAGATAAGTAAGATCGACCTGCGGATGGAGGCGAAGGGGATCAAAATCTGTGTGATTGCTAATTCTTGGAAACACAATAACGGCAACTTTTAGATGAGTAACCTCATAATCCAGTAACTGCTTTGCATTAATCGCATCTTCCGCATCTAGATAAAACTCTTTCAGATAAGGCAACACCCCTAGCACCGGCTTGCCCACTTTCTCCTCCAGCCAACTTAAACCCGATTCGAGCAATTTAATATCACCACGGAATCGATTAATGACAATGCCGCTGACACGGCCTCGCTCTGATTCTGACAATAATTCGAGGGTGCCCACCACCGTCGCGAAAACACCACCACGGTCAATATCTGCTATCAAAATTACAGGACAATTAACGGCCTCGGCAAATCCCATATTGGCAACGTCATTCTCGCGCAAATTTATCTCTGCTGGGCTGCCAGCACCTTCGACGATAATAAAATCGAAATCTTTTTTAAGCCTTTCATGGGACTCCAGCACAAAGTTAAGCGCCGTTTTTTTATAGGCATGGTATGACTGAGCATTCATGGTTTCTAATACTTTCCCATGCACAATAATCTGAGCGGTACTATCCGCCTCGGGCTTAATTAAAATTGGATTCATGTCATTGCGCGGTTCAAGAAAACACGCCTGTGCCTGCACCGCTTGTGCGCGTCCAATTTCCCCACCTTCGATCGTGACGGCGCTGTTAAGCGCCATATTTTGCGGCTTAAACGGGGCGACTTTAACCTTCTGCCTTGCCAGTAGTCGACAAAGGCCTGCTACTAAGACAGATTTCCCAGCATCAGAGGTGGTGCCTTGTACCATTAAAGTTACGCTAGGCAAGAGGAGCTCGCTGTACAAAAATGGGCCATCACAGATCAATCCCATTACGCATTTTAATGCCTGCTTGATAGGCGTGTTTTACTGATTTTATTTCAGATACTGTATCTGCAAAATCTCTGAGGGCCGCTCCACCACCACGGCCGGTAATAACCACGCTTTGTGACTCCGGCCGATTTCTAATAGCTTCAATAATCACGTCTTCATCGATGTAATTATAGGCGATCATGTAGGTAAGCTCATCTAGAACGACTAAGTAAAGCGATTCGTCTTGAAGCATTTTTTCAACAATGACCCAAAGTTTCTTAGCCGCTTCAATATCTTGGGACTTATCCTGAGTCTCCCAGGTAAAGCCAGTACCCATTTGATGAAACTCTATTTTATCGGTCATGGGTGCTAAAAATTCTTTTTCGCCAGTAAAGTAAGTGCCTTTGATAAATTGCGCGATCCCAACTCGATAGCCGTGCCCTAAACAACGCAGCACCATACCAAAAGCAGAACTGCTTTTGCCTTTGCCATTGCCGGTAAGTAATAGAACCGTGCCACGGTCTATCTCCGCCTTGGCGATACTCGCGTCCACCTTCTCTTTGTGTTTTTGCATTTTTTCTTTGTGGCTAGTCATTGGCGTCGTCCATCGCGGTATTAGAAAAACAGGGGGAACTATTGGCGGAACTCTTAAGAGTAAGGGTCCTGGCCAATGAATCAAAAGAGGGGATGAGAGAAAAAATCAGGAAAAGATAATTCCTTGATCGATTCAGATAAGCCCTCCGCTTATTACCGAGTGATCCCCAAGCGCATTACTGCGAGCAATAAGAATCACATAGTTCAGGCCGGTATCGGGCTTCTTCTACTGTCAAACGCCAGCAAAAGTTACCGTTGCGGGGGCAGCCCAGGATTTATGAGCCGTGAAGCTCAATTTTACCTGTGTTCCCGTTTACCCTGTACTGATGTTGTCCACCATACAGGCACCTAAAACTGTTGTGATTATAGAGACTAGTCCTTCGACCTGTCAAAGATCCTCTTAATAGATGCCAATTGACTCTACAAATGCTTGTCTATAGACTCGGCGCTGTTCGTTTTGAGCCACCTTGGGTTCAAATACGAACATTCTTTATTAGGTGCCAGTGCAAGAACGGCTGACTTAATTGGGAAGTTGGTGTAAATCCAACACTGCCCCCGCAACGGTAAGCCACTGAAGCTTAAATAAGAGCTTCAAAAGCAAGTCCGATACCAGCCTAAATAGAGTCACTACCAGATGCAGCGGAGGGCTACATCAGTGGAGGAATCTTGTTATTAAGATTCTCCTGCCTATTCCCTCCCTACTGAACCTGAAACCTACTTAGCCGTCGCATTAGCGATTAGGCCGGCAGATTCATTGGGAAATAATATGAAATACATACCTTTTACTCTTTCAGCAATTGCAGCATCATTTCTGTTGAGCCAATCAGCACTAGCTCAATCAACCGACCCGTTAGAAGAAATTATCGTCGTTGCAAACCGCATACCGGTGCCAATCAAACAGGTTGGGACCTCTGTATCAATTTTAACAAAAGAACAAATAACCGCTCGCGGCAATCAATCTCTCACTGATGTTATTCGTCAACTTCCTGCGGTAAGCGTCTCTCGCAACGGTGGTATCGGTGCAGCAACATCTTTGCGTATACGCGGTGAGGAAGGATTTAGAACACTGGTACGTTTTGATGGATTGAAACTTGCGGATCCCAGTGGCACTCAAGTAAGTCCCCAGCTTCAACACATCGTCAGCTCCGGCATCGATCGGGTTGAAATACTCCGAGGACCACAGGGCTTAAGCTATGGGGCCGACGCAGGCGGTGTAATTAATATCACCTCAAGACGCGGCAGCCGCGGGCTTGACAGTAATATAGACATGCAATCAGGCAGCTTTGGAACAACTCAGATTTCTGGCGACATAAGCGGCGGCAACGACACCGCCGATTTTTTTATATCTGCCAGCACCTTAGACGCTGATGGCTTTAACACCCGCGATTCAGACAATGTTTTAATGGACGATGACGGCTACGATAACGACACAATCCATGCACGATTCGGCCTTAACGTTTCAAAAAACCTGAGAATTGACTTAGTACACCGGGACGTCGACGCCAACGCACAATTTGATGGCTGTTTCTCCGGAGGCACAGTTCACGACTGTAACTCGATCTCTGAAATACAAGCTTCCCGACTCGGCGCTGTTTACTCTACCGAATCTATGAGCCATTCCTTAGCGTATTCCAACACAGAAAGTGATCGTGACAATATTGCCCTTGGTGCTTCGACTTTCACTGCACTTGGCGAATTGGAACGCTGGGAATACGTTGGCCAACTTAGCCGTCTTGAAAATTTTGATCTTGTCTTTGGTGTGGATTTAGAGGAGGAAAGCAATAATAATGTAACTCGCGATAATAAAGGCTACTACGTTGAAGCCCTAAGCAAGTTCTCAGAAGCATTGTTTTTCACAGCTGGCGTGCGTCAAGATGACAACGATGACTTTGGTGAGCACACAAGCTACCGAGTAACAGGCGCTTATCTAATGGAATTGAACTCCACCGATACGCTTAAATTCAAGTCGAGCTTTGGAACCGGCTTTCGCGCACCAGCACCTGCCGAAGTAGCTTATAACGCCGGCGCATTTGCATCCCCACCTGCTTCACTGGTCACACTTAAAGAAGAAAACAGTGAAGGCTTTGAGGTTGGTGTCGAGTACTATTCTGGTACACGCCTCAAACTAGAAGCTGTTTATTTCAACCAAGAAATCAAAGATGCTATAGTTTTTGATCTCGCTGGCTTTAGCGGCTACCTGCAAGATATTGGCACCAGCACGTCTGAAGGCGTTGAGCTCTCGGGAAACATTGCTGTCAGCGATAATTGGAATGTATCTGCCAATTACACTTACAATGACACTGAGCGCCCGAACGGCTTGCAGCGCAGACGTCGGCCTGAAACTTTGACGAATATTGGTGTCTCTTACAGAAGCACAGATGAACGCTTATCTGTTAACGCATTCTACCGTACCTCGGAAGACTCCATTGATGAGATTAGAGGCGCAGTGGTCTCCTTGGAAAACTTCGGTGTATTGGATGTAAATGCAAATTTCAAGATTAATGAAACGGTAGAAGTCTACGCCAGAATTGAGAATTTTCTGGACGAAGAATATCAAGAAATATTTGATTTTAATTCAGCGGACAGGGGTTCTTACGTAGGGCTTCGATTAAATTTCTAAGCTTATATTTTTCCAAATCAATCAATAAACGGAGATTAACGTGTCAAAGCAGACTGAAAGAAACGAACGTCATAAAAAAGCGATGGAGCGTAAAAAAGCCCATATCGATGGCAAAATTGCGCAAGCGACCAAAGACAAGGGTCTTATGATAGTCCTAACCGGAAACGGCAAGGGAAAAAGTTCTTCTGCATTTGGCATGCTGGCCCGCAGCGTCGGTCACGGCCTACGCTGCGGTGTCATTCAATTCATAAAGGGCGTATGGGAAACCGGCGAGCACTTATTGTTTCAAGATCATCCACAGGTTGAGTTTCATGTCATGAATACTGGCTTCACTTGGGAAACTCAAGATCGTGACGCGGACATTGCAGCGGCCGTGGCAACTTGGGAAAAAGCAGCGGAGCTGTTGAGCAATAAAGACGTCGATGTGGTTTTATTAGATGAACTGACTTACATGCTTACTTACGGCTATCTCGACAAAGAAATGGTAATTAATGCATTGGAGAATCGTCCGCCTATGCAGCACGTTATCGTCACCGGTCGCAGTGCATCAAAAGAACTAATTGAGATTGCCGACACTGTTACCGAGCTAGGTGAATCCAAGCACGCATTTTATGATGGCGTGAAAGTTCAGAAAGGAATCGACTACTAGTTTAGCCATTAAGTCAGCTAAAATTCAGTCTGTTGGCTAGACTTTAATAAATCAGTCTTTAATAAGTTTATAGTTGCCGGCGGCATATTCGGCGCCATTATGAAACATGAGCGCCGAATGCATTTTCCCTTCAAAAACATCTACACTAATACGACTGTAGCAAGCAAAGGGAATAAAAAGCGGAAAGCTTTTGTTCAAAGGCATGCCTAAAACTGTTGGCAAAACGACTCGAAGTACCCCACCGTGCGTCACAACCAGCACATGACTTTTATCAGGCAAATCAGCTAGCCCTTCGAATGCTGATTGGATCCTTTCTTTAAAAGACAGGTAGTCCTCACCATTGGGCGGCGCTAATGCGGCAAGATCTGTCTGAAACGCTTTAAACTGATCAGCTGCGACCTTACGCCAATCGCTGATTTTCATTCCATCCCAGTCGCCATAATCAATCTCCTGCCATCGATCTTCTATAGACGTTGATAAGTTAACCGAACTGGCAGTGCGCTCGGCGAACTCGCGACAGCGTAAAAGCGGTGAAGAAATGATATGGGACCATGGAGGCGTTTGCGGTGAAGCTTTGTGACTATCATCCAACGCGGCAGCATTGCGCATTTGAGACCAACCCAAAGAAGTGAGTACCGGATTGACTCGGCCGCGTAGGATATCTCCGCCCTCGGGCTCACCGTGACGAATAAAATCAATAGTAATGCGCTTTGCTGGTGGTAAGTCTACTGCGCTCAAAAAAAATAGCTCTCGGGGTATTGGATCAAAACTGTTTTTTAAAATGACGTTGACTTCAATCGTATCAACGACATTAACTGCGACTTCATTTACATCATATGGCCAAGCTTATCGACCTTTACAGCCAAGTAGCTTTCGTTGTGCGGGTTTGAACCCATGTTGATTGGAACAATTTCGGTCACCTCCACACCCATGCTTTCGAGTGCTTCAATCTTGCGAGGGTTATTCGTCATTAACTTAACTTTGCTCACCTGGAAATGCTCAAACATAGGTTTACAGATAGCATATTCACGGCCATCGGCGTCAAAACCTAACTGCTCGTTGGCTTCAACCGTATCCGCGCCTGAGTCCTGCAATGCGTAGGCCTTAATTTTATTAAGCAAGCCGATACCTCGCCCTTCCTGACGAAGATAAAGAATTATGCCACTTCCCGCTTGTGCCAACGCTTGCATGGCGTGTTGCAATTGAGGTCCGCAGTCACAGCGCAAGCTAAACATACAGTCGCCGGTGAGGCATTCAGAATGAACTCGGCACAATACTGAATCTGCCGAATCAATATCACCAAGCACTAGTGCCACGTGCTCTTTTCCAGTAGCCGTTTCTTCAAATCCGTGGATAGTGAATAGCCCCCACTGAGTGGGCAATTTAGCCGATGCGGCAAAAGTTACTGACAAAAGATTTTCCTCTTTACAGGCAATGTGGATTGCCGACTACTTTTATATCCCGAGGCTTCACAGCAACCAAAATGCCAGAGCCTGAATACACAGGGCCGCCATTATACCTGCTAAAACATCATCTAGCATGATTCCGACACCCCCATGGACTTCTTTGTCTATCCATCTTATAGGCCATGGCTTCCATATATCGAAAAATCGAAAAAATATGAAGCCCAAAATAATCCAAATCCAGCCGCTAGGTGCTAAGAACATGGTGATCCAATAGCCTACAAATTCATCCCAGACGATACCCCCGTGGTCGTGAACCCCAAGATCTTTGGAGGTCTTATCACACAGATAGATCCCTATCAGGCTGGTTATCACCAAGAACACGACGTAGGCCATTACCGGCATTGCCGGCAACAGACAATAAATCAATACCGCCATTGCTGTACCAAAAGTTCCCGGTGCATACGGCGAGGCCCCACTTCCCAAACCGAAGGCGAGGAAGTGCACAGGATTACGCCATATTGATTTTGGAGCCTTGTTCATAGCCGTTGCGTCGCTGGGGGGGGATTCGCCCTGTTAAGGTAATTAATACCAATACTACTTTGAAGAAACGCTAGGGGCAAAGTGCTGATAAGCTTGATTGGGCTGGAGTATCTCAGCGCCTCTCTCATCTAAAAGTCGCAGCCCGCAGCCACTGGTTATCTCACCTATTTTTTGCAAACCTATATTTTGGCTAGCAGCAATCCTATAAAGTTGCTCCTCCACATGCTTCGGTGCTGTAAAGCAAAGCTCGTAGTCATCGCCTCCATACAGCGCCGCCTGCAAGCGACCCTCTAAACTAACATTAGCCATTGCGGCGGATGAATAAGGAATTAGTGTGCTAGTAACATCACCTCCCACGCCACTGCTTTTAAGTATATGACCTAGATCACCCGCCAAGCCATCAGAGATATCGATACAAGCTGTCATCAGTCCGGCTGCGGCGAGGGCAAATTCAATTCGAGGCTCTGGCTCATAGTAAGCCTGGTTGAGATAAGCCCGATGGTCTTGGTTAAGTGCGGCGAGGTCCAACGCAATCGAGTTTTCCAGATGGGATTGCAGACCCAAACTGCACAAGCCAATAGCCCCATCACCTAGTGTTCCAGTTACAAATATACCATCGCCATTGAGCGCCGTACTTCGTAAAATCGGCGGGTTCTCAAGATGGTATCCGTGAACTTGAATCGCGATAACTATCGGCGCATCAACAGGTGATTGCGTTAAGTCTCCTCCCACTAAAGGACAGTTAAAGCGCCTAGCTATCTTAGAGAAGCCTTCACTAAACCCTTCAAGCCAATCCTCATTTAAACTTGGCAGCGACAAACCAAGGGTAAAACACAAAGGCGTTGCTGCCATTGCACTTAAGTCACTGAGATTAACCGCCAGTGCTCGGTTCGCTATAGAATTGCTATTGGCCTTTTGAGGAAAATGAACGCCCTCTACAAGTAAGTCCATAGACATACTTAAGGAAGAACCTTGTGGAGGTTGGATGACCGCCCCGTCATCACCAATCCCGACACTAACGCCACTGCGGCTAAAACCCAGTCTAGCGCTATTGAAGTAATGCGATATGGTGTCGAATTCAGAAAGGCTCATAACAATAAAATCGTGGCAATAGTATGTCGACTAAGCGGCAGTAATACACAGTGACGAAAAAAATGACTACGAACTTAATGCAGCCTAGCGACAGGGTCAAATGTCGCTAACCCACTGGATCTAACAAAGGTTTAAGCGCCGAGTTCTACAGCCCTTAAGGTCTTCGCTAATTTATCTAGCACGCCATTTATGTATTTATGGCCGTCAGTGGCTCCAAATACTTTGGCCAATTCAACACACTCGTTGATCACCACGCGATAAGGCACATCTATTCGATAAGCCAATTCATAAGTGCCGAGATACAGCAATGCTTTCTCGATAGGATCTAATGCCTTTAATTGTCTGTCGATTACGGGCTCTAAGAATTCGTTAAGCTGGATGACCTGTGCCGGGATTTCCACAAAGATTTCACCAAAATAATCCCAATCAACTTTACCTTCAGTCTCTTCGCGGTATTGTTTGGCGATGTCCTTGGGGCTGTCCTGCGTCATTATCCATTGATAGACGGCCTGCAAAATAACCCGACGCGCTTTACGTCGCTGAGCTAGAGGAATTCGCTTTCGGTGTGGGCGAGTTGATTCAACCGCAGAAGACTCTTTTTCGGCACTCATTTAGCTTTCCAACTGACGGGAAAGGCTGACCATTTCCATCGCGGTAAGGGCTGCTTCTTCGCCTTTGTTACCGGCTTTAGTGCCCGCTCGCTCAATCGCCTGCTCAATTGAATCAACCGTTAGGACGCCGAAGGTAACTGGCACTGAGCTATCAAGACTGACGTGACTCAATCCCTTAACGCACTCACCTGCAACATATTCAAAATGTGGAGTACCGCCACGGATCACCGCTCCCAACGCAATTACAGCATCGAACGATTCTGATGCCAGCAATTTTTTGACCGCCAAAGGCAATTCAAAAGCACCTGGTACCTTTATTATAGTAATGTCTTTCTCAGTAACACCGTGCATCTTTAACGCTTCAAGCGCTCCGTCTAAAAGACGATCGACGATAAAACTGTTCCAGCGAGTTACCGTGATGGCATACTTTGCTGAAGCGTTGTTATAATTTCCTTCAATTGTTCTTATGTTCATATCCCGTTCCTTGCATGTTGCTCGCAGCGCGAGACTGAAATTCTAATATGTTAGCCGTTCAACTCAAGTCTTCCCGTTCGAACTCTACAAAATCGACAACTTCTAAATCAAAGCCAGAAATTGCGTTAAAGCGCGCGGGGTAGCTAAGCAGTTCCATCTTGCCAACGCCTAAGTCCCGAAGTATCTGCGACCCTGTGCCGATAGTGAGGTCGCTGCCAGGCCTGCTGGTCGGCTGAGTCTCACCTGGAGAGCCTATCGCTGCGGCTAAATTATGCGCCATGTTCTGACCATAGTCTTCTTCAGACAGCAACACAGCAACACCTTTACCTTCTTCATTGATTCGTTTTAAAGCTGACCCAAAAGACCAACTTGTTCGACCTGCATTAAAAACTTCGCAGGTATCTCGAATGGTATTAGGAATATGCACTCTAACCAAACAACACTCATCCACTTTAATATCGCCCTTTACAAAGGCCAGATGTGTGCTGCCACTTAATGAATCTTTATAGGTGTGCACATTAAATTCACCGTACTGCGTTTGCAAAACATTTGAATCGGTTCGCTCCACCGTATGCTCATTAGCAATACGGTAGTGAATCAAATCTGCAATAGTGCCAATTTTCAGGCCATGCTTCTTAGCAAATACTTCAAGATCCGGCCTTCTAGCCATGGAACCATCTTCATTCATTATCTCAACGATTGCTGATGACGCAGAATAGCCAGCCATTCTTGCGAGATCACAGCCAGCTTCAGTATGCCCTGCCCGGCGCAGCACGCCACCAATCTGAGCCATGATTGGAAACACGTGCCCTGGTTGCAAGATATCTTCTGGCTGACTATCTCGGCCCACAGCCACTTGAATTGTTCTTGCTCTGTCTGCAGCAGAAATTCCTGTAGTGACACCACTGGCCGCTTCTATCGAGACAGTGAAATTTGTTTCATAGGGCGTATTGTTATCATCTACCATCAAAGGCAGCTTTAAATATTTGCAGCGCTCACGAGTTAAGGTCAAGCAAATTAAACCGCGGGCATTGGTTGCCATGAAATTAATGTCTTCGGTTCGTACACGCTCAGCCGCGATGACAAGATCTCCTTCGTTCTCGCGATCTTCGTCATCCATCAAGATAACCATTTTGCCTTGGCGTATGTCGTCTATTATTTCTTCTATCGAATTCAATTCCATGGGCGAAAACTTAACTCTATTAATCTTGGTTTATAAAGTGGTGTGTTACTGCGCTTATGAACTGTAGTTCTAAGCTTTAGTTCTAAATCATGCATTGCCAAATCCATGCTCTGCCAAATAGTCTTCGGTAATCGCGCCGCCAGACTTCTGTCCCGTACTAATCAATCGCTCTAAATAACGAGCAACCAAATCCACTTCCAAATTAACTACTCGACCGACACCGTATTCACCGATAATCGTTTCTTCTTGAGTATGAGGAATGACATTGATCGAGAAGCTGTTAGCAGAAACTTCATTGACCGTTAAACTAGTGCCATCAATACAAATCGAGCCTTTTGCGGCAATATATTTGCCTAATTCATCTGGAACTTCAAAAGTTAGTTTTATACTTTGCCCTTCTTGGCTGCTGGTCGCTAATTTTCCAACACCATCAACATGACCACTAACAATATGTCCGCCAAAGCGATCAGTAGCCATCATTGCTTTTTCTAAATTTACCCGTGAGCCAGGTTTTAACGAGCCTAAAGAAGTGCAGCGTAAAGTCTCGTTTGAAACGTCAGCTGCGAAACTAGAGCCTGACATTTCTACAACCGTGAGACAGCAACCGCTGACTGCGATTGAGTCTCCAATTTTTACATCAGACATGTCCAGCTTTGGAGTCTCTAGCACTAACCTCCACTCGGATTTAATTTCCTGCAGACTTTTAACACTTCCGATGGCTTCTATAATTCCAGTAAACATTCTTTCTACTCAATTTTATCGACGTGCTTAACGATTATCGTCATTAAAAAGTCACTCTGAGACGACAGATTGAGGACGAAGAACCACCTTAATATCTGCCCCGATCTGACTTAACTCAGCAACTCTAAACTCCGGGGCTTGGGCTAATAAAGTCAATTCTTTAAGCTCAAGCAGCGGCCTGGAATTCGCACCTAACAACTTAGGCGCTATGTAAACCACCAGTTCATCTACTAGTTTAGCATCAATAAAAGCCCCACATAATGTAGGTCCGGCCTCTACCAACACGTCGTTACACTCAATTTGGGCGAGCGATTCTAACACAGATAGCAAATTGACTCTTTTTTTGCCCTGAATAAGAGCCGCTGGGGTACTAACGACCTTTACGTTGCAACCAGCTGGGATGGATTCACTATAGGCTGCCATTTCCTGCTTGGAGGCCAAAGTGAAGAGCTTTACAGCACCTGGGCCGTAGATTTTTGCGCTGGATGGCGTGCGCAGCGTACTGTCTAGAATCACCCGTAGGGGCTGTTTATCAAGAGACAGTTTATTGGCAGCCTTCTCAACCCCAGTCAGACCTAATGCATCAGCACGAACATTCATCAAAGGGTCGTCTTTGAGGACTGATTCGACACCTGTGACAACAGCGCTCACCGATGCCCGCAGCCGTTGCACATCCCGGCGCGAATCGGCACTGGTGATCCATTGGCTCTCCCCGTTGGCTAGCGCGGTTCGGCCGTCCAAGCTCATCGCCAGTTTGACTCTTACAAAGGGAAGACCGGTTTCCATTCGCTTGAAGAAACCTGAATTTATCGAACGAGCCTGCTCTTCGAAATCAAATAAATGGATAACCTCAATGCCCGCAGACTCCATAATGGCGACACCTTTGCCAGACACGATTGGATTAGGGTCTAGAGTTGCAATAACCACTTTTTCAACACCCGCATTCACCAACGCCTCGGCGCAGGGCCCAGTGCGCCCATGATGAGCACAAGGTTCAAGACTGACGAAAACTGTCGCGCCTTTGACATTTAAACCACTAGTCTTGGCACTGCTCAGCGCCATGATTTCTGCATGGGCATGCCCTGGCATCTCATGCCAGCCTAATGCAAGCTGTCCACTTCGACACACGATGACACAGCCAACTCTCGGATTTGGGGAGGTATTGATAACATTTTGAGCGAGACTAGTTGCCTGAGCCATATAAACCGGCCAGTCAAGAAACTTAAGGTCTAGCTTGGCGTTAGGAATTATTTGCATGATAAATAGGGTTAGCCAAGTTCATGGGGATACAGCCATCAGGCCCTGCAAACTGACAGGGCTCCAAGCCACTGCATAGGTGTTCTAAGTAGCCTTATTCGAATCAGAGTTGTCGCGAGATAAGCGGTCAATTTCTTCGCGAAACTCGTTAAGGTCTTTAAATGAGCGATAGACCGAAGCGAAGCGGACAAACGCGACTTCGTCTAATTGACGAAGCTCTTTCATTACCTGTTCGCCGACATCACGAGACTGTATTTCTCGCTCTCCGGTGGACCGTAAATGCGCTTTAATGCGAGTAACCGCCTCTTCAACGTTTTCGATACTGACGGGACGCTTCTCGAGAGCCTTACTAAAACCGGTAAATAATTTATCTTCATTAAAGGGCTCACGAACCCCCCCTGCCTTAATAATACGCGGCATCACCAATTCAGCAGATTCATAAGTAGTGAAACGCTCTTCACACGTGACACACTCGCGGCGCCTGCGAACGTTATTACCTTCTGTCACCAACCTCGAATCGATAACTTTGGTATCTACCGCGCTACAAAATGGACAATGCATAAAAAACCTTTCGTTCAGTATCAATTATTGCTGATAAGCCTCGCCACTAAAGCTGGCCCCTAGACCATCATTTAAATGTTCCGTTGCGAGGACACATAAACAGGAAAGTTCGCGCACAGCTTAAGCACTTTATCTTTAACTTCATTGATGACAGTCTCGTCTTCCATGTTGTCGAGGACATCACAAATCCAGTTAGTGAGGTCGGTAATTTCAGCTTCCTTAAAACCCCTTGTAGTGATTGCCGGCGTGCCAATACGCAGCCCACTGGTCACAAACGGAGGTTTAGGATCATTTGGAACCGCGTTCTTGTTTACCGTGATATTGGCGCGTCCAAGCGCTGCGTCAGCCGCTTTACCGGTTATGTCTTGGCGAATCAGGCTTAGCAAAAACAGATGGTCGTCTGTGCCGCCAGAAATAATGTCGAAGCCACGCTCGATAAATATCTTCGCCATAAGCTGAGCATTTTTAACTACCTGTTCTTGGTAAGTCTTAAATTCAGGGCTCATCGCTTCTTTGAAACAGATCGCTTTCGCTGCGATCACATGCATTAAAGGACCGCCCTGGCTTTCAGGGAATACAGCAAAATTAAGCTTCTTTTCAAGCTCAGGATTCGATTTAGCTAAAATAATACCACCGCGGGGCCCGCGCAGAGTTTTATGCGTAGTAGAGGTCGTAACGTCAGCGATGTTAACCGGACTTGGGTAAACTCCCGCCGCAACTAATCCCGAAATATGAGCCATATCCACCATGAAGTAGGCGCCGATGCTGTCGGCGATATCTCTAAATCGCTGCCAATCAATGATTCGCGAATAGGCCGAGAAACCTGCCACGATAAGTTTGGGCTTGTGTTCTTGAGCTAGCGCATCGACTTGATCGTAGTCAATTTCGCCGGACTCGTTGATACCGTATTGAACGGCATTATAAATGCGACCTGAAAAGCTAACGCTCGCGCCGTGAGTCAAATGCCCGCCGTCCGCCAGACTCATGCCAAGGATCGTATCTCCTGGCTTTATCATTGCCATGTAAGCAGCCGCATTAGCCTGCGAACCAGAATGGGGCTGAACATTCGCGTAATCTGCGCCATACAACTCTTTAACACGATCAATGGCGAGGGTTTCCACCACATCTACGTGTTCACATCCGCCGTAATAGCGTTTGCCGGGATAGCCTTCTGCATACTTGTTGGTCAAAACCGAGCCCTGCGCCTCAAAGATGAGCGGGCTGGCGTGGTTTTCTGAGGCTATTAATTCAATGTGCTGCTCTTGCCGAGTGCGTTCCGCTTCAATTGCGGCGCTGATTTCTGGGTCAAAGTCAGAAATGCTCATATCGGAATTAAACATCGAAGTCTCCAAGGTGGTTGTGGCTATTTTGAGAAGGCGACATTCTACATGATGACCGCCGGTTCGGCATCAGAAATCTAGGCCCCATCAAGGGCTTTGGACTCCAAATTGACAACAGCTATGCCATAATAGCGGTCTATTTTCTACTAAGGTTTCATGAAATGGCCCAGTTTGTTTACACCATGCATCAGGTTGGCAAAGTTGTTCCTCCAAAGCGTGAGATTCTCAAGGATATTTCTTTGTCCTTTTTTCCTGGCGCGAAGATAGGCGTGTTAGGACTCAACGGCTCCGGTAAATCTACGTTGCTGAGAATCATGGCTGGACTAGATACTGAGTTTAACGGCGAAGCCAGACCACAGCCGGATCTTAAAGTGGGCTATCTACCCCAAGAGCCGGAGTTAGATGAAACTACTGACGTTCGCGGCAATGTTCAACAAGGCATCAAGGAGATTATCAACCTTGTCGAGCAGTTCAACGCCATCAGTGACAAATTTGCCGAGCCCATGGGCGACGATGAGATGACATCCCTGCTAGAGCAGCAAGGCAATTTGCAAAATGAGATAGACGCGGTTGATGGCTGGCAGGTAGAACGAACCCTTGAACGCGCCGCCGATGCTTTGCGCTTGCCGCCATGGGACGCGGAAGTTGCGCATTTATCAGGCGGTGAAAAACGTCGAGTCGCTCTTTGCCGACTCTTACTGTCCAAGCCAGATATGCTCTTGCTTGACGAGCCTACCAATCATTTAGATGCCGCCAGCGTGGCGTGGCTAGAGCGATTCCTGCAAGACTACACAGGCACAGTTGTAGCTATTACCCACGACCGTTACTTCCTCGACAATGCCGCTGGCTGGATTCTGGAACTTGACCGCGGCCACGGCATCCCTTACGAAGGAAATTACACCACATGGCTGGAAACCAAGGAAAGTCGACTAGCGAGCGAAGCTAAAAAGGAAGCCGCTCACGAGCGCACAATCAAATCAGAATTAGAGTGGGTACGCTCAAACCCGAAAGGCCGTCAGTCAAAGAGCAAGGCGAGAATCGCACGCTTCGAAGAGCTCAATTCGCAAGACTTTCAAAAGCGCAACGAAACCCAAGAACTTTACATCCCACCCGGTCAGCGCCTAGGCGACAAGGTTCTTGAGGTGAAAAACTTAAGCAAAGCCTTCGGCGATAAGAGCTTAATCGAAGATCTCACTTTTTCGGTTCCCAAGGGCAGCATTGTTGGCATTATCGGCGGCAATGGCGCCGGCAAAACAACATTCCTACGCATGTTAGTAGGCACCGAGCAACCCGACAGCGGCACTATCGAGTTAGGGGAAACCGTTGAGCTTGCCTATGTGGATCAAAGCCGAGATGAACTCAATGGTGACAATACCGTGTGGCAGGAAATCTCGGACGAACAAGAGCAGATTCAAGTTGGTAAGTACGAAGTGTCCTCAAGAGCCTATGCCAGTCGTTTTAACTTTCGCGGCGGCGACCAGCAGAAATTCGTCAAAGACTTATCTGGTGGCGAGCGCAACAGACTTCATATGGCCAAGCTGCTTAAGCGCGGCGGCAACGTGCTGTTATTAGATGAACCAACTAACGATCTCGATGTAGAAACTTTGCGGGCTCTAGAAGAAGGCATTTTGACATTCCCTGGCTGCGCCATTGTAGTGTCTCACGATCGCTGGTTTTTGGATCGTATTTGTACGCACATCCTAGCCTTTGAGGGCGACAGCGAAGTGGTATGGCATGAAGGCAACTACACAGACTATGAAGCGGAGCGCCGCAAGCGACTTGGAGACGGCGCAGAGCCTACTCGGATTAAATATAAAAAGCTTAGTGTCTGAACCTTCAGGCGCCAAGACTATTAGAATGTCGGACCAACTACTCCGACACCAAGTACATCTATGGAGCCGCGAATACAAACGTGAGTTATCGCCCTGCAGATATCTTTGCTAGGCTGAACCTTACTTAGAATATAGCCGTATATAACCTCATTCAAAATGGCAAATTGTTTGTATAGACTCCTAAAAACCAGCAGATCCGTCCGGCCCCAAATTGCTGCTGTGAATTGTAGAATGTTGGCACGAAAATACGCTGACAGCCCTTTTGGCAGTCAGTTCTACTCCCGCGTCCTTGCCTATTTCTATCTAGCCCGACGCGCAGACACAGTTTAAAGCCGGCTGCCGTGCTAATTGGCTTGCGCGCGGGCCTCCAGACCGAGGCAGAGTCCACTTTACAGGCGGTTTGCGATATAGTTCGATTTTGTCTTAATTAATACCTGACTAAATTAGTCGGGTATTGTATGATTAGGGTTAACAGTTAACGAACCATCTCGGCAACCCGCGCGGTTGCCGGGAAACTTAAATTAAAGGGCATCACTGCCCACGATTAGAGAATCCGGAGCGAAGATTATGGCAACTACAGACCTAGAGGTGAGAGAACTCATCAAGCGGGAGTACGAACACGGTTTCATAACCGAGATCGAGTCAGACACCTTTGAGCCAGGCCTCAACGAAGACGTCATACGCCGCCTCTCTAGCCTTAAGCAAGAGCCTGAATTTATGCTTGAGTGGCGCCTTAAAGCCTACCGCCGCTGGCTGGAAATGGACGAGCCGGAATGGGCACACGTAGACTACCCAAAAGTAAAATTCAACGACATTTCTTATTATTCCGCGCCTAAACGTCCGGAAGATATGCCTCAGAGTTTGGACGAAGTTGACCCGGAACTGCTAAAAACCTATGAAAAACTAGGTATCCCATTGCACGAGCGGGCCAAATTGGCCGGCGTTGCTGTGGATGCGGTGTTCGATTCTGTGTCTGTTGCCACCACTTTTAAAGAGCCTCTGGAAAAAGCCGGCGTTATCTTTTGCCCTATTTCCGAAGCGCTACAAAAACATCCAGAACTGATAAAGAAGTATCTGGGCAGCGTGGTTCCTGTTGCTGATAATTATTATGCCGCGCTCAATTCGGCGGTATTTTCGGACGGCTCATTTGTCTACATCCCCAAAGGCGTGCGTTGCCCGCTAGAGCTGTCCACCTACTTCCGTATCAACGCTGCCAACACCGGCCAGTTTGAGCGCACCTTGATCATCGCCGACGTCGGTAGCTACGTCAGCTATCTGGAAGGCTGCACCGCGCCTATGCGCGATGAAAACCAATTGCACGCTGCGGTAGTAGAGCTGGTGCTTCTGGACGATGCACAAATCAAATACTCTACGGTGCAAAATTGGTATCCGGGCGATGAAACAGGCAAAGGCGGCATCTACAACTTTGTCACCAAACGCGCTGCCTGTATCGGCAAAAACTCAAAAGTGTCGTGGACGCAGGTCGAAACCGGCTCCGCCATCACTTGGAAATACCCCAGCTGTGTACTGCGCGGTGACAACAGCGTGGGCGAATTTTATTCTGTCGCACTGACTCACAACTTTCAGCAAGCCGACACCGGCACGAAGATGATCCACATAGGCAAAAATACCCGCAGCACTGTGATCTCCAAGGGCATTTCGGCAGGCCGCAGCTCCAACGCTTATCGCGGTCTGGTGAAGTTCAACCCGGGAGCCGAGGGCGCTCGAAACTTCACCCAGTGCGACTCCTTGCTGATTGGTGACCGCTGTGGTGCCCACACTTTCCCATACATAGAAAGCAAGAATAAGTCGGCTATCGTAGAGCACGAAGCGACCACGTCAAAAGTCAGCGATGAACAAATGTTCCTATGCCGCCAGCGCGGTATAGAACCGGAACAGGCGGTGTCCATGATCGTCAACGGATTCTGTAAAGAAGTATTCAAAGAGCTGCCCATGGAGTTTGCGGTTGAAGCCGGCAAACTGCTGGAAGTCAGCTTGGAAGGTTCTGTAGGTTAAAGAAAGTGCTCGCAGCGCCACTTCTTTTTGTTTAGGCGCGCTTGACTCAACAGAAACTTTATTGACCCGGCTTTAATTTATCCGGCAATTTATTCGACTTTAAAAGATTACAAGAGAGAAATTACAAATGCTCAGCATCAAAAACCTGCACGCCTCGGTTGAGGACAAACAGATCCTTAACGGTATCAATTTGGAAATAACAGCCGGCGAAGTCCATGCCATCATGGGGCCCAACGGCTCCGGTAAAAGTACACTGTCACAGGTGCTGGCAGGGAATGAAGCATTCGAGGTCACGGAAGGCGAAGTTACCCTTAACGGTGACAATCTGTTAGACCTGGCTACAGAGGAGCGTGCCCGCGAAGGCGTATTTTTGGCGTTTCAATATCCTGTTGAAATTCCAGGGGTAAGCAACCTACAGTTTCTGCGTACCGCGGTAAACGCTATGCGCAAGCACCACGGCAAAGACGACATGAACGCAGCTGAATTTATGAAGCTGGCTAAAGAAGTCTCTAAACAGGTAGACCTGGACCCAGCCTTCCTAAAGCGCGGTGTTAACGAAGGTTTCTCCGGCGGCGAAAAAAAGCGTAATGAAATCATGCAAGCATTGCTGCTGCGCCCGAAGCTAGCCATTCTTGATGAAACCGACTCTGGTCTCGATATCGATGCCCTGAAAGTCGTTGCTGACGGAGTGAACGCCCTGCGTGCACCCGATCGCGCCATCATAATGATTACCCACTACCAGCGCTTGCTGGACCACATTGTTCCTGATTATGTACATGTGTTGTCCGAAGGAAAAATTATCAAGTCTGGCGGTCCCGGACTGGCCCTTGAGTTGGAAGCAAAGGGTTATGGCTGGCTCGGAATCAACGACGCTGCTGCTAACCACTGATCGGGAGGTCGCGTAATGAAATCTGCATCTATTCTTTCCAGCGCTTTCCTTAAGTCGGCGGGACAGACTTTACCAAATGCGTTGTTGACGCTGCGGTTTGACAGAGCAAGCGCTCTGGCAGACTTGGTACTGCCTACCCGAAAAACTGAAAATTGGAAGTATTCTGCTAGGCACCTTAATCTAACCGATGACATGGCAAGCACCTTGCCTTTAATCAGCGCCGACGCTGCGAACAATCCAGTTGGCTCTCCCGCTGAAAATTCGGGCTACACCGTGGTTCTGGTAAACGGCGTGGTGCAGCCGCAGGCCAGTAACTATCCAATACTAGAAGGCCTGAGCATTCAACGCTTCGGCGACTTAAACGAAGATGATGCTGTATTGGCCGCTGATTTGCTTAACAAATCCATCAGCGATCAGCCCGCCAAGTCAGGTTCGGTAAACCTGTCTCAGCTTAACGGCGCACGCTTTGAAGATGGCCTGCTTATTCAACTTAAACCAGGCACCGTACTAGACCAGCCGCTGTTTGTTATTCACCACACCACAGCCAGCCAGAGTGGTTCTGCCTACCCTTGTATTTTAGTGGCAGCCGGCAGCAACAGCCAGTTCACTTTGGTTGAAGATTATGTATCCAGCGGTGACTGCTCGGTAATGGTTAACACCGCTACCGAGTTCAGCATAGCAGATGGCGCCAATGTGACTAGCGTACGCCTGAACACCGAGGGCCAGAATGTGCAGCACATGGGCACCACTGGCGTGCGTCAACAGCGCAGCTCGCGCTTTGAAAGCCACAGCGTGGGCTTTGGCGGCACCTTGCGCCGCCACGATCTACATGTTCGCCTCGAAGGCGAAGGCGCCGAGTGTAAACTTAATGGCGTGGTCGTGACCCGAGGCAGTCAGCATTACGATAACCACACCACCATCGAGCACGTTGCAGCCAACTGCAACAGTGAGGAGACCTATCGCAACATTGCGGCAGACAAATCCCACGCTGTTTTTAATGGCCGTATTCACATCCATCAGGATGCGCAAAAATCTAACGCCAACATGAGCAACAAGAATCTGCTGCTCACCAGTGGCGCGGAAATCGACACCAAGCCAGAGTTGGAAATTTACGCCGACGATGTATTGTGTGCACACGGCGCCACCATCGGCCAGCTCGATAAGCAATCCATATTTTATTTGGTATCTCGTGGGCTTAGCCCGCACGATGCCAAGGTGCTTTTAACTATGGCATTTATCAACGAACTGGTTGATCAGATTCCGATAGAGCAGGTGCGTAAAACCTCCAACATCGGTCTGAAGCAGTTCTTCGACCAGGCATTTCAGGAGGTATAACCGGATATGAACACTGCGTCCATAGCACCGATAACCCAGCCGCTGTTTGATGTAAATGCGGTACGCCGGGATTTTCCGATTTTGTCACAACAAGTGAACGGCAAGCCGTTGGTTTATTTGGACAACGGCGCCTCGTCGCAACGCCCCGAGACGGTATTGCAAGCCATAGACCTCTACTACCGGGAAATGCACTCTAACGTACATCGCGGCGCCCACACCCTAGGTGACCGCGCTACCGATGCTTTTGAAGGCGCTCGCATAAAGGTCCAGCAGTTTTTGAATGCGCCTAGTGCAAGGCAAATCATTTGGACACGCGGCACCACTGAGGCCATCAACTTAGTCGCCAATGGCCTCACAGCCCAGCTCAAGCCCGGCGACGAAATATTACTGAGCCAGATGGAACACCACGCCAACATTGTTCCTTGGCAAATGCTGGCCGAGCGCACCGGCGCCAAGGTAGAGGTCATTAAGATCACCCCTGAAGGCGAGCTGGACATGGATTCTTTCGACTCGCTGCTGGGCGAGCGCACCCGCATTCTAGCGATTACTCACGTCTCTAACGTGTTGGGCACGATAAACCCAATTGCCGATATGATAGCTAAAGCCAAAGCGCACGGTGTGATCACCCTGATCGACGGCGCTCAAGCAGTGCCTCATTTTCAGCCTGACGTTCAGGCCCTGGACTGTGACTTTTATGTGTTCTCAGCCCACAAGCTGTTTGGCCCTACCGGCATTGGCGCTTTGTACGGCAATGCCGATCTTCTTGAAGCGATGCCCCCTTGGCAGGGCGGCGGTGAAATGATTGAACGGGTGAGTTTTGCAGGAACCACCTACAACACCCTGCCCTACAAATTTGAAGCAGGCACGCCGGCCATTGCCGAAGCGGTCGGCCTAGGCGCTGCCATTGATTATTTAGCAGGGCTCGAGCGCAGGGCTATGGAAGTTGCTGAAAACGCTTTGTTGCAGCGCGCCAACGAACTAGTAAGCAGCGTACCGGGCATGACGGTGATTGGCACTGCCGCTAACAAAGTGCCGCTGATGTCCTTTAAAATTGACGGGCTTCACCCCAGTGATATTGGTACCCTGCTAGATCAGCAAGGCATTGCAGTGCGCACCGGCCATCTCTGCGCCATGCCTTTGATGGAGTTTTACGAACTTC
>JBLGBJ010000036.1:0-31253 GCA_047617605.1 Pseudohongiellaceae bacterium | reverse complement strand
ATAGATAGGCAGGCAGGGATTATTTTAAGGCCGGTAAAGAAAAGACTAAAGTATTCAGTTTTTTTGCCAATATACTGGTTGTATATACAGTAGTATTCTGATTTACTGGGCACTGTTTGCATATACAGTACTTTAAAGAAAAGCGTTCTGGCCGAACTCGATGTTTTCTTAAGATATTTTTTCTGTAAAGAGTTTAGGTGTTCCGGAAAACATCGAGTTTAGGCCACCAGCTTTTTTAAACACAGTATAGACAGGCAAGACAGGAAGATAGAAAAGGTAAGGTTAGAAACAGAAATTAAGGAACAACATACGCGGTAGAGACGAATTACCACGGTTTATTAGTAAGTAGTTGGGGACAGACTACTATTAAACGCTCAGGCAGCTGGGCAGAACAACTGCATTACTCATGGATACAGCATCAGTTGTAATTATAGCATCACTAGGGATATAGCCATGGTCGAAGATAACAGCAACAACGGTAATAAAGAGAAAGCATTAGCAGCGGCACTTTCCCAGATTGAGCGTCAATTTGGTAAGGGATCCATGATGCGCATGGGCGACACGAAGCTCGAGCCAATACCGGCAATATCTACAGGGTCGTTAGGACTAGATATTGCACTGGGCATAGGCGGCTTGCCAAGAGGGCGAGTTGTTGAAATATACGGGCCAGAGTCATCAGGCAAGACAACCTTGACTCTTCAGGTTATTGCCGAAGCACAAAAAGCAGGTGGTAGTTGCGCGTTTATAGATGCGGAACATGCGCTTGATCCGATTTATGCGAAAAATTTAGGGGTGGATGTAGACAATCTTTTGGTCAGTCAACCGGACACCGGCGAGCAAGCGCTCGAAATTTGCGACATGATCGTGCGTTCTGGTGCTGTAGATGTTGTGGTTATTGACTCGGTAGCGGCATTAACACCAAAGGCCGAGATTGAAGGCGATATGGGTGATAGCCATATGGGACTGCAGGCTCGTTTAATGTCTCAAGCTCTTCGAAAGATGACCGGCAGTATTAAAAACTCTAATACTCTAGTTATTTTTATAAACCAGATTCGAATGAAAATTGGCGTGATGTTCGGTTCCCCAGAAACGACAACCGGTGGCAACGCGTTAAAGTTCTATTCATCGGTACGTCTTGATATACGTCGCATCGGTTCAATTAAGGAAGGCGATGAGGTGGTCGGCAACGAGACTCGAGTTAAAGTTGTTAAGAATAAAGTAGCGCCTCCGTTCAGGCAGACAGAATTTCAAATTATGTATGGGAAAGGTATTCATCGCATGGGCGAGGTAATAGACCTTGGTGTTAAACAAGGTTTAATAGAGAAGTCCGGTGCTTGGTACGCTTATCAGGGTGAAAAGATTGGCCAAGGCAAAAAGAATGTCGCGGTTTTTCTGAGCGAGAACCCTGCGATTGCCGAGGAAGTTGAGAAGCAAATTCGTGCTCAACTTTTAGGCGGTAGTAAAAAGAATGAAGCAGAGCCAGCAAATGACGATGTTGTTGTACTGGCAGATGCTAAAGCTAAATAGGTGCCAAATAGTAAATAGGTGCTAAATAATAAATGGGTGTCAAATAAGTATTTTCCCCATAGACCCGAATCACTCTCCTAGTGATGTCCCCGTTCTCAGGCGAGCCGCCATGGATTTCTTGGCTCGCCGAGAACACTCTTTCTTCGAGTTATCTCAAAAACTATCAAAAAAGTTTCCGGAAACGGATTCTGATCAGCTGACTGCGGTCATAAAAACCCTGCGGAATCAAAACCTGCAATCAGATGATAGGTTTGCCGAGTCCTATGTTCGCTACCGTCGATCTAGGGGCTTTGGTTATTTGCACATCAAAGCAGATCTTGCGAGCCGCAGGGTAAGTGAAGACACTATTTCCCTGTACTTACTGATTGATGACGGCTGGGCGGCGATGGTTGAGACATTAGTCTTGAAAAAGCTAAAAGGTGACGAGTTTTTACCTTTTGGGAGCAAAGATCATCGCAGAATTATGCGATTTTTGACTAGCCGTGGTTTTACGAGTGATCAAATCCGAAAGGGTTTGCAGCCCTGGCTAGTCTAACTAGGTATCAGACGCTCCAAGGCGTTCAAAATTAAGTTCGCGGCTTCTATTTTGAGTTGGAATGGTGGTATGGTTTGCGCTTAATTAGAGGCTAACTTTTGAAACCATTTCACCGCAGGATATTTGCTATGAAGTATTTTAGAAGTATCAAAACGGCTTTTCCCGCTGTTGGTTTTCTATTATGCGTATCTCCTTCAAGTGCAAACGAATTCTATTTGTTGAATCTAAGCGTAGGAGAAGAGTCAAATGTGCCAAGAGGCATAGACGCTTTTCATGAGCTGGAATCGACGTTCATGCGCGCGGGTGTAACAGCTGGAAAACGAATTCAACTCGGTATAAACGATTCGCTGACCTTTACGGGTAACCTGAACTATCGTCGTTTCGATGAGCTTCGTGGATTTGACCGAATTGAATTAGGGGCTGGTGCAAGCTACCGCTATAAATTCGGATTTGGCCCATTTGCCCCGGCTGCGAATGCCAGCGTTAATTTTAATGTGGAAAATGGTGCAGGGCAGGCTCGCGACACTGAAGTTGCCCAAATCGAATTTAGCGTTGGCAAACGTTTTCAGTCAGGCTTTACCCTTGGGGTTGGGATCGACTATCAGCGCAATACCACTAATTATTTGGAGGATGATCCTGCTGTAGAAGCCTTTGACTATGATCCGCTAAATAGTCTGTCCAATGAGCTTTTTGATTTTGAATCTATCAGCGCCTTTTTCGCTGTAGATTATGAGTTTTCTAGCGGCTGGCGCGCAAGCCTAAATTATCGCCGCATCAACGGCTTTACGGTGGCCAGCACCACTAAACCCTCATTGAAAATCTACAAAATTTCTGATGCTTTTTACTCTGATCCTGCGTTTTCAACTTCTGGCTCAGAGACATCTTGGTTTGGCTATTTACTTGAAACTAATTCAGACCAGTGGGAGGGTGCCTTGAGCATTCCCTTGTCAATGGATACTTCCATTGACTTTAGTGTTAACTGGACCGATATTAGTGCTCCCGAGAGCGGTAACTACCAAAATACAATTTTTGCCATTACGTTTATACACTCCCTATAGGGCACGGTTTTTTAACGTTATGCAGATACGTCTAAATCTTATCGGTGGTTTTTTGTTTTCGATTTTCGGAGCTTATGGCAACGCCCAATCCGTGAGCGTTCAGCTTAATGATGGGGAGGGCAATCCCATTCGTGACGCAGTTATAGAAATACTACTGCCAGATGAAATGCGGTCCGAGTATCAGCCTGGAGCTGATACGACAGTAGATCAGCTGGATAAAGAATTCGTGCCCAATATGTCGACAATAGTCTCTGGGAATAGCGTCTCTTTTCCGAATAGCGATGATATTCTTCATCATGTTTACTCGTTTTCACCATCGGGCTCATTTTATATTCCTCTGTATGGCAAAGGAACTTCTGAGCAATATAGTCAGGAATTTAACTCAGTTGGTGTTATTGAGATAGGCTGCAATCTTCATGATTGGATGCTGGCTTATATTTATGTGGCCGAAACTTCTCTTAACGGCATCAGCGACGAAGATGGGGTAGCGATTTTAGAGACGGTTCCATCCGGTACTTTTGAGCTGCGAATTTGGCATTCGCGTTTAAAGGATAACGATATTGCCATGACCCACTCGATTGAATTTGTTGACGGTGAGCAAGTAAATCTAAGCTACACACTTGAGTTGAAAAGAGACCGTCGAATCCGTCGTGCCCCTTCGTCGAACAGAACTCGGTATCGTTAACCTTTCAGTCATACTAGGCTATCACTCATGTTAGCGTTTGGGAGTTTTAGATCTCGTTTAAGTTTTTTCCTACTGTGCCTACTCACGCCTGTCCTAGGCGGCGTCTTCTACTACGTTAATCGAAACAATATTGAATACACCGAAGAGACTATTAATAGTTACTTAGAATTGGGTGCTGACGTATTTGATTTTACTCGAGGCCAACAGGCAGAAACCTTGCAAGCGATAACCAATAGCCTAACCTGGGATTTCGGTTTTAGAACTGCGTTTGCCTCAAACGATCCCGCAACACTCTTTGGCGCATCATTGAATGTTCTCGACAGATCGATTGGCAAAGCCGATATGCTAATGATTGTAGATCTGAATAATAACGTTGTAATTGACACAAGTTTGCAAGGTTATACGCAGTTGTCAGGGGCTTGGTTATCTTTAGTCGAGCAGGCAGATGCAAGTGAAGAAGGTTTGGCCGAGGCGATAGTTGCAATCGACGGTGATCCATTTCAATTAATAGCATTACCTCTTTATCTGCCCAGGCAAGTGGCTTGGATTATCGGTGGATTTTCGCTGGATCAAAATTTTGTAGAGAGAGTTAAAGAAACCATCGTCTCGGAGGTCAGCATAATCCGCCGCAGCGATGGGAGTGATTTAGTGGTTGTTGCATCTACCTTGAGTGAGGCACGGCAGCTAATTTTAGCTGAGCAAATGTCAATAAATTCGATGGCCGTGGATAGTCTTCAACGGATAACTCTAGAGGGGGAGGAATTTACAACGCTACTACGTAGTCTGTTTGGATCTCCTTCAGATAAGTTACAAGTGCTCGCCATTATTCAGCGCTCTTATGATGAAAATAACGAGAATGTTGTCCAATTTCGGACTCTGCTTATTGAGTTTTATGCGGTGATTATTGCCATTAGCTTGATCGCTGTTGTGCTTCTTTCTAGATCGATTACTCAACCACTGGCAAAGCTTGCAAGCGCGGTTCAAAAAATTGAGGAAGGGGAGTATGGAAAACCTGTAGTGGTTAATTCTCGGGACGAAATAGGGGATTTAGCAAATTCTGTTAACTCTATGGCGCGAGGGTTAGCAGAAAAAGAAAAGGTTCGAGATCTTTTAGGTAAAGTTGTCTCACAGCAAATTGCTGAGCAGCTTTTGAACAATCCGGTGGAGCTGGGGGGCGAAGAAAAAATAGTCACTATCCTCTTCTCAGATATAAGAGGTTTTACAAGTTTTTGCGAAGGTCTGCGCCCACAAGAAGTGCTAGTTGAATTGAATCAAGTTCTCAGCACCATTAGCAATATCGTGGAAAAACATAATGGAGTGGTCGACAAATTTCAAGGCGATGCTGTGATGGCGTTATTCGGGGCACCAATTCATTCGGCATTTGATGCAACCAATGCCATGTCAGCGGCGCTAGAAATTATTGATGCAATGGAGATAGGTGATTCCCGGTTAAGCGCTTGCATAGGGATCAGTACGGGGCTAGTTGTTGCCGGAAACCTAGGGTCTAGTAACCGCTTGAACTATTCTGTAATAGGCGACACTGTTAATTTATCAGCCAGACTAGAGAGTCTAACCCGGCTGTATAACGTCTCTAACATTGTCAGTGAGGCTAGCCGGGACGCCGCACCAAATTTTGCTTATATGGAATTAGATGAAGTCTGTGTGGCAGGTAAAAGCCAGGCAATTAAGATATTTCAACTATTAGGGCTGCCTAATCAGATATCTCCTGAGAAGTTAGCCGTGGCAGTTGCCTTCGCGGGAGCTTTAAAAGCTTACCGAGCACAAAACTGGAGCCTTGCTCAGAGATTGTTTTCGCAATTGGCAGCCTCATGCGACAATAAGACCTTGCCTAAGGTTTTCCTTGAAAGAATTGATGACTTTAAAATCAACCCTCCTAGTGAGGATTGGAATGGTGTCTATATTTTCGGTAAAAAATAACCTTAGATGGACTAAACATCTATTCTGGACTTAATAAATGAAACTGATTAAACCTTTTCGCGGCCTTCGGCCAACTCGTGAGCTTGCGGCAAAAGTAGCTTCCCACCCTTACGATGTATTGAACCGTGAAGAAGCCACTGAATTGGCAAAAGACAACCCCCATAGTTTCTTACATATAAATAAGCCTGAAATTGACGTCGCTGCGGATGTGGGTATTCACGATCAGGCTGTTTATGACAAGGGGGCTGAAAATTTAAAGCGCTTTATAAGCGAAGGTACTCTCGTGCAAGACAGTGAAGAAAAACTGTATGTCTACAAGCAAGTCATGGGAAGGCACGAGCAAGTTGGCTTGGTCGCCGTGGCGTCAGTAGACGCCTATGAGAAGGGTTTGATTAAGAAGCACGAATATACTCGCCCGGTAAAAGAAGATGACCGAGTGGCACATATGGATGCCCTTAATGCTCAAGTAGGGCCGGTTTTTCTCACTTATAAATCAAAGACTGAAATTGATTTATTGATCGATAAAGTAACGTTGACAGTGCCCGAGTATGAATTTGATGCCGAGGATGGCACGCATCATGTGTTTTGGGTTATCGAAGATTTAGCGTTGTCCGCTGACATCGAAGCGCAGTTTGCAAAGGTGGATTGTCTTTATGTTGCTGATGGCCATCATCGCTCGGCCGCAGCATCAAGAGTGAAACACTTAAATGCTAAGCGCAATGCAGATCATGTGGGAGATGAACCCTATAATTTCTTTCTGGTTGTCTTATTTCCTCACGACCAGATGCAAATTCTCGATTACAACCGAGTTGTTAAGGACCTTAATGGGCATTCCGATGTTGAATTTCTGGCAGCTCTTGGGAAATCATTCGTGGTAAAACCAGTTACCGACGCAGCTGAGGCAAGACCTCGTCAAGAAAAGGAATTCGCGCTTTACCTCTCAGGGCAGTGGTACAAATTGGTAGCAAATTCTGCGCTAATGGGTTCTATTGACGCCAGCGACCCGGTCAAGAGGCTGGATGTTAGTCTTTTGCAGGACTCCATATTTACACCCCACCTTAATATCCTTGACCAGCGCACCGATAAGCGAGTTGATTTTGTAGGTGGTATTCGTGGCCTTGCTGGACTGGAAAAGCGTGTGGATAGTGGCGAGTGTAAGGCCGCATTTGCCTTGCATGCGACCTCTATTGAAGGTCTGATGGATATAGCTGATGCTGGTGAAGTAATGCCACCAAAATCAACTTGGTTTGAGCCAAAGTTAAAAAGTGGTTTGGTCGTTCATCTGCTGGATTAATTTTTTAAAGTGGCTGCTGGGGGATTTGTTGAGGGCGACCTAATTTGGTAGCCTTCAGCGGCAGTGGCTTTGCCTCAGGCTTCGATTTAGAAAATACCGTTCCGCGAAATTTCAAGCGCATCCCCATATAGTGCCAAAGAACGTTGCTGACGCGGCTATTGGTATCGTTTCGTAAATGCATGCGGGTCTCAAGTTTTGGCAAGAATTAATATCAACGGTAGATGCGTATCCATTAAACGCCATCAAGCTGAAAAAGGTTTACACGCTCTGTTGGCGCAGACAATTTTTATTGTAAGAAACCCAGTTGTAGATAGTTCAGGTTTTGCTGTGGGGAGCTCTGATCGCTCCAAATTTTGCTAGGCTAGGTTTTAGGTAGTCCAGACTTTGAAAAGCCAGGCACTGGTAAGTTAGGTGCTGATTCCATAAAAAAAGCCACATCACCTATCAGGTGATGCGGCTTTTTTATTGGCTAGGCAAACAGACTGCTAGGCGACGTTTTGCTTCTCGGCATTTATCAGTGTTGCTTTTAGTGTGCCTATAGGGATATTTTTTGGCTGCATGGCATCAGGGATTTTTCTCAATAATTCTATATAAAGCAAGCCATTGGTAAGCCTAGCTGATGTAACTTCTACATGATCTGCAAGCTGGAAACGACGCTCGAAGTTTCTTGCTGCAATACCTCGATGGAGAAAGTTTTTGCTTTCGGACTCTGCTTCGTGCACGCCTTTCACGAGCAAAGTGTTTTTTTCGGTTTGAATGTTTAGTTCAGCTTCGGCAAACCCCGCGACCGCCATTGAGATTTGGTATTGGTCTGTGTCTAGAAGCTCAATATTGTAGGGTGGGTAGCCATTTGCGCCGCTGTCTGCGCGGTTCACGGAGTCTAGTAAAGTCGAAAGGTGATCGAAGCCTACAGTAGTTCTGTAAAGGGGTGAAAAGTCAAAATTTCTCATGTTCATATCCTTGGTGCCGGCAACGGCCGACTATGGTTTAGCAATATGTAGTGTGCCCATCAAATGATCGGGCGGTTGCGCAAGCCTCCTAGGAGCGCTTGCTTGCGATATATATAAGGTTGCTAAAGTGGATTTCAAGCGCTGTCTGAGATTTTTCAGTAATTTTTAAACAGCTTTAAAATTTTCTAATAGCAACGTGAGAAAGTTTTATTTTATAAAATATACATATAAAACAACATAATGAGTTTTTAACTTAATGTTAAATATTATATTTAACTGTGCTCAGTATTCACTGTTATAAGTTTTAAAAAACCTGCTGCGAAACCTCTCCACAGTCAGTTTTTACGTGTTTAGCCTGACGATTTTGGTAATTACGATATTGTAAGTGAAGTTTGTGTCAATCTTTGTTTTACCAAGGTATTATTGTTTATACCGGGGTAATATAAGTATAGCCAAGGTAATAATATTTATCTTTTAAAGCGCTAAGGAAATAAAAATGGGTGGGTCAGTCTTTGCCTTTGCAGGTGAAAAATTAATAGCAGAAGGTTCGATAGCGCAGGTCAAAGAAAAAATACAAAACTATGTCGATAGGCAAAATTTTTTATTCTTCGACCAAGGCAATGGTGAGCAGATAAGCTTGGACTTTGGTCCGCGTCTAGAATCCGAATTGCCGAATGTCTCAGAGGACAGGCCAGCGGTTAAAAATAAGCCAGGTCGACCAAAATTGGGGGTTGTGGGCAGGGAGATCACACTTTTACCCCGACACTGGGAGTGGTTAGATAAGCAGCGTGGTGGTGCCTCTGCAACTCTAAGGCGATTGGTAGATCAGCATCGCTTAGATAACACGAGTGCCGACAAAGCTCGTCTCGCGCAGGACAGTACTAATCGGTTTATCTATGCAATTGCCGGTAACTTTGGCAATTTTGAAGAAGCAGTTAGAGCCCTTTATGCCAACAATCCTGATGGTTTTGCCGAATGCGTGAAACTTTGGCCGTCGGATATCAGGCAATGTACAAAGCACTACTCAGACGGTGCTTGGGGGTGAGGCAGAGACGTTTGAGGGACGGTGTTGTGATCGTTGGCTGCTGGGCCGAGCGCCCGGTTAGACGAGTAAGGGAGCGCGTAGCCGCATACGGCTGTATACTGGCACGCTAACCATCGAGTCTCTATGAATCAAAAACCACCTACTTTGGACACAGAAAGCCCGGCCTCTGCCGTTTTTACGCCAGCACAATTACGGGCGTTAGCGGAACAGATAATGGCGAGTGGAGTCCTAGGTCGCTCAAAAAAATACGCTGCGCTGTTGGATTTTTTGGTTGAGTCCTCGATTGAATCTAAGTCGCCGAAAGAGATAGAGCTGGCAATTAGTGTGCTTGGAAAAAATGAGAGCTTTGATGTCTCCTCAGATGCCAGTGTTCGAGTTTATGTCCATCAGTTACGGAAGAAGCTGGACATCTACTACCGCGACTTTGATAAAAGCGCAGCTTATCGGATTATTATCCCCAAAGGTCAATATACAGTTGCTGCAATTCGGTATAGCAGCCCTTCGAGCATAGCGACTGGGAAAATTTGGTCATTTGCTGAGCTATTTCAAATCAAGGCTTTGCTGATAACGGCGGTATTTTTACTTTTGGGGAATTTGATCTATCTAATAGGGTCGAATTCAGATGTTGAACCGGATCGTTTGGACTCCGTGTCATCACATGCTATTTGGAAGTCTGTTCTTGAAGACCAACACCCTATTATGTTGGTAATGGGCGACTACTATATTTTTGGCGAACTCAATGCCAATGGCAATATAGCGAGGATGGTGAGAGAGTTTAACGTTAACTCCCGCAGTGACTTAGAGGACCTCCAGTTTCAGGACATTGAGCGCGCTGAAAATTATCTCGACCTCGATTTATCCTATATGCCTGAGGGCAGCGCCTATGCGCTAGCGCGAATTGTCCCGATACTGCGCTCGAGCAATAAAACAGTAAACATAACGATGATGTCTGATTTATCAGCAGCAGACATTAGAGATAACCATATTGTTTATATAGGCTACATAAGTGCTCTAGAAAAACTCACACAGATGACCTTTGCAAGCTCAGGGCTACAAATTGGTCGCAGCTATGATGAGTTGATCGATAAGGAGTCATTACGCTTTTTTACCAGCGATGCTGGCTTGCCTGAAGATGGCGAGCAATTCAGAGACTATGGAATGTTTTCAACGTATCCGGCAAGCAGTGAAACTCAGGTGGTTATGATTGCGGGCATGCGCGATGCAGGTTTGATGCATACTGCGAAAGCATTATCGGAAGCTCAAGCCTTAGACGATTTAGTCGTTGCCATTGAAGATGATACTGACGAGGCTGTCGCGTCTTTTGAGGCCCTTTTTGAAGTATACGGCATAGATCGATTGAACTTTGAAGCAAATCTGGTTTACGTACATTCGCTAGATGTATCTGCTATTTGGTCACATAACAGCGGATTAAAAGACTAGACCTAGGGAGGGCGCCTAGCAGTCAGTTGACTTTATTTTCCTTTACCGACTTCCTTCTAGTCTTAATAGCAAGCTGCTTCGCCTTGATTTTTCCGTATTTATTAATCGAGAAGTAGGCATTACGCTGCCTACGCTTGCTGCCATTGCCCTGCTGCCAGGTGGCGACCCAGGAATGATCCTTTTCTGAATAGCTTACTCCGATTTCTCCCGAAGAATTTAGTGGGGAGACCTTTCTGGGACTGTATTTCGCAAATGGCCAGTTGTCTTTATAAATTTTCTGGCCTTGTTTATCTCGGGCTTTTTTAGCCGCAGCGATGGCTTTGGCTTTGCTGCCGAACCTTTTAAACGGGAAAGATTGCTGAAAACTGTTACCGTCGTATTTGATTCGTACCCAGGCGCAATTAGTTCCCCGAGACTCGATTATGCTTATATGATGCAGTGCACTCAGTTTCTTCAAGGCTGCCTCTTTAGCGTATTGTAAATGACGTAGCCAAAAAATCTGAGCTGGCTCGCAAAATCATTACCATTGATAGTATAGAAAGTGTTTAGTTCAATTTTATTTCATAAAAAATAAAAACTAACAAATTTAGGGTGATCAGAGGCGATTAGAAATGCCTGAAAGAAGTTGTGTGTTAGTTGAAAGCCCCGGAAATTGCTTGTGCGAATAGGCTAAGCAGCTTTTTTTGCGGCTAATTTTTTCTGTTAAAACTGCACTGCTAGTGTTGTTTTACTAATACTGTACTACTAATAATGTCAAGAAGTAGGGGCTAATACTAAAAGCTTGGTTGAGCTCTAACTTGTGTTCTAGCTTGCGCTCAAAACTTGACTTTTTCAAGCCAAGCTTATAATTAGCTTAACCTAAGTTTAGACATGAGCCGCCATGTGCTGGATTACGCCAGGTTTACGGCTTTCTACGTGGGATATGCTATAGCAGTATGCTTTTGCGCTAGGGTCAATGTCCATGGCCTCGTCAATAGCAGCGGCTAAGTCAGCCTGTGCTGCTTGCTCTGTAAGGTAGGGTCCGGAGATCTTTACTTGCAGAGTCGGCTCGTTTGGTGCGGAAGCCACTATATAAAAGTTTTTCGAATTCACATTATTTCCAGCCGATGGAGTAATAGCTCCAATTCAACTTGTTTGTACTAACACAGTGTTATAGGGCTCTATCGGCCGCGTATTAGATACCAATAGTTCTCATACTACAAGATCGGAAAACTAACTTTTTTCTTACAATTTCAGCTTGATTTAAATGGCCTGACCGATGACCGGGTGGTGCTCAAGGCGAGTTCAGCAGTTACGGCAAGACTGTGTCGCAGTTCTTACCTAGCGGATAGCTGCACTAGGTTGTGGCTAAAGCTTGGCCGAGTCTCGGTTGTACTGAGGATACCTGTCATTAACAGGGCAATGGTTTGCAGCATGAAGCTCATAGGCTTTGAGTAAAAGCCACCGTCACCAGCTTGAAATTATGACGAAAACGAGCGGCTATTAGGCAATGTGGCTGCTTTGACTGCTCCTGCAATTAATAGCCTGGCCCTTAGCGTCATAGAGTTCTTTGCCAGGGTTGATACCTTTAAGAATGCCCAATTGCTCGCCATTACGTTTTTTAGCTTTGCTGATGACAATGCCATTAACCGTGTTTTGCTCGTTACAAGACTCTTTTGCGGTATTTAGTTCTTGCCACTTTTCCTGACAGAGTGCGGCACTGGGGGAGCTAGAGGTAGAGGCTTCTGTCTCGTCAATCTCGCGGTTTTCAACTTTTTTGAGAAATTCTGAGTAGGATGTTGGAAGGCCTACCGACTGTAACCAATTTTTTCGCTGATTGTGGCCTGATTCGATAACGGCTAGTAAATCTGCTTTTTGTCGCAATATGTTTGGGAGTTCATCAAGCTGTCTTGTTTCAATAAGCCTGCGCTCGGCGAGAAGGATATTGATCAAGAGTAGGCAGTGATCAGTTTCACTGTCTAAAAGTGTGTAAAGTTCTGATAGCTGAAGCACTAACTGTCTATTGAACTTTCAAATGAAAGGATTTTGCTGGCAATGCTGTCCGAATCAATAGTGTAATCCCCAGCGGTTATGCGGTTATGAAGCTCAACGACGCGTGCAGTGTCGATATCTGGTAAATTTTTGATGCGTGATTCCAGTGCGCTCATATCTATAGCCTGAGAGCTGAGCGCTACCGTCGCGCTCGTGGTCTGAGAGCTTGCATCGCTAACAGCACGTCGATCGCCCTTAAATTGGGTAATAACGGCTGCTTTGGTACCGCGGTTTTCAGGCGCGGTTTGAGTAATATTGGGTCCGATTTTATTCACAGCGACAACACTTCTATATCCATTATTAAGAAAATTATTTCCCTATGCCTGCATTCCAAAAAAATATTTTTCGGGTGTTGGTAGCGGGTCTAAATTATAACGACTGGTGTAAAAATATCTTTAAGTCGATTTGATGTCTTCTTCATTCAAGCTTTAGAAGTTAGAGTTATAATAAGGATAATTGCAAAAAATTATTTCAAGCCTTTGTTATAATTGGACTTTTACCTTCCCTGAGCTAATAACTTCGGCCTGAATGACCATTTCTGAGCTGTTATTCCTAACGTCAATTACTTTGCCAAGGGCGCCATCTTGGAGCGCCTCGCCTTGCTGTCTGATTCTTAAATTTTTTGACTCTGCGACCAATTGCACCAAATCCCCACGCTGAACAAGCAGTGGTTTAGTTAAACTGTCCATAGAGAATGCACTGCCGGTCGTTAGCGGATACTTCAGCTCCATGCCGATCACTAATTCCTTGTCAGCCACTGGTGTTCGTCGAAGCGAGGCAATATTTGTTTCCATTAGCTGCATATGCCTTTCTTCGATGGCTGTGCCGCGACGAATATTCTCCGTAGCGACCAGCACATTACCGAATAAATTAACTTCGGCAGCTACATATTTGGTCCAGGGTCGGTCACCAATGCAGCTTGCTTTAACTTGAAGCTTGCCGATGCCTTGCTGATTGCCATTTAAGGCAAGCTGAAGACTTGAAGGACAACTTGGTAGATTAAGTCGAGGGTCAATATAACCGACGACAATTTCAATTCGATGCTCGGGTTGCAACCTGCCACGGTGAAAATCTTGGAGGAATTGCTCTACTTCGTTGGTAATTTGAGTAATGACATTGCGTTCGGCAATCGCAGAAGAGTTTACTCCTAATGCCGCCAGGAAAGCGAGGGGCTGCAATGCGCCAGCTAGTAGGCAGCATTTTGTGCTTAATTTTGTTAAAACTTTTATAGATTGAATGCTCATTGTGACAGTGTAGGGCTGATTCACGGATCGCGCTGAGTTTTTTATCTTGACTTGAGCAGGCGGCAATCCAAGCGCCTATTACCCAGCACAAAAGCGGAAAAGCGTTGCCGGGTCAAGGGAGCGTTAACGTTAAATGGCAGGAAATATGTGGTCTAGCACACTTGGCACAAGCTTTGCTCACGCTAATAGAGCAACTAAAAACAATGTAGGTGGTGGAGCTTTGAAATGACCATTAGTTTCGAAAACGCATTAGGAATACATGAGAAGGCACTGACGCTGCGCAATAAGCGCACCGCAGCAATAGCTAACAACATTGCTAATGCCGATACGCCGGGATTCAAAGCTCGCGACATGGATTTTAAGGCTGCGTTGTCTGGGTATGGAGAGGCCAAGGGAAATAGGGGGCTGATGACTTCTAATTCCCGTCATATTGCAAGTTCAAGCCCAGCAACCGAAGTAAGCCTTTCATATCGGGTGCCTAGCCAAGCCTCTTTAGATGGAAACACAGTTGATGAGCAGCAGGAAAATGCGGCCTTTGCCAAAAATGCTATTGAGCATCAAGCCAGCTTTCAATTTCTCAATGGCAAGTTCACCGGTTTGAGCAAAGCAATCAGAGGTGAATAAAGTCATGTGCGGTGTTTGCGCCACGAGATCAAGATTATTTTCAGTTTGGATAAGAATCAATAAAAGGAATGTGATATGAGCTTAGGAAATATTTTCGATATCGCTGGCTCTGGGATGAGTGCTCAAACACTTAGGTTAAATGCAACAGCGAGTAATCTGGCCAATGCCGAAACTCCCGCGGGCAGCGAGGCTGAAGCTTTTAGGGCCAGGTATCCCCTTTTTTCAGCCGTACAAAAAGAAGCTCAAATGAGACTAGGCGGCTCAAACAGCAGTGAGAACTTCGAAGGCGTTCAGGTCGATGGTGTAGTGGAAAGTGGAAAGCCGATTCAGCTGCGCTATGAGCCACAGCATCCATTAGCGGATGAAGAAGGGTATGTGTATTACCCGAATGTAAATGTGGTTGAAGAGATGACTAATATGATTTCAGCATCCCGCTCATTTCAGGCAAATGTGGATGTAATGAATGCAACGAAAACTATGATGCAGCGAGTGCTCTCACTCGGGCAATAAAACTATTCATGGAGCGATTCAATTGAGTTGCTTAGTGTTTTGTAAAAAGAGGATAAAGAAGTGACTGATATAAGTGGGATAGGGCGCAGTTCAGTTCTTGACAGTTTGGCATTTAAAGACGAGCCAAAAGAGCAGGAACTTGGTAGAGATGAATTTCTAAAGCTACTCGTTGCACAGTTGGAAAACCAAGACCCGATGAATCCGCAAGAGAACGGTGAATTTGTCTCGCAATTAGCTCAATTTTCCTCACTTGAGGAGGCTCAGAATTTAACACAAAGCTTTGACGGGTTTGCAGCTAATTTTCAATCATCTCAGCATCTGCAGGCGACGTCGCTAGTGGGCAGGCCAGTTCATGTTGCTAGTGACAACACTCTGCTTGGCAATGAAGGCGCTATTAGTGTGCTAGCTGAAATCCCGATTGTCGCCGATGCCGCAAGCTTGAAAGTCTATAACAGCAGCGGCGGTTTGGTTGACAATTTTGATTTGGGAGCAATAAGCCCTGGGCGAAATGAATTTGTTTGGACTGGCGAAGATGCTAACGGTCAGAGGTATCCAGCAGGTGTTTATAGGTTTGAAGTAAGCACTAGCAATGACGGTGTAGCTCAGAGGGCGCCAATCTATTTAAGCAGTAATGTAAATAGCGTAACGATTGAGCCGGGCGGCTCGCTTACTCTAAATTTAGCAGGTATTGGCCCGACACCAATGTCTGATGTTATTCAAATAAATTAGTCTCAAGACCAAGGATTAGGATATGAGTTTTAATATAGGACTTAGCGGTTTAAATGCTGCTCAAGAAGAAATTAACGTCACCGGTAATAATATCGCTAATGCCAGCACTGTTGGTTTTAAGAAGTCGCGAACAGAATTTGGTGATGTGTTTGCCGCATCTGTACTCGGAGGTGGTGGCAACCAGCAGGGCAGCGGCGTGTCTTTGCAGAACATAGCGCAGGATTTTTCTCAAGGCAATGTCAGTTTTACTGGTAACGCGTTGGATCTTGCAATTAACGGTGCTGGATTTTTTGTGCTGAGCGGTGAAACAGGAACCGCTTATACGCGAGCCGGAACATTCGGTACAGATAAGGATGGAAATATTATTAACAACCAAGGCGAGCGGCTGCAAGGTTTTGCCCCTACGGTTAATGGTGATGCCAGTGGCGGTGGGCCTCTAACAGATCTGGTTGTCAAGACAGGGGAGATATCTCCAGCTGCAACGACGAAGGTAGAGAGTATTTTGAACTTGGATGCTTCCGCGTCCCCCTCTTCAATAGTTGGTACCAATTTGGTTTCTAATGGAGGCACATCTGCATTGCAGGTGTTAGGCGTTCAATCAGCCCGCTCAGCAGAGCTTGAAGGTAGGGTTTCCACGGCAGGAACTGACTTTTCTGGAACCACGGCTGCCTCAACAGCCGGCGCATTCAATGTCGCTGGCGGGCTTAACTTCGCAGCAGCTGGAGGTAATCAAGGGTTTTCAATATCTGTCAATGGCGGAGCTTTTCAGGCAATTGACCTAAGTGCTCTTGATACCGCCGATGAAACTGAGCTAATAAATCACGTGCAAACTCAGTTAAATGCCGCGCTATCGGCGCCTAACAATGTTGTTGTTAGCGCTGAGAATAATCGCTTAGTGCTGACCACAGCGGCGGTCGGGGCAAATTCGAATATCACGATAGGAAATGTAGTCGAAGGTCTGGCTCAAAACATCGTTTCAGCGGGTGTTAGCGAGAGTGGAAAAACTGCTCCCCCAACTGGTTTCAGAATCACGCTTAATGGTGATTCAAGAGATATTCTGATCGATAAAGATTTCTCAAACTCAGGGGCCGCCGCGTTAGCATTGGGAGGGGGCGCTGGAACAGGTAATGAGGCGCTAGAAAATAGCATTCAATCACAGATTAACGCATCTCCAAGCTTATCAGGAAAAATTCTAGTCAATATTGGAAGCGACGGCTCGGTCACTTTTTCATCCACTGAAGCCGGTGCGGGAAATCTGCAGATCGATCCGATAATCACAACGGTTGGTAGTATTAATTTTGATGAGGTTGTGAGTTTTGAAACTAACCGCAGGGCCGGAAATTTAACGCTCAACAATCTAAATTTTTCAGGGGCTGATAATACTTCTTTTACAGTCACTGTCGGTGGCACGGAGCAACAGATCAGCCTTAGCGAAGATTACAGCATTGGGGGCAGTGCCGCTGGCAATTTAGGAGACTCTCCTGAATCTGGGCTTGAGGCATTAGAGGATGAGATACAAAGTCAAATTAATGCTTCCACTTTGCCAGGTGCTGTAAAGGTATCCATCGGCGCCGCTGGCGATATTGTCTTTGAGATTACCGATCCGAATGAAACGTCCTTAAAAGTGAACAGCGACAGCACAACCGCTAGTACGTTGGGTGCGGTAGATGTCAGCAACGGGTTTAATTTTGACGCTGGCAATGGTGGCACAGCTTATTCTTTTACCATAGCCTATGCTGAGGGAGGCAATGCAACGGTTACCTCTGCCACTATAGAGTTGACTCAAAACTATACCAATGGAACTGAGCTAATTAATGGCATTCAAAATGCAATTAACACCGATGCCAATTTTCAGTTCAGCCCAGGCAACGAAGATGTAATTGTGCGGATCAATTCTGCTACAGGTGGCCTAATTATCGAGACAGCCGAAGCAGGCCCTGAGTCTGAAATAGCAATCACAGTGACCGCTCCTAATCCACCGCCGGCACTATCGCTCGTGCAAGATACGACGGCAGAGGCAGGAGGCCTACTGAGTGGTAGTGGCCCGGCGGTTGATTTCAACACCTTTGTATCTTTGGCTGGAAGTGAGCTCAACAACAGCGGTGAAGATACGCTAACCAATGGTTTTGCAGAAGAGGTGATAAAGATTACTGACTCTGTTAATAATTCCCAGTTGGTTACGGTTCCTGCTGGGGCGTCAGCGAATGAAGTGGCTCAGCTATTTTCGTTTGTAAACGGGGTAACGGCGAACGCTACTACTGTTGCGTATATATCAGCAACTAACAGGGGGGATCCAGAAAATATTGGCCCAACTCAGGGGGCGAACATAGACGGAAACTTGCCGCTTCGATTTTCGATTAATGGTGTTAGTTTCCAATCTGCTGAAGCTGATCCTAATACGAGAATGGCCGACTTAGCTGCGCAAATCAATGCATCTGAAGGCAGCTTGTCAGCTCGAATTGTACAAACCAGCGCGGGTGTAGATACGTTAGAAATCACCGAAAACAACGGCGTTGATCTGGCCTTTAGCGGCGGCAGTAATGGAACGGGATCTATTACTGTTCAAGGTTCAGTTCGAGACCCTGGAACTGGTGATACAACCATGTCTTCAGCGGTGAGCGATCAGCAGCAAATTTCAAATCTGGGGAATCTAAATCAAGATGCCGTTATCGTCGGTGGAGTAGTTGATTTCACGTTAGACGAAGGCGTTCAGATGAGCGACGCAGAAACTGCCGCAAACGGAACTACAATCACTCCAACTAACGATAGTATTTTCGGGGCTATTTCGCAGGCCGGTTCATTGGATGGAACAATGTTTGAGTTAAACACATTCGATCCTTCCGATCCGGACACCTATTTTCGCTCAACGGCTCTTGCGGTTTATGACAGTGTAGGTAATCAACATACCCTGACAAAATACTTTGTTAAAGAAAGAGATGCTAACGGTGTAGATGTTCAAGGTGGCGTTTGGAGTGTTTACATGCAGGTCGATGGCGAAGACATTGGATACGATCCCAACAATCCAACCGAGCCGTCAACGTTTAAAGCAACAGTAATCTTTGATCAAAGTGGTCGTTACGATCCTCAGAATGGGCCGGTAGTTATCACCAACTGGACTCCTCGTGATGAGAACGGAAACTTATCGAACACCGCTGCAGGACCAAATCCTGGGGACAATGCGCTGGCGGGCCAAAGTGGTAGTTCTAATTTTGAAGTCGATTTTAGTGAGATTACTCAGTTTGGTGGTGACTTTGCAGTGAGCTCCAACTCACAGGATGGATTTGCCAAAGGCCAGTTAGTCGGTCTGGATATTGATATTAAGGGAACTATTTTCGCAAGATTCTCGAATGGACAGTCCCAGATATTAGGCGAGGTGGCGTTAGTTAATTTCGCTGACCCGTCGGGTTTGGCCAATATCGGAGGTACACGCTTTGCTGAAACATCAAAATCTGGTGCAGGAACTCCCAGTGGGGCTGGCACGGCAGGGTTAGGAGCTATTCAATCAGGTGCCTTGGAAGACTCCAATGTTGATTTATCTGATCAGTTGGTAAAACTAATTATTTCTCAGCGAAACTTTCAAGCGGCGGCACAAATAATTGAAGCTGCTGATTCAACTACCCAAACCATTATTAATCTCTAATGAAAAGAATGTCCTAGAGGGAATTTGAAAAATGGATAAATCAATGTACATCGGTATGACTGGCGCTGTGAATAATATGGCAGCACAGACAGTTCATGCCAATAACTTGGCCAATGCCAGCACTACTGGGTTTAGAGCTAATTTGGCGAATGCCAGCGCTCAAGCTTTGGAAGGGCCCGGTTTTGAAACTAGAGTCTACAACTCGCTGAGGGCGAGCCCGACGGATTTCAGTCAAGGGTCATTGATGCAAACTGGTAATGAATTAGATGTTGCTGTTGCGGGCGACGGCTTTATTGCTGTTCAAACAGCTGATGGTAGTGAAGGCTATACTAGGGCAGGTGATTTTCAGTTGTCGGCGTTTGGGGAGTTGCTAACCGGCGGGGGTTTGCCGGTGTTAGGCAACGCTGGGCCGATTGCTATTCCACCAAATCAAAAAATAGAAATTGGTATTGACGGAACTATATCTGTCAGGGAACAAGGGCAAGGCGCGGAATCGATAACGGCTTTTGATCGGATTAAGCTGGTTAACCCTGCAATCGCCACTCTAGCGAAGGGTGAGGATGGATTGATCCGCAGAACTGACGGTGAGCCTGCGCGCGCGGACGGTAGCGTAAAACTGCAATCAGGATTTTTAGAGGCTAGCAATGTCAATGTCGTCGACTCCATGGTGAATATGATTAGCCTTTCTCGAAACTACGAGATGAATATCAAAATGATTAAGTCTGCTGAAGAGAACTCTGAAACTTCGGCACAGCTATTGCAAGTCAGATAACTGTCAGGAAAGGATTAGTATTCGCCAAAAGATAGACGGGCACTGATTTTCTCGAAATGAATCACTAACGCAGCATCGTTGATGCAGTTCTAATGGAATTGGAGCTGTACCTAGAAACGGAAAGGAATCTCTTATGCATGCAGCTCTTTACGTAGCTAAAACCGGTTTGAGTGCGCAAGATACCAAACTAACAAGCCTCTCGAATAATTTGGCTAACGTAGCCACCAATGGCTATAAACGAGACCGAGTAGTCTTTGAAGATTTGCTTTACCAAATTCAAAGACAGCCTGGTGCTAACTCCACACAAGATACGCAATTGCCTAACGGACTTCAGTTGGGAACGGGTGTGCGCACGGTTGGCACCCAAAAAATCTTTGCCCAAGGCTCATTGCAAACCACCGAAGAAGGTCTCGATGTGGCCATCAACGGTCGTGGCTTTTTTGAGATACTTATGCCTGATGGCACCTCCGGTTATACCAGAGATGGTCAGTTCAGTCTAAACCAAGATGGTGCCTTGGTTAATTCATCTGGTTTGGTGTTGCAGCCACAAATTGATATTCCTCAGAACGCTAACACGATAACTATTGGTACGGATGGCACTGTCACGGCATCAATTAGCGGCCAAGCCGCACCCACCACTGTAGGCAATTTGAATCTAGTTGATTTTACAAATCCGGCGGGGCTGCAGGCAGCCGGTGGCAATTTATTTATGGAAACAGCGTCAAGCGGCACGCCAAATCAGCAAACTCCTGGTACCAACGGTGTTGGTTCGCTTGTTCAAGGAGCGCTGGAGAATTCAAATGTCGAAGTAGTAGAGGAATTAGTCAATATGATTACTACTCAGCGCGCCTATGAATTGAACTCTCGCGTAATTTCTACAGCTGATCAGATGCTTCAATTTATTAGCCAAAATCTATAGACAATTAAAGCCTGTTTTAAAGACAGGAAAAAGGGGAAACATTCAGGATGAAAAATTCGATCTTTCGTCTCACACTTTTGGTTTCATTGAGTGGGACGCTAATTGCTTGCCAAGTGCCTGAAAAATATGCCGAGGTTAAACCGGACGATCCGCGTTTTGCACCCGTTTATTCCGGCTCTACTAGTTATAGTGCAGCACCAACTGGTTCACTTTACCAGCCAGGTCGGTCTGTAGATTTGTATCAGCTGCGGGCATATCGCGTCGGCGATATTTTGACTGTTAATCTTAATGAGTCAACATCGGCAACCAAATCATCAAATACTAATTTTTCTAAGGCAAACGACAGCTCGATAACCGATCAAACTACAGCTGGCAATGGTTTTCTTGGAACCGGAATCACCTTGAATGGAAGTGTTAGTTCGAGCGTCGATTTCAGTGGCGAAGCTGATGCAGGTATTAGCAATCAGTTGCGAGGAAGTATCACTGTCACGGTTGCCAGTATCATGCCAAACGGCGCGTTAGAGGTGAGAGGCGAAAAATGGCTGCAGCTTAGCCGCGGCAGTGAATATATCCGCATTAGTGGTTTGGTACGCCGTGAAGATATAAGTGCAGACAATTCTGTGGATTCGACTCGCATCGCCAATGTGAGAATGGCCTACAGCGAAACCGGTGAGTTAGCGAATGCGAATCGTGCTAGTTGGCTAAGCCGATTTTTTATCAGTGACATTTGGCCGTTTTAATCTCCCTCATCTTGAGTATTCTATGATTTTTTCACATGCACCATTTTTATCAAAACTAATTGTCCATGTTCTGCTGTTGATCTCTCCAGTATTCGCGATTAATGCGTATGCAGAGCGGATAAAGGATATCGCCACTATACAAGGTGTCCAATCTAATGCTTTGGTTGGGGTTGGCTTAGTCACAGGCTTGGATGGCTCAGGAGATCAAACTATCCAAGCGCCGTTTACCTCCGAAGCCTTTGCAGCCTACTTAAACCAGTTTGGTATACCTCTGCCTCCCGGGCAAACCCTGCAGCTAAAAAATATTGCTATCGTCTCAGTGCAAGCTGAATTGCCTGCTTTTACCAAACCGGGTCAAACGATTGATATTACAATTTCTTCTTTAGCTAATTCTACTAGTCTACGCGGCGGTACCCTCGAGAGGACATTCTTGCAGGGCGTCGATGGTCAAGTGTATGCGGTCGCGCAAGGAAATTTAGTTGTTGGCGGCCTTGGCGTTGGGGCAGCTGATGGTTCGAGTATAACTATAAATATACCCAGCGTAGGTCGTATTCCAGGCGGGGCTAGTGTTGTCAAAGAAGTGTTAACGTCGTTCACAGAAGGAGATAGCTTGGTATTTAATTTACGCGATGCCGACTTCACCACTGCGCGCCGCGTTTCTAGTGCTATAAATGATTTTTTAGGACCAGGTACCGCTCAAGCATTAGATGCTGTTTCAATCAAAGTGGCGGCGCCATTGGACATGCAAACCCGAGTTGCCTTTGTATCTGAATTGGAAAACATCTTAGTCGATCCGGGAACAGCTCCCGCGCGGGTTATAGTCAATTCTAGAACGGGAACGATCGTGATTGGAGCCCAAGTTCGGGTCATGCCATCGGCGGTCACTCATGGAAGTTTGACTGTAACGATTTCCGAATTCTTGGATGTTAGTCAACCTAATCAGTTTGGGGATGGTGACACGGTCGTTGTGCCAGACTCTGAAATAATTGTGCAGCAAGATGACAGTCGAATGTTTTTGTTGGACCCGGGAACCACTCTTTCAGAAATCGTGCGTGCTATTAACGCGGTGGGCGCAGCACCGGGCGATCTTGCTGCAATCCTTGAGGCGCTTAAACAAGCAGGCTCATTAAAAGCTGATCTCATCATAATTTAGAGTCAATTAAGTCATGGTTTCTCAAGTCAACGTCAATGATGTTTATACCAACTTATCTGGGCTGAACGCGATAAAAGTCGCCGGTCGAGAAGACCCCACCGAAGGCTTAAAACAGGTCGCTAAACAGTTTGAGGGTCTGTTTGTAAACATGATGCTAAAGACGATGCGAGACAGTAATAAAGCATTCAGTGAAGGAAACTATTTAAGCAGTAACGAAATGGAAATTCATCAGCAGAATTTTGATAATCAGCTCAGTGTGCATTTAACAGCGGGCGAAGGAATCGGTTTAGCTGATGTTCTCTTTCGGCAGTTAGTTCAACAATATGATGTGAGTAGCGAAGCTCTGACTGACGAGCCCCAAAAAATCTCTTTTAATTCGCCTGAAGAATTTGTTCAAAAGGTAATGCCGTTTGCAGAGAAAGCGGCAAAAGAGCTTGGCGTCGCTCCCGAGTTTTTAGTAGCTCAATCTGCCTTGGAATCAGGCTGGGGTTCAAAAATAGCCACAGATAGTCGGGGGGGCACAAGCCATAATTTATTTGGAATCAAGGCTGATAGATCATGGGATGGGCCGGTAGCCGCTTCAAAAACACTCGAATTCGAAGGCGGGATAGCTGTACAGCAAACAGCCAGTTTTAGAAAATATGACAATTTCGGAGAAGGATTCTCAGATTATGTAAAGTTTCTTCAATCAAACCCACGCTACGAATCAGCGTTAGCGCAAGCCCCTGATGCTAATAAATTTGGTGCCGCGCTCCAAGAGGCCGGTTATGCAACTGACCCAGCTTACGCGGCAAAGATTCAGGCGGTTATGAATACCGATGCGATTAAAAATGCTGTAACGAGAACAGGCGAGCAAGGTTAACCATGACAAACTTAATTAATACTGCCATTTCCGGTTTAAAGCTTAGCCAGCTGGCATTGTCAGTTACTGGTCAGAATATAGTCAATGCAAATACAGAGGGCTATAGTCGTCAGACTATTACGGCTGAAACTGGCCCGTCACAATTTGTTGGGGTGGGTTATGTAGGATCAGGGGTTAGTGTAAGTCAAATTTCCCGAAATTCAGAACAGTTTTTAGTAGATCAGTTTACTAATGATCTATCTGTACTGGGTGAATTTGAACAGTACCTCGGGAATGTCAGCCAAATAGACAATTTATTGGCAGACCCCTCTACCAGTATTTCTGCAAGTATGGGCGACTTTTTTGCCGCTCTCAATGGTGCCGCAAATAATCCGGCGGGTATAGAAAGCCGCCAATTGCTGTTAACTCAAACTGGGCTACTACTTGATAGATTTCAATCTACCGAATCAAAACTGCTAAATCAGAATGACGCGCTTAACAGCCAATTAGATTCATATGCTCGAAATATTACGACCATTGCGTCTGAAATCGCAGAGCTTAATGGAGCAATCTCTGCATCTCCAGGTATCGCTAAAGGAAATTTTCCTAATGACTTGCTTGATCGTCGAGACACCTTGGTCGCTGAGTTAGCCACAATAGTTGATGTGAAAACATCTGTTCAAAGCAATATGGCAATGAACGTTTTTATCGGAGAAGGGCAAGGTTTGGTAATAGGTCCTGAGCCGGCTGTATTGGTTGCTACGCCTGGGCAGAAGGATCCCGCAAAAGTTGAGCTCGGATTTTTGATTAACAATGAATCGCAGGTGGTTACTCGTCAGCTTACCGGCGGCGCAGTGGGCGGATTGCTTCGCTTCAGAGAAGAAGCACTAGACCCCGCAATAAACGGATTGGGGCGTATAGCGCTTGCATTTGCTGACACTCTAAATCAGCAGCAGCTACTAGGAGTTGATTTGGAGGGAAATCTTGGCAAAAAGCTATTCACAGATATTAACTCTTCGGTGATGATGCGCAGCAGGGTGCTAGTTGATTTTGAGAATGCACTGCCAGCTGATCGCGTGATGAATGTGGAAATAGATGATCTGTCATCGTTAACCACAAGTGATTATCGATTGACCTTTCCAGGACCTGGTGAGCGCTTCTCTGTGGTACGGGTTACAGATAATGCTTTGGTACAGCAAGGAGTATTAGGAGCAAAACTTCCCCAATCGGTTTCTTTGGACGGCTTCACCATCAATTTTGAGTCTGGTAGTTTTCAAGAAGGGGACGAATTTTTAATCCAGCCGACACGAACTACCGTCAACAATTTGAGTGTCGTTTTGACGAGGCCAGAGGAATTTGCCCTGGCTTCTCCTCTCATTTCTTCAGCAAATTTTGGCAATCAAGGCGGTGCTTTCATCTCATCGATGACAGTGTCCGACGTGGCCACTCCTAGTTTTTCAGATTCGCCAGGCTCTCTAAGCCCGCCCATTATGATTAGGTTCACATCTCCTTCCACTTATGATGTTTTAGATGTGACAAATCCATCTAATCCTATTTCGATGCAACCGCCGCTTAATAACAGGAAGTTTGTTCCCGGTGCTAGTAACCCAGTTTTTCCAGATGACCCTGGGGGAAAAACTATCAGTAGCGTATTGGGAAATTCCGCTATTACCAATTTGGGGACAACGCAGAACGGGAACCCAGACGAAAAGTTCGTCATCACGCGGACCGACCCTGTGTCAGGCTTCTCGAAAGAAACGGTCCTGGTTATCGATGCAAATCAATCTGCGCGCTCAGTGGCCAGCCAGCTCTCAGCCGTCGATGGAGTTTTCGCGACTGCTAGCAGTCAATTACAGTTATTTGATTTTCAAACCGATCAAATGGGCGAACCGTTGGGGATTAGCCTCAACGGGGTGAATTTAACAAGTGAGTTATTGGTGCAAGGCAGGGATGTTCCAGACCCCTTAACAGCTGATTTTTTAAGAGATAGCATCAACTTGAGCACTGTACTTGGCGAGACTGGCATTTTCGCAACTAGTGACGGATTATCGCTTACAGTTCGATCGTCTACAGGCGTTGACCTTGCGCTAGAGGTAAGTGGCAATGGAGGGGATTCAGTTAAAATAAGAGATGGTGATTTAAGGTCGCTAAATGGCCGCATTAACTTAAATTCAGGTTATACAGCGCCAGTAAATTCTCGGTTTTCAATAGATCTAGGCTTAGGTCCGGTAAGTGTCCCATTGACCCCAGGAACGTTTTCATCCAGCGATGCGGTTGCTACGTTACAGGCGGATATAAACAGGTCAATGGGTTTTAACAAAGTAGCGGTAAGTATTACCGAGGCAGGGCGTTTATTGCTCAGTCCGGTTGATATAAGCAATAGGCTGACAATAGCAAGCGTGTCCAGTGATGATGTTTTGGGTCTTGCCCCATTGACGTTAAGTGGCCCTGATTTGGGTGATCAGCCTGCAGTGCTAGGGCCGAGCGCTAGCACGTTAACGCCGTTTAATTTCAACGGAGTCAATGGCAGTTTTTCAATCGCTGTGAATGGTATCTTCAGCGATACAATCGTTCTTAACCAAAGCTTCGCTGCGGGGGGTGGGGAATCTATCGCCGCCGCAATAAATGCTCAGATAGCAGCATCTACAGCGGCAGCAGGACTAGTCGGTCAAGTCGAGGCGGTGGTAACTGACAGTGGTGGAATCAGATTCGTAAGCAGTTCGGCTGGACCCGATTCAAGCCTGTCAATAAATGCAGTAACAGATATGCAAGGGCTTGTTGAGAATGGTAATGCAGTAGGCGCACAGCTGGCTGGAACTCAGGCCCAGCTAAGCGGCAATATGGATATTAATTTGGGCGCTGATTTTAACACCGGCGGCCCTCATGAGTTTCAGCTAGCGATTGATGGAGTTGCAGCCATACCTGTGTTTCTAAATGGCACAACGCGGCTGCCTGCAACATTTCTCAATACCACGGATATTTCGGCAGGGGTAGATCTAAGCGGGGCACTTAATACCTTTGAATTAAGCGTTGCAGGCTTTCCTAACACAGTGATAGATGTTTCAGGGGTAGATACCTCTCTTGCCGCGGATCCGCTATCGAGTATCCCGCAGGGAATAATCAATCTTTTTCAGGAGCAAATTGATAATCAATTAGGTGTTGGCGTCGTCGAGGTAAGCCTTGGCAATAATGGGCGGATTTCATTAGCAACACTAGCTGCAGGCGCAAGCACCTCCATTACTATCTCGAATCCTACCGGTGCGGTTGCCACTGACATATTTCCGGTAGTTGGAACATCAGTGGGGGCCGAGCAAGGTGGTGCAGGTGTGGTTAGCCTGATTCAAGATGCGATAGATTCGAGCTTAACCGGAACTGACATAGCCCCTGTTCGAGTTGGGGTAGATGACAATGGTTTTCTGACTATTACATCGTCGCAATACGGAAGCTCGTCGCAGATTAGTATTAGCGATGTAAAAGGTAGTTTTGGCTTTGTATTCCCTGGCATCAGTGAGGGCGAGAAATTTATCAGCAAGGCGACAGTTGGTGGAACTCTGGAGGTGCAGCTAGCGCAGGGCATCACTGTGCTAAGTAACCAGCAAGCTGGGCTGTTTGGTGAGCAGCCAGTGGGCAAGGATAATTATGTTGGTTATCAGGTCTATCTGAACAGTGGCCAGAGCGGCGCTGGTACGCCTAGGGCAGGCGATAGTTTCATTATCGACTTCAATAAGGACGGGACCGGTGACAACAGCAATGCTTTGGCAATGTTGGAACTCAATGAAAAACGAATTCTTTCGAACGGTAATTTAAGTGTGCTGTCGGCTTATGGACAAATCGTTCAAGAGGTCGGAATACTAACAAGTCAAAGCCGGACTAGCCAAGAAGCAAGTCAGAGCTTGCTTCGACAATCAGAGGGGGCATTGCAGTCGGTTGCAGGAGTGAATATAGATGAAGAGGCGGCAAATTTAATTAAGTTTGAGCAACATTACAACGCTTCGGCCCAATTGATTTCAATCGCTCGAGATCTTTTTGACTCGATTTTACAGTTGTAAAACTGACTAAGGAAAAAATCAGATGACAGTTCGGTTCTCAACTCTACAAATTCATCGACAAGGCCTCAATGGCCTTTTAGACGTTCAGGCGGCAGCGACTAAAACGCAGCAACAGATCTCGACAGGTAAGCGAGTTCTTACCCCGGGTGATGATCCTATCGCCGCATCAAGAATACTTCAACTGAGCCAAGAGCTCGAACTCAATGCCAGATACAGCACCAATGCTAGCGAACTGCAGAATCGCCTCGAGCGAGAAGATGTCGCTCTATCGTCAATCAGTGATTTGCTGCAACGCGCACAAGAATTAGTTCTGCAAACCGGCAATGGTGCATTGGCACAAGAACAGCGTCGTTTTATAAGTATCGAGATAAAAGGTGTCGTCGATTCTATGGCACAAACTATGAATAGCAGAGATGGAAACGGCAATTACATATTTGCCGGACTCAATGGGAGTGATCAGCCATATACTCGAGGTGGGGATGGTAGGTATCGCTACGAAGGTGATGAAGGGCAGAGCTCGATTCAGCTTGGGGCTAGCAGTTTCATTAAGGCTAATGACTCAGGTAAGAGGCTTTTTGAAGATGTTCCTAGTTCAATCGCATCTCTCAATTTGGTCCCCAATCCGACTAACAGGGCATCCCCTCCTGCCGAAATCGGTTCGGCGCGAGTCATCGATCAGTCCGTATTTGGCGCGTTTTATCCCGAAGATGTTGTAATTGAGTTTAGGCCATTAAATGAGGTGGAGCCACCGGCACTGACATTCAATGTTAAGCAGGTATCTGATGGCAGGGTACTGAAGGAAAATCAGGTCTTTCAATCTGGAGAATTAATTGAATTTGCTGGTGCTGGTGTTCGTGTTAGTGGAAGTCCTGCGGTAGGTGACACTTTCGTGGTGAACTCCTCGCAGAAAAAAGGCTTATTGGCCACATTGGAGGACTTCAGCGTTCAGTTAGATAATCTAGGCGATTCTCCGGGTGATAGGGCACTGCTTACTGAAAGTATCTCCAGCACCTTAACTAACTTAACCAATGCTCAAACCCGATTGTTGGAGGGCCAAAGTTCTGTGGGTGCGCGTTTGAATTTAGTGGAAAGCTTCAAAAATAGTAGCGCGGATGTGCGCTTGGCAACTCAAGCAAGTTTGTCTGTGCTACAGGATTTAGATTTTGCCGCAGCAATAAGTCAACTAAGCCAAGAAACTTTTATTTTAGAAGCGGCGCAGGCGAGTTTTGCGAGAGTGAGTGGTCTAACGTTATTTAATTTCCTTTAGAGGTCGGCTATAAAGTCCGCGCTGTAAGAATCAGACTATATAACGTTGGGTTTAAAGGTTGAACAAGTTGAGCCGGTGTTCAAGTTCTAGCGCACTCCTGGCGAGTGCGATGGGTAAATTAGATCACAGCTCCCCAATAGGCAGCGTGTGGTCTGAGTAACAGGCCAAAAATTCTCTGGGAAACCGAGTTGCTTTTCCTGTCGACAGAGTTACACAAATCAGCCACCACTTTGCTTTCATTATACAGCTTCCCGTATTAAGGTTGTTGATTTGAAATTGGCGTTCTAATCTTAACTTTTTGTCGCTGTGGGTCAGCCAAGTAGCCACGATTAACTCTTCACCTGCATAGCTTGGTAAACAGTATTGGTATTCAGCTCTATGAAGAGCCATTGCTTTGTCCAAGCGTTGATAGTCAGCAATATCAAGACCAAGAGCGTTAGAATGCCGCCAAGCAACAGCCTCGCACCATTTTACATAGCAGGCATTGTTGGTATGACTGAGTCCATCAATGTCGGATTTGCTTACAACTTGTTGGTAGGTAAACGGCGCGGGGTAGCTCCAATCTATGTTGATCTTCATAGTAGAGAGCTTAACATGATACGGAGGGCCTGTTAACGCGTGTTCAGCATAGACGGCAAAGCGGTAAGTGAGGGGGTTATGATTAGCTGTACATTTTTATAGCAGCCTTGCCTTTCTGCATTTTCTGAAGACTGTTGAGCACGGCATCTTTATTTGATTGAGTGTTTGATTTAGTCAGCTCATCGTGTTCTAAAATTTGTGAAATATCCTTGCGTATTTGCTCCAAAGCTAGATGCCTGTCTCGAACAATAGGCTCGCTGAAAAACTCGCTGAGAAGTATTTTACGTTGCAAAACCAATTCTTCTAGAAGCTCCCAATCATTGCGCTCTGCAACTTCTGTCATCTTTGCGGATGAAAGAAGGATCTTATCCCAAACTATTCGCTTATTTTTTTTCATCAGTTTTGCCCTTGGCTTATCAAGCGATAAGAAACGCTGATTCTTTTGGCGGGAAAAAGCCCACATTCAGTCTCTGCTGTTGACGGTAAATATAAGGTGTAATATTAAGGCGATCATCGGGCAGGATAGCCTCGGTCCAAGCCTCATCTAGAACAGAGAAATTCATTATTTCGACAAACAGAGCTGTGCCATCATCTAGCTGACGGCTACGAGAGTAATGGTGACCTTGAAAAATATGATTTTCAACCATGGCATCAATGATTTCTGTTTGAGGGCGCCCGCTCCCTAGAACCAATTTTACGACGGTTGGATTTTCTGTCACACCCTTTGCGCGCTCGCGGTTTCCCCTTGCTGCATGATAGAACTCATTCAGCGGGTCAGAATTCAAGCCAAAAATTAATTTAATCCCCAGCCGGGACTGAGACTGCAATGAAAGGCTAGCAGAGTAGTCGCTGGATGCAGTGAAAATCCACTTGTTGATAGTGTGACTTTGCCGTAACAAATTGATCTGTGTCTCCAATGAATATAGTGAATTTTCGGTGACTATGTTTCTATGTTGATTTAACAATCTGTCTAGCTGTACTACGGCGATAACTTCCATAGCTAAATCCCTTTATTGGCCTATAACCTTTAATGTAGTTCAGTTATGGGATATTTCAGGAATTCTTGTATTAAAATATTGGTTGAGTTTACGATGCTCCGAAATAGATTGACTGATGTGGAGAGCGAGGTCTGCGGTAAAGAGCTATTCACTAGATAAAGTCGCGCTCTCGCTAACTCTTTACACCATGAAAAGTGTCGCTAAAAAGCGTTTGGTTTTGATGAATTAGCAAAAACTCTTTCATAGTTTGATAAAGCTTTGTGAGAGTAGTGCATTTATAAAGATTGCACATTTACAAATAACTTGTCATCTAAGCTCTGCTTAAGAATAAGCTGTGATGTCGGTCTGAATACGCTTTTTTGTTTAGCTGCATTAAACTAACTATTGGTAATTTTTGTGTTCGTCATTTTCATAAATAGCCACAAAAATAAAATGATGCTTCTTAGAGAAAAAACAAATTCAGATAGCCAAAATTTATCGCTTGATGGGGTGTGTTGGTAGATTCATGCGAGCTACTAACGCCTTTGTATAAGTCGTATTCTCTGGCCGAAAGGTGGCGCCGCTTGAATCGGCGCTCTTGGTGAGGGAGGCATTGATTGTTGAAAAGCTTTTGTGGCTAACACTGAGGAAGACCTCTCTATAGTGTTGCTAGAGAACAGAGAACAGAGAACAGAGAACAGAGAAC
>JBLGBJ010000035.1:0-33899 GCA_047617605.1 Pseudohongiellaceae bacterium | reverse complement strand
GCCTTTAGTCCCTCTCGAAATTAGCGAGGTGACTCTTAGGAATTCTATAACGTTCTATGATTTTGCTGTCCGAATCGCGACTGAAGTTCTAACGCCTTAAAGAAAAGCGGTAGAGCAATATAAGAAACTATAGGCACAATGATCGCTAGCGAAAGCGCGGTAACCAATAGATGGCTATCTGTTAGGTTCTCTGTCAACCATGGAGGAATGTAATAGACCAGCGGCAATAACACTGTGAAGGTGAAAGCCGCTTTTTTATGTTGGCTTGGTAACAAACCTTCCCTATTAGATCTCATTGTCTTTTTATCCTGCGTGAACAATTATTAACTGCACATCTTCACTTGCTTTAAACTTTATCGAATTACCGCGAATCAAATCACCATCTTGTACCGGCTCATTATTTGCTAATCCTTTTCCGCGTGTGATGTAAGACAGAAATGGGCCATCTACTTCTATCTTTTCGCCGCTACTAAGCAACGCGACATCAATTTTTGTTTTTGAGGGGAAATCGGCATGATCGCTGTCGTCTCCACCATAGATGCGAGTGAGCTCCCCAGCAATCGGTTTATAAACTTTGTAGCTGGCAGCCTGGCCAGCAACTTCAGGCAATGCCCAAAGTTGTATCATTCTGTTCCAGGTTACGTCAGGGTTGATTTCATTATGTGAGAAGCCTTCTCCGCCAGCACGTTGGACTTGCACATCATTACGCACTAGATCTTTTCCGGATTCTAAAGAGCCCTCATGCTTGATGTTTCCATCTACCATTAAAGATATAACGTCTATCTCATGATGGTTGTGCATCGTCGTTTCACCGTGCGGCGTAAAGCGGGCATCGGCAAGGTAGACAAAACTTTCCAGGCCGGACCAGCTGCCGTCAGTGTTTTCATGTGAACCAAAAACCCTTGGATCTTTTATCAGGCGGTGCTCCTTTAACCCAGCAAACCCACCTTGTTCTAAACTATCTCTCTTCAAAATTTCCATAACCTTTTCCTTAAATTATTCCTTAGCTATTTCCTTAACTAGATCAAAAGTGCCTTACAAAAATTTCGCCTAGACTGCCTGCGTCAATACCGAGACCTAACTTTTAGACAAGCTATTAACAGCGGTGTGTAGCTGCATGTTAATCTCGTCATTGGTAATTCGGCCCTGTTCTATATCAAAGTTGTCGTAGAAACTGGGCACCGACAGACTGGCTTTTACCACACCATCAAAGAAGTGTGCCGAGGCCGTAGCTGACGCCAAAACACTGGACGCACCGCCGGGGCCGGGCGAAGTAGATAGCATCACCATCGGCTTTTTCTGAAACACTTTCACATTTACCCGAGATGCCCAATCGAAAAGGTTTTTATACGCCACAGTGTATGAACCATTGTGTTCGGCAAAAGAAATTATTACGGCATCGCTGTTGGCGATCTGCTCTATAAATTTTTTGGCCAGCTCAGGCTTGCCCAATTGCCCTTCTCTATCTTCACTGTATAAGGGCAGTTCATAATCGTTGATGTTGAGTATCTGCGTTTCCGCACCTTCAAGCTGGCTGGCCGCATATCTGACCAGATGACCATTGATAGACTTAGTGCTACTGGTTGCTGCTATTGCGAGTATTTTCATGCGACTTCTCCAATCAAAGGTTGTGCTAGAAAGGCTTTCTCTCTTTTAAACTCCTCTCGGCCATGGGCGGTAGTAAAGTCCTGCTCTGGCCCTACCGGAATGATTCCCGTCGGATTTATCATCAAATGACTAGCGTAATAATGCGTCTTGATATGTTCAAAGCTGACAGTTCCTGCCACGCCAGGGACTTGGTATAGCTCGCGCACATAACCACTAATGGCTGGGTAATCGGCCAGTAGTTGACGATTCGTTTTAAAATGCCCAAAGTACACCGCGTCAAAACGAATCAAGGTGGTAAACAAGCGCCAGTCAGCCTCTGTTAGCACTTCACCTGCTAGGTAGCGCTGCTGAGTTAACAAGCCCTCAATCCAGTCCAGTGAATCGAACAAGCTATGAAATGCGGCTTCATATGCTTTTTGCGTGGTTGCAAAACCGGCCAGGTAAACACCGTTGTTGATGGTGTCGTAAATGCATTCGTTCAAACTATGGATCGACGCGTGTAAATCCGTTGGGTAGTAATCATCTGTGTTGCCGGTTAAGTGATTAAACGCCGTGTTGAACATACGAATAATTTCCGACGATTCATTACTTACAATGGTCTGTGTTTTTTTGTCCCACAATACCGGCACCGTGACGCGGCCTTCATAGCGGGAGTCGGCTTTTAAATATAGCTGATAGAGAAAGTCCAGCTCGTAAAGCGGATCGCTCATCTCCCAACCATTTTCCAGCATGATAGGATCAACCACAGTGACGTCGATAATGTCTTGCAACTGTTTGAGCTCACGAAAAATCAATGTGCGGTGTGCCCAAGGGCAAGCCAATGACACATATAGATGGTAGCGCCCCTTCTCTGCTTTAAAGCCCTGCTCACCGTTGGGTCCGGCTTCGCCATTCGGGGTTAACCAATTTCTAAAGCGGCTATCTTGGCGGCGAAATTCACCGCTGCTGTTCTTGGTGTCGTACCACTTGTCCACCCATTTTCCTTTCTGTAATAATCCCATCACGCTGCTCCTGCTTTATCGTTTGAATGACAGGTCGACATCAAGGTGCCGACCTGTTGTTGTCTTTTAACTTGCTAGCTTGGCTTGCAAGAGATTATCTGCACTCAGGCTGCCAGCACCCCTGAACACCAAACCGATGCTGACTGCTAACAATACCAAGCCAAATTCGTATCCGTTATTTGACATAAACAGACCGTTTGGCAAGTGAACCGTAACGATGGCCACGACCATGGTGACGGCTAGCATTAACGCCGCGGGGCGAACCAGTAAGCCAACAATCAGTAACAGTCCGCCGATAAATTCGGCACCACCGGCCATTGCTGCCATTAGCAGACCCGGCTCCAGCCCGATTGAAGTCATCCAGCCCGCAGTACCTTCTAGGCCATATCCGCCGAACCATCCAAATAATTTCTGTGCTCCGTGTGCGGCGAATATCACGCCGGCGCCTACACGAAGGGGCAAAGTATCCAAGCCGGTGGTTGAAGTAGTTATCTTGTTGATTAGGGTTTTCATGCTTATCGCTCCAATGTTGTGTGTTTGTCTAAGTGATGGAACGATTGTAATGACTTGAGAATTTGTAATAAGTCCTCTTTTGTGATTAGAATGTTCTAATTATTAGAACTATTGGAACACTCCATGACTGCCAGAAATCCAATAACAATAGAGGTGCTTGAGACCCTAGATGCTATCGAGCGGCGCGGCAGCTTCGCAAAAGCTGCGGAAGAGCTGAACAAAGCTACCTCAGCAGTTTCCTACGCCGTGCAAAAGCTAGAGGAACAGTTAGATATTTCGCTGTTTCAGCGTCAGGGGCGTCGTTCGGTATTAACACCAGCAGGGCGATTGATGCTTGCAGAGGGTAGAGGAATACTTCAAACCACGGCGCGACTAGCGAACAAAGCAAAAGAAGTCGCTACAGGCTGGGAGCCTCGCATCAGTATCGCTATAGAGTTTCATAAATCGTATCCGGTATGTTTTGGCGCGCTGCACGATTTTCTTAAAGAGCACCCCACTATCGAAATCGATATCTGCGAATGTGTTCTCAATGGCGGCTGGGAGGCCCTCGAGTTAGGTCGAGTTGATCTGGTGATTGGTGCGCCTGGGCCAGTGCCTCTGCAAAAGGGCTTTCGGGCCATACCAATGGCTGATGCCGATTTGGTGCCTGTAATTGCTCCTCATCATTCGTTGGCTAGTCTCGCCAGGAATCCTGACACCTTAGAGGCCACGCTGCCGAAGCTTAGGCGCATCATCACCCATGACACCTCCTTCGTTAACATAAAACGCAGCGAAGGCTTAAGCAGCGACGGGCAAAACTTTTACGTGCAAAACAACGAGCAGAAGGTTGAAGCGATAGTGGCTGGGATTGGGATAGGCCATCTGCCGCGACAGCGTATTCAACAGCACCTCGACAGCGGCACTCTCATAGCGTTGGATGTAGGGGAAGGGAATGCTCTTGATAATTTTCTTGCATGGAAAATTAGTAACAAAGGTAAAGGACTGCAAAAACTAACTCAGCGATTGACTGCCATAACTTGGTAGGAATTATTGTTGCAACTAAACATCGTACATACAGTACGTTAACTATTTGTAATGGCTGCGGGTCCATTTTTTGGCCCGCTGCCAAATCAACTTTATTTAAAAAAACTCGTTAACTTCAGCAGCGACAACTCTACCAACTATTCCTGCCGCATCGAACTACTGCTATCACGAAGTGCCTTAAACTCAGACCCTTCATACCACTGCGGCCACCGCCTGGAATTTCCTAGGTCCTGTATTATGGTTTTGAAAAGGCTGATATCTTGCGCCGCGCCACGTAAATCCCAGTCACTGCTCCACTCATCACAGGTCTGGTGATAGCAGGTACCGGTATAATCTGCTATCCATTGATCTCCTGCAGCGCGTCCTCCATCAATAAGGTCCGCGCCACCTGCTATTCCCATAATCAGCAATACCGGTACGCCGCGCCTTGCCACCGAAAAGTGATCGGCGCGAAAAAATAAACCGTTTTCTGGGAGGTTTTCTGGTGTCACAACTCGGCCTTGTTGCGCCGCTGCAAGTTTAAGGTCGTTCTCTAATTCGCTCTGTCCTTCGCCTACCAAAATAACATCTCGTGCCAAACCTGCCGTTTGCAGAATATCGAGTGTTAGGTTGGCAACGGTTTTTTCCAGCGGGTATATTGGATTGTTGGCATAAGCTTCCGACCCCAGCAAGCCACTTTCTTCTGCTGTCCATGCGGCAAAAACCACACTTCGCTCCATTGCTGGACCGTTGCTGAGCACCCGCGCCAATTCCAAAACACCAGCCATGCCCAACGCATCGTCATTGGCTCCGGGACGAACTGTTCGCCCCTGCGCATCGGGTTCGCCCAGTCCATAGGCGTCCCAATGCGCGGACACCATAATAGATTCGTCAGAATGGCTGCTACCAGGCAGAACGGCTAATACATTTTGGCTCATTATACGCTCTTCAGATACGCTTAAATCGGCACTAAAGCTGACGTTGGCGAGCGTAAACGCCTTGAATTCTGGCCGCCTAGCAAGTTCTCTTTGCTGTGACAGATTAAGTCCTGCCGCTTCAAATAAACTGGTTGCCGCATCACCGTGCAGCCAACCCCTAAGCATTACAGGGGCAATGTCACCTGGCTTGCTAACTATCGAGTAATTTTCTCCAGGGGATGAAGATGCCACGTTCCAACCATATCCGGCAGCTTCGGTTTCGTGAATCACCAACGCGGCAATTGCTCCACGCCGCGCCGCTTCTTCAAATTTGTAAGTCCAGCGACCATAGTAGGTCATTCTTCTGTTGCCGAAGCGCCCAGCCACTGGCTCACTACTGCTAGCTGCAAAATCAGGATCATTGACTAAGAAGATTGCCACTTTTCCATTCAGGTCAATATCGCCAAAATCGTCCCAATCCCGTTCCGGTGCGTCCGCGCCAAAACCAACAAAGACTAGGTCTGCATTTTGTATGTCAATGCGCTCAACCGGGCGGGTAGTACTAAACTCAATGTCACGAGCTTGCTCTAGTACTTGATTGCCTTGTGCGGTCTTAATCTCAACGTTAGCAGGGCCTTGAACTTGGGTATGGATCAAGGGAACCGCTTGAGTCCATTTACCATTGTCACCACCTGGCTGTAGTCCCAGCGATTGAAAACGTTCGATTAAATAGGCGACTGTTTTCTCTTCCCCTAACCCGCCTGGCGCGCGCCCCTCAAACTCATCGGAGGCTAACGTTTTTACTATTGAGGAAAGCCTCTTTATATCAATCTGAGAATTTGAACTGCCAGACGGTGAACCACTTGCATCGACATCTGCAGCCCCGTCTACGGAGCAGGCAGAAAACAAGGTATAAAAGAACAGGCAGGCAATAAATCGGTAAGTCATTAAGGCGGCATCCAATGAAAGTGTTGGTTAGGGTTCAATTATCGAATCAGCAATCTAACACGGGACGAGATTTTTATTGAGGGTTAGATCCCCATCCAACTGGCATTGTTTAGGCGGGAAGGGTTTAGAAATGGTCGAATTGAACCATCAGATTTCTCAGTTTCCAAGGTGGATTCAGAGATGGCTGGTTTGGATGCAATTCATTCTGATTATCTGCCCGATTCTTTTTTTCAAGTTTCGAGAAGCACAAGCGAGTCATCCCTCAACTATTTAATTTCTCCGTGGGAGTGATAGTAGTAATTCTGCTGGGCTATCAGGTAACCATAACTATTTGGTCTAGGACATATTTTCTGGGCTTTTGCATTTGTTTGTATTGAACAACGCTGGCAGAAGGGCAATGTGCAATTCAGTAAAGTCGGACTCTATGCCATGGCCTATAAGATTTGGCTATCAGTAGCAACACTCACTATGACAATCTCTTTGGTCTTCGACAGCTATGATCTGGTGATGTACGCAACAGTTAGGCGAATGCCGATGGTTGAGTATTACAATCAATAGGCTAAAAACGGGGAGAAGTTAAGCGGCAGATCATTTGAAGCAGCTCAGCATTCTGATGCTACCTTTATAGAATTCATGAAAATACCTATCACCTCTGCAATCTGACGCCTCAACATTTTGGTCGAGGTTGCATGCTTTTTGATTCCAACAATTGAGGACATTAGTAGGCGAGTAAAAGCTATGGGAGTCATAGACACCCTTGTAAATTCAACCTCTTTACTGGTTGTGGCCTCATCGAGTGTTCGGGCCAAAGACTTCTCTAGCCGGTCTTGTCCTTTCTTCATAAGGTCTGCTGCAATACTGATGCTGGCATCCATTAATTCCGCGCCATGGGGAGATTGGGCGACGGGTTCATAGAATACTTTCTCGAACGCAGTTATGGCAGCGGTAAAACGCGCAGTAATTGAACCCGTTGCAGACAAGGTGGCTATCGCTAGTTCTACACCTTGGCTTTGCCGAAATAGAACGACCCCGCGAAAAAGGTCTTCCTTGTTTTCAAACATTAGATAAAGGGCCGGGCGAGATATCCCCGCCGCCTTCGCAATGTCGTTCATTGCTGTTCGGCGGAAACCATATTGAGCAAAAACATCAGCAGCGACTTCAAACACTGCTTCTCGTTTTGCATCTTTTTGTGACGTCTTGCTTTTTACCTTCTTCATGCTCAGCATATTAGCCCAGATTGACTGCAACTACATAGCTAACATCTTGACATTTTGTAACTATTTTGTCAGATTGTAATAAGCGTAAACCATGGACCATCTCAATTGCTTAGGAATACTACCAATTAGCGCTTAAGATGAACCAATACAGCATTCAAAACAGTGCCTTAGCGCAAGACACTGCAACGTTCAATAGATCTAATCACAGTTCAATTTTAAGGAGTGGGTGATGGCAATTTTAATTGTAAATGGTATTCGCGAGGAAATAGAGGTTGATCCTTCAACTCCTCTATTGTGGGTGCTCCGAGAAAAATTAGCGCTTACAGGAACAAAATTCGGCTGCGGTATCGCCCAGTGCGGCGCTTGCACAGTGCATGTCGATGGCAATCCGATTCGCTCTTGCAGTACGCCTGTTTCTACTGTTGACGGGAAAAAGATCACAACTATTGAAGGCTTGGCACCAAGCGCGAACGAGCGGCACCCCCTCCAAACCGCGTGGATTGAACATCAAGTTCCACAGTGTGGCTATTGCCAGTCGGGGCAGTTGATGTCTGCAGCTGCGCTTTTAGCTAACAACCCAAATCCAAATGATGCTGATATAGATAGCGCCATGAAAGGCAATATTTGCCGCTGCGGCATGTATGGCCGCATCCGTCAGGCCATCAAAACCACTGCAAGTTACTATGACGTCGCTGGCGTTTCGGCAGCATCTACTGAATCCCTGGAGGTGAGCGGTGAATAAGTGGACTAGAAGAGCATTTTTAAGCACAGGCGTTATCGCAGGTACTGGGCTGGTCGTAGGAGTTGCCATGCGCCCCGGCAATCGAGCCCAGGATCTCAAAGATTTAGTGGCTGGCGAAGGAGAAACTCTCGTTCATGCCTATGTGAAAATTGACGCTGATAATATTGTCACTGCGATTATCCCTCACTCCGAAATGGGACAGGGAATTCATACCTCACTCGCGCAAATGGTTGCGGATGAACTCGATGCTGACTGGAACCTTGTCCGTGTTGAAGAAGCACCAGCGATTGGTGAATATGCCAACTACGCTGTGGGCAAGGGGTTTTTATTCCCCGGCGCAAAATTTCCCGAAATCATAGTGCCCTCCATAGATGGCACGTTGATGCGGGTTGCCGATGCGCTGAATCTACAAATTACTGGCGGCAGTGGCAGCATCCGCTTTACCGGACAGTTAGGATCACGCGTCGCTGGAGCGGCAACCAGGCAATTGCTTGTCCAGGCTGCGGCACAAGAATGGCAAGTCCCTGAAAGTGAAATCGAGACCGAGAAAAGTCATCTGATTCATAGCGCAAGCGCCCGCCGCGAGCCCTATTCGGCTTTCGCTGTTGCAGCCTCAACGATGAAACCATCGTATACACCAACGTTGAAGACATCTGATCAATTTGAAATTATGGGTCAGCATGTAGAACGCTTTGATATTCCTTCTAAAGTTGATGGCACGGCGCAGTTTGCTTTAGATGTTCGATTACCCAATATGCTTTATGCCACAGTTACTCGATCACCGGTTTTTGGAGGCTCTCTTATAGGCACAAAAGACGAGGCTGCCCGGGCTATAGACGGCGTAGTCGACGTTGTCGAACTTCCACCTATCCAATCAGGAGACATGGTTGGAGCTTTTGCGGCAGGGGAATCTGTTGCAGTTATTGCCGAGGGTTACTGGCCCGCTATTCAAGGTCTTAAAGCGCTTGAAATAGAATGGGATAACGCCGGCAATGACTCAATATCCAGCGAAAAGATATTTGCTCAATTTGATCAAGACATCAGTGCTGCCGAAGGGCGCGAAACAGACTCTGTAGTCGGTGATGCTGATAGTGGTTTCGAAAACGCTGCAAAAGTTATTACAGCCGACTATCGCGTCCCTTATCTCGCCCACACCTGTATGGAGCCTTTGAACGCAACAGCAGAAGTCAAAGATGGCCGCTGTGAAATCTGGGTAGGCTGCCAGAATCCTCTTGGATTCCGCCAAGCAGTCGCCGATGCATTGGGATTCGATGCTGAAAATGTCACTCTTCATAATCAATTTATGGGTGGTGGCTTCGGGCGCAAATCACGTCCTGATTATGCAATTCAAGCGGCCCTTGTCGCGCAACATGCTGGGCGTCCGGTTCAACTCATCTGGTCTCGTGAAGAAGATGTTCGCCAAGATTTTTATCGCCCCGCTGTGCAAAGCCGTTTCCGCGCCGCATTGGACAACGATGGTAATCCCATAGCCTGGGAGAACACTTACGTCGACAAAAACGAGCCCATTGAAGCACCTCTTATTCCTTATGCAATTCCCGCGCAGAATATAGGCTATGTCAGCAGCCCGACTCATGTTCCGTTCGGCGCTTGGCGTAGTGTGGATCACTCGCAACATGGCTTCTTCACCGAGTCCTTTATCGATGAAGTTGCAGTAGCCGCAGGTAAAGATCCTTATGAGTACCGCGCCTCCCTTCTAAACGATCATCCTCGCCATTTAGCAGTGCTAAAGAAAGCGGCAGACGAGGCACAATGGGGACGTCCACTTGGAGAGGGCAAAGGACGCGGCATATCATTGCAAGAGTCCTTTGGAACACTTGTTGCGCAAGTAGTCGAAGCTACAGTGGTGGACGGAGAAATAAGCGTGGATCGAGTTGTCGCCGTTATCGATGCCGGTTTTGCAATTTCACCTGACGGGATCACCGCACAAGTTGAGTCAGCTATTATCTATGGCCTAACCGCTGCTTTGTATGGCGAGATAACCATTGAGAATGGCGCAGTTGTCCAAGGCAATTTCAATGACTACGAAGCAGTTCGTATGGATAAAGCACCCCTCATTGAAACCCATATCATCAACAGCGGAAACGCGATTGGTGGCGCGGGCGAACCCGGCACACCGGGTATCGCCCCGGCATTGGCAAACGCAGTCTTTGATGCCACTGGCATTCGAGTTCGAAATTTACCGTTGAATCAGTTCAACTTGCGCTTTGGTTCAGAAGAAGCTGGATTGACTGGCTAGGTCTGCACTAACTAGGCAGGTAGAAACTTGATCTTGAAAAGGTTGTGAGCCGAAAAGCTCTCAACCTTTTTTTTGATCAAAATAAAGAGCGGTGGTCGAATAGCGATACACTCATTGGTACGTCTTCAATGGTGCGTCCTCAAGAACGCGGCCCCAGCTAGATTCTTTACTGAAATTGGAAAACATCAAGAACTATTGCTCTTCCAGACTTTAGATCTACGGAGTTATGTACTTTCGAAACTTATGACCTTCGAAGTTAGGCACATCGAAGCTTAAAATTCTTCGAAGAACACCACTTCGAAGTTAAAGTCCTTCGAAGAAAAGCACTTCGAAGTTATATCTCGATATTCCGACTGGCAATGAACTAGAATCAGTAGCATGACTACCAATGATTTTAAGACACTTAACTATGCCGTTGATTCAGAGATTGCAACGATCACTCTGGATAAACCCCCTCTCAATCTAATTAATGAAGACTCTACACGGGAGTATCATCGCGCGCTTACACTCGCTGATGACGATCCCAGTGTTAAAGTCATCATTCTTATGGGGGCTGGCAAAGGCTTATCCGCTGGCCTTGATTTAAAATTTCTCGATGGCTTTGATTCCGCCGCAATGGAGAAATTTCTTCGCCTATTTTATATAGAAACTCTTAAAATTGTACGCGGTTTATCCAAACCTATTATTGCTGCAGTCCATGGCTATGTCAGAGAAGGTGCGTGCACACTGGCATTCGCCTGCGACATGATTATCGCGACTGATGATGCTGATTTTGGCTATCCTGGCGTGCCAAACCTTGCCGGGCCTCCCGGAATGCACGTGTGGTATCTGCAACGTTTAATCGGCAGAATGCGCGCCGCTGAACTTATTTTTACTGGCGAACCCATCTCTGCTCAAGAGGCTCAGCAACTCGGACTAATCACAAAGGTTGTTGCTAGTGACGAGTTAAGGGAAAGGTCACGAGAGCTTGCCAACAAATTGTGCCAGATGTCACCTTTAGCACTTAAGAACACGCGAGATCTTCTTTATAAAATGGAAGACATGCCCTTTTCAGACGTACCAGAAACTGCCTTAAAAGCACTCGCAGCAGCATTTGACAGCGAAGATGGTAAGGAGGCTAGAGAAGCTTTTCTGCAAAAACGCAAACCGCAATGGAAGGGTAAATAACGAAACCAAAATTATTCATTGTTTTGTGATCATTCACCAATTACTTGTTACCGCAAAAGCAAGGTACTACAGAACCCAGCCTGCTTTTTCAGCAAGCTTAAGTTTCGCAGGAATTAATTATTGATGCTGACACTCACTTCTCAGCATTTTTTGCAGCATCAGCTTCCTGCACCCTAGCTCCAGCGAGAATGCTGGGCAACGCATAGTTACCTTCATGGCAAGCATACTCATATATTTTTTCACCGGCGGGCTTAGCCACAAAGGGCAGCTCGCCACTCCATTGACTGGAAAATGCGCTGAGGTCATCCACGAAAAATTTATAATTAATTCTATCTTGCGCTACTCGAGTGAACCGCTCAGTAACTAACAAGTTGTCCATAGAGGCATTGAAAAAGTGCTGGTTGGAATTAAAATTCCTGGATTCAACTACCAATGTATCGCCTTCCCAGTGCCCTAACGCATCGCCCATCCACTGACTCATATTCTCTGGCAATGCGGAGTCTTTCATCCTAATTATGCGTGCGTCGTGAACCATTTCTACTAGAATCACAATGTAGTCAGTTGTTTGCACAATCTGATAATTATTGTTGTACAAAAAAGGCAGCATCACCGGCCCTGCATGATAACCAAAAGAGGTTAGACAACGATCTCCCAATGGCCTAACTTCCGGCCCATCCAAAATAGTAAAACCTGGGGGTGGAGGCGCTACGTAATACATAGGGGTTTCCTTTCCCGGCAGGAAAGGAATTCTACCGTTTGCAGGGTCTACAATAATGGATGTGCGAAACTCTCCATTCACTGTCATCATTTCATCAAAACCGTCTAACCAAAATTGGTTATAGCTGGCATCCACAAAACCGTCAGTGGGCGCACTGCGATCTGGGTCAATGTCTGAGTTGGCGATGTCTAAATAATTCCTTCGCTGCTCTTCCGCAGCTTGAGCCTCGTCGGCGGAGAGTGCTAGCTTGTTTCCCAACGAAATATCGCGCTGCAGTGGTGTTTGGGTTTCATTTGTCCAATAACCTTCCAAATTAGGATTGCCACTGGCTGTTCGGGGGACTTGCCAGTCTTGTGCTGTGGCCAATGGAAAGATTAGACATGTGGCAATACTCAGGATACTGCATGTCAAGTTCTTCAATTTGTTGCTCCTTTGTGAGGTCGCATAATTATCGTTCGAGTACATGTCATCCCTGCAGTTTATCAGAAACTAGATAGGTAACACCTACCAAAGGATACGTGGGCTCACCTACCTATTTGAAGGGACCAATTCAACTCACTATGAAGGGTGCAACCCTTCGCCGCCTGCAACACTGCTCAATCTCGCAGTTTCGCTTATTAAACTAAGTCTCGAATCCGCCAGGTAGCAGACTGAATAACCTATGGAGTAATTCACAAAGCATTTTCTGGCCAGCCTGAAGACAAAGAAATTCCTAGAATGAGTTTTTCATCCTCGCCTCCGTCAATACGCTCTCTAATTCGATTTTCCCTAACCACTAAATGAATCTATCCCTTTTTTGCCAACTGCTTGCAAAAATACAATCCTAAACCTAAGGTAGACCAAGATACTCGGCACACTTAGGTTTGGGATATTTTCATGAATAGTCACGTTTGCTTTACCGCTGCTATTAACTTTTCAGCTGGCTTGGTTATCACACTGCTAAGTTCCACTGCCGCGCACGCGCAGGACCAGACCTCGTTGGCTCAGGTACGCGAACTTTATCAGTTGCATACGCCTGAGAATTTCGACGATGGTGGCCCGGTCAGTCATTATGTATGGAAGAACTTTACCGCTTTTTATCCCCATGCCACTATCGCTAGAACCTCACCTGAGCGGTTACTTGAAGGCGCAAGTGAAACTTCCGTAGCGAATTTCTCAATCACCACCCCAGCAGGTGATTCGACCTTGCAGAACTATGTTGAGAACAGCCCGCTAATCGATGGCGTGATTGTGCTGGCGGGCGGCAGAATTGTGTATGAATCTTATCCAAGAATGAAACCGTTTCAGAGACATCTTGGTTGGTCAGTTACCAAGGTAATCGTCTCGACTGCGCTGGCAGCACTGGAGAGTATGGGCAAGGTGGATATGGAACAGCCCGCAGATAATTACGTGCCCGAATTGGCTGGCACACAATGGCAAGGTATTAGCCTAAGAAATATAGTGAACATGGCATCTGGAATCTCCTGTCTGGACAGGGATGGTTATCAGAATACGGAAACCTGTATTTACCGCTATGAAGAATCTCTGGGTCTTACCGCGCCGGTCAATCCGCCGCAAACGACAATAGAGACTTTAGTCACCATGAGGCGCCATCTGCCTGCCGGTGAAAAGTACGAGTATGTGTCAGCAAATACCTTCGTCACCGGCCTAGTTGTGGAGAACATAACTAAGCAACCTCTCTGGCTCGCGCTGCAAGATCTGGTTTGGAATAAGACAGGGGCCGAGGCCGATGCCATGATGATGATTAGCCCAGACGGCAGTCCAGCCACGCATGGAGGAATATCGGCACGCCTGAGAGATATCGCTCGCTTCGGGCAGATTTTTACAGCAACAAATGGCCTTGGGGTTATCGGCAAGGGTCACCTTCAGGACCTTAGCTCAAACCAAGGCATTAGGTTCGATTCCCAACAATTGGCATCATTTGAACGGCGCTTCCCCGGTGACGCGCCAACTCATGCCGCTTGGCAATGGGACATGATCTGGCCTGATGGTGCTATGTTCAAAGGCGGTTATTCGGGGCAGGGAATTTTCGTCGATCCGAATCGCGATGTCGTAGTTGCCTGGTATGGCACGAGTAATTCCGATGGTGACTCAAACAGCTTGCTGCCCATGGCACGCCAATTGACTCAATCAGCTTTGTTTGATGATTAGCTCGGGGACACTCATCAGATTACCAGTTAATCTTTCTCAAAAAATCATCGAAATCAACTTCATTGGCCTCACAGTACTCACGACCCTTTGACGTTCTATAGGATACTGCAGACTGGCTCAGTTTGAGACGCGAGGCTATCTCTACTCTAGGTATATTCAGTTTTTCTGTAGCCCAAAAACAAATCAAAGATTTGGCCGTAGAGGAGTTTCCGCCACGGTTTTTGTATAGAAGATACTGTTCTTTAGCGTCACAAAACGTACATACTTTTTCAATAAGCTTATCTAAATTCCACCCTTTCAGCTCCAGAGAATCACGGCGCTCAATATCCAAACTGTCTTGCTTTAATGCCTGTTCTATAAACGTGGAATCACCAAGAATGCGCTCATCACCAATGCAAGTGATATGCTCCTGACGAAATCTGCTTAACGCTTCCCATCCACCAGAACTTCGAATAAGCCCTCCACCTGATAAGTTCTTAGTAGAAGATTTTAAAGATCCCTGCAAAACAAATTGTCTATAGTTATCTCTAGCCGTTTCTTTAGAGTTTCCAAAATGCGTCAGCATTGCTTGAACGTCATGCCAAGGTTGGCTATATCTTCCAAAAGCTGCCGCGTGTCCCGTCCAACGATACCGCTCTAACTGGTGAGAATCTTCTATCATTCCTGCTTTGACTGGATTGAGATGGATATAACAAACTAATTCCCGCAGATAGGAGTCAGCATCACACAGTATTGACTGGTAACGGTTTTGAAATACGTAGCCACAGCGCCCATATTTTCGATTGTAGTAGCCCCCATAACCACCGAGCAGGGGTGCCATGAATTTGGAAAGGGGCTTTTGTCCGACCTGAAGTAAAAAGTGATAGTGATTTGACATCAGCGCCCATGCCAAGCACCGTACATCGCAGCGAAATGTTAAAGATTCTAACCGAGCTAAGAAATTCTTTTTATCTTCTACTGCATCGAAGATATAGCGCCGCTCCAAGCCACGCCCAATAACATGGTAGCACCCGCCAGGTATGTGAAGTCGTCCTCTTCTTGGCATTCAATCAAGGTAGTTCACCCTGAGCAAAACACCAAATTTTGGTTAATTTGTTATCTGATGAGTGTCCCCTTATCTCGCCCACTGATTGCCCCCATCTACAGCAAGTTCAGCACCTGACACATACTTCCCACATTCCGTGGTAAGAAAGACAACGGCATTAGCGATATCTTTCCCTTGGCCAAAGGTCCCTAAAGGAATCTTATCAAGAGCTTCTTGAGACTTGCCCTGGGCAATAATGAGTCGATCAACACCCTCTGTACCCTCAATAGGACCCGGAGAGATATAGTTGGCTCGTATGCCGTAGCCACCCCATTCAACGGAGAGAGTCTTCATCAAATTTTGAATTCCAGCTTTGGCGGCACCTGCGTGAGCAGCGCCGGGCCAGCCGAAGTTAGCTGCAGTTGCGCTGATCGAAACAATACGGCCGCCATCAACGGCTTCTTTTAAGTACGGCAATGCAGCCTGGCAGCAATTAAACGTGCCGTTCAAGTCGATGTCGATAACAGTGCGCCAACCGTTCCAAGAGAGGTCTTCCGTTGGGCAGATAAAATTGCCTGCCGCGTTGCATATCAGAATATCAATACAGCCAAGCTCACTCGCAAGGTCAGCCATAACAGCTTTCATCGCGTCTGGATCTCGTACATCACCGGTGCGCCATTTAACATCAATACCATCTTCACTTTTGAACGCGTCAACTGCAGCTCGGAGCTTTTCTTCCTTGCGGCTAACAATTCCTACGGTTGCACCAAGTGAGCCGAGCATACGAACTATATGTGAACCAATGCCAGTAGCGCCGCCTGTAACGACCGCTGTTTTTCCTTCAAGTATTCCTGCTGCAAAGCTCATCGGGATTATTCCTATTAGTTGAATGATCGGAGATTAGGGTAAAAATACAGTAATTCAGTTTGCAGAGAAAGCCGCGGACTAATCCGAGCCTGCGGGCCTAGCAATATAGCGGCATAACCTTTTTATTTTATCCCGTTACTCGGCTTTGGCAGCAACGCCAGCATGGAGGCTGAATCCAGCCAGCTTGATGCATTTGGCCTTTTGGCAGGGTCTTGGAATATTAATCCCTTCGTTGGATTCAATTGGCTAAGCGCTGCTGAAGCCAACGCATTTCGTAATGCCTATGGCGCAGGCTCTGCCATCAAACGCATCTACTGGCATCAGTGCTAGATACGATATTACCGATCACTGGGCTTATTAGTTCAAGTGGCTGTAGAAAGAATGGAGGCAGAGTAACTTAATCTTCTGATACTCAGTTAGATCAAGTTACTCCATCAAGTACAACTCGCCAACGGCGCTCAGCGAGCGCCCGATGGGCCAGTTGTACTTGACTAACTGCCTACCTTAATCACTAACGGGGTTCCCGTATAGACAAGTACATTACTGTCACTCAAGGTATAGGCAAAGAATATATTTAAGTTAATAGCAGTCACACCTAAATCTGCAAACGCCAGATCGCTAAATACTGTAAGGTTCTCTACCGCTTTCAGAGGCCTTTGACTAATTGAACCAACTAGATTGAGAGTCGCTAGGTTAAGTGCTACGAAGCTACCACTCGAATCAATTTGAAAGGTGCCCAGTGCTCCGGCATCTACAATAATATGCGTCGCACCCATTTTTCCAACATGCTCTGTCGATATATTAATAGTGCCTTCGGCGTTTATTTTATCGCTAGGTAGAAAATCTGTTCTAAATCCTAGCTCGATATCCTTAATTGCCCCAGCTAGAAATTTTGAGGAATATGTTAGCCCATCTGTTGATTTTGTCGGAAGACTAGGACGACTCGGTGAGAATTTCTCATGTTGATAGCGCACGATTTTCATTGCCGAAACGGCATCTGCACCATTATCGATGTCCGTACGATCCACCCCACAATTAGCCCCTACGATAGGTAAGAAAGTCACCGGGTGTATGTAATCGCAGTCCATACGAGAGGGATCAGAAAATCTTTTAATATTCCAATATATTCCGAATTTCGACGCATAGGGCATGATGGTGGCATATTCCCCTTGGACTGCATGGCCTGTCGCCCAAGGGAAAGTACCGGAGGTATTTGCAGTGCTACCAAATGTTTCATTTGATTGTTTCCGTGAATGACTAATACCAAACATGTGACCCAATTCGTGTGACATTGTCTCCTCTGAAAAATCTATACTCGCTTCATCATAATGCGCAAACAACGTTCTATTGTGCTTATTGAGTCCGAAGTAACCTCTATTAGTTGTTCCCGATGCGGCTTGTCCAGCGGTAGGATCTGCGTCTCCCTTGCCATCCATGATCATTACATAATCCGCTCCTTTCAAAGCCCTAATTTTTTCGCTGAACCTCCACTGCTTTTCATTGCGTTTTCCATATTCGTTAAGAACAGTTTGAGTATCGTTCCACCTTTGTCCTGGAGAACAACGGTCTGCGCTGCAATTATTAGTATAATCAAGTAACTCATAATGGATTATATTAAACTGAATCCCTGTGTTACTGCCTTTAAACACTTCGTTAACGGTAGTGAATGCGCTGTTGATTCTCGTCTCCGGATCAACAGATATATCTTCCTTAAAATTTGAAGTATACAAAACTGCTACGTCAATTATGACATCCCTATGAGCGCCGGAATTCTTGTCAGCAGAATCAGTGCCCAACAGACCTTCATTAAAGTCACTTACGCCATCAGCGTCAGTATCTGTTAGAACATCAAGAACCGGGATTGGTCCAGGAGAATAGCCATCGTAAGAACTGTAAACCGTTCGGGAGGTTTCTGACTCACTCAAACTAGCTGATGGAAAAGACAGAGCACCGAATTGAAGGTCGTCTAAAACCAAACTGGACTTTACCCTACTTTTCAGAGTTATGATGACGCTTGAATTAGGTGCTAAAGCATCAATATCGCATCGAATTTCGCCTATTTTTCGATAAATATCGGAGTCTGCATAAGTCACTTTCTGGCAATTCTGCGGCAAATCGAATAACTCGGAGTTCTCTACAAAGTTATAAAAAGGGAAGGACGTCTCATCTACGTATTTTCCGAGAATGGTTAGAGTGAGCGGATTTGTTGCGGTCGCCAATGGATTGTTTAACGTGAATTTCCAAACCAAGTCTTTTTCCATAAAGAAATAATATTCATCCACTAATTCCGCGGATATTGTTACAGACAATACTGGATCTCCCGGAGCAGGAGAAATCTGTCTTCTAGTTGATCTATCCTGGCCTTGTTGCAGAACCGTATCGTTAATTTCGTTTCCGAATTGCCTAAGTTCTTCATAGAGCCAACCAATGTAGGAATCTCCATCAAGCTGCTTCTTAGCAATTACTTTATAGGAATTTTCTTGGGTAGTAATTGAAGCGAGAAAGTAGTTACTCCCCGCCGTCATGGATAATGTCTGTAGCCCAGCGCCAGTATTATTTGCGCTATGCCACCCTATATCTCCATTTGGGTAGCTAAGAATATCTGAGATGAAAAACTTTATGGTTGTAGCTTCGCTCACTCTGATTTCAATTTCATCGGAGGACTCTAACGTCGCCAAGTACGAGAAGGAAATATCGATAGGCACAGCGGCAAAGGCATTGCCCGGTGTGGCTATGGAGTCTAAAACATCCTCATATTGAGACACACTCACAAAATCCCAAACCGAGTCACTATAAGAGACTCCAGGTAAAAGGCATAAACTCAACCCTATATAACTAGCAATCTCTCTTAGGCCGTTAGTTTTTATTTTTTTTCTCATTAATATCTCCATTTTCCTGAGAAAAGTAACATACGGTTACATTCAGAATAAGCGATACTAATCCAAATCTATCTTCTTTACGATCTGAAGATTTTTCCTGACTGTAGAGATAATTAGTGTTTACACGTAAAGGTGAGAATTAAAGGGTAGAGAACTGGATTTAACGCAAATATGGCACGAGTAATTCCGATGGTGACTCGAACAGATTGCTGCCCATAGCAGGCGAATTGACTCAATCAGCTTTGTTTGATGATTGGCTAGAAGAACTAACCCAAGAGAGCTCTAATCGCCGACTACTTCAACTGGCTAATTTTGCCGGCAATCATCCAGTCATTAGCTGACGGCAACCTCAAGCAAAGTTAAAGACCCAGCGTCCGCATCGAGTCTCGCTCTAATACCCAAGGGCACCACAGTTTTGTCTTCAATGTGGCCGATCATAGCGCCACGCAGTGCAGGAATACCTAACGGCTCAAAACGATCACGCAGCACTTCTTCCATACTAAAAGTGTTGCTGTCATAGCCATCGTCGGAGAACTTTCCAAGCACAATACCAGCGACCTGCTCTAGCTTGCCAGCCATCCACAGATGAGTAAGCATGCGGTCAACGCTGTATGGCGGTTCCGAAACATCTTCTAAAAACAAAATAGCACCTTCAAAATTTGGCTCGTACGGAGTGCCGAGTAAAGTCACCATCAAAGAAAGGTTGCCGCCTATCAAATGGCCTTCGGCCGTGCCGGAAACAATACTGGTCAGCCGATTTTCCCAATCGACAACGCCAGGGCTTTTTTCAAATTCAGGAGGCTCGCCTATTCGAGTGTTTGAAGTAGGCTCAATCAAAACCCTTCTATATTGATCGTAGGTGTAGTCTGAAAAATTTCCGCCGGCAATAGGTCCGTGAAAAGTAACCAAGCCAGTGCGAACGTAAATAGCATTTAAAATCGCGGTGATATCGCTATATCCCATAATAACTTTTGGGTTGGCCGCTATCGTATCGTAGTCGAGATAGCGCAGTAATCGGCCAGAGCCATAGCCGCCCCTTACGCAAAATATGGCATCGACATCAGTATCTGCGAACATGGCATTAAGGTCATCGGCTCGCTCCTTGTCAGTGCCGGCCAAATATTGAGTTCGACTAAAAAGGTTCGGAGATGGCTTGGCGTTAAACCCGAGTGAGCGTACTAAATCCATGGCCGTGTGCAAATCCTGATCTTCGGGCACATTAGAAGCAGGTGTCACTAACCCTACCGTCATACCTGGGCGCAGGCGCTTCGGTTTTACAACGTTTAAGTTTGTTGCCGCTTGCACTAAAGTTGGCAGCGTAGATGCTGCCAACGCCAGAGACCCACAGACGGCCATTAATTCTCTTCGGGTAAGTGTCATTCTTGCAGCCTTAGTTAATTAGCCCAGGAAGCTTAAGACTATCCAGTGGGCTAAAATTTGTAAATGGCCGGATCGACTTATGTTTGCGCTGGCACTTATTTTTGCGCTGGCAGTTAGGCGATCAAAAGTGCTATGCCTGAGTTTTCACAGTAGCGGACAAAAGCGTCAGAGAAACTAAGTTCCAACGGACAGGGAAGTGTTCAATCGACTACCACAGAGACAATTTCATTACGCAGCAAACTACCCTATCCACTGACGGCCTCACTAACATTAGCGGCCACTTTACTTAAGTTAATCGTTAGTGAAAACACGAACTGAAATGTGGCGTTTCTACTTCAACATAGCATCAACGGCGTCATAGAACGCGTTACGATGGGCGTTGTAAACCGACCCACCGGATGCGGCGACTGGCCAAGCGCTGATTACCGCAATAACTAGATCACTCTCTGGTTTCACGTAGATTCCTTGACCAAAAATTCCCTGAGCTCGATAGGTACGGTCATTATTGAGCCACCATAAATAGCCATAGCCTGGGTTTCCTGCAGAGGGAGTTGAGGACTCTTCCATCCAGCCATCGGGCAATATTTTACGGCCATCGGGCAACTGCCCTTCGCTCATCGCAAACATTCCGATACGGCCGTAGTCGCGAAGCGCCATGTTCATACAACAGCCGCCGTGCTCACCCTCATTACCGTGAGTTCCCCAGTTGGCATCAAACTCCATCCCAAACGGTTGCCACATCGTGTTTTCTAAGTAAGTGCTTAGATTGTTACCGACGGCGGCGCGTACAATGGCCCCGACAAGATCCGTATCGGCCGTGCTGTAATTAAACCTTTCACCGGCAGGCGCAACCCGCGGTTTGGTGCCAAGGTATCGCTGCATTTCGATGACTTTGTCTGAGGGGTAAGTCGCCACATCAGAATTCAGGTCAGTGTAGTCCTCATTCCACTCGACACCCGAAGCCATATGGAGGATGTTGCGTATACTGACTTCATCATAAGAGCTGCCTTTAAGGCGAGGTAAATACTCTGTAACAGGATCATCAACACTATTGATATATCCTTCTTGAATCGCCGCGCCTAAAAGCATTGAAGTCACAGATTTGGACACTGAGAAAGAGATCCATAGGGTTTCTTCAGTGTTACCTAAACCATACTGCTCTAACATGACTTCACCATTCTTGATGACTAACAGGCCCCCAGTATGATTTTTGACCATATAGTCATTTAAGGTAAAAGTCTCGCCATCCACTTTATAGCTGAAGTTGGAAAAATTGGCAGGCGCATTCGGAAGCTCAAGAATTTCGGCCCCGGCCCTGATCGTTCGCACTGGATTAAATGCATCCCAATTTCGAAATCTCACAATCTGATCGTCACCGCGATCGGTCAACACATGACCGTCGTAAGGCAGCCTAGATTCGTCAGTCGATGGATCAACATAGCGCGTTTGTGCGCTCAACTGTTGGCAAAACGCTAGCAGCAATAGTGCGCTAGTGAAAAACTGCAATATCTTGTGTGAACTTATAGTCATAGATGTCATTGTCTCGTGATAAATGTCTTTGTCTCAAGAATAAATGTTCTGCCTCGTAAAACAACAGCTAGGGTAGAGCAAAGCAGGCAGCTTTATGCGGAAAATACGAGTCAGGACATCTTATCCCATACCAATTGAGAATTGACAAATATTTGGGAAACGGAGAACGAGAAGGCAGTAAGAGAAGGTTGTAAGAGAAGGTTGTAAGAGGAGCATCAAGGGAATCCCGCGCCACGACCGTATTAGCTTAGTACCACACTTTTCTTCGTACATAAATCAACATAGATGCTGTCGCTTAAAGTGCACTAGTCGTGGGAATCATCAGTCCTGCCTAGCAATTTGAGGAAAAGCTCGCCGCGAACTTTCAAAGGATCATCTAACCGATTTAGGCGTCCATTGTTAATTTCTTCGACGGTGAACGGCTCAAAATCGGTCCGGTCTGGATACAAGGTACCAATTAGCCAGTTCATCAGACCGGCCATTTCAGATGCAGGGATAGGAGTGTCGGTAACCCCGGGAACCCCTAGTAAATAGCGTCGACCTTCGGGGCTTGCCAGTAAAGGACCCAGATTACTGCGTAAATCCGGCACCATAGGAGGAGCACTGGAGCCATCTTCCAAATGACAGCCCGAACAATGGAGAAGATAGGCGAATGCCGGCGGATCCGTTTCCTCACCCCAAACCAATGTACTAAATAATAATAAAATCACCGCAGAGATAGATAGTGGGGTGGCGAACTTCATCATAAGTCTGGAAACAACTCTTTGCGAACCTTCAAGGGGTCATAAAGCGGGTTGGCCCGGCCTTTTAATATCTCTTCAATATTAAAATGCTCAAAATCAGAGCGCTTTGGGTAGAATTTCACAATCATCCAGTTAAGTAAATCAGTGACCTCCTCTGCGCTAATTGGCACTCCGGTCACACCTGGCACGCGCAGCATGAAGTCTCGCCCCTTAGCACTGTCAAGCAGATAGCCCAGATCAGTGCCCAGATTAGGGACTTCCGGAGGCAAGCCGCTGCCATCAAGGTGATGGCAGCCAGCACAGTGTTGAAGATAGTTCGCTTCCGGCGCACTAGTGGTCTGCGCACTAACTGCAGCTGCCAGCAGAGAAAACACTGTAGCTACAAAAATCGCGAGACTCTTGATTCGGATCAGACTAAGGCTCCGCAACATTGCTGTTTTGTACGCCCAAGATTCGTGCCAGAGTGCAGTGATAAGCATGGCTGGTCGATCCGAAGCACCAAAGAATGCTGTTCGCCTTGCTTGGGAAGTATACTGGGCGATCGCCTTCCGAGCGATGGCAACCGCAGCGTCCACAGCTACTCTTGCCACAGCAATCATTATAGGAAATCAAGTAATCTTGGCCGTCAGCTGGATTTTGACAGGTTCCTACCCACGCTACCGTCGCGGTTTCTGCACCTGGAGGGCACTGAGTAACTGAGCCGCCACAGCAAGTGCAAAGACTGCCGCTCATTGCACAGTAACGCCAGTATTCGCAAGTTTCCGTATTGCCCATATCAGCTATGCTATCCATGCTTTGTGCTTGAGCTTCTCGAATTACCGGAAGCATGGGTAAAGTACCCATTCCCGCAAGAAAAACGCCAAGCTTACCAATAAAGGAGCGACGGGAGGTTCTTGCTGCCAGAAACCGGATCGCACCAGTTGTGGCTCCATCCAGATCTTTAAATAGTTGATCCAGAATGTGATCTCGGTTGTTCATGCCTGTTCTCCAATAAGCTCTTCTTTAATCAGGTAATCCTGTATGGACTCATAGCCACTTTGCATAGACTCGACAAGGCTTTCTAAATGCTCGCGACTGTTAACCAGTCCTTTGGAGCGCAAGACCCCCTGCTCATCAATTAGAATAGCGTATGGCAGTTTTGCCACTTCAAACCTCATACCTAGTTCTTGAGAGACTATGTAAGGATATTTATCAATTTTCATTTTGCTAATGTAGTCAGTGTGCTTTCCCACGTCGCCGCCGTCACTGCCAAACGCTAAAGACAGCTTTTCACTTTTAGCCATGGACTTCGCCATTGGCACTAGATCCTTGCAGATTGGACAAGTGGGAGAAACGAAAAGCAATAGTTGAGGTAGTTTTGTGACACCGCCAATTTTGACCATCTTCGCATTAACATCTGGCACCGAGAGTATAGGGGCCAGTTCTCCTACCTTAGGTCCGGCGGTAGTCATGAGAGCGCCAGCCGGAGCCAGACGTGTATGAAGAACGCCAATCTGCCGAGCGAGAGCAAAGGTAGCAAAAACTAGCACAAGGACGACTGCTGAGAGCAGCATCACGATTTCAAAGACGTAACTATCCATTACTGGAACTCCTGTTATCAAGATAGGAATGATTTCTAACCAGCTGTTCGACCAGTAAGTAGACCATGGCTAGGGCTGTTGTCATCAAAACAAGTATAATTGTGTCGGCCCAGACCAGCGCTCGATCACTGGCAGGAGCAAGTAATAGGCAACTTCCCGCAACTAGGACAATATTACGTATCACCAGCCATACAGAAAGTACTTGGGGCTGCCCGCCGCAGCCGCAGTCAATATCAGTACGGCCGCGTATCATGTTAACGGCCATGGCAAACGCGTAAGTTGAAAGGAGTAATACCGACATGAATGCAGCAAAGGGCTGGGTCGCCGGAATTAGAATCAGGACGAATACTGCCATTTCAACAATTGGCAGCACGCGCGCCATCGGCGAGACTGCAAACTCTGGTAATAGTTTGTAAGCTCCTAATTGAGCTTTAAACTCAGTTGGCGAGCTCATTTTGTGCCTAGCCGCCATAAAGAAAAGGAGAGCTAGTGAGACCGAAATAACCAGCGTAATTAGTGGATCTATCATTTAAATTAAAACTCCTCTGAGCCTAGTCGAAGAAAAGGTTCTGAATCAGACTTCCGCGAATTTGTTCTACGACCCTTACTAGAGCCCCAGTTTTAGGCGTGCGGATTTGAATATTGCCGCTCACCGCCACCATCATCAGAGGATCGTCGTCTTGGGTAAACTGAACACTGGAAATCGACTCACCTTCGTCAACTGCGAAGCGATATCCACGTCGTTTGGATACAACATTAAATGACCAAATTTCAGTGCCAGAGTCCTCGAAAGTTTCTTGCCCTCCACCCTTGTGCATAACGGTGGATAAGATTCCTGTGTCTGGACTATAAGCAAATGGTTGTTGTCCGCCAATACGCCAATCATCGTCTGGTGCCACTACCATGCCATTACGGTCGGCAAGATCAAGATCCGGAGGGTTAATAGACCAAGGCTCACTGATTAAAACATCTTCGCCTTCGACGGTAGCCTCGAAAACCATACCGTCCATAGACACCATGACCCAACCATCATCTGAAGCCACGGCGTAGTCATAGACCGGATCTTCTAAAACATTGAAAAATACTTCACTGCGGAAACGACCTGTCTCTGCGCCAGCATCGTCCATCTCAATCAACTGCACGCGGCCATCAGCACAAATTGTCAAAAAGCCTGACTCTACCGGATAAATACCCGCGCAAGCGGGTGTGGAAATTTCATGAAGAAATTCATTGGTTTCAGTATCTACAATGGAGACTGAAATGCCAGGTGTAACATTCCAAACCCCAATAAATCTATCCTTGATCAAACCAATAAACCCGCTATGGCCGATGCCGGCGGCTTTGGTCGGTATTTCTATTTCAGTGATAGGCAGAGTAGTTTCAGCATCGTATGCGATGACGAGGTCGGTCCGGTCGCCATATACATTGCGCGTATAATAGGATGCATAGGCATAGATCAAGCCACGGTCCATGTGCGGACGAATTGCTGGGGAAAAACTTGACAGCGTTATAGTACCGCCGACCTTACCGGTATCTCCATCAATCAAATACGCTATTTCACTACCACGGACTGAAAACCAGTGCGGATTCTTCTCTTGCATTTTGAGAGATTCATACCCTATTGTTGTATCCCATTTCTGAGCATTAACAATGGTAGCTGACATTGCCGCTACCACCCCACAAACCAGACTCTTAAACATTCAATACTCCCAGGAAGAAATCGATTCGGCGTAAGTACACTTTTGGCCTTAAAAGGGGCACGCGGTACTACTTAATTTTCCAATTCTTAAAAATCTACGGCCCTTCAAACCTGCTGATTTTTAGTGATCACTGTTGCCAGACTATTCTTATTCTAGAACAAGACTATTTTAAGCATCGGAAGCACAGGCATAGATTTGTCTCTTAATCCTTAGCAATCAACATGCCAAGCCTAACCATAACTGTATGTTGCTGTTAACCATCGACATTACTTACTCTCGGAATTACTTATGCATCGATTCCTGCTACCGAGCGCACTAAAAACGAGAGTTCTTATACTCACCGCACTAAAAGCGGGACATCTACTCAAGTAAAAGCACAATTAATTTGATTCAAAAAATTTTGTATATTGCTCTTTTTGGGGGCGAATACGCTCAATTGCATAAATATACCGAATGATAATTTAGGAACTAAAGAATCCGTTTTATTGCTTGCTCCTCGACTTCGGACAACACAATAAAGGTAGAAGTTTTATTTTTTCACAGGCTCAGCCATGCATACTATTCTGATGAGAACAGTCTAAATCACAACTTTTGATTACAGAGGTATTAAATACGAGCGGGAAGAATTTCTTGAACGCCGAGTAAACTTATGACTTGGATTTTTACTAATGGCTTTCGTCGCTACCGCATTTTCGACGATACTTGCTAATCAAGTTATCGCCGAAAAGCACTCTGAGTGCTTTCACCAACTTTGTCCGCGTCTGTACCCTTCCTATACTGGAGCTGTACATTCGCAGAGTATATAATTCTCAGGTCATCACTCTCATGGGGCTCGGTTTGATGAGCCAAATAACTGGGAAACACCACAAACAAGCCTTTTTTCGGCTGAACTGAAAACCTGTAAGGCATCCAACCTATTTCTGGCGGGTAGAAGTGTTCAAAATGGGCTCTAGCAGGATTTTGAAATACGATGCTGCCAGTGTTTTCCGTTGCCGCTGCATAAAATGCCATGCTTAAGTGTGATAGAGGATGAGTGTGCTGTGGCACAAAATGATCCCTTGCGTAAACAGACGACCATGCATTATCTAGCCTCATTACTACATCAGACCTACCCACAAGACGGAGATATTCAGCAAACACATTCATCGCTGCTTTATTTATAAACTTAAAATCTTCACGCTTTCCCAAGTTCACATTATAAAAAGAAGTGAAACCATACTTCTTAAAGTCATCTTGATGCTCGGCACGTTTACCGCCGTGCCAAGCGTTACTAATTAGTCCGGCGTCGGGAAATTCATTCATTAGACCCAGGCTTTTTGTATAGAACTCATCAGCTATTGCGTCGTAATTTGGATAGTCATCAATAGTTAGCACAGGATGGCTAAACATCGGGATTAATTCGCTCATAAACTACTCACAAAATCTAAAATAAAATTGAAGATACTACTTTGTAGGCATACCCTTGAATTTAATTAAAAACAAATTATGGGTTATCAACTCTACGATACCAACCTTATCGCCTGAGTGTTCAAGGGCTTGCTGATAATCTTCTTGCGCGCCAGTTAAATCACCCATCAGAAAACGCAAGGTTCCTCTGTTATTCCAAGCAGACCAGTGACTGGGCATAAGCTCAGTTGCCTCAGTACACGCCTGCCCAGCCTTTGAATCTTCTCGCGTAGAAACATATACAACACACAATGCATTACGAGCGAAATACTGAGCGGTAGCATCCATGCCGGCTTTCCGAGTCTGCTCTACATACCCAAGCGCTAATTCAAGAGCCTTATCTGGCTTACCCTCATATAACAGCAACTCGATCTGAGCAACTTCTTCCGGGGCCTTAAACTGAATGGACATTCTTGTACTAGAAGTACCCGCTGTCTTAAGACGCGTACCTGTAAGCGGCCGCTGCCCGTAGGCAGCTGCAGATAAAGCTGTAAAAAATACTGTAATGACTAATAATTCTACTCTCGTCATGTCACCCCCCCCCTTTCTGTGCAGGATTTTTTTTCGGAGCACAAATTAGTATTGCCAAAAGACAGCAGTGAAGCAATCTTTCTCATCGAAAATTCTTGTTTATAAAATATATTATAATTTTTATAACAAACGATAGTACTGTTATTTCACAAGCGACACTAATTGCTCACTACACAAAGCATGAAAACCCAGTATCCGAGCGCAAATTGACTACTTTCCTCTCTATGTTCGCAGGTCAAGAGATTAACTTACTACAAGATGACGTGAAGCACAGATGGTTTCTATGAGAGATTTTCAATCGCAACATTAAAAGAGGGGTCTTAAAATTCATTCCATAAACAGCTCAGTACTTCGGCGGCTTTTTTTTAGAAAAAACCTGCCGCTATTCGACGCCCGCTTTAACTAATGCATCATGCAGTGGAACGAGCTGACGGGCATAAGACGCTGCTCGATGACTATAGTTAGTTGACACAGGTTGCTGGACCTGAACTGCACTAAAAGTTGCAACGGAGCGTCTCGCTTTATGGGGCTCTAGGCAAGCTTGCTCAAAACCGAGACCCAGGAATGTCAACAAATTCGAGGTTTCAGCCTCTGTGTTTTTTATCAGGCTGGCGTAGTCAATCTCGTGAATCGATTCTTCATAGGTTTGCTGCCAAAAACCGATGGTTCTTGCATGGATGCCGTAGTAATGCCCAATATCGTATAGCCGATGCGCACATGGCCAGCTCTTAGAAAACTTGTGCCGGTATATAGACAAGCCGACGTCCATCGGCGCGCGCTTTGTGTAAATAATCGGGGACTCTGGAAACAGCAGGCGAATCAGACCAATTGACCGAAAGTTCAGCGGTTGTTTATCCACTATATGTGCAGCGCCAGAGTTATTTGGCAGTGCCTCCAGATAACGTTGGCGCCAAGCGCTTGCTCTAGTACGCAACGCTTCTCGGGCTGCATCAACACCTCGATGTCGCGTCACCTCCATCAAACTTTCATGAATATCGTAAAGAGCTGGCAACTCCCCGGCACCGGCCACTAGTGAATGAGACGCCAGAATTGACTCAATAAGCGTAGTACCAGTGCGAGGCATCCCGACCACAAATATAGGGCGCGGACCATAGTCTTCCAGGCAATTTAAATTTAGCTCTATGGGCTCATTAAAAAGCTCAATGAGCAACGCGAGGTCTTGTTCTGTTTGTTTGGCCTGATAAACGAATCCTTCCCGTTCGGAAATTTTGCGATTGATGGTATTGGCTTCATCCCAAGCATTGAACGCCTGATCATGATCCTGACGCCGGTCTAGCGCGTCACCGAGAGTAAAACCGAGCATGACGCGATACTCCGAAGGCGTGGCAATATCTTCGAACAACGTTTTTACAGCTTGAATTTCACTTTCATCAAGCCTTCCTTCTCTTAAATCTCCAAGGACAACATGTGCAGGCGCGAATCCAGGCCGCGAAGCGATAGCGCGCAAACAATAGTCTTCAGCAACGCTTAATTCTCCGGTTAGATAATGGAGACGGCTCATCGAATACAGCAGTTCAGGAGAATCTGGTGAGATTTCCTTAGCCGCGTTTAGATGTTGTTGAGCGACTGCATACTGTTGAGCTGCAATTTCCAGCCTCGCTAGACTAATTAGATGCGAAGCGCTTTTTGGCTCTAGGGTAAGCACCGGCTCAAACGCTGCAATAGCCTCGTGAAAACGGGACTCTTCAAAATAGGCGCGGGAAAGTGCTTGCCAGGCCTCGGCGGAACTGGGGTGGGCGCCGGTCCAGCCGCGCGCAATTTGTAATAACTCAAGCCAGTCTCTGATATCTGCGGCCAGTGCAGCGGCTACTTGCCATGCTTGAGTATTGCCGGGATTCACCTGCTGGGCGCGGGCAAATATTTTGAGTGCTTCGCAGCGGTGTCCGGAGCGCGCCAGAGTTCTTGCCAGCAGCAGTAATGCCTGAAAATGTTCAGGCTGCTGCTTGAGCAGTAACTTGAATGCCAAGGCAGAACCTTCAAGGTCTCCTGTCTGGTAGAGTTTGGAGCCAAGCATCAAGCCAGCGTCAAAGTCACCCGGGTTGCGGGCAACTTTTTCACGCAGCAGTCTAATAACTTCTGATGCTGGCAGTTCTTCTGATCGTTGCATATGCAACTATTTTACACTCGTTGCCGCAATCTTCTACTTGAACGGGTTTAGGCTGGTCATATTGTCAAAATCTGCAGACAGTCCAACATACACAACTCGACCCCGAGGACCAACCGGCAGGTTCAGATATGGCCCGTCTGGCTTTTGGTTAGTGATGTTATTCACACCAAAGAAAGCCTCTAAACCGTTTTCAAAACTATAGCTACCTTGGATATCCTGTACCAACAGAGGGTCGGTTTCCAAAAAGTCGGTGACGTCAGGCTGACGCGCAATTTCCACGGCCGTAAATTGACTGAGAGGGGATTGATAACGCATCCTGTAAGTTGCCGACATCGGCCCACGCATCCAGCTGGCGTTCATGTTTGCCACCCACTCCGGCGCCTGTTCGCCCAACAAAGTATCATCCAGTCCTACCTCCTCTACTTGCGTCGGATCAACCGTCGGCTGAGTTCTCAATGACTCAAGGTAAGTCCCATTAAAAGACAGTGCTAGCGACCCATAGTACCCGAGGTCCATCGGGTAGTTCAGGCTGAAATCAACACCAGATGTATAGAGGTTACTGACGTTAACAGGGCGCTGCTCCAAATCGATGATTACGCCAACAAGAGCTCCATCTGTAGCGCGTGAAAAAAGGTCACAAAACGGGTTGCTAGTTGAAGGCTGGTCGTAGCACCTTTCAACGATTTCGTCGTCACTAGGGTAAAGTACTCCATCAGCCATATCGATCTCCCACCAATCGATGGAGGCAACCAGACCGGGCAGCCACTGAGGAGTGTAGACAAAACCGATGGTCTGGGTTTCGCTGGTTTCCTCCTGCAAGCTCATATTACCGCCACGCACCCCAGGCCGACCTACCGGTGAAGCCGAAACGAAATTGCTCGGATCAAGCCCCAATGCTGTTAAATCTGCTGCACAATTGGCAACCGTGTTGGCCGTCTGAAACCCCAGCTCAGAAGTTTCACATGGGTCATCCGGCCGGAAAGAGGCCTGATTATCGGGCTCGAACAATTCAACAAGATTCGGTGCGCGTACGGATTCGCCCATCGACCCTCGAAAAATAAGACTATCATTCAATGTCCAATTAACACCGAGACTGTAAGCAGTAGTTTCCCCAATTGTTGACCAGTCTGAGTAACGGTAGGCACCGTCGACTCGTAAGCTCTGCATAAAGGGACCAATATCCTCAAAAACAGGTACCGATACTTCCGTGAATAACTCGGTAACGTCGTAGGAGGATGCGCTTGGCCTTACAAAGTCAATCGGCGTTAGACCGTTAGGGTTGCTGCGAAGCGGATCAGGTGTATCCTCGACTTTTTCTTCGCGGTACTCACCGCCCAAAACGAAATCGATGGCGCCAGCAGGAAGCTCAAAACCAAGGCCGCCGGTATTACCGGAAACATAGCCATTGAAGACAGTCTGCTCAGCTTTACCGGTGTTCACAAGAGGATTGCCCGCGTTGGTGATAAACGCCTGGGCTGGCCCGTTAGGATCGTTAGGGTCAATTACACCAGGCCTGAAAAAGCGCTGCGTACCATCAACGAAAGGGTTGAAGGGGGCACAGCCGCTGTTAGCGCCGGGCGTAAAAGTCATATTAGCCGGATCACCCCAAACGGCTGGGTTCCATGGAGATACAACGGGGTCAGTCGGTGGCACAGCTGACGGATCTAGGTTAGAACGACAGGTGGCTTGACCGGTAGCAGGGTCAATGACAGCGTCCAGGGATGCAAAGTAGCGGTCTTCTAAACGCTGATTTGAAAGCCGAGCGGTCACATCGGTAACTCCGTAGTTGGCCGACACTTCGTAATTAAGCCAATCGGTGATATCACCCCGAAGTCCAACGACGAATCGAGTGGTCTCCCGAGTATTATCATTCAGCGAGCGCATTTCCAGATCGTCTCGCGCGAGGTTAATTGAAGGGTCCTGAATCGACGCTAAGGCATCGTCGAAGGTATCTGGAATGAACGGGTTATCAAGGCTCAGCTCCAGGACTGTAGTGAAAGACGAAGCTCGCGGGTTAACCGCGTCAGTAGTCACATATTTAAACTCGCCAAAAGCTGTTGCGTAGTCGTTCAGGTCGTATTTAGCCAATAGGTTAAAGGAATTTGTTTCCAACTCCGGGATAAGGGACGAGGAAAAAAAAGCTGTCGGTGTACCATCGCCATAAAGCTGGGCGAAGCCGGAAACCGGTATACCCTCGTCGAAGGGGAGCCCGTCGGCATTCAAGGCGACAGGAGACGGATAGCCGTATACCTCTCCTGTTACCGGGTTGGTTCCGAGAATGTCATAGCGTCCATCTGGAGCCGTGTAAGTGTAGGTGCGACTGCCTGGCGGGGTAAGGATCCTATCGGGCACATTGGGGTCGTCTTCTAGGCGGAACTCCGCTGGGTTGTTCTGAAGATATACCCGATCCGTTAGTGCAAAATCACGCTCAAAACTTTCCAACCTTTCCTGCTTACGATATTCATAGCTGGCGGTGATATTACCTCTGCCGCCTGCGAAATTAGTGCCCCAAGTAAAGGATGCGAAGTAATCTTCCGCATCGCCCTCATCCGACATGCCGCCCTGAGTTCTAACGGAGAAGCCTTCGAAGTCGTCTTTCAAGACAAAATTCACTGCACCTGACACCGCGTCGGCACCATAAACCGCCGAGGCCCCGCCGGTGAGAATGTCTACCCGCTCGATCAAGGCAACTGGGATAGTATTGGTATCAACTAGCGGAGAACCGGTAGCGATCGCGCTTACATGGCGCCGGCCATTGACCAGGGTCAACGTGCGGTTGTTACCGAGATTACGCATGTTAAGAGCATTGACCCCTGCCGAAGCACCACCGTCTGATCCTAGTAGATCAAATGAGCCGGACGATCCAACCAGCGCACCCACCTCACTAACGAAATCTTCGATATTTGTGTTTCCTGATTGCTGCAGCCGGTCCGCCCCTAGAGAAAGCACTGGTGCAGTATAGTCGCCCTGAAAACGCGTAATTCGCGAACCGGTCACCACCACTTCTTCGAGCTGCAATTCACTGCCCGAGTCTTGAGCGTGAACGCCAGAAGCTAGCGGAAACAGTGCCGCTGATATAGCAGCTGTAAGTAGTTTGGTTCTGAACCGATTGGCTTTTTCTTTACTATTTTTATTACTATATGCGGACATAGTTTTTCCTCGAGGCCTATAAGTCGGAATTTTTAATATAGAAATTCAGGTGGCACCTTGATTTTCAAAAAATGCATCCAGCTTAACCAAGCACTAAATTGATACCTAAGTTCAGCGTTGCACCTGCGAAGGCTTGAGCATTATTCGTGCCAATAGCAATTTAAACTGAAAGATATTGTTTTAATGACCAACCCGCATTAGTCAAAGCACCAAGCTGATGCGCCGCTCCATGAAAATACAAGGCGTTGTTAAATAACATAATTTTTCTTGCCCAGGCGGGTTCGCACCAAGACAGGTCGATCCATGAGACGGCAGAGGTCATTGAAATGATCCATCATTCAATAACTTAAATGCCGTTTAAGAAACTTGATCAACCGAGCTTTTTACTCTTATAGCTGCACTTGGCTAGTGCAAACAGCACGTTTTATGTGCGAATTGGAACGCGAATTTAATAGGAAATTTATTCACGAAGGTCTTGAATATAAACCAATATTACTTTCGGTGACTGTAAGGATTTTTTGAAACATTTCTTTCTTTCGCTTTATAACCGATGTCTCATTCCAAAAAGTTAGTAGCATACGTGATCGGTAATAGACTTGACTCTCTGCCCTTAGATCAGTTCACACGGAGATTTTTTCGCACCTTTTAATGATGAAACATCCGGCTTTGACAGAGAGAGAGAGAGAGAGAGAGAGAGAGA
>JBLGBJ010000034.1:0-35203 GCA_047617605.1 Pseudohongiellaceae bacterium | reverse complement strand
GTGCGACTAATTCGCGATGACAGGCCGGGAAGGAAAAGAGGCGTTAGGAGAAAAGGGCTGAGAGTAAAATTAAAATTAGACTATTAGCGGTTCGGCAAGTGATTGATGTAACTTTTACTCTGAGCCCTTTTCTGACCGCACTTCTCACCGTTTCTTGCAGACACCCGTTTCTCTTTTGATCTTCTCTTTAGACCTTCCTTCTAAACTTTTCCTTTAACCATTCTCTTCTATTTTTGCCGTGGCAGTTCTATTGCGTACTCTTCAAGCCTAGCTGGGGCGGTGTCTGGAAGATGGGCGTAAGGATTAACTCGATAAACCTGAGGTAGAGTGTTAAAGCTTCTGACTTCTACTATTTCCATATAGGCTTGGCGAACTGGATCAAGCTCTATAAGGCTGGGGTTGTTGGAGTCGTCTGCATTGTCATCGGTTATTAGCTCACTCTCCTCGGCCATTGGGTAGGCGTAAATTGAGTAGACGTTGCTTATATTTGTCGCCGTAAACCAAGCCGATACTTGTTGAAAGGCTTCGAATGGAATTAGCTCGCCAAGCTCGGACTGGTTGCTGATATCTTCAAGTTCTCGATACCCGATTATGGTTTCGATTAGCTCATCGTCTAAACCTGGCAGCAATTGCAGCGCTTCGCGGGTGGCGAGGTTGAAATTTAAGGTGCGCAGATTACCAAATATTGTAAAGGCCGCGTCCAGATTTACCCCTTCGAATAACTCTGCAAAACCTTTGACTTGTAATATCTCTTCAACCGAATCCAGTTCTGGATTGTTTCTTGGGGTATAGGGCTGGTCTAAGGATTGATAGTATTCTTTTTCTGCGCCGTTCAAGCCTTCAAGGTCGTTAAGGTCAGTCCAGTCGGTCCATGTGTCTAATAGGCTTTGTACCTGCTCTGGGTCGGCCTCGAAGGGGCCACCAAGGCGAGTTTCGATAAGCTGTTGCATGTTGCGCCGCGGGATGCGATTTAGATTTATCTTGCCTGCATGATCGTAAATTCTGACGACGATGTTTTCTGCCTGCGGGTAATTCAACTGCAAGCGCTGGCCATTAAACCGGTAAGCCGGGGTACGCAACTCACCTTCATCTGACTCTTCTAGCTGTTCGCCAATAGGTCTCGCCATTTTCTCAAGCATTAACTCCATTTCGGCTTGATTGATAGCCGCCATAAGAGATGGCCATTGCTGTGAAACTTCTTGATTGAAGGCCGCTGTTTTCGCCGACAGCCTCACCTTAGCGGCCATCGCCGTCACCAGTATGGTTAAGAGAACTGATGTCCACAGCACAATAATAATGACTGCGCCTTTTTGGGTGAGCTTAACTGTTAGTTTTTTCATAGGCACTACTGCGTCCCGAAAAGCGAATTGGGACGGATACTTCTATGCTGGTTGTTTTTTATTCTGGCGATTATCTCGATTGGCTCTTTGCGATCTTCAACCTCATCGAATGGAATAAGGTTTACATACACCGCCAACGGTAAACCTAACATTTCCTCTCCTACCCATTCGTCACGCCACACTTTGCGCTCATCGAGGTCTTCAAACAGATAGGCAAACTCAATGGCATAGCCCTCTAAAATGAGTCTAGGCTCGCTTTGGCTGAGGCGCTGGGTAGGATCATCAGAATAGGCAGGAACAAGAGATAGCTGCACCCCTAACTCGCTTGAATAAATCTCCCACGCGGTTAGGCCAGCGTTTCGCTGAGGAGACACTGTGGATACCCAGCTTAGATAATCATCTTCACCAATAAAATAGATTTGCCGAGTCAGGTTTTCTTCGCTGGTAAAACTGTGGGGAAATGCACCGTGAAGTGCTCTGTCGATTTGTAGAATAACCAAGGCTTCGTCAAGACTTTGATCGAGCACATCTGAATTTCTATTCCAGTCCTCGGTAACGATATAAACACCGGTGCTGAGCAACCCTAATATTAGAGAGGTAAGGGCCAGGGACAGCATAACCTCAATTAATGTAAACCCCTTATGCGAACTTGAGCGAAGGTAGAATTTGGATAAAGGCCAACTCACTTTGGCAGCTCCAATTGAATCCAGCGGCTGCCGGTTACTCTTTCATCTCGGTCGTCATTACTTATTTCATAGGTCTGTAAACTAAACACACTGGCTTCGGTTTTTCGCAGCGGTTCTTCAAGCATCTCGCCGGCACGCGCCTCATAGTCATAGTTTTCGAGGATAAGTTCGACATCACTAAATTCATTTTCGAGCAGTGCAAAATTAGTAGCAGCGCGAAGCCTAGCAGCGCGAATTAGGCTAGCCTCAGAAGTCCAAGCAAGACGCTTGGAACCGGCAACAAGGGAGAAAAGACCGCCCAGGATAAACCCGGTTATTGTGAGTGCGACTATCACCTCTAGAAGCGTAAACCCTTCGCTGCTTTTTATTCTAGCTCCGGCAGTTATTTTAGCTCGCCCGGTCATACGCGCTGTAAAATAGGTTGGAGCGGTTACTTGGGCATTGACTCGAGGGTTAGATGCTACTTTAGGATTAGAAGCTGCTTGAGATTTAGAAGCTACTTGAAAGTGAGGTAGTATCTGCATGGCTCAATTACCCACGCTAGTGGTATCGATGCGACCGGTGAAGGGGTCAATTTGGATTGCAATAGATTCGCCTTCAGCTGTATCAGCTAAGGAGATCAGCAAGGTGCCGCCTGTGCTGCCCCCTTCAGGAAAGAAAGTGATATCAATGCGGTCGTCAATCTCTACTTCTCGGTCGCTACTGTCACGAAATCTTAACTGAATGCCTTCGCTATGCCATTCGCCAACAGGGCTGATGCGGCGCTCCCTTGTCTCCTTGCTTCCATCTGAGTTAATGATAAAAGAAACCACTGCCGGCTGACCCTTAACAACTGCAATGCGGCGGGCATAGTTAAGCAGTGAATTAGCCTGCCTGATCTGAGCATCAAAGGTTCGAGATTCAAAATTGGTGATATTTGGAACAACAAGAGCGCTGGCCATGCCAATGATGGTAAGCACGAGAAGTATCTCAAGCAAAGTGAATCCTGCCTGAGATTTTGAGGTTTTTTGGGGTTGGGTGGCCTTAAAGGCTAATGTCGGCGTCATCTTCTTCGCCGCCTTCAGCACGGTCCGCTCCATAGGAAATAAGAGTGAACGCGCGGCCATCAACATCGTAGATAAAATCACTGCCCCAAGGGTCTTTGGGCAGAGCGCTACGGTTCAAATAAGGACCGTTCCATGCAGCGCGCCCTGAATCATTGTTTAACAGGCCATCTAGAGATTCTGGGTATTCGCCCACATCTAACCTATAGGTAGAGAGCGCTGTTTCCAACGCCGAGATTTGCGACATGGCCGCATCACGCTGGGCTCCGGCTTGCTGATTAAAAATATTTGGTGCCACCATGACAGCCAACATGCCGATGATAGCCATCACCACGAGGATTTCAATGAGGGTGAATCCTGCGTTGCTTTTTACGAGTCCTGTGTTTTTCATTGCTTGGCCTATTGTTAATGCTTGGCGATGTTGGCTGGCGTTCTCTTTACGTTCTTTGTCTTAAAAAAGGTGGCTAACACCAGGCGACTTAATTTTTCTTTATACAGAGCTGTTTGCCTTACTTTTTTCTGTAATCCTTACTAAGTTCTCTACCGACTTTCTACAGTAGTCCTTACCGAACTCGCTACTGCGCTGTTCGTTTAGCTCTCTGGCTAGTGCATATTCTACATGTTCTGTTCTTCGCTCAGAACCTGTGAAAGAATTTCAAATCGGTCTAGGATTTCCGAGTACTGCAAACTAGTTTGAGAGTTTAGGTCTATAACCTCGGGGCGTAAAATAATGAACAATTCTTGTTTTCTTGTTTGTCGTTGCTGATAAGAAAACAATCCACCTAGCACCGGTAACCGGCTAAGCCCAGGCACTCCTGTGTTGAGGTCTTCATCATCGGTCTGAATCAGGCCACCCAGAACAACGTTCTCTCCGTCTCGGACAACCACCGTAGTGGTGATTTCTTGATTGTTAAAGATCGGATTATCATTGACTCCGAAACCGGCGGCCACTGATGATAGTTCCTGCCTAATAACTAGGTTAACAATACCATCATTATTTATCTGAGGGGTTAAGGTCAATTGAATACCGGTATCACGGTATTGGATGTTAGAGGTGACCGTGCCATTAGCGCCTACGTTCTGTCCTTGTTCTACCGGCACATCGGAACCGATGATAATTTCACCTTCCTGATTATTAGCAACAGTAATGGTCGGCCGTGCCAATAAGCGAACATCGTTGTTACTGGCGATTGCTGCCAAGGTTGCGTCTATTCTCGCTGCGCCGTTAATAAAAGACTTACTAAACAGTAAACCACCAACACCGCCGTTAGGTAAAAACCTTGTTGTAGTTTCAGTTGATATTGCATCTACAGCACTGTTGGCCGCAATACGTGACCAATCAACACCAAACTCGTTGCCGTCAGTTAACGTTACTTGAGCGATTACGGCGTTTATCATTACCTGCAATGGCACGGTGTCCAGCATATTTATCGTTGTCAGCAACTGCCGATAGTCCCGAGCGGTACCTCGAATCAGTAAGCTGTTGGTTCCCTCATCGGAGATTATCCTTACCCTCAAGTCGGCAGCAACAACCCCGTTGTTATTGCTGATGCTTGTGCTTGTTTGCGTCTGCTCAGGGGAGAGGGTTTGGCCTAAACCGAGAAGTCTTGGCGGCAGCAACTGGGTGACAGTGTTTTGTGTTTGAACATCATCACTATCATCCTCAAAAACCTCGGTTAAGGTTGCTGCAAGTTCAACCGCATTAAGATTTCGAACCTTGTAATGGAAAAGCTGCTCTTCTTGTTCTTGACTCTCGGCATCTAGAATACGAACCCAGCGCTCAATTTCATTGAAACCGCGCCCCGCTGGCGCGGTAACTAATATTGAATTGATCCTCTCTATGCCTTTAACCTGATAAGCTGGGTTTGTACCCTCAATCAGGGTAATTATCTCGGTCAGCTCAGTAGCAACCTCTCCGGCGTTGGCGTTGCTCAACTGAAAAAGCTGAATGCCTTGGTTTACGAAAGGGTCCGCATCAACCAACATTAGGAGTTGGTTAATTCGATCTAGCTCAAATTCTGTGGCAGTGATGATGAGGGTGTTATTTGCAGTAAGGCGCCGAATATTTTCACTAGATCCTAGTATCGGGCTCACCACCTCTATTGCAGCTTCTGCTGAAACGTAGGTAAGCGGGGTAACTTGCATAAGCAATGCCGCGGAAGAATCCGCAAGGGTATCGGGTGTCACTATTTGAGAAGGCAGGTTTCTTTGAACTTTGCGGGCATTATAAACGTTGCCTACACGCTCTATTAGAATACCCGCATCACGTGACAGCATTCGGATTAATGGCCATACGTCTTCTAACGCTAACGGTCTTTGCGCAGCTGTACGGATGCTAATCTTATTATCAATGGTCGGATCTATGACGATGGTGATATCTAATGCCTTCGCCAACTCTTCTATTACTATTCTAAGATCAGCCTGCTCATAGTTAAGTTCGACTATATTTTCACCGTCAAAAGTCACCGGTACAGGTGGGCTGTCAGCCAAGCCTGTTGTTGTCACTCGCTGGCCAATGCGATTGATTTCATTTATCAAACGCATTTGTTCTGTATTTACCGGGCTTTCAATCGCTTCTGTTTCAGCCTGTGATGCCATTGCAGCGGCTGATTGAGCGCTGCCTGCTCCTTGAGTGGCATTGCCGCCTGAAGCAGATTGCTTGGACATTGCAGTGCAGGAACTGAGCAAAATCAAGACAGGCACGACGGCGAGCGACTTCAATATAATTGAATTACTGTTCTTGTTACTTTTGTTTTTTATAAACTTGTTAAGCACGTAAATCTCCGAAGTCTAAAACTCGACCGCATTCATACTGAAAACAGCAGAAAGCATAGTGATAGTTATTCCGCCCACGGCGATAGCTAAAAATATAATCAGCGCAGGCTGCAACGCAGACACAATGCTGGACATCTGATTGCGTACGTAGGTGTCGAAAGTCGTCGCCGTCTTTAGCAAAATAGATGCTGTACGACCCGATTCTTCCCCAACCGCCACCAGCTGATGGAGAAGAGTTGGAAACTGAGCTGTTTTCTCTAGGGAAATCCCCAAGCCTGCACCGCCTCGCACATCTTCTTCTACTTGCGATAGATGCGCCGCCAGCCGAGTATTTCCGACTACTTCTCTGGACACTCGCAGGGCACGTATTAACGGTATGCCAGCCCCAAGTAGGGCCCCCAGAGTTCGCGAGAACACAGCGCACTCTCGATACAAAATTAACGTTCCCAACAAGGGAAGACTTAACAAGAAACTATCCTTTTGTAATTTTGTGGCAGAGTCTTTGTCCAACCGCTTCCAGCCGAACACGAGCAACACTATTAGGACGACAAATAGATAGCCATAGTTTTGAATCCCCTCGCTTAATGCCAACAAAAAGGCAGCAGAGGGAGGAATGCCGGTACCCACGCCTTCAAACATTGTGGCGAATTGGGGCACTACAAAAACTAAAAGCAGAAACACCGATATGATACCCGTCGCCAACAAAACCATCGGATAAATCATGGCCGATACGACTGCTTGTCTGGTCTGGGCGCTACTTTCTAAAAACTCAGCGAGATCGGGTAAGAGCTGGTCTAGGATGCCGCCTTCCTCACCTGCTCTGACGATATTCATATACATCTTGGAAAACACATCGGGTCGTTTCTCCATAGACTCAGCTAAGCTTTTGCCTTCCTTCACATCTCTGAGCATGTTCAGAACAAGCTCTTGCATCGCCGGGGCTTCGGTAATTCCCTCTAGCAGACGCAAGGCTTTATCCAAAGGCACACGCGCCTCAACCAAGGTACAAAGGCCGTTAGTGAAATCCAGAATGTTGGTATTGGAGATCTTTTTGCCACGCCCGCGCTTAGACCCAGCTGTAATTTGTTGAATTTTAACCGGGGTTAGGTTTTTACCCTTTAATAGCCGTACCACTTCTTTTTCTGAATCAGCAGAAATTTCTCCACTGCGCGCTTGACCATTTGCGTCGAAAGCTTGGTATTTAAAATACAGCGCACTCATATCGCTCTGGTCACTCGAACAACTTCTTCTGGCGTTGTTAAGCCTTGACGGAGTTTTTCTAATGCATCTTGGCGCAGCGTGCGCATCCCCTCGCTTACAGCCTGATTTCTTATTACATTGGCATCCGCACCGCTGGCGATATGGTGGCGAATGGCGTCACTCATCACTAATAGTTCATATAATCCGATTCGGCCTCGGTAGCCGGTGTTAGCACAGCGGTCACAGCCTTCGCCGCGATTGATTTTAAAATTTCTGTCGTCACCTAACTCGAGCACAGCTGCCTCATCCTCGGTTAAAGCGCTAGACTCAGAGCAATCCGTGCACACGCGCCGCACCAGTCGCTGAGCTTGAATAGCTAATAAGCTTGAGCTGATCAGATAGCCTTCCACACCCATATCTTGCAAACGGGTAACAGCACCTGCCGCGTCGTTGGTGTGAAGAGTAGAAAAAACCAAGTGGCCTGTAAGAGCAGACTCGATAGCAATCTCTGCCGTCTCACTGTCTCGAATCTCCCCCACCATTAATATATCTGGATCTTGGCGAACTATAGAGCGCAGACCTTCGGCAAAGTTTAAACCTATGCTGGCATTGGCTTGAATCTGCGTAATGCCTTCAAGCTGATATTCCACTGGGTCTTCAACCGTGATTATTTTTTGCTGCTCGCTATTAATCTTTTCCAAAGTGGCATATAGCGTGGTGGTTTTGCCGCTGCCTGTTGGTCCGGTAATCAACACCATGCCATGGGGCTGAGTAATAATGTTCTGATAGCTACCTAAGATGTCTTCGGGCATACCCAATTGCTGCAGGCTTACCGATGTGTCGCTGCGATCTAAAATACGTAGGACGATGGATTCGCCGTGTACGCCAGGTAGAGTAGAGACTCGCATATCCAATTGCTTGGATCCTATCTGATAATCGATGCGGCCATCCTGCGGCAGCCGTTTTTCACCGATATCCAGTCTCGCCATTAGTTTCAGCCGAGAAGCCACTGCCGTGTGAATCTTGATTGGCAGCCGCTCGATTCGGGTCATGATGCCATCGACCCGGCACCGCACATCTAAATGAGCTTCGTTTGGCTCGAAATGAATATCACTGGAGTTTAAATCCAGAGCTCGCGCAAACAGATGATTAACTAGTCTTATGATTGGCGCTTCCGAGGCCAAGTCCTTTAGCTCTTCATCGTCTTCAAAACCGGACACAAAAATATCTTCATCGGTGTTATCAATTGTCGGGGAGAGTTTGGCGCGCCAGTGCTTCATCAACCTTTTAAGCTCATCGTCGCTGATGACGATGAATTGTATAAGGTCGCTGAGTATAAATCGGATTCGGGCACGTACTTCCAGATCGGGTAATTCGCTGCAGCAGAATAAGCCACTGACACCGAAGTCTTGGGCAGGAGCAACCCCTTGAGGTTCAAGCAGCTGATTAAATATGGGCAGGGTAATGGCTTTAAAACCGCTAGCGCTGGCCGCGCTGCTGTCAATTTCGGCTCCGGCTCCGGCTTCAGCTTTCGCTTGTGTTTTTGCTTGTGCTTCCATGGTCATTTACCGTGCACTCAACACTTGCGCGCTAAAATTGGCACTTCGGGAGAATCCAACGACTGTTATCGAGCCGTTGTATTGATTACGGCTTCTATTGATACTGAATTCTGTTACTCGAAGCCTAGGCTCGGACTCCCTTAACTTTTTCAAAAAAATTACTGTGTTGCCGGCATCGTTTGTCCGAAATGACATTTCTTGGCTAATCATTAGCCAAGAGTCTGTGGCTATACTTTCAGCAAGGCGAGTAGAGTTAACCGTAATGTCGGAATCTTCCGCCATTTTACTAAGCTCTGTTTGAATACTGGCTTCAATAACTGGAATCGTGTCTCCGTTAAATATTTGTCTCTCGAATTCTGCCTGGCTTTCTTCCACGCTGATACGGCGCTCTTTCCAAGTTTCGGTCTCCTCGATAAGGCGCTTTTCTCGGGCTATTTCCAATAGGACATTTTCAACGTTGTTTTGACGCTGGTCGTAGAATCCAGATATTCGTGGCGACAGGTTAGTAGCCAAAAAAATCAGAGCGACTAATCCAGCTAGAATCAGAATGTTCTTTTCTCTTGTACTAATTCCCATGTGGCTCTCTGAGTTCAATTGATTCACATTGTCTCGGTGCTGGCCTTAGTTGGCGGTTATGCATCTGGAAAATACCTCGCCATATAGCCTTCAAAATTGACGGTACTGAGACGCAGGTCAATGTAGTACCGGCTATTGTTAGTAGCGCGAGAAAAGACCACCTCAGTAAACATCGGGTGTTGTTCTAGGCGTTGCAAAATGGCCTGTGGCTCGGAGCTGGTTCCTTGAATTTTTATGACCCCTTCAGATAACTCAAAAGACGCCAACTGATCTGGCTGTAAAATATTTTGCAGAGTAAACATTGCTTGCTGAAGTTCTTGGAGCGGAAAATCCGTAATCTGCCCCCATTCATTCTCAAAACTTACTACAACTGCTCGGTTCTCTCTTGCGTCTGCTGATTCGAGCCGCTGAGTAGCTAAAGTTGCAGCAAGCGTTCTAAATTGATAGGACTGAATCAAAAATGGAACTGAACTAAGCATAATTAGAAAAACAAATGCCCCTGCGCTCAAGAGAATGTTTCTACCTTTCTCTTCTTTTTTGCGCGCCAGCATAGCACCACTGGGAATAAAGCAGTAGTCTCCCGGTGTTTTAGAATGATCAATTAAGTAAAAGGATTCCATTCCGTTTAGATTCAGCAATGTCTCTGACGTGGCTGCCTCTAAAGACTCTAACCATTGTCCGTTCAAGGCAGCGTCATGAAGGTCTAGCTGATTAATATGCAGCCAGCTCGATAGCGATCCATTGTCTAGCTCTACCAGAGTTCCACCACGAGAATCGAAATCAACGACAGCACTTTGGTCTAAATCAATAAGGTTCCTCGGCGCGACAGCGACCAGAAAAAGATCTACTTTTTTGAACGCTTCGAATAATGAGCTAGTCGTTTTTTCAACAAACCAAAGGGCTATTTTATTGGCATCATTAGCAACAGAATTTCCGCCCAATGTCAGATCTAAGCTATCAGCAAAGCTTGGAAATAAATTATCGACCTGTAACTTAAGGGCAGACATTAGATTGTCTTTGCTGACACCGGGCATGTTTATGGACGTGGCAACAAAATCACTGGGAGGAAGGTAAAGTATGACGCCTTCTGTGATCACCGACCCCATTAACTTAGATGCCGCACTGGCAATTTGCTCAGGGCATATTTCTAAAAAAGGCTTTTCTAAAGCCTGCTCGCCAATGACTTCACTGCGACCAGAATTAAGGTGAATTAGTTCATTGTTCACTAGCAAAAGACGCTGGTTTATCCGTGCTAATAGCTGCTTTTTTGAACCACCCTCAAGAATCCCGCGAATAGGAGCAGGCAAAGCAGGAATAAGCCGCTCTTGAAACTGAACTTTAAGAGTATTCAATAAAGACATAAGAATGTGGTTTTACGTTTCTTCCGTGAGGTTGGGCTAAGCATCTGATTAGCCGATTAAATATTACGGTTAAGACTGCTTTATCGGCTAAATAGTTTTATTCAGTACACTGCCTCCTTTCATTGGGCTAGTCATAGCGTCTGCTCGTACGGCTCTTCATACGCAGCGAATGCAATAGATAGGCAACCGCTAGACACATCGAAATTGGCGGCGTTAGCTAGCTGTAGTTTGATGTCCACGACTACCTAGCCAAGGAAAAGAGTATGAGTCCACTTTTTTGCAAATAGATTCTCCAGGCGAGGTGAATGCCTAAGCTTCCACACGAGTATCAGCTGTCCACAGAGAGTATAGAGGGGAGTAAGGAGAGGAGTAAGGGGTCAGAGACTTGTCTCTGACCCCTGGCGGTTCGCGGACCCTCATACTCTGGCGGACAGCGCCGTTTCTGCCGGTGGCGGTCACTGACCGACTCAGTTTTCCTATTTTGGCTGATATACCGAGTATTGAATCTGGAGGTAGGCGTGCCTCTGGTTTTGCTTACTACAAGATAGAGGCAAAAAACGCCCCTGGCTGGCAGAGGCTTTTTTATTCACTTAAGGCTGTTAGCACGCTCTTTAATAGCGGGGCACTTTCAAAAGGCCTACTCGCCTGCTGAACCCATCGCCATTCTTTCTTTTTCTACAAGAAAATCAACAACTTCAAGCATGTCGGCCTGAGTTTGAACATTCTCGCCAGTAGTAATAATGTACTTACCGTTAACTATCATATTTGGTGTGCTTCGAATCTGGTAGTCCTGCATCCGCTTCTCGGCCTGATTGACCTTGGTACGAACTGAGAAAGAATTGAACGCTGATTCAAACTTATCCTTAGGTATTCCGTGTTCGGCAAATAAATCGCCGATCGCAGCTTCGCTTTGAAGTCTATTGCCTTGGATATTTATGGCATTGAAGACTGGCTCATGGACCGTACTAAGGGCGTCTAATGCCTCTGCAGCATAATATACTTGAGCATGAACCTTCATCAAACCGTTCCATATGGCTGGGAAACGAGTGAAATCGACATCTGCGCCCGCGCTAGATTCCCAGTTTTCAACCAAAGGCTCAAAACGGAAGCAGTGAGAGCAGCCATACCAAAATGCCTCGATGACTTCAATTTTTGATGAATCACGAGTATTTACCGGTGCGTCGAGCTCAACATAGTGGGTGCCGGCTACAAATCGCTCGATTTGTGCAAAACCAGTAGTCGCCAGAGGAAGTAGCACGAGTAAAGCAAGAACCTGAACAGATCTTTTAATCATTTTTGCTCCAAAAATCTTAAATATCATTGCAGTAAGACCGTATCACAGTGATTTTAGTTCCATCAACAACTTAACAAGATGGATGCGACAGACCACTAAATTATTACGATTAGTTTAAACCTGAGACATAGCTGGCAAGCGCTTCGAGTTCTTTGTCGGTAAGCCGCTCGACCACAGAGCGCATCATCGATGCGTTGTCATTAGCTCGCTCACCGGAGCGAAAGCTCTTCAACTGAGTCAACGTGTAATCAACATGCTGACCACTTAAAGAAGGAAAACCCGCTGGCGCGTTGCCGCTGCCTGTTGGCGAATGACAGGCCGTGCAAGCAGCTACGCCTAATTCTTTATTGCCACCACGGTAAATACGCTGGCCTAGCTCCAATGTTTCGGCATCAGCGCCTGACAAGGTTACCTGCTGAGACGAATACCAAGCAGCAATATCCTGCATATCTTGTGGAGAGAGGCTGCCTACCATTGCAGCCATTGTTGCGTTTACGCGTGCGCCTGATTTGTAGTCCATTAATTGTTTTACAATATAGTTTACGCTTTGACCCGCTAACTTAGGGTTCATAGACAGCTCACTGTTTCCATCAGCCCCGTGGCAAGTGGAACAGAGTGCTGATTTGGCTTGTCCTGCCGCCGCGTCACCTTGAGCAAGCAATAAACTTGGAGCGAAAGAGCTCACAAGAGCCGACGCAAGAACGAATATGAGTTTCTTCATGAATACACCTGGTCTAAATTAAAATTAATAGAATGTCGCTTTAGGCCTTAAAATGCTTTGCGATGCTCTCTAATGCTCTGTCGATTCAGAGCAGCGTCAACGATTAAGTAGTTGAAGCTAAAAAGAACATTTTGAAGCCACACCACCCCAAAAGCGCCACTGTGCTAACTAAGTGGAGGCGAAGTATACCGTAATTATAGCGCTAACTGGTATACCGATACTGTCAATTATGTATTGGTCTTCGCGCAATCTGTCGTATATTGCTACCCTGTGCGGTCTTAGTTGATCTCGAGACGGCCACACAGCACGTATTTTAATTACCTAAACCCCATTTTTACCTACTCATTGACGACAGCTCACCTATGAATTTCAATCAGGCAACTTTCGAAACCAGCGCGGCCAAGCTAGCGGCTTGTCCATCTACTAGTCTCGCTGAGGTAGCATTCGCGGGACGCTCTAATGCTGGCAAATCGAGCGCTATCAACGCTATTACCAAGCAGTCACGATTAGCGCGGACAAGTAAAACCCCAGGGCGAACTCAACTAATCAACTTTTTTGTATTAGATGTTGGGCGTTATTTGGTGGACTTACCAGGATACGGCTATGCCAAAGTGCCTTTGGCAGTCAAAAATAAGTGGCAGGTCGAGCTTGAGAAGTACCTGCGTAACCGCGAGCCGCTGCGCGGCTTAATTTTGCTAAGTGATATCCGCCATCCGCTTAAGGAGTTCGACAGGATGATGATTGATTGGTCGCTGCAGTCCGAGCTTCCTATCCACGTGCTTCTAACCAAAGCTGACAAGTTCAAGCGAGGACCAGCCCAGAGTACCCTACTTGCAGTACAGAGAGAATTTAAGGACCAGCCAGGCTTTAGCGTGCAGCTGTTTTCTTCTATTAACGAAATGGGTTTAGATGACGCGCGTAAAAAGCTCGGCGACTGGCTGGCAATTGAAGACCTTGAAGCTGCTCAAGCCACTATCCTTGATCAAAGCGAGTCTACTTTTGACTAGTTGCTAACCCTAACGACAAGCTTACGGGGGCACCCTGGGCCGGCTAAATCTAACAGCTTCTGCACGTCTGATTTGCCAATGCCAATGACTCCACTGAATGTTAACCGGCAGCAGGTGCAAGGTGAGTCCACCGAAACGGCCGGCTGGTTAACAAATCACGGTAAAAGTTAGTGTGCCTCATCCCAGTTGTTGCCAACCCCTACGTCAACAACCAATGGCACATCTAGGGCGGCGGCCGTGGTCATTCTAAATTTCACACCATCAATCAATAGCTCAACGTCTTTTTCTGCCACCTCAAACACCAGTTCATCGTGCACCTGAAGCACCATCTTAGCGTCAAGCTCTGAGCTTCTTAACCAATGACCGATATCGATCATCGCCTGTTTGATTATATCTGCCGCCGTGCCCTGCATTGGCGCATTAATGGCTGTACGCTGAGCGGCTTTGCGAATCATACCGTTGCCTGCGTGTATTCCTGGTAAATAAAGACGGCGCCCAAACAAAGTCTCTACAAACCCTTTTTCGTCGGCCCAGACCTGCGTTTCATCCATATATTTTCGAACACCTGGATACTTCTCAAAATATTTGTCCACGTAAAGCTGGGCATCGCCTCGGCTAATTTTAAGCTGGTTGGCCAAACCAAAAGCCGACATTCCGTAGATTAAACCAAAGTTAATTGCCTTTGCTCCTCTGCGCTGTTCGGTACTTACATCCTCCAACGCCACACCAAATACATCCGCAGCCGTCGCTCGATGGACGTCCTCAGCGCTAGAAAACGCGCGCAGTAAACCCGCATCTTGGGAAAGGTGAGCCATGATTCGAAGCTCTACTTGGGAGTAATCAGCGGCAACCAATTTATAGCCTTTGTTCGAAACAAAAGCTCGCCGAACCCGTCTGCCTTCCGCGGTACGGATAGGAATGTTCTGTAGATTCGGATCGGTAGACGACAAACGTCCCGTAGCAGCCACTGCCTGTTGAAAAGTGGAATGGATTCGGCCGCTAACCCCTTTAACCTGCTTCGGCAACTTGTCAGTATAGGTAGATTTAAGTTTGCTTAAAGAGCGATGCTCTAAAATAAACCGAGGCAGTTCATAGTCCTGAGCTAGTTCCTGAAGCACGGGTTCGGCTGTCGATGGTTGTCCTGTCTTAGTTTTTTTCAATACAGGCAGCTCTAACTTTTCATAAAAAATAGTTTGCAGCTGTTTTGGTGAACCTAAGTTAAATTCTTCACCGGCAATCTCAAAGACTTTCTGCTGAAGTTTTTCAAGCTGCACCCCAAGTTCTTTGCTTTGCTGATTTAGTGCACCGCTATCAACTTTTATGCCGTTGCGCTCCATCAGTTGAAGCACCTCAATCAAGGGCTGCTCATAGTATCGGTAGACGCCTTCCAGAAGACCTTGTGCTTTGAGCGACTGGCCTAGCATCAGTGAGAGCCTGAGAATGAAGTCGGCTTTCTCGGCGGCATAGTGTGAAAATTCTGTAACCGATAGCTGGTTCTTAGTTCGCTTAGCCTTGCCTTTTCCAAGACTTCCCGAAAGATCAGTAATTCTCAGACCTAAGTAGTAGTCAGCAATTTCGTCTAGATTGTGTTTCGTTGCCACTGAATTAACGACGTATGATTCCAATAAAACGTCAGAATCTATAGGATAAAAATCAATTTCATAGTTAGCGAAAACATGTTTCACCAGCTTAAGATCAAAACCTGTTTTCCTGACGTCGGGGTTTTCAAGAAGAGGTTTAAGAATATTAAGTACGGTATCCAGTGGCAGCTGGGCATCTTCTTCGCTGTGGCTTTTATTTTCGCTGAGGCCCTTATTTTCATCCTCATTTTCACTGTCAGCATCACTCACAGAGCTAAGATCAAGGACCGGTTCAGGACGCACGTGAGCAACTGGTATATAGCTAGCTTTGCCTATTTCCAAACAAATTGATATTCCAAAGATAGCCGCATCTAAAAAGTGCTCATTGTGTACTTCTAAATTAATACAGAGCTGCTTAGATTTTTCGATTTTTGAGACTAGTTCCCTTAAATCTGACTCTGTGGTGATTACCTGGTAATCGATAGACTCTGGAACCACATTGACTGCACTATTATCGGTACTGACACTATCATCGCTAGCGCCAGAGGATTTTTCTGGAACCGCGGCGGTAGAGACTACGCCTGCTGCTTCTAGTTCTTTAACCCACGATTTAAATTCTAAGTCACTGAACAGGTCATGCAGTTGTTGTTTATCTTCTTCGCTATGAACAAGATCTTTTAGTTCTACCGCAAGCTCAACATCCATCTTAATCGTTGCCAGCTCATAGGAAAGTCTTAACTGATCAATGTTGTCGCGCAGCTTTTCACCAACTTTTCCGCCGACAGAAGCGGCGTTTTCTATTACCCCCTCCATTGTGCCAAACTCAGTCAACCACTTTACCGCGGTCTTAGGACCAACACTTGGGACCCCGGGAATGTTGTCAACCTTATCTCCTACCAGTCCTAGGTAATCTATTATCTGGTCAGGTTTCACCCCGAACTTTTTAACCACGCCCTCATGGTCCAATAACTCATTGGTCATGGTGTTCATTAGGGTGACGTCGTCGTTTACCAGCTGAGCAAGGTCTTTATCCCCAGTAGAGATAAGAGTCTTAATATTTTGTTTCGAGGCATGGCCTGCAAGAGTGCCGATAACATCGTCGGCCTCTACGCCTGTGATAATAAGCATCGGCAATCCCATAGCTTCAACTATTCGATGTATGGGTTCTATCTGCGACCTCAATTCATCCGGCATCGGTGGCCGATGAGCCTTATATTCAGCATACATGTCGCTACGGAACGTCTTACCTTTAGCATCAAACACAATCGCAATGTTGCTCTCGGGGTGGCCTTTGATTAAGGCGCGAATCATATTGATAACACCTTTAACAGCGCCGGTCGGCTGGCCTTTGCTATTTACTAATGGCGGCAGGGCATGGAACGCTCTGAATAGATAAGAAGAGCCATCCACTAAAATAAGTTGTTTTGAATCAGACAATTTTTGTACCTGTTTTTAATCGTTTGTCGCGGCGTCATTTAGGCATTTACTAAATTCGTCAGCGACATGGGTTATCAAATTGATATATGCGGCGGGTGAGTCGACAATATCATTACCTAGTAGATCGATAGTGATCTCATAGATTGAGCTGGTTGGGCTTTCGCTACTTTGGCTATTATTACTGAGGCGACCCTTTTTGGCTTGAGTACCACTGAGTCGAGTACTACCTAGCCTATAGTCACTTAGCATAGTGCGAACTAATTCCGGATTGGCATCAGGCTCTTGGAATAGGCACTGCGGCATGATTTGCGCCACCTCTTTCCTGATATCTATAATTTGGGCAATAGTAGGAGCTATCTCAGGATCTCTGACTAGTTCTAACTGGTGGTTGAGACCAAACTGCTTTTCAAAATATTGAAACCCATTGTGATAGACAGCAAATGCCTGCGCATTTGAGTGGGTAAATAACTCACTGATTTGATCAGTGGCACGGTCAAGATCCATTTGAAACTTGGCAAGGTTATTTTGATAATATTCACTGTTAGCTGGGTCTAGTCGCTTTGCAATCTGTGCAATTTCGGCAGCAATAAGCGCGGCATTGCGGGTGTCTAGCCAAATATGTGCATCAATCTGATCGCCGTCACCAATCTTATGAGAAATAAGGTTGGGTAACGCCGTGGCCGTGATAATTCTGTCATCAGCGGTCATTTTGCTAATACTGTTACTCAGCTGGCTTTCTAATTCTGGCCCCACCCAAACTATCAAGTCTGCGTTTAGCAACGCCAGCCGATCGCTTGGTGTGAGATTGAAATGATGAGGTGAAGATTTGCTGTCAATCAACGTGCTGACATCGCCCCTGGAGCCAACTACAGCTAAAGCAATAAAGTGTAGCGGCCGAATAGTAGTGCTAATCGCTATGTCAGCTGTAGCGCTGACACAAACGCTGGCCAGCAAAATAGAACTGCCTAACCGTATTGAGTGTGCCAGCGCTGAATTAGCTTGCCTGGCCATCTTTCCGAACTTTACGAGCTTTTTAGAGAACATTTTTGCTGACACTTTATAAAATACGTTTAGGAGCGCTTCATAAAGCACTTTACGAGGCGCTTTATGAAGAACAGTTAAATCACATGGACACAGACGAACTTGGGATGATTGACAACAGTGCTATCATATAACATTGTCCGCCTCCCTTATAAGCTCAGACCTTAATCTCTTTCGGAATCTTGATGGCCTCCCCAAACCTCGACAGTTCAACATTGATTGCCGCATATAATGTTTCAAAGGTGTTAGAGGGCCGCACAGTCCTTGATAACGTGAGTTTAGAAATCAATGAAGGCAAGATAGTCACCTTAATAGGCCCCAATGGCGCAGGCAAAACTACCTTAGTGCGAATAATTCTCGGATTGATGGCCGCCGACTCTGGCATCGTCTCAAAACGGCCAGATCTGAACATCGGATATATGCCGCAGAAACTTGTGATAGACCCTACTATGCCAATAGCGGTAAACCGGTTTCTCGAACTTTCAGGCAGCTCGGACCCTGACCAATTACGTGACACCTTAGAGCAGCTAAAAATCCCGCATTTGCTTAATAGCCCGCTTACCTCCGTTTCTGGCGGCGAGATGCAAAGGGTATTACTTGCCAGAGCGATGCTGCGCAAACCGCAATTATTGGTTTTGGATGAGCCAGCGCAAGGCGTTGATGTTTCCGGCCAAGCCGAACTATATGGTTTGATAAGTGAAATTCGCGATCAGCACAACTGTGGGGTAATTATGATTTCCCATGACCTGCATTTAGTTATGTCTTCAACCGATGAGGTGATTTGCCTGAATCATCATGTATGTTGCCATGGTGAACCTGAATATGTCAGTAATGACCCCGCGTTTCTAGATTTATTTGGGGCAAGGAGTGCGGAAAGTTTGGCTGTATACACCCATAATCACAACCATGAACACGACGTTCGGGGGCAAATAAAACCGCCTCAAGGCAAATAGTAAAGTGCTACAGCTGTTAACCACTGATTTTGTAATGATGGCCTTAATAGCCGGCTGCGGTCTCGCCATTGCTTCGGGCCCATTAGGCTCCTTTATGGTATGGCGCCGAATGTCTTATTTTGGTGACACGCTTGCTCATTCTGCCTTACTTGGCGTTTCTCTTGGCTTGGTAACAGGTGGCGACCCACAGCTTGCCATAGTAATTAGTGGCTTGTGTTTGGCGGTTTTGCTCGCACTGCTTGATCGAAACCCTAAACTGGCGACCGATACATTGCTGGGAATACTTGCCCATACCAGCTTAGCTTTAGGGGTTGTTGTACTGTCATTAACGAGTTCGGTACGAGTTAATTTGGAGGCATATCTTTTCGGTGAGCTATTGACCATAACCCCGCGAGAACTTGCTTGGGTGCTTGTCGTGATTGCCGTAGTTTTAGCTGTTCTCACTAAAAATTGGAACGCCTTTCTTTCAACCACTGTTCACAGAGAGCTAGCAGAAGTAGAGGGCCATAACACGGCCAGACTCAATTTAATATTGATCGTTCTAATTGCGCTTACTATTGCCGTCTCAATGAAGATAGTAGGCGTTTTACTGATCACGTCACTGCTTATAATTCCCCCAGCAACAGCAAGAAAATTCTCAAAAACCCCTGAAAAAATGGCTTTAAACGCGAGCATTATAGGAGTCGTTTGTATTTTTATGGGAGTATTTTTAGCGTTCAGTCTCGATACTCCGGTGGGGCCATCGATCGTGGTAGTTGCTGGCGGTCTATTTTTACTTAGCTATTTTTTACCGTTAAGTTCTAGAGCTTAAGACCTAGAACTTAACGCTTGAAGTTTAAAATTAGGATTAGAAACTAGAACTAAAAATCTGAGCTGTCACGCACAATCTCGTAAGCTTTTAGCAGGTCTCTTACGCGATGCGGGGGTCGCATCACCGCATGATAATTCCCGTCAGGATTGACTATTGCAAGGTGACCGCTGTGAGAAATCAGATACTCTTCGATTGCAGGAGCAGAAGTGGCCGCCGCTGTGCTATGACCTGCCGTACTATCATCAGCTGTGCTATCGCCGACCGAACTATGCTCAACCGCACCATGATGTGGATCCTGCTGTTGTTGCGTGACTTGTTCTTGCCCGTGCTGATGTTGTTCTTGGCTCTGGTTATCGATCTCGGACGGATAAACAGGGTCGGAATAGCCGACAAAGAATTGGGATGCAACGCCAGCGATTGAATCTAAATTGCCGGTAACCCCTAAAAATTCCTCGTTAAATCCATTGACGTAGTTGCCAATAGTTTCTGGATCGTCCCGTTCAGGATCAACAGACACCATTACGATACTAAGGTCATCTTTTAAGTTTGGGTCTAATTGCTCATAGAATTTCTTCAACTCAGACATGGTGATTGGGCAGATATCAGGGCACGATGTAAATCCGAAAAATAACAAGGTCCATCGATCTTTTAGGTTCTCGCTTGTATAAACAGCGAGGTTTTCATCAACCAGATCAAACTCTTGAATTGGGCGATTGTCAGCGAAGACAGTGACCCCGATCTCCCTAAGTTCATCTTTCAAATCAATTTCTGATTTCAATACAAACAGGAAAATAAGCGCTGCAATCACAGCAATATCGAAGATTCCAAAAGCGATCAAAGCGCGTTTTGCACGTAAACTTAAAGCCATGTTTCAGTCTCGGGTAAAGAAATCCAGCACCAATCAGAATATATAATGATCAACAAGAAGGGCCAAAAATAGCAATGCGAGGTAGAGAATGGAGAACCGGAAAGTATCCATTGCCGTGGAAGGTTTAGGTTTGTACATAAGCATGAGCGACCAGGCCAAAAACCCAATGCCCAAAGCTATTGCCGACCCTAAATACAAAAGTCCGCTCATTCCAGAAATATAAGGGAAAATACTGGAAACAACCAGCAACACAGTATAAACAATGATATGAACCTTAGTAACGTGCTCACCATGGGTTACCGGCAGCATGGGCACGCCAGATTTCGCATATTCGTCTTTACGATGAATAGCTAGGGCCCAAAAGTGCGGGGGTGTCCAAGCGAATATAATAAACACCAGAATCAAAGCGTCAGACTCTATTGTTCCTGTTACAGCTGACCAACCCAGTAGGGGCGGCATTGCTCCTGCGAGCCCGCCGATAACTATGTTTTGGGGAGTAGCGTGCTTCAAATAGCCGGTATAAATAAATGCATAACCAATAAATGAAGCTAAAGTTAACCACGCGCACAAGGGGTTAACGCCAAACCAAAGCACCAGCATACCAACAGCGCAAAGCGCGACCGCAAAAATGGTGGTTTGGGTCGTGTCCACTCTGCCTTGGGGCAGGGGTCGGTTGTGAGTGCGCTTCATTAGAATGTCAATTTTTCGGTCTATTAAGTGATTTACAACGGCCCCAGATCCGGCCACAAATGCAATGCCGATATTGCCGAGAATAAGCACATCAAGGGGAACCATTCCCGGGACTGCTAAAAACATTCCGACCATTGAAGTCAGAATCATTAACATGACAACACGTGGCTTGCACATTTCATAAAAATCGCGCCAACTGGCCGTCGAACTAGCTGTAATTTCAGTCACTGTAATTGCTCTGGAAAATTTAAGTAAATTGTTGGCGTTTAATACGGGTATACCCCACTAATACGCCACAATACCCGGGTCGGATTTGAATGAATTTGAGTGCGCGAATTCAACCATGAATTAAGCGTAACCTCAAGATAGTGTAGACTAATAGTGACAAGAGATTACAGTTTTTCTAAGCGATTTTTAGTTAATTTAAAGTGGCCAATCTTCTACTGACAGGAAACTGTCAGTAATGCTTGTTTTGACGCGTCTTTTATCTAAAAACCTAACTATAATTACTTGCGGGAAACGCTAATTTTCTATAGCATTCCGTTGCGCATGAGGTGTGCGTTTCTTCTTCAAAATTAGGCCTTTGAAGAAATGTAAATTCTCGATCTCAATTAGTATAATTGGATGAGATTACGAAGCTCAACCCAATCCTTAATCTTACAGTAGAAATGGAAAAACTTTTCTGATTGTAAGGCCTAAGTTTGGAAGAATCAGGACGGCTTCTAAAACAGTTTTTACAAAGTTTGACAACAACTAAACAAATTCTATTGTCTTAGACTTTTCAGTTTGAAAGACTTAGACGTGGGGCTAGTTTTCAACTTAAGAAGGATTACTGCTTTATGGCTTTAGCGGTCGTTATTTTATTGCTGGTTATTGGATCTGTCGTATTCCATTTCGCCAGCCCGTGGTGGTTTACCGATATCGCATCTGATTGGGGTTCCATCGATTTTACAATTAACGTGACATTTTGGATAACGGGTATTGTCTTTGTACTCCTGAATCTCTTTTTGGCTTATTGCGTTTACAAGTTTCGCCAAAAAGACGGTCACAAGGCTGTTTACGAGCCTGAAAACCATAAACTCGAAACAAGTTTGTCAGTGGTCACTACCATCGGAGTTGTCGCAATGCTTGCGCCGGGCTTATTTGTCTGGGCATCTTTTGTAACTGTTCCCGATAATGCAACTGAATATGAAGTTATGGGTCAACAGTGGCAGTGGGCTTTCCGCTACCCCGGTGCTGACGGACAACTTGGTTTCGCCGAGACTGCGCTCGTGACAGAGTCGAACCCTTTCGGGGTTAATCTCGAAGATCCAAGAGGCCAAGACGACATTATCGTTAGTCGCCCGGAGATGCATTTGCCAGTGGGCAAGCCGGTTAAGGCTTTGCTGCGCTCGAATGACACCCTGCATAACTACACGGTTCCTCAATTCCGCGTCAAAATGGATTTAGTCCCCGGGTTAGTTTCTTACCTGTGGTTTGACCCGCAGAAAGAAGGTCGTTACGACATCATGTGTGAAGAGCTGTGTGGCATTGGTCACTTCGTGATGCGCGGCGCAGTCGTAATTGAGCCTCAAGAAGATTACGACATTTGGTTAGCAACTCAGCCTACGTTTGCGGAAACTCAAGCTATGGCTCTACCTGACATCGCGGCCGGACAAGCAGCATATGCTATATGCGCTTCATGCCACGGTGCTGAAGGTGAAGGTAATATCGCATTGAATAGCCCGAAAATTGCCGGCCAACAGGCATGGTATTTAGAACGCCAATTGAACTACTTCAAGAAAGGTGTCCGTGGCGGGCCTGGCGATACTAACGGCGCAATGATGGTTGGAATGGCAAATACTCTCGTAGACGACGCTGCTGTTCGCAATATGTCGGCGTATATCGCTACTCTTCCAGATACTCCATCAACCCCAACTATAACGGGTGATGTTGCTAACGGGGGCAGCATTTACGACCGAAACTGTGCCGCCTGCCATTTGGATAACGGCGATGGCACTTGGTATACAGACGCGCCTAAACTTGCTGGCATGAGTGATTGGTATTTCGTTACTCAAATCAGTAATTTTCGGGCCGGTATTCGTGGCCTGCATCGTGAAGACGATTACGGTGAGCAAATGGTTTCAATGGCGACTGCAATGTCAGGGCTAGAAGAAATCGAAGACGTCGCTGCGTATATCAATACGATGCGATAGTAGTAATTTTATTTTAAATTGTTTGCCCGGGTGGCAAGTATCACATTTAAGTAGTTAGGAGGTTTTAATGGCTTACGTTCCATTAGCTGATCAGGATAGTGAACAAGAGCTTCATCATCCGAAAAGTTGGGTTACTGAATGGGTTTTCAGCCAAGATCATAAAGTTATCGCTATTCAATACGGTGGCATAGCCATCGCTGTTGGTGTGGTAGCACTTGTTTTGTCTTTACTCATGCGTATGCAGCTTGGTTTTCCCGATACTTTTGATTTGATCGATCCAAGTCAGTATTACCAGTCAGTGACCATGCACGGCATGATCATGGTTGTTTATATGCTTACAGCCCTTTTGTTAGGCGGTTTCGGCAACTACATGATTCCATTAATGGTAGGCGCGCGCGACATGGTGTTCCCATTTCTGAATATGTTAAGTGTTTGGACTTATTTCTTGTCAGTTCTTATTTTGTTAGCCAGTTTCTTTGTGACCGGCGGACCAACAGGAGCAGGCTGGACAATTTATCCACCACAAGCGTCTATGGCCGGAACACCTGGCCATGACATGGGTATCGTTTTGATGCTCGCGTCACTAGGCGTATTCATCGTGGCGTTTACAATGGGTGGTTTGAACTATGTAACTACCATCTTGCAGTATCGCTGCCGCGGTTTAACGATGATGAGATTACCTCTAACAGTTTGGGGCCTTTTCATCGCGACAATTCTAGGTTTATTTGCATTCCCGGCATTGCTCGTATCCGCAGTAATGATGTTGTTTGACACCTTGTTAGGTACAAGCTTCTTCATGCCAGCGATAATTGAAGCGGGTACTCCGCTCGATTACAACGGCGGTAGCCCTATATTGTTCCAGCATTTGTTCTGGTTCTTCGGTCATCCTGAGGTATACATTGTCGCGCTTCCAGCATTCGGTCTAGTGTCAGATGTTTTAAGTACGCACGCTCGTAAAAATATCTTCGGCTACCGCATGATGGTGTGGGCGCTTATCGCCATTGGCGGATTAAGCTTTATTGTTTGGGCTCACCACATGTACGTAAGTGGCATGCATCCTTACTTTGGTTTCTTCTTCGCCACAACGACGTTGATCATTGCGGTCCCCACGGCCTTGAAAGTTTACAACTGGGTGTTAACGCTTTGGGAAGGTGATATTCGATTGAATGCACCAATGTATTTCGCGATCGGTTTCATCTTTACCTTTATCCACGGCGGCCTTACCGGTTTGTTCTTAGGCAACGTGGTTATCGATCTTCCTCTGTCGGACACTTACTTTGTAGTTGCTCACTTCCACATGGTGATGGGTGTGTCGCCGGTCCTGGTTCTGTTTGCAGCCTTGTATCACTGGTATCCTAAAGTCACGGGGCGCATGTTCAACGAACCCATGGCTAAAGCTCATTTTTGGATTACCTTCTTAGGCACTTATGCAATCTATCTGCCAATGCACTACTTAGGATTCCTTGGTGTGCCGCGTCGTTACTACGCTCTTGGCGAAACAGATTTTATTCCAGAGTCTGCTCAAGATTTAAATGCCGCTATCACTATCGCCGCTTTGGTTGTTGGCGCAGCGCAAATCTTGTTCTTCATCAACATCTTCTGGAGCCTTCGCTACGGCAAGAAAGCGGGTCCAAACCCTTGGGGCTCGGCTTCATTGGAATGGCAAACTCCGGATACACCACCGGTTCATGGCAACTGGGGTGATGAGCTTCCAACTGTTTATCGCTGGGCTTATGACTACAGCGTGCCGGGCGCACATCAGGATTTCATTCCTCAAAATGTGCCGGAAAGCGAAGAACCTACAGCTGATGAGCAACACTTTGACCCAGACCACGATAAGTCGAAGGCCGATTTATGAGTTTGCTTAAAGAACTTAGTGTAAAACCCTGGGAAAGAAAGGGAATCATAGGTGGCCTTGAAGCAAAGGGCACCTTCGACACCTCCCCAGAGAAAGTAGCGTTGGTATTTTTTGTAGTTGTTGCCTCAGTAGTTTTTTCACTGTTCGCAGTTAGCTATATCATCCGAATGGAGCTGCCAGACTGGGCTCCATTGGCTGAACCTACACAGCTTTGGTTCAACACAGCTCTTTTAGTATTAAGTAGTGTGTTTTTCCAGTGGGCTAGAAATATTACTAAGACTGGTAGCAATAAAAATGTAATGACTGCGTTCGTCGGAGCAGGGTTATTTGCAATTATGTTTATTGCCGGTCAGTACCTAACTTGGGAAAACCTTCAGGCTGAAGGTTTTTACATGACATCAAATCCAGCTAACGCCTTTTACTATCTGTTAACAGGTGTTCACGCTGTCCATCTACTAGGTGGTTTATGGGTTTGGAGCATAGGCTTGATTCGCATGATATCGGGAGTCGAAGCGAAGGAGCTTAAGTTAAGCATCGAGCTTTGTGCCTTTTATTGGCATTTTCTGCTTATTATCTGGTTGATCATGTTTGCTCTAATGGCAAATACTTAACTTATTTTGACTAATATAAAAGTAAAAAACAGGAAGAAAAAATGAGTGAAGCTGCGCTAACACAAGCAGGCCCTCAAGAGGGTATGGACGGCCTAGTCGACGACTGGAGCTCCGACAAACAAACCTATCATGTGCCGTGGGGCAAGGCGATGATGTGGATATTCTTAGTAAGTGATACGTTTATCTTCACTTGCTTCTTAACCGCCTATTTGCACGTGCGACTGACAACAACTGAACCTTGGCCTGTCCAAGGGGCGATCTTTGCACTTTCATTGTTTGGTAGTGATCCGATTCCTTTGATTCTGATTGCTCTAATGACATTCATTCTGATTACTAGCTCGGGCACCATGGCACTTGCTGTAAACATGGGCTACCGCAAAGATAAAGAAAAAGCCTTCTGGCTTATCTGCGCTACTGCGTTCTTTGGGCTTTGTTTTGTCGGTATGCAAATGTTTGAGTGGTCAAAGCTCATTTTGGATGAAGGCATCCGGCCTTGGCAGAACCCCTTTGGTGCTGCTCAGTTTGGCTCGATCTTCTTTATGATAACTGGCTTTCACGGACTTCACGTATCTGGTGGTGTTATATACCTGATGTGGGTTGCTCTTCGGGTCAGACGCGGTTACTACGATGATAAGGGCTACGAAATCGTTGAGATTGTCGGTTTGTACTGGCACTTTGTCGATTTAGTTTGGGTATTCATTTTCGCATTTTTCTACTTACTTTAAGAGGAGACTGATATGTCATCTGAAGCAGGTCAACAACATCCTCTTGGGATTTACTACAAAATCTGGATTCTTCTGTTCGTATTGAGCGGATTTTCCTACGCAGTCGACTTCTATGAAGTGCAAGGTGCGATGCGGTGGACACTGGTATTATTGTTCATGACGTTAAAGGCAGGGTTTATTACTGCGATTTTCATGCACGTTGTTTGGGAAAGGATGGCTTTGGTAGCCACCATTCTCGGACCGCCAATAGTATTACTACTATTCATTTCGTTCATGGCTATTGAAGGCAATTACACAGAAAATGCCCGATTCAGCTATATGGGTCATGATAGAGACGCGGTTGCACTAACGCCTGAAGACCTTCACGGCGGCGGTCACGGCGGGGAAGAACACGGCGAAGAAGCAGAACACTAACTCCTTCGCAAGAGTTCATAAAAAGGCTATAGTTAATTCTATAGCCTTTTTTTTTCTGCATTTTTTCAAGTAAAGGTTTCTCAAAAAATTAACTGCCGTCTTTAAATTAAAGTCAGATCATGCAATCAAAAATAGAACAGCTCATCATTACCGCAGGACAGCAAGAAACCAAAACAAACTCTCTTTCAAAGCAGCTTAGCGCTCAGATGGGGAGTTTGCCGTCGTCTATTTCCTTAGCAAAGACAGACCCAGTTCGATCCTTGAAGAATTTTGTTATCGAGTACATTACCCATGTTCCTCCCTTTATAGGAGCCGTCTCGATTGCCGCAAAAGATGCGGGTATCGATGCTTACGTCACGCCATTTTTAGAGGTAGCAACCGATTTTCTCCTCTCACCAAAAGGCCAAAGTAATGAACCACTTGGATTTCTGGCACTCTTGGAGCAAGCCTACCTAGCTCATCGTCTAATTGAAGAGGTGAATGATCAATACATAGTTCGAGCCGGAATCCCCCTAATCCCGATGGATGTTACAAAAGCAAACGTAATTGTTCATCATTTATTAGGCGAGACCCTAGCAAACAACCTCGACGAAGTTGTTGAGGACACTGCCCGTCAAATGACTTCCCAAGACATCGTTTATAGCTCAGATAAGTTTCGTCAATATGTGGAAACGAGAAAGGGAAAAGGCTGGGATCAGGTTTGGAAGCAGTGGGCAGATATGACTAAGGGTCTGGATATCGATCTTAGTCTCGGTGAAAAGCTTAACGACTAGTCCTGCGGGGTCTGTCATCAGATTAAAATAGGATAGCCCTACGCCGAACTGTGGCTAGGGAAGAATTAGAGAGAAACGAAAGGCAAGAGTCAGCAGTATATTCCTCTAGCCTAGGCGCATCCTATCAATCACGGCACTAGTCTCAGGTGCTTCTCCAAGCCAGATCTCAAAAGACACCGCGGCCTGTTCAACTAACATTCCTAAACCATCGATTGCCTTTTGGGCATTATTTTCCAGGCCCCAATTAACAAAAGCAGTGTTTTGATTAGAGTACATTAAGTCGTAACAGCAGGTTTTCGCGTTAATAGCGGTGCTGTTAATTTTGGGCGTCTTGCCCTGCAGACCCAATGAGGTTGCATTGATAATCACGTCGTAAGCCTCGCCTTCTACCCCCTCAAAATTCAACACATTTAGATCTAGCAAATGAATAAATTCTTCTTTTAATTGCTCAGCTTTCTGAATAGTTCTATTAGCAATAGTAATAGATTTTGGTACTTGCGCTATTAAAGATGGCAGGATACCTCTTACAGCTCCACCAGCACCGAGTATTAAAAGACGTTTTTCTTTTAACTGGATGTCATTGCCTAATAAATCTTTAACCAACCCTGGGCCATCTGTGTTGTCACCTGTTAGCTCACCGGCATCGTTTAGATACAAGGTATTAACTGCCTTGGACAATTTAACTTTTTCATTGGCAGGAGTTGATAAACGAAACGCCTCTTCTTTAAACGGAACTGTAATATTTAGACCTAAACCACCACCTGCAAAAAAATCTCTAATAAATGCTCCGAAATCTTCTGGCGCCACATCGAACTTTTTATAATCAATATCAACTTTACACTGCTGCGCGAAAAGCCCGTGAATCTCTGGTGACTTACTATGTGCAATTGGATGCCCTACAACGCCGAATGCCTTCACTTTAGATTCTCTTTGTCGCTTGTTCACTCAAATAACCTTATTCATTCAGCCCAGTTCCTGGGCCTCAGATAGTCGGTAGTCAGGCGCTCTTCTCTAGTACCCGGTTCTGGTTTCCAGTCATAGGTAAATTTAACCGTTGGTGGAAGCGACATCAAAATGGATTCAATACGACCAACACCTGACTGTAGTCCAAATAGCGTGCCTCGATCGTAAACTAAATTGAATTCCACATAGCGCCCGCGCCGGTATTCTTGAAAGTCTTTATGCCGCGCGTCAAATGGCTCACTGACTCTCCTTTTCACTATTGGGAGATAGGCATCTAAAAAACTTTTCGCCATTGACTGAACAAAGGCGAACGACTTATCGAAACCTAGCTCGTTAAAGTCATCAAAAAATAATCCACCGATTCCGCGAGGTTCATTACGGTGCTTAATTTGAAAATAGTCGTCACATTCGTTCTTAAACTTATCGTAATAATGCTCTCCAAACGGCTGGCATGACTGTTTCGCGACCGTGTGCCAATGCCTACAGTCTTCGTCATAACCATAGTAAGGGGTTAAATCGTAGCCGCCACCAAACCACCAGACGGGTTCCTCATTCTCTTTTTCAGCAACAAATAAACGAAAGTTTGCATGGGAGGTGGGTACGAACGGATTACGAGGGTGTATTACCAGGGAAACTCCCATCGCTTGAAAGGAGCGGCCTGCAAGTTCCGGCCTTGTCGCTGTTGCAGACGCGGGCATAGACTTACCAAATACATGAGAGAAATTAACACCGCCTTTTTCTATAACTCGGCTATCACTCATGACACGGCTAATCCCCATGCCTCCGGTATCTCGATCCCATTTGTCCGTTTGAAATTTGCCTTCGCCATCTATTTCTTCCAAGCCGGCACATATTGAGTCCTGCAGCTCTAGAAGAAACTCTTTTACCAATTCTGTATTCACTTTTTCCAATGTACGTGCCTCTATCCTTGTTTGCCTAAAACCGCTGACCTGAATTTGTTGTCTTGATTAATTGAGTTGGCGTTTGCTTGCCCCGTTTCTATTATCATTCCTAGGACCGCTCTTAGCCGGTTAAACGCATAAGCTATTTTACATAGACTTATTTTTCACCCTGGTTATTAATCACTAGTTAAAACAGTAACTTTGTGCGGTGCCGATTTAAAGGCAATTATCAATTCAACTATCAATATAGTCGCCAAGTTATCTGCCACAATAGTGATAACGACCAGACTCTAAACTGATTGTGCCCCGCGATTCTAGTAATAATAGGCTTTCGATAAGCTCGTTTATCTCAATGTTTGTTTCAAGAGCCAGTGTATCCAATAAACAAGGCTGGCTCTTTAGAGACCTCAAAATCTTTTTCTGAGTCGGATCGTTTAAGGCGGCATTTTGCCTATCTGTGTCAATACTCGCCGGATTTTTAGATGCTTTTGTAATTTGATCCGCCCCGTTAGTATCCAAGTGCGGAAATTCTTCAAGTATGTCTGCCATTGATTCTACTAATTTCGCGCCCTGCCTAATCAATTGATGACAACCCGCCGACTGAGGGTTAGAAATAAGACCTGGAACAGCGAAAACTTCTCTATTTTGCTCCATAGCCAAACGAGCTGAAACTAGAGATCCACTGCGAGCGGCAGCCTCTATTACCAACACACCCAAACTGAGCCCAGTAATAATCCGGTTTCTTCTTGGAAAGTGATGCGCCAGTGGCGGCGAACCTAATGCAAACTCCGAAACAACCGCGCCATTACTTTCGATTTCCTGTTTAACGCCGTAGTTTTTTGTAGGGTAACATCCCTCTATACCGGTACCAATCACAGCAATGGTGCGCCCAGTATCATTTAATGCACCTTCATGTGCTCTGCGATCGATACCTGTTGCCAAACCGCTTGTCACGGAAAGTTGAACTGCGCTGGCTTCCTTCGCCAATTGAAAAGCATTGCTAAGTCCATATGGACTAGCTCTTCTACTACCGACGATCGCTATTTGGTTTGTGCTAAGTAAATCAGGGTTCCCCTTCACATAAAGCAAAGTAGGGGCATGATCGATTTCCTTTAGTCTTTGCGGGTAACGACTATCTTCATAACAGACAATAAAATTACCATCTTTCGCACTCCAGTCTAGAGCCTTTTGTACTTCACTATTAGAGTTTGCCATCCGCCGGGCACGATTAAACTCATTCAGCAATCCTGGGTTAACACCTTGGGAGACAAACTCCTGAGAAGTAGAGCTTAAAATTGACGTGAGATCGCCAAAAACCGAAAGAAGCTTAGAGAACTTTTGGTCAGAAAGGGTGGAGTAATGACTAAGAAACAGGTACTCCTGAAGCGGAACTGAAACCATATTTCATCCTTGAATAATGGTGTTTGTTAGTGCTTACTATGCGTGAAGTGTCTATTTAAGGAGACACTACTTTGTTATATAACTGAGCAGGTTCCGTACTGCTAAGAATGAGCGCGTAGCTAAGGTCATCGAAAATTCGGTATACCAAAACGGTACCTATTTCCTTGCCAGGCAATTCCAGACGCTCTCGCTTGAAAGCTGTGCTCATGCGCTCACGCAATGACATACGTTCACGCTCAACTTCATCTGTCATTTGAATGCTTTCTTGCTGAATTGACAAAATATCGCCTATCACCAAGTTGTCATTTTTTCCAAGGTCAATAACAACAGTGTCGAGCTGCGACGCCATCGTTTCGGCACCTTGAAATGAAATAATATTGCCAGCTAGATCTTCTGCCGGCTCCGTAGGGAATATTGTCGCATCAATTCGGGACTCTTCTCGAACCAAAAAGCGGTCACCTACCCTAATTTCCTTACTGCTATTGTTGATCAGCATCTTTCGCAGGCCAGGTCCCTCATCGGCAGAGATGGTCGCGAAGCCCAGATATTCTAATTCTAAACCGAGACTCACATCACCTGACTCATCCGTGTAGCTTTTACCTTCACGGTAAATTTCAAATAACGTCGTGCCTGCTGGCCATGATGTGCTTTTTGCGTAAACTTCATCGCCGGTGCCTATCGCCAGATTGTCGCCAAGATTCGCGACGATATAAGGGGCTTGTGTATACAGTTCTGGAGCAACAATTCGATTTCGTGTAAAACTATTCTCGATAGATTCCAGTGATATTGCGGGTATTGCGCCGGAAAGCGAAACCTCTCTAATTTGAGGCTCTAAGTTAACGACCTCTCGATTTCCGCGCTGAAGCAAGATTCTTGGCGATCCACCGACTGTGCTGACTGTGAGAATGTCATTTGGGTAAATTAAATCAGAATTGTCTAAATAAGAATCTGGCCGCCATATTTCTGGCCACCTTTCGGGGTCTTGCAGGAAATGTCCAGCAATATCCCATAAAGTGTCGCTATCTTTCACTAAATACTCACTTGGATATTCTGCACGCAGCAGACTACTCTGTGCAAAAGCTTGAAATTGCACAAAAAAAGTGGCAAACAATACAACTGTTAACAGTAAAGGCTTTATTACCCGGTTCTTCATCATTAAAATCCCTACCTGAGAGGCATTGATATATTAGCAATACGCACCCATTATCACTAGAAGCAGTTCATATTCTGTGATCAAAGCTTAATTTTCACTAACCTAGGTTTCAACAGGCAATGGCTATATTAGAAATTCTGGAGTTTCCGGACCCCAGATTAAGAAAAATCGCGACCCCAGTAACTGTTTTCGACTCCAAACTCGAAGACTTGATAAAGGATATGGTCGAAACTATGTACGATGCTGTAGGCATCGGGCTAGCGGCCACTCAAATTGATGTTCATAAGCGTATTTTAGTCATCGATGTTTCCGAATCAAAGGATAGTCCTCTGGTGTTCATTAATCCAAGTTTTGAGGTAATAGAAGAAGAGCTATCTGACTACGACGAAGGCTGTTTGTCTGTGCCAGGGTTTTACGAGACCGTGTCACGTCCTCAGCGGGTGCTCATTAAAGCCCAAGATCAAACGGGAAAGGCCTTTGAACTTGATGCAACAGGAATACTCGCTGTATGCATTCAGCATGAGACTGATCACTTGGATGGGAAATTATTCGTAGATTATCTCAGCCCACTTAAAAGGCAGCGTATTCGTAGCAAGCTCGAAAAAGAACATAAGAAGTCTGCTTAAAACAGTGCCCAAATTAAAAATAGGCTTTGCCGGCACGCCAGAATTTGCTGCCGCTCATTTAGCTAAACTGCTAAACACCGATTTCTGTCCCATTGCCGTTTTTACGCAGCCTGATAGACGCGCTGGACGTGGCAAAAAATTACATGCCAGCTCGGTAAAATCCCTAGCACTGCTAAATGAAATAGCTGTTTATCAACCCAGCAGTTTAAAAACAGAAGAATCGGAGAGCCTGTTTGAGACGCTTGAACTCGATTTATTAATCGTAGTTGCATATGGGCTAATCTTACCTGACAACATTCTTAAGATACCTACCTTTGGCTGTATTAATGTTCATGCTTCACTGTTACCTAAATGGCGAGGCGCCGCTCCCATAGAGCGGGCGATCCTTGCAGGTGATTCTGAATCTGGTGTCACGATCATGCAAATGGATGCCGGTTTGGATACCGGCGACATGCTTTATAAAGTAGTGGTGAGCATCAAAACAGATGACAGCCGTCAAGACTTAGAAAACAATTTAATTACTGCCGGTATTCAGGGGCTAATTCACACTCTCAACGAGTTTCATACATTAAGGCTGACGGCGCAGAAACAGAATGGTTCAGCTACAAGCTATGCGGCTAAGTTGGATAAGATTGAGGCACTGATTGATTTTGACCAAAACGCAGAAATCGTCAACAGAACAATTAGGGCCGGAATTGGTCGAATGCCCGCGTATGCCTTTTTTGAATGCGAAAGACTGCGCCTGCTAAAAGCCACACCAACTCAGACATCGATTGATGTGACGCCTGGCACCATTATCGAAGTATCTCACGATAGCTTTACCGTAGCCTGTAAAGACTCCTGCCTTGTTGTACATTCAATTCAATTACCGGGTAAAAATCCGGTAAGTGTTTTAGACGTATTAAACTCGACGTCCACATTACTTAAAGTAGGGGCGCTGTTTACAATGGCCGAAGCTCCGTGATCGCATCGCCCCCCGGCAAAGCTAACGACACTTCTAATGTTCGCGCAGTGGCCGCCTCAATACTAGTTCAGTTGTTAGAACAAAAGGGCTCGCTAACCAGCGGCTTGCAGCCTTTTAAAAGCCGTGACGATTACCCGCTTCTGCAAGAAATATGCTTTGGCACATGCCGCCACTTTTACTCACTAGAGTTCGTCCTAAAACAGCTGGTCGCAAAACCTTTAAGATCCAAAGACAAAGATGTTAAATGTTTATTACTTGTTGGTTTATACCAACTTCGGCATATGTCGTTACCAGAATATGCCGTCATTAACGAAACTGTGTCCGGGGTAAGCAAACTTAAAAAACCTTGGAGTCGAGGACTAATAAACGCAGTCCTAAGAAACTATTTACGTGATTTGGAATCGGTAGAGCTCAAACTTAAATCAAGCCCCGCCTTTATAAAATATGATCAGCCAGAATGGCTCGCCGATCAGATTCAGCAAGATTGGCCTGATCATTGGCAGCAAATTTTTGAGAACTCTAACCGAAGGCCTCCTATGACGGTCAGGGTTAACCTTTCCAGAGTTACTCGCAGTGACTATTTAGAGCAGTTAGAAAGTGTAGAGATTGATGCAGCCTCCGGCAATTTAGCAAGTAGTTCAATTTATCTGACCAAACCTCAACCGGTTGAGCTGCTACCAGGTTTCTCAGCAGGGCTGTCCAGCATCCAAGACGAGTCTTCCCAGCTTATTCCGCCGTTGCTTCAATTAGAGCCTAATCAACGTGTTTTAGATGCGTGTGCCGCACCGGGAGGCAAAACCTGCCATATCCTTGAGACTCAGCCACTTCTTGACTCGTTAACTTCACTCGACATTGCCAAGTCTCGACTAGTACGAGTGGAAGAGAACTTGCAGCGCCTTAACCTCAAAGCGAATATCAAAGCCTCAGATGCACGAGATCTCGCTGCGTGGTGGGATGGCAAATTGTTTGATCGTATCCTTTTAGATGCGCCTTGTTCTGCCACTGGAGTCATTCGCCGGCACCCTGATATTAAAGTATTAAGAAGCGCTGAGAATGTAGCGGAGCTAAACACACTGCAGCTCGCTATTTTGCAAAAGATCTGGTCTACATTAAAACCGGGAGGCTTGCTTCTCTACACAACTTGCTCAATATTGCCCCAAGAAAACAGTGAAATTGTAGCTAAGTTTATTGAATCCAGCGATAACGCCAAATATGAGGGCATCACCGCCGATTGGGGAGTAGAATGCTCGCTGGGGCGGCAGTTACTTCCATCGGATAACGGTCCAGATGGATTTTTCTTTTCATTGATCAGAAAAGCATCTTGACGGTCTCCGCCTAGTAAATTCGAACAGTACGGACTTGCATGAAAATTATTATTCTCGGTGCCAATCAAGTGGGTAGCACACTAGCCGAAACTCTGGCTAATGAAGCTAACGACATTACTGTTGTAGATAGCGACGCTGAAAAGCTAAGGGAACTAAAAGACCACATAGACATTGGTACGATTACCGGCCAGGCTTCCCACCCTGATGTCCTCGATAGAGCCGGTGGCGAAGACGCAGATATGATTATCGCCGTAACTGAAAGCGACGAAATCAACATGGTTGCTTGCCGAGTCGCCTATTCATTATTTAAAACCCCCAAAAAAATATGTCGAATAAGGTCTTCTAACTATC
>JBLGBJ010000033.1:0-35620 GCA_047617605.1 Pseudohongiellaceae bacterium | reverse complement strand
TTATTTACAGCTTTTATTTACGATCTTACTTTACAACAACGTGCTAACTCATCGCAGGACGATTTCAGCCAAGCGGCCAACAGATAGAAGTGACCATGACTACTGTAAAATCACGAAAAGTGACGCAAATAGACCAAGGCAAAGGCACATTCAATAAATTGGATGAAGCCGGCTCACACTTGCAGAAGAAACGGGTCATCCCTTCTCGAGAGAACCTCGACCAGGCTCACAACCATTCGGACAAACCTGCGGCAAGAAGAGGTCAGATAATCGATATACTCGTCTAGCCCCTGCTTATAAGGCCTCTTGCTTTAGTCGTTGCCCCAGCTCTTTCCTTCAGCCTTTCCTTCAGCCTTTCCTTTCAACCCTGTCCCCGAACACTCTCATCCAACCTTCTCCTCCAGCGTTCAGCTAAAAGAATTCAGCCTTTATGAATAACTAAGAATTTTCTCTACCATTAGCTGCAAAGTCCTGTTCCCTCTAAACTCATTAATATCCATTCGATAGGCTATCTCTATTTCTGTTGCCGTTTGCGAAGGCCAATCTACCGCTTCAACATTGAAAGCGATGGCATCGATAGCGTACTGATTTTCCTCTAACGGGCTAATCACCATCTTTAAATGATTTTCGCCTACCTTGCGCTGCCCGATGAGATTAAAACGCCCATCGAACAAGGGCTCGGGAAATTCCTGCCCCCATGGGCCGGCGTCACCGAGCTGCTGAGCTGTCGCCATTGATAGATGCTCTTTTGCAAGCTCACCGTCGCTCAACAAAATAGCCTGTAATTGCTCTGGCTTGAGGAGCCTTGCAGCTTCATCGGCAAAGGCCTTTTGGAATATCTCAAACTTAGATTTTTCTAAGCTCAATCCTGCCGCCATCGCATGTCCGCCAAATTTGCTAATTAATCCTGGGTTATTAGTAGCAACCGCATCCAAAGCATCTCGAATATGAAACCCAGGGATGGATCTCGCGGACCCCTTAAGCTCGCCGCTTTCCTCACCATTGGAGACATCGGCAAAGGCGATAACCGGGCGGTGATACTTATCTTTGACTCTTGATGCCAGTATGCCAACCACACCTTGATGCCAGCGAGGGTCAAATAGAGACAGCGCAGCGGGGATATCGTCGACGCTAAGTTCAATTTCACTTAGGTGCGCAAATGCTTGCTCGCGCATGTCAGATTCAATTTGTTTGCGGTCCTGGTTCATACCATCCAGAAGCATCGCCAACTCATGGGCCTCCCCTGGCTGCTCAGCTAACAGACACTCAATGCCAGTCGCCATATCGTCCAAGCGCCCTGCCGCGTTAAGCCTAGGACCTAAACCAAACCCAAGATCGCTGGCCTTTAAACGAGCTGGATTGCGATTGGCAATTCGCAGCAGGGCAGCAATTCCTGGCCGAGCTCGCCCTGCTCGAATTCGTTTTAGTCCCTCACTCACCAAAATTCGATTGTTTCTATCCAATGGCACAACATCAGCAACAGTGCCAAGTGCCACTAAATCAAGCAAGTCAGCCATATTAGGCTCAGGCAAGTTATTTTTCACAAACCAGTCCAGCTCACGCAGTCGCGCGCGCAGCGCGAGCATGGTGTAGAAAATCACACCAACCCCCGCAATGCATTTACTTTCAAAGTCGCAGCCATGCTGATTAGGGTTAACAATAGCTTCTGCAGCTGGAGTCTGCCTTGCTGGCAAATGATGATCGGTAACGAGAACTTTTATGCCGGCTGCTTGAGCTGCGGCAACTCCATCGATAGACGATATTCCATTATCGACTGTGATCAGTAAATCTGGTTTACGTGTTTTCGCTAGCTCAACGATCTCGGGAGTAAGACCGTATCCATATTCAAATCTGTTAGGAACAATGTACTCAACATGGCGAGCGCCAAACGCCTGCAGTGCTTTTATCGCCACCACGCAGCTCGTCGCACCATCAGCATCAAAATCAGAAACAATAAGAAATCGCTGATTTTTCTCAAGAGCCTCCACTAATAAATCCGTGGCTACATCTATTCCTTTCAGGCCGGAGGGAGGCAATAAGTTATTCAGACCAAGCTCAAGGTCAGAAGCAGACTTAACTAATCTACCGCTATATATTCGCCGCAGCAGAGGAGAAATCGACTTCGGCAGTGATATTGTCTCTGTCACTACACGGCGCTGGACTGTGACGGGCATGTTAAGTCGAGCTCAATTTGAGTCAGCGCAGTGCTTTGAAATAAACTCAGCAACAGCTCCCAAATCATTGGCCACAACGGAGTATTTTTCCTCTCGTTCAAATAAATCCTTTAAGTGCTCGGGCAATGCAGGGGTATCCAATCCGGAATTAAGGATCGCCTCGTCAAACTTGGCCGGGTGGGCTGTAGCTAAGGTAACCATAGGTGTGGCACTGCTGGTATTACAATCTCTTGCCGCTTTCAACCCGATAGCAGTATGTGGGTCTAGAAGTTCGCCGCTTGCCTTAAACACTTCTGCAATGACCGCACAGGTGGTCTCATCATCGACACTGGCACTATCAAAATCAGACCGTACTTTCTGCCATTGTTCATCCGACACGCTGAGGGTTTCGGAGCCAAACCTTGTCATGAAATCTGTAAGCTTGCCACTATCACAGCCAAACATATCGAATAAATATCGCTCAAAATTACTTGAAACCAAAATATCCATGCTCGGTGAGAGCGTCTTACTTAATTCTGTTTTAGAGTATTCATTGTGAGCGATGAATCGATGCAGAATGTCGTTTTTGTTCGTTGCTACAATCAACTGTCTAATTGGCAAACCCATTTTTTTGGCTAAATAGCCTGCATAGATATCGCCAAAATTTCCTGTCGGCACAGAAAAGGAAACTTCTTTTTCTGGCCCGCCTAAACGCAAAGATGCAGAGAAGTAGTAAACTATCTGCATTAAAATACGAGCCCAGTTAATAGAATTCACTGCAACTAACTGGCGGTTTTTTGGTAAAAAGGATTGATCTGCAAACGCCGACTTAACTATTCGCTGACAGTCATCAAAATTTCCTTCTACTGCCAGGTTAAACACATTGTCGCTGATAATAGTGGTCATTTGCTTACGCTGAACATCTGACACGCGCTGGTGTGGATGAAGGATAAAAATTTCGACTCGATCAGATTGCCTGCAACCTTCGAGTGCGGCGGAGCCGGTGTCGCCTGAGGTGGCTCCCAGAATCACGACTCGCTGATCTCTCTTTATTAACACATAATCCAGTAACCGCCCTAAAACCTGTAATGCAAAATCCTTAAACGCTAGGGTCGGTCCATGAAATAACTCCAACACCCATTGGTTTTCGTCCAATTGAGTGAGCGGCGCGATATCTGGATGCTTAAAACTGGCATAGCTGGACTCTACAATTTCTCGTAGATCAGACTCTGGAATTTCCCCATCAATGAAGGGAGCAATGATTTTTAACGCCAAGTCCGGGTAAGAAAGTCCGCGCCAGGCTGCGATTTCTTCAGCACTAAAAATTGGCAAAGTCTGCGGTACATAAAGTCCGCCATCTGGTGCTAAACCGGTAAGCAATACTTGCTCAAAGTTCTGAGGGGGACTTATGCCCCGAGTACTAATATATTTCACTGCTATTCCTAGGCTCTCACTTCGCGAGCGACGCCACTCTTATTCGATTAATTTTACCCGTGACTTCATCTAAGCTTTCGATTGCTGTTAGCGCCTTATTGAGATCAGCTTCCAAAGCGGTATCGGTAAGGATGACAATAGAGACTGTCTGACTCACCCGCTCTTTTTGAATAACTGCTTCTATACTGACTCCGGCATCCTGCAAGCAACTTGTAATCTTAGCAAGTACGCCCAGCTTATCTTCAACTAATATGCGCAAATAATATTCAGTACGAATATCTTCAATAGGCAGCACTGTTAAATCAGAGCGTGGCTCAAGATAGCCCAACATAGCAACGGGGGGCCTATCGGCGCCACTGACAATGACCCGGGCAAGATCAATGATATCTGCAACCACCGCAGAGGCAGTAGCTTCAGCCCCAGCTCCGGGACCCGTATACATCGTGCTGCCAACTGCATTGCCTTCAACAAGAATCGCATTACCGACCCCATTTACATGCGCTAGCAATTGACTCTTAGAAATTAGCGCTGGGTGCACTCTGACTTCGGCTTGGGTTCCGTTTAAGACGGCAATTCCCAAGTGTTTAATTTTATAGCCTAACTCATCAGCATAAAGTATATCTTCAGGTGTGATTCGGCTGATGCCTTCGGTGTATGTTTTGCTGAAATCAAGCGGCAGACCAAAAGCAATTGACGCCATAATAGTGAGCTTATGGGCTGCATCTATTCCTTCGACATCAAATTTCGGATCTGCTTCTGCATATCCAAGCGCCTGAGCCTCCGCTAAAACATCATCAAATTGACGCTGATTAGCGCCCATCTCAGTCAAGATAAAATTGCCCGTGCCATTGATGATACCAGCAATACTGCTTATTTTATTCGCTGCCAACCCTTCCCTAAGCGCTTTAATGATGGGTATGCCACCGGCTACGGCACTTTCAAAGGTGAGGCTAACATTGTTAGCACGGGCCGTGGCAAAAAGCTCATTACCATGTTCGGCAATAAGAGCCTTGTTGGCGGTGATAACGTGCTTACCCTTTTCGAGGGCTTTCTTGATCACACTAAATGCAGGCTCAAACCCACCCATGGTTTCGACTACCACATCGACATCCGGATCATTGACCAATGCAAACGGGTCAGTTCCACTTGCAGGCACCCATGCAACTTTTTTCTGATCTAACGTTCGGGTTGCCACATGAACAACATGGATTTCACAGCCTGTTCGCCGAGTAATTTCTTCAGCGTTAGTTTTGAGCAGCTGTAAAGTCCCGAAGCCGACAGTACCAAGTCCACAGATACCTACTTTTAATGGTTTACTAGAATTAGAATTCACGCAGCGCCCCCCAGCACAAAAAACGAAGTGAAGATTATACTGGATTCCAGCAAGGCTCACTATTGCAACCTTGCATGTTAAGAGGAAAAAATTAAAAACAGCGGGCACTGACGGCAAGCTGCGAGTGGAGTGTCTGTTAAAACTACTTCAGATTAAGCATTGCAGTCAGGCGGTCTACATCCATGTAACCGGGCACTAGAGTTCCATCCGGCATAATCAAGGCTGGCGTTCCTGTGATACCTAGCTGATTCCCCATAGCATAATGCTTGAGCACAGGCGTGTCACAGTCCCGAGCAGGCAAATTCTGCCCATTCTTGGCTTGTGAAAATGACTTATGGCGATCATCAGAACACCAAACAGAAATCATCTTGTCATAAGAGTCCGCGTTGACTCCGCCTCGAGGGTAAGCCATGTAACGAACTTTTACGCCGCGGGCCAGCAGCTCCTCTATGTCACCATGAAGTTTTCGGCAATAAGTGCAATCAACATCGGTAAAGACAGTAATTGTCGCCAGTGTTTCAGTCTCTGGCGCAAAGATGATCATCTCTTCTTCAGGCACGGCAGCTATTATTTCTACCGTGCGGTTTGAGCGAGTTCCTGCTGACAAGTTCATTAGTCCGGCCGCGGAAGTTTTATACATATCACCGGCAAACAAGTAGTCGCCTGCAGCATCTGCATACAACATCTCACCGGTACTCAATTCAACCCGATATATATTGCTAAGAGGTGTTTTAGTTATCGCCACAATCTGAAGCTGGTTTTGCGATGCAGTTTCAATGGCGGCGCTTAATTTTTCACGTAAGGACTGCGCTCCTGCCACGCTGCTGAGCAGTACTAGAGTGATTCCAGTTAACAAAATTACGGCTTTAGAAAGTTGTTTCATATCGATTAGCTCCGGCTCGGTTTGCTCCGCCTCAGTTTAGTGTGTTTAGGTGTTATTTAGAAGACCGCTTATCCACAAAAGCGTTTCATGCTAACCGATATTTTTTCTTTTTACATGATCAAGGAACAGTCAGCGCTGCGGTCAAAGGGATGAGCACAAAACTAGGGAAAGAAGGCGCAGAGTAGTTTCGCGTAGGTTTAAAGTGAGTTGAGAGTAAGCAAAAAATAGAACGCCCGCAGAATGACAGGCAGGCATTGCAAGCAGCGCCGGATCAAACGGCAAAACCAAGATAAATTTGGCGACCATCTTGGAAAAAAACAGTTATCTCGGATAAAACGGCTGTCTTAGAGGAATTAACCCTGCGCAAGGCTAGCTCTGGGCTAACTCACCAAGGCTATATAAATAAGAATACCAAGCGCACAGGCCAAGCAGTCCGATGACATTGACTGCCACCGAACTAATTTCAGACCCGATTACAGATTAAGCTTTAGTAGGGCGCTTTTGCAACTTCTCGGTAATACGTGCTGCACGACCAGTCAATTCGCGTAAATAATATAGCTTGGCTTGGCGAACATCACCACGGCGCTTCAAAACCACACTATCAACTTGAGGGCTGTAAAGCTGGAAAGTTCTTTCAACGCCGACACCATGGGAGATTTTTCTCACAGTGAAAGAAGAGTTCAGGCCACGATGACGACGGCCAATAACAACGCCTTCGTATGCTTGTAAGCGCTCACGATCGCCTTCTTTGATTTTTACCTGCACAACAACCGTGTCGCCTGGACCGAAGTCAGGCAACTCTTTAGTCATCTGCTCGTCTTCGATCTTCTGAATAATTGTGGTCTTGCTCATCTTAAAACTCCCAGCTCAATGTTTGCGAAATGTCTTAAGCTTTTAACTTGAAGGCACTAACCTTCAAGCACTTAACCTAATACATTTACTTCGCGCTATGTATTCTTAACTAATCTGCTTTATTTCACTTATCAAATTCTTGCTTAAACTGGGCCAATAAATCAGCCTGCTCGTCACTTAATTCTAACCCTGCGAGAAGATCAGGTCGCTTTAGCCAGGTTGCGCCCAGGCTTTGCTGAAGGCGCCATCTCTTAATGCGCCCATGGTCACCGCTAAGCAGTGCTTCTGGCACCTGCGCCCCCTCAAAGCTTGGTGGCCTTGTATATTGAGGACAGTGTAATAAACCATCACTAAAACTGTCCTGATGCGCTGAAGCTTCGTCACCTAAAGCATCTGGCTGAAACCGGCTAATGGCGTCAAGCAATGCCATCGCTGCCATTTCACCGCCGCTGAGGACAAAATCTCCCAACGACCATTCTTCATCGACTTCGGCGTCAATCACTCTTTGATCTAAGCCTTGATAGCGACCACAGACCAAAATAATCTGTTCTCTGTTAGCGATCTGTTTTACTGAGCTATTGTCGATTCTTGCCCCCTGAGGAGAAAGATAAGCTACTTTTGCCGTCGGCAAAACGAGCTTCGCGCATCGAATCGCCTGCACTAAAGGCTCAGTCTTCATAAGCATTCCCGGCCCGCCTCCAAAAGGCTTGTCGTCGACCGTGCGATGCTTATCTTCTGTAAAATCTCTTGGATTCCAAGTAGTTAACTTAAGAATCTCTTGCCGAAATGCGCGCCCGCTGACTCCATAATCGGTAACAGCTGCAAACATCTCTGGGAATAAAGTGATCACACCAATTTGCATTGTTATCACCTTTTTCCATTAATATTCACTCTAGGAAATCTGCTTCCCAATTCACCCTGAGCAATCCGCCCGCGAGATCGATATTGCTGATAACGGTTCCACGAATAAAAGGAATAAGCCGCTCCCGATCATCAATACTGGCTTCATTTGGCCCAATCACTAGGACATCATTAGCCCCAGTTTCCAACAATTTAAGTACAGTGCCAAAGCTTTGCTTATGCTGATTCTGCACCTCGAGTCCTTCAAGCTGATACCAATAGACATCATCTTGATCCAGCTCAGGCAACTGCGACACCACAACACTCAATTCGAGTCCTGCAAGTTCGCGCGCTGTCTCTGGTGTATCGTAGCCCTTAACTAAAGCGACGAATCCACCAGCTTGCTGCTTATACTCTTGAATTTCTACCTTTACCGTCTTTCCGGCTCGGCTTGCTTCAAATACCTGATATTCAAGAATATTTTCAGCAGGACTAGTGAATGAAATAACTCTCACCCAGCCTTTGATACCATGGGTCTTGCCAATTTTGCCTAAAACAGCTGCTTTCGGTACCGCCGTAAAATTCACGAGCGGAGACACATCACTGATTTATCTGAAATACCCTGACTCATGGCTTCATTAAACCTTAAGATTTAAATCTTAAGCTTCAGCAGTTGCGGCTACCGCAGCGTCTTTAGCTAACGTAGAGACCCGAGAGCTCAACTGAGCGCCTTGAGACTGCCAGTAAGTCATTCTGTCGGTGTCCAAACGTAATTTTTCTTCTTGTCCCTTTGCTAAGGGATTAAAGAAACCAATACGCTCAATGAAACGGCCGTCTCTAGAGTTACGGCTGTCACTTACAGTGATGTGGTAAAAAGGCTTTTTCTTCGCACCACCACGAGCTAGTCGAATTGTGACCATAAATAATTCCTATTGTAAAAACTGTAATAATATCTTCGAGTTACGATATTGTCCCGGGCGCGAGCTGCAGGCCCAGATAAAAAGGCGGGTATTCTATGTCAATTACCGCATTATTGGAAGCATGCAAATGCCCTATTTTCAAGGCACTGCACCCTTGTCTTAATTCTTAAAGCTGATCAAAAGCGCGGGAGTTTTCCTCCCCCTAAGCCCGACATGCCCCCCGGACCACCAGAACCCTGCATTCCTCCTAGGCCTCGCATCATATTGGCCATGCCTGCGCCCTTCATTTTTTTCATCATTTTTTGCATTTGTTTATGTTGTTTTAGTAGTCGATTGAGGTCTTGAATCTGAGTACCAGAGCCATTAGTTATTCTGCGCTTGCGAGAACCGTTTAACATATCTGGGTTTATTCGCTCCCGCATGGTCATAGAATTAATAATGGCTTCCATACGCCTGAACTGAGAATCATCCACTTTGCTGGCGGCACCCGGCGGCAAGGCCCCCATACCCGGCATTTTATCCATGATGCTAGCGACACCACCCATATTCTGCATTTGCTTTAGCTGTTCCTTGAAATCCTCAAGATCAAAACCTTTGCCCTTTTTAATCTTTCTGGCTAAACGCTCGGCTTTGTCTTTATCAACCTTGCGCTCGGCATCTTCGATGAGAGACAACACATCTCCCATACCCAGTATTCGCGACGCGATTCGGTCTGGATAAAACGGCTCTAGGGCATCGATTTTCTCACCCATACCAATAAATTTGATTGGTTTACCGGTAACGTGCCTAACCGACAACGCAGCACCACCGCGAGCATCGCCATCAGCTTTGGTCAACACAACCCCTGTCAATGGCAAAGCTTCACTAAACGCTTTCGCCGTAGTTGCTGCGTCTTGACCCGTCATTGCATCAACTACAAAAAGCGTTTCCACCGGATTCAGCTGTGAATGCAAGCTCCTGATTTCATTCATCATGTCTATATCAACAGCCAGGCGGCCGGCGGTATCAACGATTAGCACATCGACAAATTTTTTCTTGGCTTCACTAAGCGCGGCACGAGCGATGTCACTGGGAGCCTGAGATTCATTGCTATCGAAAAACGCTACGTCTACTTCACTCGCAAGGGTTTGCAGCTGCTTGATAGCGGCCGGTCTGTAGACATCGGCACTCACGACCATTACCGATTTTTTCTTTTGGCCTTTAAGGTAGTAGGCGAGCTTGGCAACAGTTGTTGTTTTACCCGCCCCCTGCAGACCCGCCATCAGAATAACCGCAGGTGGCACAGCCTTGAGATCCAGCTCCGTATTAACCTTACCCATGACGCTTTCAAGCTCAGCTTGAACAATCTTTACAAATGCCTGACCTGGCGAAAGACTTTTGGAGACCTCCTGACCAACAGCACGAAGGCTCACCTTGTCGATGAAGTCCTTAACCACAGAAAGCGCCACATCCGCCTCTAAGAGTGCACGCCGAACTTCTTTTAGCGCCTCTTCGATATTTTCTTCAGAGAGAATTGCCTTCCCCGTGAGTTTGCGAAACGCTCCGGAAAGTCTATCGGTTAAATTATCAAACACTACTAACTACCACCTTTAAGAATTATGCGCGCACAAAAAATCATGAGATTATAGCGAATCTGAGCCAGTATAAAAAAGAACTTCAACCACCAGAGTAGTTATGCGAAACTTTCTCCACCTGATGCGAGCGCCTTTACCCTCAGAATACAGAAGCGATTCCTAGATTTTAGACCTTATTCAACACTATTTGACACCATAACATGCAATTTACAGTAATCTCAGGCCTTTGCGCGGTACTTTTTTATTTAGCCGGCACCGCATTTCAAGTCCGCAGCCTGTCCAGAAACAAAGAATCTCGACGCCGAGTATTCACAATTGGGCTAATTGCGGTCATCGCTCATGCGATTAGCGCCTATGGCGTCATCTACACGCCTAGTGGCTATCACTTCGGGATTTCAGAAATCAGCACGCTTATTACTGTTTCAATATCTTCGTTGGTACTGATTAGCAGCATCGCTAAGCCGCTGGATAATTTATTTCTAGGCCTATTTCCATTGGCAATATTGTCAATCATCGCCTCACTTGCAGTAAGCAGTAACTTTCCTCCCATCAACATGAGTTTCGGCCTTGCAAGTCATGTTATTCTATCCCTCTTAGCCTATAGCTTTATCTCGATCGCCGCTCTGCAAGCTGGCTTTCTCGCTTACCAAAATCACCAGCTCAAGCACGGCAAATTAGGGGGGATTATTGCTAAATTCCCTCCCCTGCAGGACATGGAAGCGTTTTTGTTCGAACTGCTTGTTGTGGGCCAATTATTACTTAGTCTAGGCATCGTAGCCGGGGCAATTTTTATCGACGATGTCTGGGGACGTGACGGAGTCATTCATAAAACTTTCTTTTCCGTTCTAGCATGGATAGTGTTCGCTGTATTACTGTGGGGGCGACACCAACTAGGCTGGCGAGGAATGACCGCTATTCGAGGAACTCTCATCGGCTTTACACTGCTTATCCTTGGGTTTTATGGGTCAAAATTCGCCCTAGAATTCATGCTCGGTTAGCCTAACTTAGCAACCGATTGTCGGTCTTGACTTAATTTAGCTAAACTTTAATCCAACTGAAACCCAATTAAAACCCAACTATGAACCCAGACGACTCTTCGTTATCGTTTTTACTCATTGCCTTTGTGTCTTTGATAGTGGCCTCTGCCTATTTTTCGAGCTCGGAAACGAGCATGATGAGTCTCAATCGCTATCGCCTTAATCATCTAAAACGCAACAACCACCCAGGCGCCGTTAGGGCTAGCAAGCTCTTAGAAACTCCTGACAAACTTATTGGCATAATCCTGATTGGCAACAACTTTGTTAACTTTCTAGCTGCATCAATAGCGACATCGATAGCAATAGCAGTCGTCGGGGAGCCTGCACCCATCGCAACAGCTATTGTCCTAACCTTGATTGTTCTTATTTTTGCTGAAGTCACTCCAAAAACTATAGCTGCGTTGTACCCTGAAAAAATCGCCTACCCATCCAGCGTGCTTTTAGGTTTATTGTTAAAGGTTTTGTACCCCGTCGTCTGGTCAGTGAATTTTTTCTCCAATGCCTTAGTTCGTCTTCTCGGCTTTAAACATGACGCTGATGAAAGTCACCAAGCACTTTCTCAGGAAGAATTACGGAGCGTTGTTCATGAGTCCAGTGACCGCATACCCGTGCAGCATCAAGGAATGTTACTTAATATTCTTGATCTCGAGAAAGTAACTGTAAATGATATTCTTGTTCCAAGAAATGAAATTGCTGGCATTGATATAGAAGATGATATTGATGGAATACTCGACCAAATTGGCACTAGTCAGCACACTCGAATTCCCGTCTATCGAGACAACATAGACAATATAGTTGGAATGCTCCACTTGCGCAGTGTAGGCCGCCTGCTTCGCGTCGAAAAAATAAACAAAGCAGCCATAATCCAAGAGACATCTGAGCCCTACTTTATTCCGGAAAGTACGCCTTTGCATACACAGCTGGTGAATTTTCAAAGCCGAAAACTACGTATGGCGGTAGTCGTAGACGAATACGGCGCAGTAAAAGGCATCGTCACGCTAGAAGATATTTTGGAAGAGATTGTCGGCGAATTCACCACTGACATGGCAGACAGCAACAAAGATATTCACGCCCAAGATGACGGCAGTTACTTGATTGACGGCTCTAGCAGTATTCGAGACATTAATCGTATTCTGTCATGGGAGTTAGACAGCACTGGCGCCAAAACCTTAAACGGCTTGTTAACAGAGATTTTGGAATCAATTCCAGACTCTTCTGTGGGCATTGAATTAGAAGGTTATTACGCAGAAATTGTGCAGATTAAAGACAACGTAATCCGTACAGTAAAGATGTGGAAACGCAGCGCAGATGAAGGTGACTTGAACGCTAATGACTAGTGGCACGTAAAGTGAAGCGCTTGCTAACGAACTCACCTGCGGATTTTAGCTGATAGAAATTGGTAACCTTAATCGCGTCAAACTCATTTAACTTAAGGCTTTTTACAGCCAGAGAAAGATGATAGCCCGGTTCTGAATCAATTTTCCAGAACTGCCAAAGCGCCGGATCATCTGTCCTTTCTTTATGAAATTTTATTTCAACTTTGCTCTCACTTTGAAAGCTAAACGAAAAATGATTCAAAGGAATTGCAAGTCCCATTCCGCAGGCTTTGATATAAGCTTCCTTTAAAGACCAAAGGTCATAAAATCTTTTTTTTATTAGCGCCTTTTCCAGACCACTAAAACCTTCAATTTCGGAATTTGAAAAATATCGATTGGCTATTTTTTCTACTCGCCGAGGCTTTAACCCATACTCGATGTCTATCCCCAAAAGTTCATGCCGGGCGATGGCTAAAACTAATTTGTTTTGAGAATGGGAAAGGTTAAAAAAAAGTGGCTCAGCCATTTCCTCAAGCTGCGCAGTCGCTATAAAAGGTTTGCCGTATTCGTTATTTTCAAAACGCCAATCACCGGCTGAAAATTGACCATACCGAGAGAGCACTGTCCGTGTTAGGTAACGCCCCATTAAAAGCTGTTTCTTATGTTCTATAAACTGGTAACGCTCCACTCGCTGAAGGTCCTGTTTGGACAACCATCCGACGTTAAGCGCAAGCAATTCCTCGTAAGAGAAATCCTCAATGTCGACGACCCAAAGATCAATATGTTGTGGATCAATCTTCATGTTGAGAGGTCGTTTTTTGTATCTAAAACACAATGTAATTTTTTACGAGAAATACGCCCCTCACTCGGGTAGGCAAACGCGTTATTGACGTAGCAAATGTCATCAACTTCGATGTCACGATTGACATGGCTGTGCCCATAGATGTGAATATCTGGATTTAATTGGGAGACCTGCTTACCTAAAGACTCACTGCCAAGCACCGGATAAACCATTCGCCTTTTCTCTGGAATTCGCTCTGGCATCAGATCAATTCGGGGCATAAAATGAGAGAAGCTGATAACTTTGCGATTACTCACCAATAGCCTACCTGTATTCATTGCCAAAAAATGGTTACTGATAGCTTGCGCCCCGTCCAAATACTCTGGCCAGCGACATTCGCGAAAATCCCGCCAGGCTCTAAGTAAATGACGACCTGGCTGGCCAAATGAAAAATCATACCAGCTATACAAAGGAACAACACTTACCTCACCAAAATGGGTTACCTCGGTCTCCACGCCTAAGCTTTCACAAAGAGTTTTGATGACACTAAATTTCTCTAACGAGCAATCCACATCCTCTTCCCGAAGCCAAAGCTCGTGATTTCCTGGAACGAACAATACACTGCCAAATTTAAGCCGAAGCCCTTCGAGTATACGGCTAAGCAATGCCAGGTCGTCAGTGGCGTCGCCCGCTAAGATCAGCACATCGTCTCGATAGGCATTGCTGTCAATTGCCTCAACCCAGCTTAAATTTTCTAGGTAATCAACATGTATGTCTGATAAAGCAAAGAAACGCATAAACCCTGTCGCCTAATCCATATCTTCGCCTGAATTAAATAGGCAGCAAATTAACAATCTTACTCAAAACTTGGTCTCAAAAATCAGCTAAATGAAATCTAGCGTTGCCCTGCATGCACTCAAGATACCCCTACTTTTAACCCCAAGGTTCATGCATTACCCCTTAAGCCCGCTGCCTCGTGTTGATAAAGTGGCCAGATGAACGTTTATGCGGAATGTATGTTGCGAGCATTTCGATACATTGAATAGCAGATGTCTGACCCATGCGCCGGCAACCGGTTACCCACAGGCTTGAAGCCGGAGCAATGCCTGCTCACCAGCCAACGGTTGCCTGAATTACTCAGGCGAAGCCCAGTGGCTGCGAATGAACTCTGCTAACAGCAAATATTCCTCTCTGCGGGGATCAGATTTTCGCCATGCCATGCCTATCTCACGGGACACATTTTCGCTCCCAAAAGACTTAAGTTGAAGCTGGGTATTCCCTAATACACCGCCCTTAATAGAAACTGCCGGCAGTAATGTCACCCCCAGGCCGTTAGCTACCATTTGCACCAAGGTGTGCAAGCTGTTGCCCTCATACACGATATCGGTTTCGGCCTTTTCTAGTTTGCATGCCTCCAAGGCGTGGTCCCTTAAGCAATGTCCTTCTTCTAAAAGCAACAAACTTTCACCGCGCAGTTGTTGCTGCTTAACTTGCTCGGCATTCTCTAATGAGTGACCAGGCGGCAGGCACAGCAGGAAGTCGTCCCTAAATAAACTCACGGTTTCTATTTCAGGCAGCGGGTAAGGAAAGGCGAGAAGGATTAAATCAAGTTTACCTTGCTGCAAACGTTGAACCAGGTCTGCACTCATGTCCTCACGCAGATAGAGCTTCAATTTAGTGTATTGCTTGCGTAGCTCGGATAGCAAGGAGGGCAACAAAAAAGGTCCAATGGTGGGTATGACACCGAGCCTAATCTCACCCGCCAGCGCTCCATCATGGGAGTGTGCGATCGAGATGAAGTCCTCGACGTCACCTAACACCACCCTAGCCTGCTGCAACAGTCGTTCACCAAGAGGCGTAATCAATACACTTTTTTTATTACGCTCAAAAATCAGCGCATCTAACTGCAATTCGAGATCCTGAATGGATGCACTTAAGGTAGATTGAGTCACAAAACAGGCTTCTGCTGCTTTGCTGAAATGCCGATGCTCAGCAACGGCACAAATATATTTAAGCTGCTTAATACTTGGGATCATGGCTAAATATGGTAATGGATAAAGCCGATTAAGGCATTAAAAAAATTCAATTAGATTTGGTCACGAAAGGAGGGTACAGACGGAATCAAGCATCGGGCATTCCGGTTTACCCTGAGCCAGTTCAGATCAATGACAATTTAATAACCATACCAGGGGAATTTAAATGTCACTAAAAGGATCTAAGAAAGAAGAAAATTTGAAGGCCGCTTTTGCCGGCGAGTCACAGGCAAATCGCCGCTATCTGTACTTCGCCCAGAAAGCAGATGTTGAAGGTTATAATGATGTATCGGCACTTTTCCGCTCGACAGCTGAAGGCGAAACTGGCCACGCTCATGGCCACCTCGAGTATCTTGAAGAAGTGGGCGATCCGGCCACTGGCATGCCAATAGGCGGCACATCAGACAATTTGCAGTCCGCTGTTGCCGGTGAAACTCACGAATACACTGACATGCACCCTGGCATGGCAAAAGATGCTTGTGATGAGGGTTTTGACGAGATTGCTGATTGGATGGAAACATTGGCGAAAGCAAAACGCTCTCACGCTAATCGCTTCCAGAAAGCACTAGATGTTTTAGACGACTAAAGGACGACACCCACTATCTGCACCTAATTAGCCGCACCTACTCGGCAACCTCTTAACCAGAACGAACCTAGTTTCTGGAATGAGAACGATCTCAATAAAGAATTAGAGCGGGTCTATGATATTTGCCATGGTTGCCGGCGATGCGTAAATCTGTGCAATGCATTTCCTACTTTGTTTGATCTCATCGATGAAAGTGAAACCTTTGAGGTGGACGGTGTTGACGTTGCTAACTACAAAAAAGTTGTAGATCAGTGTTATATGTGCAACCTGTGCTATCTAACCAAATGCCCCTATGTTCCCCAGCACGAGTGGAATGTCGATTTCCCTCACTTAATGCTCAAAGCGGAAGCGATCAATTATAAAAAAGGTGAACTTAAGCTTCGTGATAGCCTAATCACCAGCACCGATTTGATCGGCAAAGTAGCTTCCATGCCAGTGATCAACACCTTAGTTAATAGCGGCAACAAAAACGCGACTATCCGCAGTATGTTAGATAGCACTTTGGGCAGTCATAAAGATGCTGCTCTTCCTGGATATGCCCGTCAAACTGCAAGAAAAAAACATACAGAGAAAATCTTTGACCCATCGAAAATAAACACCAAGTTAGAATCCACCAAAGGCACTGATGCTAATAGTAAATTTGAGAAAGTGACTCTATTTACGACTTGCTATTGCAACTACAACGAACCCTCGATCGCCGACAGCGTTATAAGAATTCACGAGCATAGCGGCGTTACTCTTGAGCTCGCTGCCAAAGAACATTGCGCCGGCATGCCGAAGTACGAACTCGGCGACCTTGATACAGTAAAGCGCTTAAAAGAACTTAATATCCCCACGCTTTATGAAACAGTAAAGCAAGGCAATATAATCATAGCGGCAGTCCCTTCTTGCGTTCTCATGTTTAAACAAGAACTGCCTTTAATCTTTCCTGATGACGAGGAGGAACAAGCGGTTGCTAACGCTTTTTTTGACCCTTTTGAATATTTGCAAAAGTTACACAAAGAAAACCGATTGAACTTAGATTTTAAAACATCACTAGGCAATATAAGTTATCACGTTGCTTGCCACCAAAGAGTTCAGAACATTGGCCCCAAGACAAAAAAATTCTAGACCTTATTCCCGACACTTCAGTCCAAAATATTGAGCGCTGTTCGGGCCACGATGGCACTTATGGTGTAAAAAAAGAAACCTTAGAATTCGCCAATAAAATTGTTAAACCTATCGTCCATCAAATAAAACAACAAAACCTTGATTACTATGGCAGCGATTGTCCGATGGCAGGGAAACATATCGAGCACAATCTCGATACCGACCAGCCTACTGTGCACTCCATCGACCCACTTTGTCTTGCCTATGGTATTTAATAATTACAAATTGGCTCCGTTGGTACGAAAACAACATCAGCCCACAGCTTAAGGTCCAGTAATGAAGAAAATCACCACAGCTGATTTGCTAACCCCTGAAGCCTATGAAGTACAGAGGCCGGCGATCCACCAAGCAATTTTGGAACATAAGAAAACCCGCCGAGTGCCTTTAGGCCCGAATGCTACCCTACATTTTGAAGACTACATGGTGATGCGTTATCAAATACTGGAAACTATACGAGCTGAAAAGCTTATAAATGAAGCAGGCCTGCTCGAAGAGTTAGAAGCTTACAACCCGCTTATACCCGATGGAAAAAACCTGAAGGCCACCTTCATGCTTGAATTCCCCGATGAGGCACAGCGCAGAGAAAGACTGGGCCAACTAATCGGCATTGAGGACATTATCTCTATTCAAATAGAGGACATGGACCCTATTTTCGGCATAGCCAACGAGGACCTGCCACGGCCCACCGATGAAAACACCTCAGCGGTGTTCTTTCTTCGGTTCGAGCTTTCTGATGACATGATAGTTGCCGCTAAAGCTGGCGCTGCTTGGTATATCCGCAGTGAACATTTGAGCTATCAACACCTCACCGATGCGCTGCCAGATGCAATTTCTAAGTCTCTACGGCGTGACCTAGATTAAGCTATTAACACGCGCCACCGCACCTAAAATCTACCCGCCGCAATCAAGTTGTGGGGCGATTTTTATTAAGTTAAACTCGGTTTCTCAGAGCAAACACCATCATTACCACTAAAAACCGAAAGCTATCGATTGCAAGTATCGATGAGAGGATAGCCAGATGACTAAAAGTTCAACACTAAAAATCGTAAGCGGCCTACTGTGCGCACTCTATTTGACAACCACAGCCTTGGCAGACAATCACGATGAAGGCAACACTAACTCGATCGTTCGAATTGACTCTGAAAAATTCGGTATCGATAACAGCGAAATCTCTGAAATTCGCCAGCAAATGCAAGCAGCCGTTGACGGTGGTTTTATTCCTGGCGCCTTACTCATGGTGGGGAACTCAGATGGCGTTGGTTTCCTAGAATCAGTTGGCACTCAAGAAAAAGACAGTGCCACGCCAATAGACGCGCAGACAATTTTCCGCATCTATTCAATGACCAAACCGATTATTAGTGTGGCAATCATGACAATGGTCGAAGATGGGATGATCAATCTTGACGACCCAGTTAGCAAATTTATTCCAGAGTTTGGCGACCTGCAAATCATTGATCGCGAAACTGGCGACATAAGTCCAGCTAAAAATTTCATGACTATTGAGAATTTATTAACTCACGAATCAGGCCTAATACAAGCGATCTTCTCACCCGACAGTGACTTAGGGAAAATGTATCAAAGCAATCTGGCTGGTGAATTAACTGCACAAGAGTTCGCAGCACGAATTGGCAAACTTCCGGTTTATTTTGAGCCGGGCACAGCGTGGCATTATGGCCATTCAACAGACGTGCTAGGCGCGGTATTAGAAGTGGCCGGCAGCAATACTCTAGACTTAGTCTTAGCCGAGCGTATTTTCGAACCACTAGGAATGGATGAAACCACGTTCTGGGTTCCTAAAAGCAAAAGTAGCCGAATAGCAGAACCAATTTACGGCGATGCGATGCAAGATAATACAATCCCAAGGGCCATGCTTTCGGGCGGTGGCGGCTTGAATTCCACTACAGAGGACTATGTGCGCTTCGCCGAAATGCTATTAAATGGCGGAGAGTATCGAGGTGAAAGGATTATTGACGAGTCAACTCTCGATTTGATGACAACAAAGACTATGGGTGAGGACGTCTCTCGGGAGTTCTATTTCTTTGGCCAGCAAGGTGATTGGGGACTCGGTTTTCACCTTCAGCCTACAACTGACAGCGCCGAAGGTCCGCACAACTTTGGCTGGCGTGGTATTGGCGGCACCTTATTTGCGGTTGACCGTGAAAATGATTTTTACCTAATCTATATGGAACAAAAATGGGGCGGACCACAAGCGCCTTTTGATAACAATGTGGCCCAGCGTGTCATCTATGACGCAATGATGGACTAGAGGACTATGCCGTAGTTGAACTTGTGAACATAAAAAAAGGGAGGCTAAGCCTCCCTTTTTTTATGCTGTTTTCTAAGCACTTTTTCTTCGCTTTCCCGTTGCCAATTAGGTCAACTAAGTAATTCATATTTTCGCAAATAGCCCCGAAGCTGATGATAGCTTAGCCCCAAATTTTCAGCGGCTTTCTTCTGATTAAACTGACTTTGTTCCATTGCCTGCTTAAGCAAGCCTATTTCAAAATCTTGGACCTCAGTCTTGAAGTCTATCGTAGTCCCCTCATCAATATCTCGAGCCAACTGGACACTCGCCTTGTAACTCTGTTCTGCGCTAGCGCTAGCAGAGGACTCGGCCCTACTACTCGGCATCCTATTGCTAAGTCGATAAGGAGAATCAAAAGGATTAAAAACCAGCTTGGTAATACTGCTTCCGGCATTCTGATATACCGCGCGCTCTATGACATTCTTGAGTTCGCGTATATTGCCAGGCCAAGAATAGCTGCACAAAGATTTAGCTACTTTATCCGAAAATCCTGAGAAAAAATCACCTCCAATTTCTTTTACCATGCCCACCGCAAAATGCTCTGCCAGTATTAATATGTCCTCACCCCGCTCTCTGAGCGGAGGCAACGTCACAACATCAAAAGCCAATCGGTCCAAAAGGTCTTCCCTGAAACGATGCTGCCTGGCGAGATCCGGTAAATCCTCATTAGTCGCCGCCACAATTCTTACATCTACCTGAATAGTTTCATTGCCACCTAACCGCTCGAACTCGCCATATTCAATAACTCGGAGTATTTTCTCCTGTACTGAGAGATCCGTGTTCGCCAACTCATCGAGAAATAATGTGCCCCCATGAGCTCTCTCAAAATATCCTTTACGCTGCTTAGTAGCGCCTGTATAGGCGCCAGCTTCATGGCCAAAAAGCTGGGCCTCCAATAGCGTTTCACTCATGGCAGCGCAGTTAATCTTTAGAAAGCTGCCTTCCCAGCGTTGCGATAGAAAATGAAGCCTAGCCGCAATCAATTCCTTGCCAGTTCCCCGCTCACCAACAATTAGCACCGGCTTGTTCAAAGGCGCTACAAGAGAAATATGCTCCTGCATCTCAAGGAAGCAAGAGGATTCACCTATCATTCTGGGTGCTGAGTTTTGATTTGCCATAATCGTCATTTAAATCAATCGCTTAAACTAAAAGAATGTAACAGCAAGCTATCTAGACAATCATCTATAGTGTCACATCCACGAGTAGTCAAAATTACCACTTGTTGGGTTTTTTAGCTATCAGAGCAAGCCATAAACCCAAAGCAGAAGTTTAATCTTCATTTTTTTCAGTGAGTTAAGGGTAATCAGAAACTTGGCACGGCAACTGCAATGTATAAAACATACCAACTTTAAATTGGTCTAAATTTGATTAACGGTACATGTGGGGTATCACCAATGAGCATATTTTCAAGACTATCTGACATTATTAACTCCAACATCGCATCTCTGCTCGACAAAGCAGAGAACCCGGAGAAGATGATCCGTATGGTGATTCAGGAAATGGAAGAGACCTTAGTTGAGGTCCGCAGCGGGACCGCCAAGGTTATTGCGGAGAAGAAAACCCTTTCCAGGCGCGCCGAACAACTTAAGAAACAAGCACGAGACTGGGAAAGCAAAGCCGAACTTGCTCTTTCTAAAGGTCGCGAAGATCTCGCCAAAGCGGCGTTGATGGAAAAGTCCAACATTACTGCCAGCGTTGAGATAACTGAGAAAGACCTGCACAAATTAGATGAGACTTTAGATAAACTGAGCTCTGAGATCGAGCAGTTGCAGGCGAAGCTGAACGATGCGCGTGCGAGACAAAAAACCATCGTCATTCGCACCAAAGCCACTGAGTCCAGACTGGATGTAAATCGGCAGCTCAATAATTACACTATTGACAATGCTATGGACAAATTTGAGTATTACGAAAAGAAGATCGATCAAATGGAAGGACAGATGGATAGCGCCCACCTTGAGAAGCGCGGCTTGCAGAATGAGTTTGACGAACTTGAGAAAGAAGAGTCTATCGATCGTGAACTAGAAGAACTTAAGAATAAACTTAAAGATCAGTAGGTATATGTCATGGTTTTTTTCGAATTCCTAACAGCTACGGTGGCAATGACGCTTGGTGCGATCACGATTTGGATTATCATACTTCGAAAAGGCAAGCGTCATGCGCGCTCTCCTTCGCCATCAGATAAAAGTCTCAATGTCTCCGAGCTATCATCAATGGCCGAGTCATTGAATCAGCGCATTGACGTATTGGAATCAATCCTAGATGCTGAAGTACCAGAGTGGAGAGAGCAAAATGAGCAGCGCAGCGAATAGTGGGTTTAGCGGCTTACGCAGAAATACCAAAGATGCAAAATGGCTAGGGGTGTGCGCCGGTGTTGCAGACTGGCTTGATATTCCTTCGACACTTGTTCGTATCGTTTTTATTATCTGTGTTCTCACGTGGCCAACACTTATTTTGGGCTACTTCATCTTGTATTTTTGCCTTTCTAATGACCTGGACACAGCCAAAGTTAAGGACTATGTCAGTAATTCGAAAGTTAAAAGTCATTTTCAAAACGTCAACTACCGCAAACCTATTTATAAGAACCCGCGGGATAAACGCATTGCTGGTGTTTGTAGCGGCATAGCAGACTATCTAGAGGTCAGCCACTTCGCTGTCAGAGCGGTAACAATTGGTTCCCTGTTTGTTTTTGGCCCTTTTACTTTTTGGGCTTATCTAATTTGCGCCTTTGTGTTCGATCCAGATCCCTCCACTATGGACAGTGATACCTACGCTAGAAAAATGGCCAAAAAACAACGCTGGAGCGATAAGCGTCGCCGGCGCAGCGAGTATCGAGCCGAAAAAAGGGCACGGCGCTATGGTTACAGCAATAGCTATGTCAACGAAGAGTACCGGTCAAAGGTGGTCGATAGCGAAAACCGAGAAGATGAAGACGTTAGCGAAACTCAAAGCAGCGAGTCGCCAAATTACTCTTCCCAAGAATGTGCCACGATCTATAAAACCCTAGAAATCAGGCTACGAGACATTGAAGCCTACATGACTTCAAAGCAATTTCGTCTGCACTGCGAAATCAATCGTATTTAGGCAGCTTTTCGGGCCAGTGCTGGTGTAATCGACTTTCGCCAGCTCCAAGCACGCTCCAAATAGGCCTTACACTGCAAATGGCTGATTCCCTGAGTCACTAGAAAGCAGTAAACTACAGGTCAATTGAATCACGTTCTCATTCGGCCCGAGTTTATGAAGTTCTGCCAGACATGTGCATCACCCATCATACTTAGAGTACCAGAAGGTGATGACAAGCCCCGCCATTGCTGTAGCAACTGTGACAGCATTTTTTATCAAAACCCAAACAACGTAGTTGGCACCCTCCCTGTCTTTGAGGATAAAGTACTTTTATGCCGCAGAGCCATTGAACCGCGACTAGGCAAATGGACGCTACCTGCGGGCTATATGGAAAACGGTGAGTCTAGCTTAAACGGCGCTATTCGAGAGACAAGGGAGGAAGCGGGAGCTGAAATCATCATAGAAAGTGACTCTCTCTACACTTTGTACAACTTGCCAACTATCAACCAAGTATATATGTTCTTCCGGGGTGAACTGGCTAACCTAGACTTTGCCCCTGGCGCGGAATCTCTTGAAGTCGAACTGTTTACGCAAGCCAATATTCCATGGAAAGAAATCGCCTTCCCTGTGGTAAAAACCACCCTCGAGCTGTATTTTGAGGATATTAAGACCCGCCATTTTCCGGTTAGGATGTTTGATGTCCATCATCATAAAGACACCGGTATAACCACCAACCTTATAAGCCATAGCTCTGTAAACCATAACGCTGTAAACCATAGCTCTTTAACCCGTAACTTCGTAAACCATGGCTCTAAAAGCAAGTAAAACACTCTCCCCTGCCCCCTAAGTGAGAGCGCCTGGGGCAGTTGACGAAATCCCAGCCTCAGATAATTTCATTTTTTAGAACCCCATCCCAAAATCCGTCTTCAATGCGCTATATAGCCTTAACAAAACCCGTCATTGCTGCTACCCTAAAAAAAGTGGGAAATAGACATGAGTTTAGATGCTAAGACTAAGGTACTTGGCTATTGGGTAGCCAAACTCAGAGTTTTCCGCAATGGTCTTATGACTCCTTTTATTAGTCGCAAGACCCCGATTAATAAAAAATAAAAAGTGGTAACACATTATGGAAATCCTTCTTCTTCCAGCCTTATTCGCTATTGTAGTAAAAATCGCGATTTTTATTCGCTATGGTGAATCGTTACTACGAAACAATATCAATCTTGCCCTGTTCCTGATTGCCGCCTGCTTTTTAAATCTTATCGAAATGTTTGGCTATGAACATAACTATCAGGGCAACACCATGCTGGTGATATTACTAGCGTACTATTGCTCGGCCGCTTTCCTAATTCATTCCTATCTAAATCTCGCTATTCTGTTTTCTGGTTTTAGCTGGCGCTTACCCACGGTGAGACGTACGCTGAATGCTTTATTAGCATTGATGGTGCTCAATATTATATTTAATCGCCATTTGATTGCTGGCGCGGAATATACCGACATAGCAATTACCCGAGTAGCGGGTTCTGCTTACTGGGTTATTCAAGCTTATCTTGTATTCGGCATAGTATTAGGCACTACTCTTTTGACCAGAGGATACAGACATTTACGCTCTAATCGTGCCCGTCAGCGATGCTTTGTAATGTTGCTAAGCACGCTCCCACCGATCGTAGTCACTTTAGCAATTCTAGCCAGCATGGCCGCTGGTATAGCCATCACAGCAGCGCAATTCATGCCGTTGGCAATAACAGCAATGCTCGGAATGATTGTTTACGCTGAAGAAAAGACACGGCTTTTCAAGTTGCTTGCAATGGTCCCCTACAGCCGGGAACGAAAGCTGCATAGACAAGTCATTGAAAAGCTTACTGACTGCATATCAATAAGTAACGACCCACAATCTGAGAATACGTTAAATCTAAAACAGATGATGCGTGAATTCGAAGGCAGCGTTGTGGAACATACAGTTAGCTATTACAGCGGCAATCAAAAAATGGCAGCCCAAGCCTTAGGAGTTTCTGAAGCAACTATCTCCCGTCGCGCTCGAGCACTCAGCGCCAAATAAACTGTGGTAGTACAGGATGAGAAAGGGCTATTAGATGATATAGTCGAAACCTACAGCAGAAAAATGCAGTAGCAGCTTAAGGCAGGACAAAATAGAACAATAGAAAAAAATACCGCTCAGCCGACCTAAATCTCCGTCAGAATAGCCGCTACCGAATAAGCTACTTCTTCGAAGGGATGAGCTTCTTTCATGGCACTTATTGCATTGCTAGCAAGCAAACTCTCACACACCATTTCAACCTTGTATTCAGCGAGTATCTCGACTTTATTGACCTTTCCCAGATGGGGACGACTGCCGGCAAGCGGCCTAAACTGCCCCTGCCCAAGAGTCTGCCAAGCACAGCAATCATAGTCTCCAACTTTTCCAGCACCGGCGGAAAACATAGCGGCCTTTACGGACTCCAGATGGGACTCCGGTACATAAAATTCAATTTTCACTATGCTTTGCGCCACGATGGCTATCCCAGCCACTTTCGCGCATTTCGAAACATTCGCATGGTCGGCGCATCTTCTTTCCAGACATCCGGTTTCCAGGAGTTTTGGCTTGCCCTAAACACACGCTCCGGATGCGGCATCATAATAGTAACGCGGCCATCATCGCTGCAAAGTCCAGCGATAGCCGCTAATGAGCCGTTTGGATTAGCGGGATAATCAGCTGTGATCTTACCGTGATTGTTGACGTATTGAAGTGCCACATTAGACGATTTTAGAAAACGTGATTCTGCGTCGCTGTTTGCAAACTCTGCCCTGCCCTCACCATGGGCCACGGGAATAGCAATTTGTGAACCCTCCATGCCAGCTAAGAAAGCAGACTTTGTCTCCTGAATCGTAGTCAAACTTAATCGCGCCTCAAATTGTTCCGAACGATTGCGTTGAAAAACCGGCCAATCATTAGCACCTGGAATCAACTCATGGAGCAACGTCACCATTTGGCAGCCGTTGCAAACCCCTAAGGTCAAATTGTTCGGATTTTCGAAATATTTTTTAAACTGACGCCTAACCTCATCATTAAACAATATAGTCTTCGCCCAACCACCGCCGGCCCCTAAGACATCGCCATAAGAAAATCCACCACAGGCGACAACCGTATTAAACTCTTCGAGATTTACTCTGCCCTCAATAAGATCAGTCATGTGGACATCTACCGCTGCAAACCCTGCACGGTCAAATGCGGCAGCCATTTCCACATGCCCATTAACGCCCTGCTCTCGAAGTATCGCCGCCTTAGGCAACACGCCGCTGTTAATGTAAGGGGCACTAATATTGTCATTAACATCAAAACTAGATTTGATGTTAAGGCCAGGATCAGCGTCATCCAAAAGGCTGTCGTACTCTTGCTGGGCACACTCAGAATTATCGCGAATACGCTGCATCTGATAACTAGTAGCTGCCCATTGCCGCTGCAGTTCGGCCCGGCTTTTACTAATAAGGATCTTACTACCGTGCCGCACAATTATTTGGCCTTTGTCCTTCACTTCGGCAATTTGAGTAACACAGTCAAGCAGTTCGAAGCGCTGAGTCAGCGCTTCGAACTCACTTGATCGGTTATCGAGAACTTGTACTACAGCGCCCAGCTCTTCGTTGAACAACAATGAAAGTGGCTCTTCGGCTTCGTTTAAATTAATGTCCAAACCACAGCGGCCCGCAAACGCCATTTCAACCAGCGTGGTTAGCAGACCGCCATCGGAGCGATCATGATAAGACAGCAATAAATTTGCCCGTCGGGCCTGTTGAACTAAGTCAAAGAAATTAATCAGATCGTTAGCATTATCTAGATCAGGCGCTTGGCCATTCAAGTTTCGATAAACTTGAGCTAGTGCAGACCCAGCGAGACGCTGCTGGCCGTGGCCCAAATCAATCACATAAAGGTGGCTTGGCCCTTTGTCAGTGACAAGCTCAGGGGTCAATGACGAGCGTATATCTTTTACCGGCGCAAACGCGGTAACGATTAACGATAGCGGTGCTGTATTACTTTTCTCGTCACCGCTATCTGGGTCGCTCCAAACCGTGCGCATAGACATAGAATCTTTGCCTACCGGGATACAAATTCCAAGAGCAGGACATAATTCCATACCTACCGCTTCAACCGTGGCGAATAGTTTTTGATCTTCGCTGCCATGACCTGCTGCTACCATCCAATTAGCAGAAAGCTTGATGTCATTCAGTCCGGCTATTTCCGCGCAGGCGATATTAGTAATCGCCTCACCTATCGCCATGCGACCAGACGCTGGGGCATTAAACAAGGCCAGCGGCGAACGCTCTCCCATTGCCATCGCTTCACCGCAATAACTGGTGAATGATGACGTTGTTATAGCCGCATCAGCCACAGGCACCTGCCAAGGACCAACCATTTGATCCCGGTGAACTAGCCCGGTGATCGTTCGGTCTCCGATTGTTATTAAAAATGATTTACTGGCAACTGACGGCAACGCCAAAACTCGATCAATAGCCTCTCCCAGCTCAATACCGGTGATGTCAAATTCGCTAGATACAGGCTCTGGCGTGACCGCTTTTCGATGCATCTTGGGCGCTTTACCGAATAACACATCCATAGGTAGATCGATTGGCTGATTGCTGAAATGGCTGTCGCTTAGTCGAATATGTTTTTCATCAACAGACTCGCCCACCACCGCAAACGGACAGCGCTCTCTAGCACAAATGCTTTCGAATCTTGCTAGATTAGATGGATTTACCGCTAGCACATAGCGTTCTTGAGATTCGTTACACCAAATCTCAAGAGGCGACATTTCAAGTTCGGCGTTAGGAATATCCCGAAGTCTAAAGTTGCCACCCGTGCCTCCGTCTTTGACAAGCTCAGGAAGCGCATTGGATAATCCGCCTGCACCAACATCGTGAATAAAGCCAATGGGGTTATTAGCTCCTAATTGCCAGCACTGATCGATAACTTCCTGACAGCGACGCTCCATCTCCGCGTTTTCTCTTTGCACAGATGCAAAGTCTAAATCTTCGTTACCTGTGCCCGCTGCCATCGAAGATGCCGCCCCGCCGCCTAAGCCGATCAGCATAGCCGGACCACCCAAAACGATGAGTTTAGCACCTAGGTCAATTTGACCCTTTTCGACGTGCATCTCTCTAATGTTACCAATACCGCCAGCGATCATGATGGGCTTATGATAGCCGCGCACTTCATCAATGCCAGCTTCGTTTGTTCTAACTTCTTCAAATGTTCGGAAATAACCACATAGGTTGGGCCTACCAAATTCGTTGTTGAACGCAGCGCCTCCCAGTGGCGCCTCGATCATAATATCTAGCGCCGAGGCAATGTGTGCTGGCTTACCAAAGTCCACTTCCCAGGGCTGCTCAAAGCCAGGGATTTTCAGGTTGGAGACACTAAACCCGGTTAAACCTGCCTTAGGCTTACCGCCTTTTCCAGTCGCCCCCTCATCCCTAATCTCCCCGCCAGACCCGGTTGATGCGCCAGGAAAAGGTGCTATAGCCGTTGGATGATTGTGCGTCTCCACTTTCATCAGAATGTGAATAGGTTCATCAACAAATTCATACTGCTTTGACTCTGGATTCGGAAAAAAACGCTCGCCTCGGCTGCCGCTCATGACTGCTGCATTATCAGAATACGCAGACAGAACATTTTGCGGAGAGCAAGCATGCGTATTTCGAATCATTGAAAACAAGGAATGGGACTTTTCTTCACCGTCAATTTCCCAGCTGGCATTAAAAATTTTGTGGCGACAGTGCTCAGAATTTGCCTGCGCGAACATCATCAATTCGACGTCATTTGGATTGCGTTTAAGCGCAGTAAAACTATCTACTAAGTAATCTATTTCATCATCTGCCAACGCCAGGCCCAGAGCGGAATTGGCCTCTGCCAAGGCCTCTCTTCCGCTGCCTATAATATCTACCGATAGCACTGGCTTGGGCTGAGCTGTCCTGAACAAAATAGCAGCGCCAGCAGTGCCCCCCATCATCGTTTGCGTCATCCTGTCATGCAGCAAACTATCAAGTTGCAACAATTGTGTGCTGTTTAGCGTTGTCGTGAGCGATATTTTAAATTGGGTAGCACGCTCGACACGCTTAACCGAAGTTAAGCCACAATTGTGGATGATGTCAGTAGCCTTACTGGACCAAGGGGAAATAGTGCCTGGGCGCGGAGTTACTAAACGCTCCAGCGCTATGTCCACAGCTGAATCGGCGGCGATTACCGAGTGGCTATAGGCAGTGCCGTAGCTTAACAAGGAGCCGACAATTTTGATTTGGTCTTCGGTTAGCGCCTGTGTCGTATCAAGTAAGTGAACATAACGAGCATCAATAGCATCGATGCCGGAGATTTTACTTTGTAGGACTTTAAGTAGTTTGGAGTTATTGAAGGGAGAAAGAGCCGAAGCCCCAAACATCACTTGCATGGAGGATAAGTCCTTTGATTAATTTAGAAAAATGGCAGCTGAACTGCCTGGTCCGAAACAGGCGCAATGATAATTGATTTAGAGCTTAAATTCAGAAAAAGATGGCGTCTTGATTAGCTTACCTTTGCTTCGCCGCTACAAGAGAGCTCAATAATTTGAGGTGATCTTAGCAGCGCTTAAGATTGCGGTTGATATCGCCCTGCTTCTTTGGACACGATCACAATACCGTTTTGATCTTCAATCCAAAAATCAACATGCGAGAGACTAGTTATATCTTCGTCATCACCTGTAAAAACCGGTTTCGCTTTTACTGAGTAGGTCATCCCGACACGGGCATTGAAGCGCAGAGTTCGGTTAAGTGATTCGCGAGAAGACGCATAGCTAACTAAGGCCGAGGCTAAGCCTTTTTGACTGCCCATATCCCAATAAAAATACACCGCAATATCGTGGAAACCTGGGGCAACTTCGACTAAGTTATAACCCAAACTGTTTTCTATCGATTTACCATCGATACCATAAAATTTCACCGCATCTACATAGCGATTAATTGTGTCTCGACGAACGTATTGAGAACCGCTTATTTTGGCAACTTGTAGTTTTTCGCGATGGGCACCCAAGTAGGCTTTATAAGTGTATGAATCTGCACAGCCGCTGAGTAACGCAAGCACGAGAAGCGTTGGTATTAGGGTTAAAAATCTCATAGTTTCTGGCTATCGGCCCCTAAAAATTTGATAAGTGGGATTTTATACAAGCGCTACGGCAATAGATCAAGCTTTCGAGCGCTTTGATTTAAAAAATGTCTGCATAATCAATCGGCAATCTTCAGCGAGCACACCCTCGATTACCTGAAGCTCGTGGTTAAAATGGGGAGCTTGCCCTAACGTCATTTGGCTGACTAAAGCGCCAGCTTTTGGCTCTCTAGCACCGAACACTACCGTATCTATTCTTGCGTGCACCATTGCACCGATACACATCACACAGGGTTCTATAGTGACATACATTGTCGTTCCGGGCAGCCGATAGTTTTGCTCAGAATCACAGGCTTGTCTTATGGCCTGTATTTCAGCGTGGGAAGTTGGATCGTTAGACGTAATAGGACGGTTGCAGCCGACCCCTACGAGCTTGTCTCTATAAACAACAACAGCCCCCACTGGCACCTCATCTAATTGTCTTGCCCGCTCAGCCTCAGCTAAAGCCAAGGCCATCCAGCGTTCATGAACTTTCAAATCTGAGACAAATTCAGTTACAGATGACATATCGATCACCTCTCATCATCATTACCTGCGTTGGAAAGCTTTGATACCACGAACAGTCCAGTCGAAACGGATGGCCCAATTGTAAAGGCAAACAAAAAAGTGCCTAATCCCACTGTCCCTCCTAGGAAAAAACCTAATACGACCACCACAATTTCGATGCTTGTTCTGACTCTAGCAATGGGATATTGAGTCACCCTTTGCAGCCCCGTCATGAGCCCATCTCTGGGGCCGGGCCCTAAATGCGCCATTAAATAAATCGCACTGCCAAACCCAATCATGACGATTCCTGCCAGGCACTCCAGTCCTTTGAAAATAAGGGCCTGGGGATATGGCAGCCAAGGCAAGCTGTAATCAATAACAACTGCGATAATCAGCGCATTGAGCAGTGTGCCGAGCCCGGGGGTTTGCTTAAGCGGAATCCATAGCAGCAGAACCGTGACACTTACAAAGAAAGTCGTTAAACCGACGCTAATACCTGCGATTTCTGCAATGCCCTGCGATAAAACGATCCACGGACTGACTCCGAAACCCGCCGCTATCATCAATGCCTCACCTAAGCCGAATAGAGTTAAGCCCAAACAAAGCAAAAACAACGTGTTAGACGCCGGTTTAAAATTCAGCGAATGGCTGGAACTCCAATTCACGGTAGGTACTGCTTTGACAGCGAACATTTTCACAGCGCCATCTCGGCAAGCTCATCGGAGCGATATTTCTCCAGAAGCGCCCATAGCCGAGCCAGGGTGTCTATATCAAGAGCACCAGAATAGTTGCTCGGCCGGAAGTGCAATTGAAATGCTCGCACCGTAAATTGAGTTTGAGGATCTACTAGCCCGGTCAACTCTATCTCATAGCCTAAAGTTGCCAGTGCTAGCTGTACTGATCTTATAGCTGGCCTGCTAATAGCGAACAAATGCATATAATTCGCAACAGTGTCGTCATCTGGCCAAGGGCCGATGCCTTCCTTGTAGAGTCGCTTCCAAGGGAACAAGGGACCAGGATCTGACTTTCTCATTATGGCAATGTCTGAATGGCCGACGATGTCGATAGGGTCTAGTTCAGGATAGCGCGCAAGGATATCTTTGATTAATGTGATGAGCAGATAAACCTGTGCATCTGAATAAGGCAAAAATCTACAGGAGACATCCCTAACAGGGGACTCGGATAGCGGCTTAGCAACGCTGCCACCGCACTTAAATTCATTAACAACTTCTATTCCTATTGAGCGGTTGTTCAAAGACGACTCTTCTGCCCAATAACTCCTGCCTGCATGCCAGGCACGGCGGTGTTCTGGAACTAAGGAGTAAACCCGAAGCTTATCTATCGGGTAAGTGTGGTCATTAGTTTCTGGAACTAAATAATGCACGCTTACCGGGTTTGGTGTATCGGTAGTGAGCAAACGCAGAGACTCTGCAAAATTCTCGGAGGTGCCATGAATAACCAAATAATCAACGCGGCTATTTTGATTAGTTGAGTCCACGACTATGTACGAGCTCGAGGCACAGTGACTTAATAAAAAAAGCGAGGCCAAAACCACGAGTCGAAAAAACGTTAAGGACTTGATATTTTGAATAGTAGCCAACCCTAAATCACGCTGAGTCATAGAGTTAACGACAATTGCAAGCGGGGCAATGTCTTTCTCTGGGGGTGACAAAAAACCTCATCTTCACCTTGAATCTCAAAACCAAAACTTTGCAGTATTTTTAAAGATCCTGCGTTGTCTTGCAAACAGCCTGCTACCACTTTACTGTCCTTGTGATTAATTGATGCATGCTGCAGTAAAGCGCGAACGGCTTCCGTCGCATAGCCCTTTCTCCAGTGGCTTTTTCCCAGCCAAAAACCAAGTTCGTGATGGCCTTCAGCAGTAGCAACTAATCCAGCACCGCCAATCAGCGTATCATGCAAAAAGATATTGAAGTTCAAGTCCATGTGACTAATGACATCAACCCAAGACTCGGCCTCAAATAAGGTATACGGGTCAGGAAGGCGCGTAATCCATTTAGCAACCTCCCAATTATCAAGCTCCAAAAATAAGGTTTCGGCATCAACAGGACTAGGCTTTTTAAGAACCAGACGCTTCGTTAGGATTTCACAATTTTCCACTTAATTAACTCTCGCTCAACTAGTACGTGATTAACAGCATCTAACTTTTAAACCGTTAACGGATAGTATTTTATAGGCAATTAAAACAAGGCATACCGCATTTCGGTTATTCATAGTTAAAAACGCTTTCCAATGGCTCGCCAAAAATATTTGATATTTTAAAGGCTACTTCTAAAGATGGAGAGTATTTGTCTTTTTCAATCGCGATAATAGTTTGACGGGTCACGTTAACTTTAGACGCCAAAGTTTGCTGAGACATTTCACCCGCCTCAAACCGCAGTCTTCTAATATTGTTGCTCAATCGCTTAGACAACTTGGATGCCCTTACGGTAATAATAAATCTGGGTAACAAAACAAACCAACTCCCCCAAAACAAAGAACAAAAGTAGTAAGTGGGCTAAGTATGATGGTGACGTAAAAATTAGGTTGTGGTAAAAATTGAACCAAGTTCCTGAGCCTCCAATTATAAGATGGATCAATAGAAACCAAATCCCAACACACAATGTCCAATAACCATTTCGACGAGAAACCAGCTCAATGAGCTTATCTCTTTCATCTTCTATTGGGTTCTCTTCTTTTCTAGCAATAAAAGAATGGATGAAAACCTCAAGAATCATAATGAGGATAATCATACCAATAAGATCGCCTACACTGAGCACCTCGTTTACAGTCAGTGTTAAATTGGAAAATATGTAATAAAAATACCTGCTAATATCAATAGAGTAAATACTAGCGAGGCAATAACACTTTTCTCTTTGAAGGAAAATCCATAGCTATCCTTATGTATAAATAATCTTACACGATGTAAAACATTTTGTACCCGCGATCAAGACGTAATTAGGATTCTATTGCCATTCAGTGGCCACGTAATACCAAAGCCTTATAGAATAAAGTCTACAAATACATTTTTTACTTTGTAAGCCCAGTAAAAACCGGCTAACGCCCTGTGTCAGGGTCGATCTCAAAACAAGTTTTAGAAGTAAAATATAAGCATCAGCCCCTAAAAAGTTACTTTGTCGGGATGACGTCAAATGCTAGCACGACTCGATTTTCTTCTTCTTCAAATGGAACCGTGTAGTGATGGAGCGAAGATGGGAAAAGGCACAAACTGCCAGTCACTACATCGATAATACTTTCTTGGCTATTCTCAACTCCCAATGCATGCCCTTTATCACTTACACATAAAACAAGGCTGCCACTATCGACCTTTGATTTTGGAGGCACGTTTATGTACACACTGCCAGTTATCCAGCCGGTATCGTGCATATGAGCCGCCAATTTACCACCGCTTTGCATGCAAACAAGCCAACCGCTAATTTTGTACGACGCTGGCCAATTCTTTATAAAACCTTCGTCGCTATCTTTAAAACGAATTCGGTATTTTTCAATTTCCGCATGAATAATACTTTCAATTTTAGTATCAGATACTTTTCCCAGAGTGAAAATATTGCCTGCAGTTTGGATCCCGCTAGTTAGATGTACCTGAGCCTTATGGGACACCGAATTATCCATTAAGACGTCTCTCGCAGTCTTAATAAAAATATTTTCGAAATCACACTGATCATTTAAGTCAGCCTTTACAACATATTTTAATGGATCCCTGCAAAACGGGTTTGATTTCTTAATTCCATATTTAATTTCTGAGCAACAACCTAACGAGCCAATGACAGCATTGATCTCACCCTGATTTATCAACGAATCTAATTTGTCATGAAAAACTCGTTCTTCGTCCTGATGATATGAGCATTGAATTGCAAAGAATTTACTTTGGTCAATATCAACTAGCGCAAATTGCTCCGCGGCTAAAGTGTATTGCCTACTCTCAAATAACAGTGTACCCAGATTGTAACGTGCCCCGGCAAAGTCTGGTCTCAGCGCTATCGCATGTCTGCAGCTGGCTTCAGCCTCTTCGAATCTACCTAGATCTTTCAGCGCAACCCCTAAGTTGCTATGGGCTAGGGCAAAGTCAGATTTCAATGCTATTGCTTGCCTGTAGCTAAGTTCAGCCTCTTCTAATCTGCCCAGTTCTCGCAGCGTACCGCCCAAACTGTTATGGGCTTCGGAAAAGTCAGGTTGCAACGCTATCGCCTGCCTGTAGCTAACTTCAGCGTCCACAAATTTACCCAACTCCCGAAGCATGATACCCAAGTCATAATGGGCTAGGGCAAAGCCAGGTTCCAACGCTACGGCTTGCCGGCAGCTTAATTCCGCCTCTTCTAATCTGCCCAGTTCTCGCAGCGTACCGCCCAAGTTACTATGGGCTTCGGCAAAGTTAGAATTCAGCGCTATCGCTTGCCTGTAGCTAGCTTGCGCCTCTTCTAACCTGCCCAACCCTTGCAGCGTGACGCCTAAGTTATTATGAGCTTCAGCAAAGTCTGGATTCAGAGCTATCGCTTGTCTGCAGCTCAGCTGCGCCTCTTCAAATCTACCCAATTCTCGCAGCATATTACCTAAGCTGCTGTGAGTTTGAGCGTCTTGGGGCGATAATTGCACGGCTTTTTGGATAGCATTTACAGCATCAGATTTCCTGCCTGTTTGCCTAAACACTGCAGCAAGAGCTTTCCAGGCAAATTGATGCTCTGGGAATTGTTGAGTGATTAATACAGCTAACTTCTCAGCTTCGTCATACTGTCCGTTTTGGTATAGCTCGAGAAGACTGTTTAATCTTGATTGAGACGGAGATTTGTTACTGCTTACCTGCCGGCTCAGCGCATCAAGCCTCTCTGAATCAACCCCGCTTATCTTTGCCTGCGCGAGGACTTTCTTAGCAGTTTCAAGTTGGTTTTGTTTAATAAGCGCATCAACGTAGCTTAACCAAAATTGTTCTATTTTTGGATTCGCTTCCAGAGCATTTTTAAACAATGGCAAAGCAGCCACAGCGTCGTCAATCGAGACTGCTATTAAACCTAAGTTATGATTGGCATCAGGATGGGCTGGATGGACTTGTAATATAGTGCGGTAAAGTCGTTCAGCTTCTTGAAGGTTACCCGCTTTGTGTGCAGCTAAACTCTGCTGCAACGCTTGCTCTAAAGTCAATTCCATTGGAGACTCTTAAAATCAATGACTCAAGTCGAAATAACTGCCCACACTCAATAGAGCGCCTTGTTTTACTGCGTTTTTTAACTCTGTAAATCGATGTAAAAATGAAAGTTCCAAGTATTACATCTTCTTATAATTTAAGCATCGAGGTAGCCATACTGACAACATCCTCGCAAGATCACCAGCTCAAATCACTCTCGCTTTGTTATCAAACTCAACGAGAGCATCATTCCAGCTTGGAAAAGAGTAGGTCTGGCACCCAAACACTTTGCCACTGCCAATCTGTGAAATACTCTTCATTGCTCTAAAACGTGCTGGAGATGCTATATAAGCCATCATGTGCTTTCTTGTTTCCCAAACAGTTAAGGTTTGCTGGTATCCGCTGTGAGTTTTCAATTCACAATGCAATACACCTTCTGCCTTTTGAGCCGCATTAGACGCTGGTATCGTATACAACCAAAATCTAATCCATCCAATAAAACCCTTCGGTTTAAGCCCCTTTACTGAAACATCCATCTGTCATTCCCACTCA
>JBLGBJ010000032.1:0-35655 GCA_047617605.1 Pseudohongiellaceae bacterium | reverse complement strand
ACAAATTTTGAAAGCATGCGAATCTGGTCAATCTTAATGTCGCGGCTACCCTCTTCTGGTTCGATAATAATTAAATCTGGTAGCGATCCGCTTACCGCCATTTTGCAAACCGAGCACTCACCACAAGCATCTGCTGATTCTTTATTGAGACAAAGCAGCGCGATAGCGAATTTCTCAACAAACAATCTTTTGCCTAGCCCCTGATCGCCTTGCACTAAATAAGCATGCGCCAACTGGCCTGCTTGTTTTTGTTGCATGAGCTGTGACCACTGTGGCGCGTGCCACGGAAGTGGCGTTAGGTTAAGCAGTTTTTCGTGATTATCCAAGGAAAGTTTGCTCAATTGTTTTCTCTAATGAAGGTCATTAAGTGCTCAGTGACATCATTGCTAACAACATCGATAGATCGGGATGCATCGACTATTTTACAGCGCTCGGGTTCTCGGTTAGAGATAGCTAGATAGGTGTCACGGACTTTTTCAAAAAAAACAGTTTTTTCAATCTCAATCCTATCTAGCTTGCCTCGTTTTTTTGCACGGGTGAGGCCAATCTTAGGATCCAAATCCAATATTAAAGTGAAATCTGGGCGCAGTGATCCCTGGGTTAGATTTTCCAGTAAAGAAATGGTCTCCGAGCTTAACCCTCGCCCTCCTCCTTGATATGCGTAAGTTGCATCGGTAAACCTATCGCAGAGCACCCACGTACCGATGGCTAACGCAGGTTTAATAACAGTTTCAAGATGCTGTGCTCTCGCCGCAAAAACCAATAGCAATTCACTTAGCTCGCAAAGCTTTTCCTCGTGATGGTCCAACAGTAACGCACGAATCTTTTCCGCTATTAATGTTCCACCTGGCTCTCTTGTTGCAATAAAGTCAATATTTCTACTTTCTAATATTTGCTCTATAGATTGAAGGTTGGTGCTCTTACCAACACCCTCTACACCTTCGATAGTTAAAAACTTTCCTTTCACAATAAATCCTGTTGTTTGTAATTGGCACTAATTCTGGCTGGTTTAATTTCTGTTTATTAGGCGGGCCACCGCTTGGTTATGTTCTTGCAAGCTACTTGAAAAATAATGGCTGCCGTCTCTTTGAGCAACAAAATAAAGATAATCAGATGATTCGGGATTTAAGCTGGCATGTATTGAGTCAAATCCAGATAAAGCAATAGGAGTTGGTGGCAATCCATTTATCCGGTAGGTGTTATACAAAGTAACCTCTTGAAGATCGGCTTTTCTGATATCTCCTTCATAAGTGTCCCCCATTCCATAAATAACGGTAGGGTCTGATTGCAGCCGCATTCCAAGTTCAAGCCTGCGAATAAACACACCCGATATATGGCCACGCTCGCTGCTCGCAGCAGATTCTTTTTCAATAATAGAGGCCATGATCAAAGCTTCGTAAGGGGTCTTATAGGGCAATGCACCTAGTCTTTTTTCCCACTCACTTTGAAGAATGCTCTCGAGTCGGGCACTTGCTCTCCTCAACAGTTCAAGGTCGGTGCTTCCCGCTGTGTAAAAATACGTATCTGGAAATAAAATACCTTCCGTATTTTTAAAAGTCGGTGAGATCTGCGCAAGCATTTCAGCTGGATTTAATCCTTGCAGCACGCTGACAATCTTGTCGCTGCCTTGAATAGCATCAAGTGCTTCGTTAAAAGTCCAGCCTTCGACGAGTGTCACTCTGTATTGAAGCGTTTCCCCGGCGACCATTTTGTCAATTAGCGTAGCGGCGGTGAGTCCGTTATTCAACTGATATTCACCAACTTTGATTGAATTCTCTACGCCCTTGATCCGAGCGAAGAGGATGAGGAGCCGAGGATAAGAAAATAAACCTGAAGATTTAAGGTCGCGACTCACCTGCCAGAGTGAGCTACCGGAGCTTACTTCAAATATGGCAGGAGGCTGAGCAACAGATTCAGTGGCAGCTTGAGTAGACGTATTAGCAAGAGTAAGAGGCGAGTGCAAAATTCTAAGAGCTAGCAAGAATGCTAACAGACAGCCGAGGGCAATGACCACGACCACTGCAATCATGAGTCTGAATTTTAGGCTGCTAAGGTAAGGCGAATACTTCATTTTGTAATTGTATTGCCTGTTGGCAAAAGCCTCCGATTGGCCAGTGCTTTACCCTATCACCTTGGATAAGTTTAATCACTGGGGATACACCAACCACACTATTGCAGAGAATAACTTCATCCCCATTAAGAACGTCATCGATGGTTAGCTTTTGGGTCTGAACGGGATAGCCATCCCTAGCCAAAAGTTTGCTAATCTCCATCAGCATGATGCCCTTAACCCCGCTAAGGCTAAGATCTGGAGTTAAGACATTGCCATTACTTAACACTAATAGATTGCTTTTTGTTGCTTCGATTACATTCCCTTGTATATCTAGGCAGAGCCCTTCGTAAAAGCTCTCGTCTAGTTCAGCGCTCGCGAGTACCTGATCTAGTCTATTTAGATGTTTAACACCTGCCAAAGCTGCACTCTGAGAAAGTCGGTGCTTGCATACAGTAATACATACCCCCGGCATCTTTTCACCCCTAGAGTTTGAGTTGCTCGGTTCAAATAATTGGATGATTCGGGTAGCGATTGATTCGAGGTTTGGTTTGTAGCCTCGCCCCCCTTCACCGCGAGTTAAGATGATTTTAGCAACTCGACTGCCTTGCGCATTATTCGACAATTGCAGTAATTCATCAGAGATGAGATCCGCATTAAAACTTATTTTAAGTAACTTACAGGCGGACTCTAGGCGAGCCAAGTGTTGAGGCAGCAAAATAGGCTTGCCGTCAATAATAGCAAGGGTTTCGAAAGCACCGTCTCCGTAGAGAAAACCGCGATCCATCACGGAAATGCTGCTGTTAGGGGAGCCATTTATAAGCGTTTGCATGACCTATCCGTCAGACTCTCTCTCCAAGCATGAGATATGAAGTCTCTATTCATTCATCGCAAGAGAGTTATTCGAAGCGAGAGAAAATTAAACAGCCATTAGTGCCACCGAATCCAAACGAGTTGGACAGTACGTTGCTAAGCACAGCATCGCGGCCAAAATGGGGTACATAATCTAAATCACAGTTTTCTTCTGGGTTGTCGAGGTTTATGGTTGGCGTGACTACTTGGTTTTTTAAACTCATCACAGACACGATGGCCTCTACAGCGCCGGATGCGCCTAATAGATGGCCCATCATAGATTTGCTAGAGCTCACGCAAAGCTTCTTTGCATGGTCTCCAAAAACTGATTTTATTGCTTGCGTCTCGGCAACATCCCCTGCCAGTGTGGACGTGCCATGGGCATTAACATAGTCAATTTCAGTGGCATCGATATTGGCACTTCTTAAAGCATTTCGCATGCATAAAGCAGCACCTGCGCCGCCTACCGATGGCGCTGTCATATGATAGGCATCGCCACTCATGCCAAAGCCCGTTAATTCGGCGTAAATGTTAGCGCCGCGGCGTTTGGCATGCTCGAGCTCTTCTAAAACCATCACCCCCGCGCCATCGCTGAGTACGAAACCATCTCTATCTTTATCCCACGGGCGACTGGCACCCTGTGGATCGTCATTTCGACTAGATAGTGCTCTGGCAGCCGAGAAACCGCCTAAGCCAACATTCGTCGTAGCCATCTCCGCGCCGCCTACCAGCATGATTTCAGCCTGCTGATTTGAAATCATGTTAGCGGCCAGCCCTATATTATGAGTGCCTGTGGTGCAGGCTGTTGTTACAGCAAAATTAGGCCCCTGCATGCCAAACCGAATAGACAAGGTTCCCGCAATCATATTAATAATCGAACCTGGGACGAAAAACGGAGATACTTTGCGAGCACCGGAATCGCGTATTTGAAACGCTGTAGATTCAATATTAGTTAAACCACCAATACCTGAACCAATTGCGACACCGGCTCTTTCTGAATCCCATTGACAGTCAGCCAAACCACTGTCGTTAAAAGCCTGAACACCGGCAGCAACCCCATATTGCATAAATATATCCATGCGGCGTGCTTCCTTGACCTCCATAAAATCGCTTGCGTTAAATTCTTTTACCGAACCGCCAAAGCGAGTACTAAAGTCGCTTACATCCATATGATCGATTGGATTTATACCGCTAACACCATTGGTTAGCGCAGCCCAGGCAGTATCAACGTCGTTCCCGACCGGTGATACCATGCCTAATCCTGTGACTACGACTCGTCTAGCATTCAAAATTCCGTCTCCTGGCTATTTTTTCACACACCATATACACAAAAGCTACCCTAGATAACTCTAGAGTAGCTTTTGAAAACAGCTTGTTTGGGATATTACAGGTTGTTATTAATGTAGTCGCAGGCTAGCTGGACTGTAGTGATTTTTTCAGCTTCTTCGTCTGGAATCTCAGTTTCAAATTCCTCTTCCAAAGCCATCACCAGTTCGACGGTATCTAAAGAATCAGCGCCTAAATCTTCGACAAATGAAGCAGAAGGTTTTACTTCGTCTTCTTTTACGCCAAGCTGTTCACAGACAATTTTTTTTACGCGCTCTTCAACTGTACTCATATTTTATATTAGCTCCCAATGCTTTGTATCTAAAGGCTTTTCTTTAACTATTAAAACATGGTAGCCGCGCAGCTGACTGTCCATGTAAATTAGATTCGGAATTCTACCTCTATTTATTCGTCTTGTAATGCCTAAATTGAAATATTACCTTTTATTATGTTGGTTTCAACTGTTAACGTACTCATGGAGCGGGCTTTAGCCCATATACATGCCGCCGTTTACATGTAAAGTTTCGCCTGTCACATAGGCCCCCTTATCTGAAACCAGAAACCCGACAGCTCCTGCTATTTCTTCTGGTTGACCCAGGCGAGCTAGTGGTATTTGTGACAATAGCGCCGAGGTTTGCGCCTCTGGCAATTCTTTTGTCATGTCTGTTGCAATGAATCCTGGCGCGACTGAATTCACGGTAATGCCTCTGGATCCGATTTCCTTTGCCAAAGACCGTGTGAAGCCTTCGATACCTGCTTTAGAGGCGCAATAGTTAGTTTGTCCTGCGTTACCGCTAGAGCCAACCACTGAAGAAATGTTCACAATTCGCCCAAAACGCGCTTTTGTCATCCCTTTAACTGTGGCTTTGCAAATTCTATACATTGAGCCAAGGTTGGTGTTGATAACCTCGTCCCACTGCGTGCTCTTCATTCGCATCAATAAATTATCTTGGGTAATACCGGCATTGTTTACAACCACTAATGGGGCCGCAAACTCAGCTGTTATTGCCGCCATTAAGGCGCCAACCGAGTCATCGTTTGAGACATCTGCAGCGAAGCCTTTCCCGATAATGCCATGTTTTGCCATGTAAGCGCTGATGTTGTCTGCGCCGCTTTGAGTAGTCGCTGTGCCCACCACAACATGGCCCATTTTTCCAAGTTCGATAGCAATTGCTCGTCCAATTCCTCGACTAGCACCTGTAACTAACGCTACGGTAGGTGAATCGTCCATATTATCTCCTTTATATTTTGGCCTTATATTGCCATTTCGCCTATAGCGCTGTCTAAACTGGCAGTATCGTCGCTGCCAAAACAGCGAATGTCAGAATCAATACGTTTTATAAGGCCGCTTAATACTTTCCCTGGGCCGCATTCAACTAGCTTGTTTATACCAGACTTTGAAATGACTTCGATACAATCTACCCATAAAACAGGCGCATACAGCTGTTTTATAAGGTTTACTTTGATTTCGTCAGCAGACAGCGCCAGCTCGCCGGTTACGTTTTGCACAACTGCAATAGCCGGTGCTGAAAACGCTATATCATCCAATATTTTTTCTAACTCTATGGCTGCCGGTTTCATCAGCGCGCAATGTGAAGGAACACTAACATTTAGTGGAAGCGCGCGTTTAGCGCCCGCTTCTTTGCAGAGGATAATAGCGCGTTCTACGGCGCTAGCGTCACCGGCGATGACTGTTTGGCCAGGGGAATTAAAATTAGCAGCTGAGACTATTTCGCCTTTTTCAGCCTCGTCGCATATTTCATTAATTTGGTAGTTCTCCAAACCCACTATAGCAGCCATTTTACCAACTCCAACAGGTACGGCCGCTTGCATGAACTTACCTCGTTGATGAACGATATTAACCGCATCAGGCAGACTTAATACATCAGCACAAACCAATGCGGAATACTCCCCTAAACTGTGGCCTGCCAAAATCGAAGGTCGTAACGATGTGCGTTGCTGCCATAGGCGCCAAATTGCGACTGATGCGGTTAGCAGTACCGGCTGGGTAATATGGGTTTGATCCAAGTTATTTTCACTGTCGTGTTGGGCTATTTCCCAAAGGTCTAAGCCCAAAACGTCGGAGGCTTCTTTGAAGGTATCTGTGATTAGAGCGTTGTCATTGGCAAGACTGCCTAACATTCCCAATTTCTGTGAGCCTTGTCCGGGGAAAACAAATCCAAACTTGTGCATGTTTTAGTCTCTCAGTTTTTTTATTATTAAACCCAAGCGCGCCTAGGTAGATTCCATGATGGTAGCTACTTTTTTAGCGATCAAATGCGGTACGTTTTGTTCTACTTCGTTAATTGCTTGATAAATTGCAGAGCAAAAACCCTCTAAGGTCGCGTTACCGTGGCTTTTCACTATACTGCCTTGTAACCCTAACAAAATCGCGCCGTTGAATCGCTGCGGATTAATTTGCTTGCGTATTTGCTCAATGAGCTCGTCATTTCTGTCGGAGCCCATTGCCGTTAATAAGTCATTGACCACGTTTGCTACACCGGCGCTGGACTTGATCGTGACATTACCCACAAACCCATCACAAACAACCACATCAGCTTTGCCGCGAAAAAGCTCATTAGCTTCTATGAACCCAATGTAATCTATTGCATCGCAGTCGCTGAGCATCTTAGCAGCTCCTTGGACCTCACCTGTCCCCTTGTGTCGTTCAGAACCGATGTTTAGCAGGCCCACTTTAGCGGAGCTCCCACTCAGCGATTCAGCAAGCACAGACCCCATGACGGCAAACTCAAACAGTTGCTGTTGATCACAATCAGGGTTGGCGCCGACGTCGAGCAAGTAAGTAGGTTTTGAGAGGCCGGGTAGTGTGGCAACAATGGCAGGTTTCTGGATTCCAGGGATGGTTTTAAGCAGATGTCTTCCGGCCATTAACAATGCGCCGGTATTCCCTGCGCTGACCATAGCCTGCACAGAACCTTTTTCAACCAGCTCGACTGCTAAATACATAGACGAGCGCTTATCGCCACGGATTACCTGAGCGGGTTTCTCGTCATCGCTTATAGCGACATCGGTGTGAAGCAGCTCAATCCGATCCAGAATACCTGAATTGAGACCTTGAAGATGCGGCTGTATTAGAGTCTTATGACCAACTATCACGAGGGCTAGATCATCAATAGCCTCTAAAGCTGATATTGACGCTGGCACATTAAGTGCCGCGCCGCCTTCTCCGCCCATAGCATCTATCGCTATACGCATGGGCAAACTCAATTTTAAGCTTCGCCGATATCCAGGACTTTTTTGCCCTTATAGAAACCATCAGCTGTCACATGGTGACGTCGGTGTATTTCACCAGTGGTTTGATCTGTAGACAATGTAGGGCCGGTAAGTGAATCGTGACTACGTCGCTGACCACGTCTTGACCGAGTAACTTTACTCTTCTGAACAGCCATTTTGTTTCTCCAATTTCTTTAAATTCAAACTATTAAACACTAATCTTTAAGGGTCTTAAGAATAGCAAAAGGATTCTTTGAAGAATCAGCTGCTGCGCCGCTAAGCGCCTCAACTTTTTGCTCATTATAGCCCAGATTAGTAAGACAATTTTTGTCATCATGAGTACTAACAATCGGTAGACAAAGCAGCAATTGCTCCTCTATCAGCGCCGCTACATCGAGTTTGTGATCTTCACAAATCCAAGGATCTAACGCCCCTTCCAGCTTAGCTATATCCGATTCTTGTCTAACAAGCGCCAACGTGAAAGAATCTTCCAATTCTATTTGGACTGCTTCTAAACAGCGTTGGCAAGCTACAAGCGCCGAGGCCATAAGTTTGCCTATAATGACACGTTGTTTCGACTTGTTTGTCGAAAACTCAAGCTCTACTTGCACATTCCCTTCATTTTCTAACAAACACTCTTCAAAGCGCTTCATTCGACTGAATTCTATAGTCCCGACAAGTTTTCCCTCTTGAAGGAATACTTTTCGCGTATCGACATAGGAAGGAATAGCAGACTTTGACATAGGCGCGCAATAATAGGCGTGTACGGGGCATCTGTCAAAGATTTAGTAAATCAATTTCACCTACCTCCAGGGTCGTAACCAATTGTTTTAACGAGCTATTCCTCAAGGAGACTAAGAGCAACTTGTAGATTTAAGCCAATATCAGCAGTCAGACTCACCATTTCACCAGATTTAGGCAGTGCAAACTCAATTTTAGCTGCATGAAGGCACATAGCTTTGGCCCTCGAAAGTTGAGGGTAGCGGTCTGTAACCCGTCTTTGCGCATAGCGGTCATCCCCGACAATTGGGTGGCCTGCATGCTGGCAATGCACTCTAATCTGATGAGTTCGACCGGTCGCAGGCCTTGCCTCTATAAGAGTCGCCGCTTTGAATTTTTTAAGTATCTTGAAGGCAGTGTCGGCCTCTTTGCCATCCGCATCTACTTTCACCAGGCGCTCGCCTGAATCTAGCTGTTTTCGCAAAAGCTTTGCTTCTATTCTAGTTATTTCTTCAGGCCAACGACCATAAACTAGCGCCTGATAGGTCTTACCTACTCGCCGCTCCTTAAAATCTAAATGTAATGTTCGAAGCGCGACCACTGTTTTAGCAACAATTAAACAGCCAGACGTTTCCCTGTCTATACGGTGAGCGAGCTCTACTTGAGCCCATTCCGGTTTGATCTGTCGTAACGCCTCAATTAAGCCGAGCTTGATACCCGACCCGCCATGGACAGAAAGCCCAGACGGTTTATTAACCACCAATACGTCCTCATCTTCATACAGTATATTGTCAGTCAAATAGTCTTTTAGCGCTGGGGTGATTTTCCCGGGCTCCTTAACAGAGGAACCTGTATAGGGAGGAATCCTGACTATATCGCCAAGGCTTAGTTTGGTCTCTGGTTTACAGCGTTTTTTATTTATCCTGACCTCTCCCTTTCGAATCAAGCGATAAACCCTCGACCGAGGAACGCCTTTTAGCTCACGCATCAGAAAGTTATCCACTCGCTGTCCTTCGTGCCGTGACGATACTTCAACAAATTGAACTTGTTCCCCAATACCCAAAAAATTCTCCGCGCGTAGTAACAATAATGAATTGGTTATTTTACCCTAATCGGGCAATAGGTTTATGGTGTACAATCCCCTATTTTTCGGCTCACCATAGACCATGCATTCATATAAATCAGCATTAAACGATCTTTTCGGTACAGCGCTTAGCGCCGTAGCCGGCATTAAAAACAGCAATGCCAACGTGATCACTTCTTCTCGGCCTGAATTTGGAGATTATCAAGTTAACGGCGTTATGTCCGTGGCTAAGCATCTAAGAACCAATCCACGAGAAGTCGCAGCTAAGGTCATTGCTGAAGTAGATATCAATGAATATCCCTTTATAGCAAAAATGGAAATAGCCGGCCCTGGGTTTATTAATGTTCATCTAAGTGACGAAAAAATACTAGCAAGAAGCAACGCCCTTCTCCAGCCCGAATCCTTGCTGATCGAAAAAAGTAATGAACCTCAAACGGTAGTAGTAGATTACTCCTCACCCAATCTAGCTAAAGAAATGCATGTCGGTCATCTGCGAGGCACAGTTATCGGAGATTGTCTTGCCCGCGTGCTGGAGAAGACCGGCGACAAAGTGATTCGTCAAAACCATGTCGGTGATTGGGGGACTCAATTTGGAATGCTCATAAGCTACATGCAAGAAGTTGCCACAGGCAAAGAAACTGGCCCAAAGCATCTTGCAGACCTTGAGGTATTTTATCGAGAGGCGAAAAAAAGGTTTGACGAGGATCCGGATTTTGCAGATATCGCACGCGCGGCCGTAGTAAAACTTCAAAGCGGAGAACAAGAATACTTGGATGCTTGGAGAGCATTTATTAACGAATCACTGACCCATTGCCAGGCAGTTTATGACACGCTCAATGTGACGCTTAATGGGGAACATCTGGCAGCAGAAAGTTTTTATAATGCCGAGCTTTCTACGATCGTGTCCGAGCTTAAATCCGCTAATTTACTCGAAGAGTCCGCTGGCGCAAAAGTTGTTTTCTTGCCAGAGTTTACCGGTAAAGACGGAGACCCCTTACCCGTCATCATACAAAAATCAGATGGCGGTTATCTTTATGCGACAACTGATTTGGCCGCAGTAAAGTATCGATCGTTCTCGTTAAATGCGGATCGTGCTTTGTATGTGGTCGATGCGCGCCAGTCACTACATTTCCAACAGGTTTTTTCTGTAGCAGAAAAAGCAGGGTTTAGCTCCGAAAAAATATCGCTTGAACATGTTGCCTATGGCACGATGATGGGAAAAGACGGACGACCATTTAAAACCAGATCCGGAGATACGATAAAGCTAGTTGAGCTATTGAACGAAGCCGTTAAAAGAGCATTCGATTTAGTGAGCGAAAAAAATCCAGACTTGGATGAAGCGCAACGACAAGAAATAGCCAAGGAAGTGGGCATTTCTGCGGTTAAATATTCAGATTTATCAAAGAACAGAACCAGTGATTACGTATTTGATTGGGCCAGCATGCTCTCTTTCGAAGGCAATACCGCGCCCTACTTGCTTTATGCATACGCGAGAATTAGAAGTATCATAAGAAAATCTCTAGATTCACAGGCGCAATACAGCATCAAATCTTGCGATAAACTCGAAGAAAGAAATTTGCTTGTCAAGCTGCTGCAGTATCCTGAAGTTGTTTACGCTGTTGCAGGTGACAGCTACCCAAATCTGCTTTGTAATTACCTTTATGAGCTAGCAGGATTGTTTATGAGGTTTTATGAAGCTTGCCCGATATTGAAGGAAGATGCCTCTATCAGAGATTCAAGATTAGCTATGTGCGTGTTGGCAGCAGACACTTTAAAGCAGGGATTGGATCTATTGGGTATTAATACGCTAGAGCAGATGTAGTTGAATTGTAGCTAAATTGTAGCTGAGCGGGCGTTATAATAAGAATTTAACGGTGAAAAGATACCTAGCTGATTTAAAACCTTGCAAGCACCAATAACAGAACAGTCGATACCGTTGTGTTATTGGTGCCCTTCAGGTTTTCTGCAGAATCCTTTCGGGACTTTAGTTGCTCAATTCCAAAAGCAATTTATTTAGCCTGCTAGAAAACTCACCAGGATTATCTAGCTGACCACCTTCAGATAACTGAGCTTGGCCGAATAAAATCCGCACGAGATCAGAAAACCGATCCTCATCTTGCTCAGTATCGAGCTTAATCACTAAAGCATGATCGGGGTTAATCTCAAAAATTGGCTTTGTTTCTGGCACGGCCTGGCCTGACGCTTCCATGATCTTACGCATTTGCGCTCCCATGTCATTATCATCGACAGACAAACAGGCTGGTGAATCGGTTAAGCGATTAGTCACCCTTACTTCTTTAACATCATCCCCAAGGGTAGTCTTTATTCGAGTAACTAAATCTTTAAACTCTTTCTCAGTTTCTTCCTGTTTTTGCTTGTCTTCTTCGCCTTCAAGCTTGCCAAGATCTAATTCACCACGGGCGATATCTTGAAATTCTTTGCCATCAAAGTCTCTGAGATGACCCATAAGCCATTCATCAATTCGGTCGCTCATTAAGACAACCTCAATCCCCTTCTTCTTGAAAATTTCTAGATGGGGGCTCGCTTTCGCGGCGTTCAAAGAATCAGCGACCAAATAGTAGATCTTATTTTGCCCTTCTTGCATACGCTCAACGTATTCGGTCAGTCCTTGATCCTGAACCTTGCCTTCTGATGCAGTCGTACTGAATTGAAGTAACTTAGCAATTTTTTCTTTGTTAGCGAAATCCTCACCGGGCCCTTCTTTAATAACTTGCCCAAATTCTGCCCAGAATTCATCGTATTTTGTTTTGTCTTTTTTGCGGATTTTTCCGAGCATATCAAGTGCTCGCTTGGTTAAAGCACTGCGCATCGAGTCGACAACAGGGTCCTTTTGCAAGATTTCACGAGAAACGTTTAAAGAAATGTCGTTTGAATCAACGATACCTTTTACGAATCGAAGGTAAAGCGGCATAAACTGTTCTGCATCGTCCATAATAAAAACGCGCTGAACATACAGTTTTAAGCCTCGTGCGGCTTCCCTATTCCAAAGGTCGTAGGGTGCTTTAGCTGGAATATAAAGCAGGCTCGTGTATTCCAGCTTACCTTCTACTTTGTTGTGACTCCACTCCAACGGATCTTGAAAATCATGACTTACGTGCTTGTAAAACTGTTTGTACTCTTGGTCTTCTACTTCACTGCGTGACTTAACCCAAAGAGCCTTGGCGTCATTAACGGCCTCAAATTCTTTTTCTTTGACCTGTTCAGGCGCTTTCTCCTCTCCTTCTTTATCTACTTCTTCCCCGTCTTCATCACCCATATCGGGCATAGCGTAATCTTCTTTTTCCATAGTGACAGGCATAGCAATATGATCAGCATATTTTTTTACTATGCTACGAAGACGAAATGACTCAGCGAACTCAAGTTCTTCGTCTTTAAGGTGCAATATCACTGTAGTACCACGACTTTCTTTATCGATGGTCTCGATCGAATAGTCCGCTTCACCTTTGGATGTCCAATGAACTCCCTCTGAGGCTGGAGCACCTGCTCTGCGTGTTAAGACCTCAACCTTATCGGCTACTATGAATCCAGAATAGAACCCTACTCCAAACTTTCCAATAAGCTGCGAATCCTTCTTTTCGTCGCCCGTTAGTGCTTCAAGAAATTGTGCTGTACCAGATTTTGCAATGGTGCCCAAATTGGTAATAACTTCATCCCGGCTCATTCCAATACCATTGTCATCAATAGTAATTGTCTTCGCCTCTACGTCAAATTCTATTTTGACTCGAAGATCGGGGTCTTTTTCTAATAGCTCGGGTTTGGAGAGCGCTGAGAACCTCAGCTTGTCGGCTGCGTCAGACGCGTTAGAGATCAGCTCCCGTAAAAATATCTCCTTGTTACTGTACAACGAGTGGATCATCAACTGCAGAAGCTGCTTAGCTTCGGTTTCAAATCCACGGGTTTCTGCTTTATTCTCAGTACTCATATTTCTCTTCCAACGTAGCGTAGTTAGTTTGTCTAACACCATTCAGGGAGGTTCCACTCGTGGCTTGGATCTAAACAAAGTCCCAAACACAAAAAAACCCAACTGCTGGCTTAACAGTTGGGTTTTTAATGGGGCCTAGGCCCCAGAATTCAAGTCTGAATGACTCAAATACTCAGTTTGTGCTGCTTATTGGCAGCATCACATTCTATCAGTACTACCTATTAAGTGGCGGATACGTCTCATAGAAATCAATTGCATCAGCACGTCGAGTCGCTAATAGATTAAAGCGTGCCTGAGTCCCTTCTATAAATTTGGCATAGTTAGTGGCAGAGCTTTGCTCACGCTCATCACCTGCTTCACCAGATCGTTTTGCGGCAGCTAGTGCTTCGTCAAACTTATCTAATTCAAGTAACGACCTTGAAAGAAACAAATAAGTGTCAGCTTTTTTGGATAGTTCACCTTTATCGATAGCCGACTGAAAAGCATCTGCTGCATTTCTATATTCTGCTAGTACATAATGAATATAACCTAAGGTGTCGTAACCATCGCCACTTTCTGACATTTCTGCTACCTGCCTGGCAGATGGCAGAGCATTTTTATAGTCTGAGCCGATCAAATACATTTGAGTTAATGTTGTTAGATTATCTTCATTCGCTTCAACGTATTCGGCATCTAAACCTGCTTTGATAATTTTTTCACCGGTAAGTGGCATATCCATTCCAGCTAGAGACTGACCTAAGTTTAGGTGTCGACTCTCATCGTCTATGTGCCCTCTCAGATAAGCTAAATTTAGGGCTCTTACGCGACGCCCTTCATCTTCAACACTTGCATAAACTGCACTGAGGTTTAACCAATCAGTAGGATTATCAAAGAGCACAATCATGGACTTAGTAAGCTCTAAGGCTTTGTCATAGTCTTCTATAGTGAAGTAGATACCGTTTAAATAGGTGTAATCATCCCTATCGAGTTCTTCACCTGCATCCAAATTATATTGCATATAACTTAACCAGTAAGGAAGCGCTTCAATAAACTCTTCCTTCTGATAATGAGCATATGACAGTCCTCTAAATACAATCGGATCTTCATCAAAAGACAATTCGCGCCAAGTGACATAATTATCTATAGATCCTTGCCAATCCTCTTCTGCCGCATAAAGCTGACCAAGTGATCTTAATGTTCGAAGTCGCTGATCTTCTCTTAGCGTTTCAATCGTTAAGATTTGCTCAAAGATTCTTAGCGCATTGATATAATCTTCGTTGGTCAAATAGTAGTTAGTATAAAAACTAAGAGTCGTTGATTTCTCGAAGTCATTCATTCTTTCATAACGACGTTCGTATAACTCATCCAGCTCTTCTTTAGCTGCAACCATATCTGGCTCGTCCTCAGGATCTTCTGGAGACATATGTGCTTGAATAGACGATATGGCCCTAAGTACCTGCTGTCCTAAAGTTCCTGCTGATCGAGCCTCTGGTGGTGCGCGCTGCTCTTCGCCAGCTAAAGCTAACTGTGCAGGCAACATAGGAACACTCAATACACTTATCAGAAATCCTAGTCTTAATTTATTTCTAAAAGTCATTATCTCTTATTCCTCTAATTGATAACGGAACAAATACTGTACACCTGGTACCGCTACTCCGGCGCCATCAACAACGCGTGGCTGGAACTTAAAACGAGTAGCTGCACGAATCGACGACCTATCAAATATATTGGTTGGCTCCGCATCGACAACTTCAATAGAATCTTCGTCAACATTGCCTAGACCATTTACAGTAAATGACACTAAACACCAACCTTGAATGCCTCGCTGGGCAGCTCGTGTTGGATACTGAGGAGCGATTGCAACCAATGGTAAAAAGTCACCGTCAGTAGCTGAAATTGATGCTGAGCCCAAATCTAGGCCGGTGTTAATGTTTGCGCCGGCGCGATCAATATTAAGCGCTGGACCAGCATCAAGACTTATTTGCTTGTCTGGAGTATCAGGGATATCTTCCTGAACTTCCTCAATCATTTCAGGCTTATCTATCTCTTCGATAACCTCATTGATAATCTCAGGCATCGTCGCATCAACAATTTTAACAACCGTAATACGTTCGTCAAATTGATCACCGGTATCGATTAGATACTGCATGAAATAAAATAGCGCTAAAGTAATCAGCGCCGCCAATACCATCGAAACTGCCCATCTAACAACAATCATCGACTATGCCTCCGCAGATATTGATACATTATTTATATTGGCTTCTCTCGCTGCTTCTAGAATCAACATGACCTGCTCGTTTTCAGCGCCTTCATCAGCCTGAATAATAACTGAAGAATTAGGCGCATCTGCTAAGCGCAATTCGAATCTATTTCGAATAAAGCGAGGGTCAATCATTTCGCCATCGATCCATATGTCACCAGAGAGCCCTACGGCGATCAAAATCAAATCTCCGGCGGTATCATCTACAAGAGATGCCTTTGGCTTGGTTACCTCAATACCGGCTTCGGTGACAAATACCGACGTTACGATAAAGAAAATAAGCAAGATAAAGACCACGTCAAGCATAGGGGTGAGATCAATCTCACCCGCATCTTCTTGTGCTTTCTTTTTCATTAAACCTGATTTCATTTTTGCTTTGCCCTAGGTCTATTATTCTGTTTGCAATATTTAAGCGTGTTAGTCGCTTAAAGGTAGGTGGTCTTCAAGCAGTTCGAGATCTCTATCTGTTTTTGCTTTGAGATAGTTATAGGCAAATATTCCAGAGATCGCGCCGACCATTCCGGCCATGGTTGGGATAGTAGCTTTCGATACGCCCCCTGCCATTGATTTAGCGTCACCGCCGCCAGTGACAGCCATGACAAAGAACACCTCAATCATTCCGGTTACCGTGCCTATCAATCCTAATAAAGGACAGATGGTTACGAGAACCTCGATAATTGGCATTGTGCTTTTTAAGTCCAGTGAAATCTTGGAAATCATCATTGTACGAATCTGATGAGCACTCCAAGACTTAGTATCTGAACGCGCATTCCATTCAGCAAGAGTATTTTTGACTTTGCTCTTGTGAGTGGTATTTAAATACCAAACGCGCTCAAAAACTAATGACCACTTAACCAGCAGAAGCCAGGCGATTACAGTTAAAACTGAACCACCCCTCTCCATAAAAAGGTTAACCGAGTCTAGAATGTCCAGAATAAAAAAATACATTAATCTTATCCTCGGGGATTAAGAGCGGTTGCCTGCCATTCGTTCGGCTTTTTGAGCGATCATACCAGTAGCTTGCTCTTCAAGGATGTGCATTATCGTATCCGCTCTACTCTTCACTACTGTGTGCATGAAGATAGTAGGGATGGCAACAACAATACCCAAAACCGTAGTCATCAAGGCAGACGAGATACCACCAGCCATAATAGTTGGGTCGCCGGCGCCGTATACAGTGATCTGCTGGAACACAACAATCATACCTGTAACCGTACCTAGCAATCCGCCAAGCGGTGCTATAGTTGCGATCATCTTGATCAACGTGAGCATGCTCTCTAGTGCAGGTGTTTCCTGAAGGATTGCCTCACCTAGCTTGAGCTCTAACGTTTCAGTATCAGAATCGGGGTTAGACTCTGCGACCATTAGCACACGTCCCAACGGGTTGTTCTTAGATGGCTTATCGCTTTTAAGCTGCGAACGAACCTTAACTGAGATGAGTCCCAGCATAAGAAGACGGAAGAAACCGAGTAAGATACCAATAACACCAACACCGATTATAATAAAACCGATCGTTCCGGCGTTTGATTGAACTTGTTCCTGCGCACTTGGAAAGTTAACCAAGTTAGCCATTACCTGCCCGCCAACTCCACCGGTTGGATCTATGCCTACTCGTGTGAATCCAGAGGCAGCTCCTTCAAGGGCTCTAGCCGCATCTACAACACCAGCGGGTGGCTGCTTAGGTAAAACCTGCAAATGCCCTATATCGCCATCGTAGCTAAGGTAATCACCTTCTGAAACGGCGTTAAATGCACCTATACGCGTGATCTGTCTGTTAACAGTATCACCAGCAGGAAGGGTCACATCGCCGCTATAGGTAACAACCCTTGCAGACTCAGTCATTTCCTGTTGCATGTAGAACCAAAAAGTTTCTATCTCGGACACATCCAACTGCTCGATAGTGCTGCCCGCTTTCTCAATAAAAGCTTCAAGGGCTTCAGAGCGGCCTGGAAATTGGGCACTGATTAGTGAGTTTTCGAAAGTGCTCAGGAAGTCGCCGGCAACACCTTGCAGCGTACCGAACAACTCATTTAAATCACCTCGGGCATCACGCAATATTTCACGCTTCTGGCCAATAGTAATCGTATTATTTTCGAACTCAGTACTCAGCTCGCCTTGAAGTGTTTCTTGCTCTAGATATCGCTGCTTCGTGGTATCTAGAATTTCTTGCTGGCGATTAGCGTTTGTCTCAAACTCTTGAACCCGACGACTATACTCAGCTGATTCTGCCACAGCGTCCTGACGAACGAGCTCCAGCAAATCGCCTAAATTTCCCGCCTGGGCGAAAACTTGAGTAGCGCAAAGAACAAATACAGTTGTGACTGTGAGGCTTAGTGCTTTAATTAGGTTTTTCATTATCGTACAGCCTCCGGAGCAATAACAGGTAGATTAATAATGTCCGGCGCATCTAAATTTTGTGCGATGCGGATGGCTTTCTGTATAGCGGATCTATAATCACCGGCAGGCAATTCAACCCACTGTCTTGCAACATTATCCCAAGCACCAGTAACTTGGCGATCGGTCGTCTGATACATCAAAGCTACTCGTCCATAACGAGCCAGTGTTACATCACGCTCAGCGCCGCTTATTGAAATTGTGTCAGGGAATGTTTCAAAAGTACGACCATAGGAGGTCTCTGTTTGATACATCACGAGTACCTGACGAAATTTTTCAGCAATTGAAACATCTGGATTATCAATTGCATCTCTAGCAAATTGAACTCGCGCGCGTCTTTCGTCTATATGGAAAGGATAATCCAACTCAATAAACTGTTCGACGCTGGCCAGCATTTTTTCCATCAACAACGGAATTTCTCGAGTCACTTCCGCAACCGAGGCAATTGAGTTATCAAGGGTTATTATTTGCTGCTCTTGATTTGAAATTTGCTTTCTAAAACCAGCATTAACTACCAACAATGATTCAAGGTTGTCGTTCTCTCTTTTAAATTCCTCAAAAACAGAGCTGGTATCATTTTGCAAACGGGTGATTTCTGATTGCGCCTGTGCTGAATCACTGTACTTCTCAGCAATCACATCCATAGCTTGATCTAAAATACTGCTGTCCACAATGATTTCAGCAGCTTGCGCAAACCCTAAGAAACTAGAAATGAGTAATGCCAGCGCTGACATACTCAGATTTTTTATTTGACGGTTTTTCATGTGCCATCCTATTGTTGTTAACAAATCAGGTTAGGTCAATGCCGGGACACGACTGGTACAAACAACTAACCCTAACCAATAAAGCTTTTATTTTATTTGCCTAGCGATTTAACTCAAAAATAATTTTTACGTGGCTACAGAAATCAATACCACGAAAAAGCTATTCTTGAAATACAGTGTCGGACAGTTACTAATCTACCCAAATAACTTTCAGTTGAGTATGTAAGTAACCATCTAACGGGCTGTCTATTTTTCAAATTCAAAACAAAAAAAATAGTCCCTGTAATTCAGCGATTTATGCTGGATTTCACAAAGACTATCACAGAATCTTGAAGGATTAGAACCTTTTGCGAAGCAAATTTCAGAAGAAATTTGCTGCAAAAAATTAGAGGGGGCGTGCTGGTAGAAAACTACCAGCCCGTGAGTTCACTCAAACCGCTACCGATATCGGCAAGGCTTCTTACAGTCTTTACACCAGCATCTTGAAGTGCGGCAAATTTTTCGTCTGCCGTGCCCTTCCCGCCAGAAATTATTGCACCGGCATGACCCATTCTTTTGCCAGGAGGTGCAGTAACACCTGCAATATAAGCCACCACAGGTTTAGTGACATTAGCCTTGATATAAGCAGCCGCTTCTTCTTCAGCTGTTCCGCCAATTTCACCAATCATAACAATAGCTTCTGTTTGTTGATCGGCTTGGAACATACCAAGAATATCAATGAAGTTCGAACCGGGAATTGGATCGCCACCAATACCTACACAAGAGGACTGCCCAAAACCGAAGTCGGTAGTCTGCTTCACTGCCTCATAAGTGAGCGTACCTGAACGAGACACAATCCCTACTTTGCCGGGTAAGTGAATATGACCGGGCATGATGCCTATCTTGCATTCTCCAGGTGTAATTACCCCGGGGCAATTAGGACCAATCAAACGCACGCCGAGTTGATCACAGCATTCTTTTGCAACCAACATATCTAAAGTGGGTATACCTTCGGTGATGCAAACAATTAATTTCACGCCAGAATTGGCGGCTTCTAGGATCGAGTCTTTACAAAAAGCAGCTGGTACATAGATCACCGTTGCGTCTGCTTCAGTCGCTTCATAGGCCTCTAACACAGTATTAAAAACAGGCAAGCCAAGATGAGTTTGACCACCCTTTCCTGGTGTCACGCCACCTACCATTTTTGTGCCGTACTCAATCGCTTGCTGCGAATGAAAGGTGCCTTGAGAACCGGTGAATCCCTGACAAATTACTTTAGTGTTGCTATCAATTAATATGCTCATTTTGATCCTCCGGCGGCAGCCACAACTTTTTCAGCTGCATCAGCCAGACTTGTAGCGGCGATAATATTAAATCCGCTCTTTCCTAATACTTCACGGCCTATCTCAGCGTTGTTACCTTCTAGCCTGACGACCACCGGCACTTTAACCCCGACTTCTTCAACCGCGCCAATAACACCCTCAGCGATAAGATCGCAGCGCACAATACCGCCAAAAATATTCACCAATACAGCAGCTACATTTTCGTCTGATAAGATGATTTTGAATGCTTCAGTGACTCGCTCTTTAGTAGCACCGCCACCGACGTCTAAAAAGTTAGCTGGGCTGCCACCGTGTAATTGCACAATATCCATAGTGCCCATGGCCAAACCTGCGCCATTGACCATGCAGCCGATGTTGCCATCAAGAGCAACATAGTTGAGCTCCCACTTTGCCGCATGTGCTTCACGCTCGTCTTCTTGAGAAGGATCATGCATTTCTTTCAGTTTTGCCTGACGGTACATAGCGTTGCTGTCGATGTTGATCTTGCCATCGAGGCAATGGAGATCGCCTTTTTCGGTAATTACTAATGGGTTGATTTCTAACAATGCAAAATCGAGATCATGAAACATCTTCGACAAACCGAGAAAAAGCGCAGTAAATTGCTTAATCTGAACGCCCTCTAAGCCTAAGCGAAAAGCTAAATCTCGACCCTGGTATGGCTGCGCACCAACCAATGGATCGATAGTTGCCCTGAGAATTTTCTCTGGCGTTTCTTCTGCCACTTTCTCAATTTCCACACCGCCCTCTGTTGAGGCCATAAATACAACTCGCCTTGTAGAGCGATCAACGACAGCGCCAAGATACAATTCTTTAGCGATATCGGTACAAGACTCAACCAAGATTTTCGTTACTGGCTGTCCCTTAGCATCAGTTTGATAGGTGACTAGGTTTTTACCAAGCCAGGAGGCTGCAAATTCACTAGCCTCTTCAGCACTGTTCACCAGTTTCACACCACCCGCTTTGCCGCGACCACCTGCATGGACTTGAGCTTTAACAACCCATTTGTCGCCACCTATTTTAGCGGTTGCTGCGGCTGCGTCCTCAGGGGAGTCAACAGCGTAGCCTTTAGATACAGGCAGCCCGTATTCGGCGAACAATTCTTTCGCCTGATATTCGTGTAGATTCATTTAAGCTCCATCGATTTTTAGAGAATTATTTTTTGCGTTTGCGATTAGCAATATGGATAGCATGACCATTTACAGCCAGTGCCGCTTCGTGAACAGCTTCGGATAATGCTGGGTGAGAAAACATTGTTAAGCCAAGGTCTTCAGCGCTAGAACTAAATTCCATCGCTATTACGATCTGCTGCAACAAATCAGCTGCGGCCGACCCAATAATGTGACAACCCAATATACGGTCGGTTTTTGCATCGGCAAGCATCTTTACCATGCCGTCTGTGTCATTCGATGCTAACGCGCGACCATTTGCAGCAAATGGAAATGCTCCAACGTTGTACTCAACGCCCTGGGCTTTGAGTTCTTCTTCGTTTTTACCAACCCAAGCGACTTCTGGGTGGGTGTAGATGACCGATGGCACTAGGTCGTAATTAACTTGAGTCATTTTGCCAGCAATTCGCTCAGCAACCATAACGCCCTCTTCCATGCCTTTATGCGCTAGCATTGGCCCACGGACTACATCCCCACAAGCATAAATACTTGGGATGTTAGTTTGACATTGATCGTTAACTTTAATGAAGCCACGCTCATCCATTTCTATGCCAACAGCAGGATCTAATAATTCCTCTGTGTACGGCCGGCGACCAACAGCCACAATAACTTTATCGAACTGAGCTTTTTGCTCACCTTGCGAATCTGTATATTCAATGGTAACTGATTTCTTCGCGCCTTTGCTCACCTTGCTGCCGGTGACTCTCGCACCAAGCTTAATATCAAGGCCCTGTTTCGCGAAAATCTTGGCAGACTCTTTTGCAATCTGCTTATCGGCTAGTGGAAGAAATTCATCCATAGCCTCTAAAACTGTCACCTCTGAACCAAGTCGCGCCCAAACGCTGCCGAGCTCAAGTCCTATCACTCCGGCACCAATAACCCCTAAACGCTTAGGTACTTCAAGGAATTCCAATGCGCCAGTTGAGTCGACAATTGTGTCCTGATCTACAGGTGCAGGGGGAATAGCAATAGGCACTGAACCCGCCCCAATGACTATGTGCTTGGCCGATAACTCTTCTTTCTCACCGTCGGTTTTGGTGACCATCACTGTGTTTGCGCCAGTGACTTTGCCTGTGCCACCAATACCATCAACTTTGTTGCCAGCGAAGAGGCCTTTAATGCCTCCGGTTAGCTGCTCCACGACTTTAGTTTTTCGAGCAATCATTGCAGGAACATCAATTTCAACCTTAGAAACTTTAATACCATGCACATCAAAATGTTGAGTGGCTTCCAAATATTTATGTGAACTATCTAACAACGCCTTAGATGGTATGCATCCGACGTTCAAACATGTACCACCGTAGATAGTCTTGTTTTCTTTATCTATCCACTTTTCTATGCACGCGGTTTTAAAACCAAGTTGTGCACACCGAATCGCCGCTACGTAGCCGGCAGGTCCGGATCCGATAACTACTACATCGTATTCACTAGCCATAATTAATTCTCTTTAATAGAGTTTAGTGATTGAGTTAAATTTCTAGAATTAACCGTGTTGGGTCTTCTAATAATTCTTTAACAGTTACAAGGAACTGCACCGCTTCTTTGCCATCTATCATTTGATGATCATAAGAAAGAGCTAAGTACATCATGGGTAGGATTTTCACCTCGCCATCAATAGCCATTGGCCTTTCTTGAATCTTATGCATACCCAAAATAGCGGTCTGCGGAGGGTTGAGAATGGGGGTCGATAATAGTGAGCCGAATACACCGCCGTTGGAAATAGTAAAAGTACCGCCTGCGAGGTCATCAATCGCAAGTTTGCCATCTTGGGCCTTAAGCCCGTATTCACGGATTGATTTTTCTATTTGCGCAAGACCCATGTTGTCGGCGTTGCGTAAAACCGGCACAACCAAACCTCGAGGTGAGCCAACGGCTACGCCAATATCCTGATAGCCATGATAAACGACTTCTTTGCCATCTAGTGATGCATTAACCGCGGGGAATCTTTTTAAACCTTCAATGCAGGCACGCACAAAAAATGACATGAAGCCAAGTCTGACCCCGTCGTGAGTCTTTTCAAACTGATCTTTATAGCGACTGCGAATGTCCATAATTGGCTTCATGTTGACTTCATTGAACGTCGTCAACATTGCCGTGCTTTGCGTTGCATGAAGCAAACGCTCGGCAACTTTTGCTCGTAGTCGGCTCATTGGCACTCTTTCTTCAGTGCGGCCATCGGCTGATACGACCGCAGTTACTGGACTCGCAGATGCAGAAGGCGTGGGCTTTTGCATATGGCTCACAACATCCTCTTTGGTTATGCGTCCATCTTTACCACTGCCAGCGATAGACTTACCGTCTAATTCATTCTCTGAGATCAACTTTTTAGCTGCAGGGCTTGGCAGCGATTCATCAGTTGAAGCGCTGCTAGGTTCTGCTGCTTGAACTTGCATCGGAGCCGCTGGAGAAGCCGATGCCTCCCCCGCTGTAACACTGCCTATAGCCTCGTTGCTTACGATGGTGTCGCCAGTATTTTTAATGATCTCTTTTAATACGCCATCTGTTGGCGATACTACTTCGATAACTACCTTGTCCGTTTCAATGTCGACAAGCAATTCATCGCGGGTAACGGTATCACCTACGTTCTTATACCAAGTCGCAATCGTGCCATCTGGAACTGATTCAGGAAGAGTGGGTGCTTTTAATTCTATTGTCATAGTCTGTCCTTTTAAATCGATCACGAGCCCGCAGTCGATTACTTGCAATTAATTAGCTTAAGGCTTCGTCGATAAATTTTTTCAATTGGCTTAGATGAAGCGCCGGATAGCCTGCTGCCACCGATGCCGATGCATCTCGACCTACATATTCGAGGTAAATACTAGGGAAATGCTCATTTATAGCCGCTCGTAGATGATGCTGACTTGAATACCAGGCACCTTGATTCATAGGCTCTTCTTGACACCATGCGATAGATTCAAGGTTCTTATACTGCAGCAAACAATTTAAAAAATCATCGTGTGGGAACGGATACAGCTGCTCCATTCGAATGATAGCGATGTTGCTTATCTCTCGAGTGCGTCGCTCCGCCCTCAAGTCGTAATAAACTTTGCCGCTGCAAATAATTAGTCGCTTGATACTCAAGGGATCGAAATCATCGGTTTCGTCAAGCACAACTTGAAAAGAACCGTCCGCCAACTCTTCTAGGCTTGATACAGATTCTTTGTGACGAAGCAAACTCTTCGGTGACATAACCACCAGCGGTTTACGCAATGGACATAACACTTGCTTACGCAGCATATGAAACACTTGCGCAGACGTTGTGGGAACACACACTTGAATATTCTGTTCAGCACAAAGTTGCAAGAAACGTTCGAGTCTTGCTGAAGAGTGTTCAGGGCCTTGTCCTTCATAACCATGCGGTAATAATAGCGTCAATCCGCAAAGTCGCGACCACTTATGCTCACCACTGGTGATGAACTGATCAATTACGACCTGAGCAGAGTTCGCGAAATCGCCAAACTGGGCTTCCCATATTACCAATGCGTTGGGTATGGTTGTAGCGTAGCCGTATTCAAATGCCAGCACCGCCGCTTCTGAAAGTAGCGAGTCGTAAATGGTAAAGCTACCCTGATTTTTTTCTAACGACTGTAGCGGGGTATAAGTTTCACCAGTAATTTGATCGTGTAGAACGGCATGGCGATGTGAGAAGGTGCCACGACGAACGTCTTGTCCTGTAATTCTAACCTTGTTACCCGTTATCAAAATGCTAGCATAGGCAAGAGTTTCAGCAAAACCCCAGTCTATTGGTAGTTCGCCCGCCGCCATACTGGATCTATCGTTCAAAAGCTTCTGAACTTGGCGCAGAATTTTAAAATCTTTTGGCGGTGTAACTAATTTTCGAGCAAGACCTTGTAACGTTTTGAGTGATATTGAGGTGTTGTAATGGGGGCTCCATGCGTGACCCAGATAAGGACTCCAATCAACGAATAGCTCGACACTAGGCTCTTTAACCAGGCTTTTTACAACATGCTCGCCGGTGTCTAATGCGGTGCGGTAGTTTTTGTTGAGCAAATCGGATTCTGCGGTGCTCATTATATTCTGAGCGTCAAGCAGCTCAGCGTATAAAATGCGAGTGGACTTATGCTGTTTGATTGCTGCATACATTAGGGGCTGAGTTGATGCAGGCTCATCAGTTTCATTATGCCCGCGCCGGCGATAACAAACCAAATCGACGACAACATCTTTCTTAAACTGGTATCTAAAATCCAGAGCTAATTGCGTGACAAATAAAACCGCCTCAGGATCATCGGCATTAACATGAAAGATGGGTGCCTGAACCATTTTAGCCACATCAGTACAATACTCGGTAGAGCGAGCATCATCTTGACGACTGGTAGTGAAACCTACTTGATTATTTATCACTATATGGACAGTACCACCGGTGGAATAGGCGCGAGTCATGGACATTTGAAATGTCTCCATCACAACGCCTTGACCGGCGAATGCTGCATCACCATGAATAATGATCGGTAGTACTTTTGAGCCTTCTTTATCTCCACGCCGGGACTGACGTGCTCTGACAGAGCCTTCAACCACAGGAGCCACAATTTCCAAATGTGATGGGTTAAATGCCATCGCCATGTGAACTTCACCGCCGGTGGTCATGATATTTGATGAAAATCCCTGATGGTACTTTACATCCCCAGAGCTCTCGTAAACGACCTTGCCTTCAAATTCATCAAACAAGTCTGCAGGGTTTTTGCCAAGAATGTTTACCAGAACGTTTAAACGTCCCCGGTGAGCCATGCCCAATACTATTTCTTTTACGCCATAGTTTCCGGAACGCTGGACCAATTCGTCAAGCGCCGGGATCAGGCTTTCGCCTCCCTCTAAACCGAATCTTTTGGTACCAGGGTATTTTGCATCCAGGTGTTTTTCTAAGCCTTCTGCGGCGATTAGTCGCTCAAGTAGATGGCGCTTTACGTCATTTTCGAACGCTGGAAAACCATCATTACCTTCGATGCGTTGTTGTATCCATTGCTTCTCTTCCAAGTTAACTATGTGCATGAACTCATAGCCAATGGAACTACAGTAGATTCGCTCTAGAGTATCGACAATGTCTCGCAAAGGAGCGATATCGCGACTGATGAATAAGGAACCGGTTTGAAATGAAGTGGAATAGTCTACGGGGGTAAGGTCGTGAAACTCGAGCTCTAAATCAGGCACTCGCTCTCGATGCATTAGCCCGAGGGGGTCAAGTCCTGCTTTTTGATGTCCTCTCACACGGTATGAGCTAATAAGTAGCATTACCTGAACTTGCTTACGCTCATGTTCGGAGTTGACAACAGCATCATTGCTTAAAACAGGAGTGAATCTGCTTCTTTTACTAAGCGCTTTAAAATCTTTACGAATATCTGCGTGTGAAACATCTGGCGCAGTAAAGCCATTAATAGACGGTAATGACGAAAAATATTCCTTCCACTGCTCAGGTATTGAATCGGGGTCAGTAAGATAAGATTCGTACAGATCTTCTACATAGGCAGCATTAGAACCCGATATGTGACCGCTGCTAAGCATCAATTCCATCATATTTTGTTGCATTTGTTACCTCAGCGTTGGCGCCAATTAGGCGCTTTATTCCGTTCGTTTGTGCTGAACTAATTCCGTTTAGCTTTTATTATCAAATACTAATGCAGAGCTAATCCGTCACTCCGCACTAAGTGCCCTCAGCTACCAACATACTGCGAATGTGTCCGATTGCTCGAGTAGGGTTTAATCCTTTTGGGCAGACCGATACACAGTTCATAATTCCGCGGCAACGAAATACGCTGAAGGGATCGTCTAATCCCGCTAGCCGCTCAGCGGCGGCCGTATCGCGGCTATCGGCTAGAAACCGATACGCCTGCAAGAGGCCAGCTGGGCCGATAAATTTATCGGGATTCCACCAGAACGAAGGACAAGCCGTACTGCAACATGCACAAAGTATGCACTCGTAGAGGCCATCTAACTTTGCTCTATCTTCCTGTGACTGCAGCCTCTCGATTGCGGGAGCCGGCGTATCATTCATTAGCCACGGCTTAACCTTTTCGAACTGCTTGTAGAAGATTGACATATCGACGACAAGGTCTCGAATTACTGGCAGACCAGGCAACGGTCGAAGGACCAGTTTCTTGCCAGGTTTGACCGCCTCTGACAAAGGTGTAATACAGCCTAGTCCATTCTGTCCATTGATGCTCATGCCATCAGAGCCACAAACACCCTCTCGGCATGACCTGCGATAAACAATAGTAGGGTCCTTTTCTTTCGCTAGATTAAGGACATCAAGCACCATCAAGTCTTTACCCTCTGGTATCTCAACTTCTATATCCTGCATGAACGGCTTACTGTCGATCTCAGGATTGTAACGATATATGCTAACTAACACGGCATACCACCTAAATTTACGTAGTTAATATTAATAAGATCTAACTGAGGGCTCAAAAGTGTCCACGGTCTTCGGCGAAAAATTCACCGCACGCTTGCCTACTTTTTTGTCTTCTGGAAAGTACATCGAATGGCATAGCCAATTCTCGTCATCTCTCTCTCTGAAATCATCACGAGCGTGAGCTCCGCGGCTCTCAGGTCTCGCCTCAGCAGAAATCGCTGTAGCACGCGCAACTTCAAATAAATTCTCAAGCTCAAGAGCTTCGATACGGGCGGTATTAAAAGTATTGCTCTTATCGGTCAAGTGGACGTTATCAATTCGTTGGCGCAACACTTCGAGCTTTTTAATTCCTTCCTGCATGAACTCTCCTTTGCGGAAAACGCCAAAGTGGTTTTGCATAATTGTTTGGAGCTCTCTACGCAGCACAGGCACACTTTCACCAGAAGTACTTTCATTCATCCGCGCTAGGCGAGACATTGACATTTCTATATCTGAGTCACTTGCTTGCCTCTGCTCCAAGCCCTGCTGCAACATTTCTTGAATATGTTTGCCCGCGGCACGGCCGAAAACGATGAGATCCAGTAGGCTGTTACCGCCCAGGCGGTTAGCGCCGTGAACTGAAACACAGGCCGCCTCGCCTACAGCAAACAACCCTGGAATAGCTTGATCGACACCGTCGCTGTTCTGAGTAAGGGCCTGACCATTTACGTTGGTAGGAATACCACCCATCATGTAATGGCAGGTCGGCACGACCGGAATAGGCTCTTTAACAGGATCTACGTGAGCAAATGTTCGTGAGAGTTCTAAGATTCCAGGTAACTTGGCGTTAAGCACGTCTTCCCCAAGATGGTCCAGCTTCAACATTACGTGGTCACCATTTTCACCACAGCCTCGACCTTCAAGCATTTCGAGAACCATAGACCGGGCGACAACATCGCGGCCTGCCAAATCTTTTACATTAGGTGCGTAGCGCTCCATGAAACGCTCGCCATCCTTGTTAATTAAGTAGCCACCTTCGCCTCTGCATCCCTCGGTAACAAGAGTTCCTGCACCATAAATACCTGTCGGGTGAAACTGCCACATTTCCATATCTTGCATAGGGTAGCCGGCACGCATTGCCATCCCAGCGCCATCACCGGTGCAGATCATTGCATTAGTGGTCGACGCGTAGATTCGTCCAGCACCGCCTGTTGCGAATACTGTAGCTTTTGATTTTACGAAAACTGTTTCACCGCTTTCTATACATATTGCAATCACGCCAACAACATCGCCGTCTTGGTTCTTAACTAAATCAGTGGCGTACCACTCATTCAAGAAAACCGTGTTGTTCTTAAGGTTGCCTTGGTAAAGCGTGTGAAGAAGAGCATGTCCCGTTCTGTCAGCCGCCGCACATGTTCTAGCTGCCTGCCCGCCCTTACCATAGTCTTTTGATTGGCCACCAAACGGACGCTGGTAGATTCGGCCGCTTTCTGTCCGCGAAAATGGTAATCCCATATGCTCCATTTCAAACACAGCCTTGGGCCCCTCACTACACATGTACTCGATCGCATCTTGATCGCCGATGTAATCGGACCCTTTTACGGTGTCATACATATGCCAACGCCAATCATCATTAGGGTCATCACTGGCAATCGCACAGGTGATGCCACCTTGTGCAGAAACGGTGTGTGAGCGAGTTGGAAATACTTTGGAAATTACTGCTGTTTTGAAACCGGACTGAGACAATTGCAACGCCGCGCGCAAACCTGCACCGCCGCCGCCAACAATAACCGCATCAAAAGAAATATTGCGCATGGTTGTCATCTAACTACCCCAAAAAATCTGAATGCCCCAGAACAAATACGTCACTGTAATTAGTGCACATACTGCCTGAACTGTAAGTCTACTGATTGTTGCAAAACTCCCAACATGGTGGACGTTTAAATAATCAGTGGTGATGGTCCAAAGTCCTATCCATGCATGGCCGCAAAGAGCGAAGATTGTTATCAAACTAAACAATCGCATTGGATTGGAGCTGAACAATGTGCTCCACGAGTTGTAGTCCATGTCTGGGTTGACGATAAACACCCCTAGGACAAAAAGTGTGTAGGCGGCTAAAATAACAGCGCTAGATCGCTGAATAAGCCAGTCAGAAACCCCCGACCGGCTCAGGCTGGTTGCGTTAGTTACCATATCCAGTACCCCGCAATAGCAATAGCGACAGCTGAAGCGACAAGCACTAAAATCGCACCTGTTTTACCACCCTCAACAGTCTCGCCAAAGCCATAATCCATAATTAGATGTTTGATACCTGCAATTAAGTGGTAAAGAATACCCGACGCAATGGCCCAGACAATCACTTTCACGGTGGTACCACTGAGCAAAGCCGCTGCTTCATCAAAGCCCGCTTGGGAGCTGAGTGACAAATCAAGGAGGTATAGAAGCGCGGCCATTCCGAAGAAGATGAAGCCACCGCTGATTCTGTGAAGTATCGATGTGATGGCGGCGATCGGCCATCTAAAAACAAGCAGGTTAAGATTTACAGGTCTTGTGTCTTTCACGTTATACTAGGTCCCTTGATGTGGATTAAACGTATACAATTTTCGAGTTCGAAAAAGCACTCAAACTGTTTGAAATACTTATACAAATTAGGATATTTTAACGGAAGAAAGTATAAGCTTATAGACTACCCAATACAATAAATCTTCAGCCTATAATCCCAATTATGACAATGCTTTGTCAGCCTTTAAAGGAAGGCCTGCAGAGAAAATAATCTCTCACTCTTGGTTTAGCACAAACTGGCAAGTTGTGGGGATTTAAGTAAATCATTAAGACTGCACCTACTATAATTACACCAATGTCTACTCGGAAACTAGATTCGACAAACATTTGACAATACACCAAGTCTCTTTCTAGTATGCCTTCCCTATTAATCAGACACAGGCTGTCCTTTTATCCAAATTACAGCTATAACTAATTGATTTTTATGATTTATCTATCTTTCTAATATTCTACAGGAGTCCAGCATGAGTGAAAAAAAGGCCCAGCTAACCATTGACGGGATAGACAAAATTATCGAATTGCCCGTTTATGCAGGCAGTACTGGCCCTGATGTAGTAGATGTAAGAAGCCTAGTTAGCGAAGGCGTTTTCACTTACGACCCAGGTTTCGTCTCAACCGCAGCTTGCGATTCCGAAATCACCTACATCGACGGCGGCGCAGGAATCCTACTTTACAGAGGTTATCCTATTGAGCAACTGGCAGAGCATTCCACCTTTCTTGAAACTTGTTATCTGCTGCTTAACGGCGAGTTGCCCAACACAGAGGAAAATGCAGATTTTGAGAACGGGATCCGCTACCACACGATGGTTGACGAACAGATTCATCAGTTCTTCAAAGGATTCCCGCGTACGGCACACCCAATGGCGATGCTCTGCGGGGTAGTGGGCGCACTTTCCGCCTTTTATCATGACACCTTAGACACTGATTTGCCTGAGCACAGAATGATGGCAGCGCGCCGTGTCATTGCTAAGATGCCGACTCTAGCAGCTATGTGCTACAAGCATGGCGTTGGCCAACCGTTTATGTACCCCCAAAATAGCATGAGTTTTAGCGAGAACTTCTTGCACATGATGTTTAGCACGCCCTGCGAAGCTCCCAAAGTTAGCCCTACTTTAATCAAAGCAATGGACACCATCTTCTTGCTTCATGCAGACCATGAGCAGAATGCCTCAACGTCCACTGTAAGGCTCGCCGGCTCAACTGGTGCAAATCCCTACGCCTGCATCGCATCTGGCATAGCCGCCTTATGGGGCCCTGCTCATGGCGGCGCTAACGAAGCGGTGCTGGAGATGTTAGACGAAATTGGTGATGAATCTAGAATCGAAGAATATATTCTGAAGGCCAAAGATAAAAGTGACCCTTTCCGGCTAATGGGCTTTGGGCACCGGGTTTACAAAAATTTCGACCCAAGGGCAAAAGTAATGCGTGGCATCTGTGATGAAGTCTTAGCAGAGCTGGGTATTGAAAATGACCCACTGTTTAGAATCGCCCGTAAACTGGAAAAAATTGCACTAGAAGATGAATATTTCATCTCTAAAAAGCTTTATCCTAATGTTGATTTCTACTCTGGCATTGTCCTGAAGGCAATCGGTATTCCGACTAGCTTATTCACGGTGATTTTTGCCACGGGAAGAACTCCTGGCTGGATTGCTCACTGGAATGAAATGATGAGCGCCGAATACAAGATCGGCCGACCACGTCAGCTTTACAAAGGGTACACTGCAAGAGATTACCCTGTAAAATAATGCAGGAAACAGCTTGAATTAAGGCGCTAAGGTGTAAGCCGAGGCGCCTTTTTTGTGCATTAGTTTTCGTATTAATTTGGTCTTATTGCGGGATGAATTTAATAGACCTGAATTCGTGAAGCTAAGGCCACAACATTACTACTAAGGGAGACAGTTGGAAGGAATCAAAAAATGGTGGAGCCTATCGGGATCGAACCGATGACCTCAACGCTGCCAGCGTTGCGCTCTCCCAGCTGAGCTAAGGCCCCATTATTTCATGATGTTTTACGGATCACGGGTATTCGAAAAACTGGCGCATTCTAAGCACAGCTAGTCTTCAAGTCAATCCGTTGCGACTAGCAATTAACTGGAAACGGTAAATTTAGTGATAAGCCTAGTCGAGACTGCGGTATTCTCGCTCTAGATTCTTCGCCATTTTTTTAGAAACCCCGCCAAGTGTGTCAATGGCTGCGCGTAATCGAGCTCGAGTTATATCCAGCTTCAATATATCAATTGACTCAATGACAGAGGTAGACACCGCTTTACCGCTAACGGCTAAAAACAGCGGGAATAAAAAATCCCGAATCTTTAAATCCAGTTGCACCGCTAACCCTTGTAGGGACGCTTCAATGGTTTCTCGATCCCAGCACTGTAGCGCTTCCAAATGCCACAAACTAAATTGCAGAATTTTAACTTGGACCTCAGTAGTTAAGCCCTTGTGCTCGAAAAGGTCGACTGACAAGGCAGGGTTAGCGCTGATGAAAAAGCTACCTAGTTCAGCTACATCGCTAAAACGTTCTACCCTTTGTTTTAGTAGGGGCACAATTCGTTGAATTTTCTCAGGACTAAAGGCCCACTGAGCAAAGAGCTCGGCAAACTTTTTGTCGTCTAAAGTCTCTCTAATATATTTGCCATTTAACCAATCCAGTTTTTCTGTATCGAATATTGGGCCACCTAAAGACACCCTTTTAATATCGAAAGCGTCGGTCATCTCCTGCAAAGTAAACATCTCCTCACCGGTTGGCATCGTCCATCCCATCATTCCTAGATAATTCAACATTGCCTCTGGGAGATAGCCCATTGCTTGATAGTAACCGATACTGGTTGGGTTCTTACGCTTACTGAGCTTGCTTTTATCAGGGTTTCTAAGCAGTGGCATATGACAGAGAGCAGGAACATCCCAGCCAAAGTATTGGTAAAGCAATATATGTTTAGGCGCGGAATTAATCCATTCCTCTCCACGAATGACATGACTGATCTTCATAAGATGATCATCCACTACATTGGCAAAGTGATAAGTTGGTTTGCCGTCAGATTTGATGAGTACTTGCATATCAACCTGAGACCATGCGATCGAGACAGGACCTCTGAGCATGTCATCAAATGTACACTCCCCGTCGCTAGGAATCTTCATTCGAATAACATGCTCCTCGCCAGCAGCGACACGCGCAGCAACCGCCTCGGGGGCCAGTTGCAAACAATGGCCATCATAGCCGACGGCAGCTTTATCACTCATTTGTTGCTTGCGCAGATCGTCGAGCCTATGGGATGTACAAAAACACCGAAACGCCGAGCCATTATCTAGCAACTGATTAATATGTTGATCGTAAATTGCCCCGCGCTCGCTTTGTTTATAGGGACCATATTCACCGCCTATGCCGGGCCCTTCGTCCCAGCTGAGTCCCAGCCAAGCCAGCGCATCCAAGATATCTCTCTCAGACTGGTCTGTGCTTCGCATCTGGTCAGTGTCTTCAATTCTTAAGATAAACTTCCCGCCATAATAATGAGCAAAGCAGCGATTAAACAATGCGATATAGGCAGTACCTACGTGTGGATCTCCAGTTGGAGAAGGAGCTATTCGGGTTCTAATTTCAGACATTGGCTTTGATTAATCACATTAAAGTTTAACGAGGCTGCGAATTATACGCTAAACCCTAGCAATTCCTAAATGCTATAATGTTCACTTCAAGGCTGAGGCTGCCTGAGCTGAAAAGTCATTTCTGTTCAGACAACGCAGCATAACCAACATAGACCTGACGTTTAGGTGAATTAGTAAGAATTGTATTTAATATGAGTTTTAGTCGAAAATTTTGTGTGGCCCCAATGATGGATTGGACCGACAGGCACGATAGGATGTTTCTCCGTCAATTTTCTAACCACACCCTTCTCTACACCGAAATGGTTACCAGTGCGGCTCTTGCGCACGGAGACGCGGCGTACCTCCTCCAACATGATCACAGCGAGCAGCCTGTGGCCTTGCAGCTTGGAGGAAGCGATCCCGCCCAGCTCGCAATGGCGGCTAAACTTGGTGAAAACGCAGGCTATCAGGAAATCAATCTCAACGTCGGGTGCCCCAGCGCTCGGGTTCAATCTGGTGCATTTGGCGCCTGCCTGATGGCTGAGCCTAAGCTTGTCGCTGACTGCGTAAAGAGCATGCAACGCGCGACCTCGTTACCGGTAACGGTGAAATGTAGAATCGGAATTGACGATAAAGATAGCACCGAATTTCTTCAAAAATTTATAGCTACCGTGGCTGATTCTGGCTGCGATACTTTCATCATTCATGCTCGAATTGCGATATTGTCAGGTCTATCCCCTAAGCAGAATCGAGAAGTTCCTCCGCTTAACTACGCACGAGTATTTGATATGAAGAAGTGCTTCCCAGAGCTGGAGATAATAATCAACGGGGGAATTAAGGATATGGAAACGGTTAACCAATTAAGCGCGAAAGTTGATGGCGTCATGATTGGCCGAGAAGCCTATCAAAACCCTTTCCTTCTTTCTCAGATTGATTCTGTGATTTTTGGTGACACAAAAAACAGACTAACTAGACTCGATTATTTGGAAAACTACATTCCCTACATGGAATCAGAACTTCGCAAAGGCACCCCTCTCCAACATATGACGCGCCATATTTTGGGGCTGTTCAAGGGCGAGCCAGGAGGCAAACACTTTAGACGCTACTTGTCGGAAAATGCTTTTAGAAAAGATGCCGACATCTCAGTAGTTGCAGGTGCCATTGCAACTCTCAATTGATATGGCATCATATCCCCTGTATTTAATAACCACTGGTAAACTTTATGCTTAAGACGTTTAAATCCTTTTTTGATAGCAACTTTTCAAAAGCAACCGCCGAAGCTACTGACGACACGGCGAAAAAACTAAATCTAGCCTCTGCCGCATTAATGATTGAAGTGATGAATTCAGACCATCAATTAGATGACCGAGAAGCCGCTGAATTTACTAGAGTCTTAAAAGAAGAGCTTTCTATATCAAACGATGAAATTGAAGAAATGGCTTCCTTAGCAAAAGACCAAGCAAGCGACTCAACATCACTTTATGAATTTACAAGCCTAATCAACGATCATTATGACTACAAACAAAAAACCGATCTTATTGAAAACATGTGGCGGATAGCGTTTTCTGACGAAACGCTGGATAAGTATGAGGATAGTTTGATTCGAAGGGTTTCAGAGCTGATCTATGTATCCCACAGTGACTTCATTCAATCTAAGCTGAAAGTTCGAGATAGCAAAAATAACGCTTAGCGGGCTTTGCCTACTGTACTAAAGCTTTTTGCTCGCTGTACTACCTTTATCTTGAAACTACTCTGCCATTTCTATGGTTAGCAAAGCAACGTCATCGGGTGCATCAGCAACTGAATCGAGGCCCAAGCTGTTGTACACCTCTTGATAACGGCCTTTGCCCTTGGTAACCAGGTCGATTAGATAGGTTTCTTTGCTATCCAAACTTGTCATATCAATAAGTTCAAGCACACCGTCTGAAAAAAGATTAATACTAAACCCTGGATCTATTTTTAGAATGACATCATCGTAACTTGCCTTGCTGTGAACGCCAAGCGGGAAACTCTTTCCCTCCAGTAGTGTATAGCTGTCATTTGAGCCTTCTTTCATGCCGACTTTCATGCCGAC
>JBLGBJ010000031.1:0-36036 GCA_047617605.1 Pseudohongiellaceae bacterium | reverse complement strand
CGAGCCCCCCCCTTGTTCAGCTGACAGTATTCAAAGTGGCGAATCGAACCTTGAAAAAACGTAAGCAGAACTAGAGAAAGAAATAGAGGCCTAAGCAGAGGTCTAAGCAGAGGTCTAAGCAGAGGTCGAAAAAAAATAGGGTACAAACATAGCGAGAAGATAGCCACGATACACTGAGCTAAGTGCTAATAGTGGCCGCTTAGTAGATTTTTCGACAATATAAATTAAAACCGAGGATTACGTATGTTGTGCATATTTGCAATCCAATAATCGCGATCGAATACATATCTTGCACTTGTTGAAAATATACTTTCCACCTGAGCAATAACCCCCTCTTCTTGACCAGAGGTTAGCCTAGCGTCTGATGAGCCAGACAGCACATCGAAGTTAAAGAATTGCGCCTGAAAGACTAAAAGAGCGGCTACCAATAAGGTAGCTAAGACAGCTGCTGCGAGCATACCGTTTTTTAGCGTTGTAGTTTTCATGCCAGTATCCCTTTCTATTATTTTTTTGCTTTCTTGGATAATGCTGGTCTGTCTAACGTTACGAACTAAATTCGCCAACGTTTACTACTGTAATGAGTCTGCCATAATTAAACAAAATGTAACAAGGATTTTCGGAAAAAATGACTATTTATTAGTAAAATTATTTCCGGCCTTGTAAGCAAACAGACTAGTGAGTATCCCGTTAACACTATTGAGTCAATTGGTAACACGCAAAATTTAAATAATTGAACGACCCTACTAAAAAGCTAAAAGCCAATAGTTTAATGAGCGGCAAGAACAAGGCTCCGTCTTTATTGCGGGGAGCAGCGCCAAAAGCCTTGTTGAGGAAAAACTAAGCCTTTGGAGGAGTTTATTACCATTAGGTTATCAATTTCAGCGGCGCTTTTCCTACGCTCTCAGCCAGGGGCTCGACTGCAGGTATTTCGTCAGGCTTTCTCCTATAAAATAGTCCCACGCGCCTTGGCGGCTGTCACGATAAAATTCAGGAATATGATCAGGGGAATCGGCTACAGCATTTGATGTGACAACAAGTTTGACGGGCTTGCTAGGAGATAACAAAAAATGGATTACGGCACCGCCTGAATACTCGGCATAACACCATTTACACGATAGCCTCTCGTTCGGAAAGGCCTCAATCAACTCCGAAATGTGGCTGAAAATTTGGCCTTAATTTTCTATAAAACCCGGGTTTTCGAGCCTAGCAGAGGTTCGAATTGAGGTATGTTATCGTAACAGTTACCGGCCGTTCAGTTATTTTCATTTTACCCGTTCCTCGTCTTGGATTAGGCTTAATTCAATTTACTCCAACTTAATCTTATCTAACCGAACTTAGCTAAAATTGCACAAGAGCAAAATCGACACCTCCAGCAAATGCTTGTGCATTAGCGAATTAAGGCTAACGCACAGCAATTTTAGGTTTTCAATAAGATCATAACCAATATAATCAAGCGACTATATTTTGAATTCGCAGATCGTCAATCTCTGCCTGCTTCAAACCCAGCTCGCCGGCTAACACTTCATCGGTGTGTTGCCCCAAATCTGCGACCCAAGGGCTTGCTGAGTTTTCTGTATTGCGGAATTTTATCGGCATGTTTTGAATTAAAAAATCACCCAACTTTTCATCTGACACTTTGGTAAACGATTTGCGCTCCAAAACCTGCGGGTGTGAAAACAAGTCCTCCACTTGCTGATATTTACTGCAAGGCACGCCAGCAAGGTTAAGTGCTTCTTCACACTCGTCACAGGTCAGTGATGAAGACCAGCGTTCAACCTCTTTCACTAGCAAACCAAAATTGGCGGTTCTTGGGCCTCTAACAAAACGAGGGTCGCTAAGCAGATCGGGCCTATTCAAAGCAGATGCTAGACTTTCCAAGTTCTTGTCAGACACCGCACACAACATAACAAACCCGTCTTTGACCTTTAATGGGTGGAACCTTCCTATTACGGGCGGCTCCTCCATCTGCGCGCCCTGAATGTGGGCAGGAATTAATGTCATCATCGATTCCATCATACTAATGTCAATATACTCACCAACGCCGTGACGTTCTCGCCCAAGCAATGCGGTTTGAATAGCACCAAAAGCGGTGGTCCCGGTGAGTATGTCGGCAACCATAATTTCCCAATTTGCTGGACGTGGGCTGGCATCGCCCTGAGACGCGGCATGAACGCTGTCGAAGCCACTGGCGGCATGAACGATCGGCGCATACGCTGCTCGGTGTACGTATGGTCCTGATTGACCAAAGCCGGAGATTGAACAGTAAACCAGACCTGGCATGCTATCTTTGAGACTGTCATAGTCCAAGCCAAATCTAGCCATAATACCTGGGCGGAAGTTCTCAATGACTATGTCAGCATCGGCTATAAGTCGCTTGACCAATGCCTGTCCAGAGGGGCTTTTAAGATCTACAGCGATGCTTCGCTTGCCCGCATTGAAATGAGCAAAGGTCCGCGTGATGCCATCGACTCCTCGGGTAATGTCGCCTGCACCGATGGTTTCTATTTTAATGACTTGGGCACCACAATCTAATAGAAACCGTGAACATATAGGGCCAGCAAATACCGCTGAAAAATCTACTACTTTATAGCCTTCGAGAGGTTTTTTTGTACTCATGAATATCGCCACTTACAACTAAAAACCTAGGTTACCCAGATTGAGTGCAAGTAACCAGCTCTTAGCTACCCTAAATCTCATGTTGGCGAGGCGCATAGATCAATTTGGCCATGTAACAGGTGCAGCACCCTGCTCGATGAGCATTATATCTGAGTAGGTTTTCAAACCACTTGGGGGAAAGTGACCAACTCTAACTTCTAGTGGGCCGTCGATATCGTAAAACAGAAACTCCCCCTGACTGGGAAATCTAACCACACCGATGTAGTCTGAGAAAATGTAGTAGTCATTGTCGATATAGGGGCCAAAATTCCATTTGAATACATTATTCTGGAATGACATTTCAACACGCATAGCACCCTCAGGGTCGGTCAATGCTTGCTGAATCTCTATCCTGCTCTTCAAAGTCTCAGACACATCCCGCATACAGATACAGTCATAATCAAACTCATACAACGGCTGCGTTGTTCCCGACAGGAACATCTCATCGAGAATGATATTAGGCATACTCGAGTCTACACGATCAAAACCCTTCATCTCTTGCAAGCCTCGCACAAACCAGAATGCACTCAATAATCGATTGCTTGGAACAAAATACTTGTCATCTCCTTCTTCCCAAATAAATTCAGCCTGAACATCAAATTCAGCATTTGTTGCTGCTATTGCAGTGGAAAATTGATGCCTCGAGGTCAGCTGATAAACAACGACAGCAGAGATTAGCAGCAATAGCACTAGCTTGCTTTTTACAGCGCTTACTTTGTTCAAAATGGAGCCTTCAATGGCCTTGAAGCAAAAGCCAGCAGAAAAGCAGAACGTAAACCATATAAGCAAATAGTACCTGCCGGGATACGAAATACCCGAGATGCTCGCAATAGGCACCAAGGGCAGCAACTCTAGCGCCAAAACGCCAATTACTACAACAAACGCCCTTTTACTTTTCGATATAACGAGCGCTAAGGCCAGCAAATAGAAAAGCCCCAATACCTGCCAATATTCTCCTAACAGCAAAGCAGGAATACCGAACATAAATCTCAGTATTGTCATCAAATAGTCGGAATTTAGAAACTGAGATGGCGCCGTGTAGCCCCCAACTAGCCCCTCAAGCATGAATCCTCGCCAAAGTGTGTAGGCCGCAGACACAATCAAAAATGCACTAAACGCTTTCACGCGGTATCGATTAGGGCCCTCAGCAAGGAGTGGTATTAAAAACACCAGCGGAACGAATATTTCCTTTGCGCTTATCGCAAGAACATAGCCAAGCGCAGCGACGACTAGATACTTTGACTGACCCTGACGAAGGTATCTCACGCAAAAGTACACAGCTAAGCAGGCAAACAGCAATCCTTCAACATAGTGTCTGGTCATAAGATTGTTCGCCGCTGCGGTGGTTGGCAGGCCGAGTATAAAAATCAGCGCAGCGGCGAACGCGAATCGTTGATCTAGCCAAAGCCGAAGTAGCATAAAACAAGCAATCGCCACCAAGGATATAGCTACTAGCTGATGCGTATAGAATCCGAACGGGGATAATCCAAACAGGAGCAAATCAACTTCAAATGAAGCGACGACCCAAGGCGTAAGATTGGCCGGCGACAGCTGGCGCCATACCTCAGGATTGAAAAAATTATCTAGAACATTGTGCCTGAGCGCATGAGCTAATATTTGAGTGTCGTCAGCACGCCAGTTAGCCGATAACACGTCCCCGAAAACGAGGAAGGTTAGCAGCGACAGCAACCCACCCACCCCAAGGAATGTCTTAATGCCACTTAGCTCTGGCAGCTCTTTGTAATTGACCAATTTGTTATTACTCTTTTTCTTAGCACTTTATCGTAGCAGGATGTCGTCGTAAATGATCGTCGCAGGTTGAGGTCGAAAACTGGAGACTAAGCTGACAAAACAACTAAAAATTGTCAATCCAATTTCCCCACACTTAAATGAGTAGACTCTTTAACAAACCCTGCGCCAAAGAAATTACTTGCAGCCAGCGCTAAATTCTTCCGTGTAAAACTGATCGACATACCCAGAGACACGAGGTGGTTCCACCAACCAATGGGCATAAAGGGCGCTTCGCCGGTATCGAACACAAAATCATATCCCGTCGCATTCTCAAACAAAGGATGTTGATCGAAATCAGATCGAGCTGCATCAACGTCATTATATACCGACGGCAAACTCCACAATGGAACCAGATGAACTCGCTTTCCAACCCTAATCTGGCAGAAGAGATTGTTCAGCATGACAAAATGCAACAGTGTGATTATCGCCCTTAGTGCAATCCAGAGCGAACCCTCTGTTTGACCTATGAGAGCGCCATCACCAACATTTACCGAATCACTGTCAGCAAAAAATTAGCCAAGGACTCTATGTGTTACGCCATATTACCAACGGTAATGTAAAAACCATTGGAACTATCTGTTTGCTTTAACCGGTCTATGAAATCTAAAAAAATCACTCCCTTCCTGAAAAATTTTGGATTTCTCTCATAGTGCGGATCGGCATCTCTGCTATCTTGAATACTTCCCATAGCAGTGCCGTGGACCGGCTGTAAATACTTGAGTTTCCGCTTTGTGTAGGCTGGCCAATCTTCAATAACGGCCATTAAGATTACCGGCCAATTTCGGCTTAAGTATTTGCTGAAAACTCCTTGAGAGGAAGGCCAACAACTCTTTCAATCCCACAGAAGCGGTCATCCATTCGAGAAAGTTTTTATACTCTTTTAGCAACCAAACACTATTCTTTCAGCCTTAATTTGTTCAAATCTTGTTACTTCAAATTTGGATTTTTCTCTGGCGAACACATCTCGCGCATCTTTGTAATAAGGGTCTGATTTAGCTTTCTTGATTTCCTCACCAACAAAGCCCTCGCGGTAGCCTTTTGTCGCTAGGTAATGGGCAATCTGGTGGCTGGCCTCACGCTCATTTCTACTCCGGATAGTAAGTAGCGTTAATGCCTTCAATTCTAACTTGAGTATTTTCGCAGGCTGCTTGCAGAGCAAACACACCCACCGTTTGATCTTATCGGAGAAGTCTCGCTTGATGATACCGATATGAATTTCGGCCCATGCCTCGAGAATCTTTTTTATGGCCTTCGCAGGGCCGATAATCGGACCAAAGCCGGTGTTATATAACTCGCCGCCTGATGCGTGAAGCTTTGCTTGGTCAATACACCGACCGGACAAGATATGGGCGTTTGCTCTGAAATATTAAGTGGCGTTTTCAAAGACCACCAGCTTATCCATAGTCTAGGGTAGGCCAATCCAAGATTTCACCCTATTATTAGCTTTTTACCAAACTTGAACAAAACTTAGCCAGAGCCTAGGAACTGTTGATTATTCTACTTTTTTGATCTCTTAAGCGGACTAACCTTTTTAATTACAAGTTGTATACTAGCGGCTCGATTATGTTCTCGGATTTAGACATGACTACTCAACAACGCGCCACCTTTAGCCTTGGCCTTTTGCTAGACTCATATAATCGATATTTCTATCTAGCTTTGGCCATTGCCTGGCTTATTTTAATCAGCAATCTGATGATTGCTGACGTATGGGATGAAACCAACGCCCTCGTTATCTTGCATGCCGAACCTATCGCAAGCGCTAGCCTCTTCGATGCAGCAAAGATGTTCTGGTTGCAAGAGTTGCCATTAGATATTTACAGACCACTAGGCAGTACCTTTTTTATCGTCATCGCCAAGCTGACTAATGGCAGCTTTGTCTTCCTGCGTTATGTCAACGCTGCATTTATCCTTGCCGCAGCTGCGTTGTTTTCATCTGTCTTGCATCAGCAAGGCGCCAATAAAGAAAGGGCTTTGGCTTTTTATGCCATTTTTCTATTTTCATCCTCTGCCTTAATCACAGCAGGGTGGTTCGCAAATATTTTTGATGCCAGCTGCCTTTTCTTCCTTGCTTTAGCGACCAGATTCTACAGCTCCAAAAACTACCTGGCCTATGGCGTTGCGATGGTTCTAGCGATCTACTGCAAAGAAGCCTATGTTTTATCTATCCCCTTTTTCTTCCTCGCGATTTATCAAGCGAAAGACACAAATATAAAAGCCATAGCATTAGTTTCATTGGCACTGATTACGTTTTCAGCAATCTATTGGCTAGCTAGGCAATCAGTTTCTCCGCTAGGGTCCGATGCTGACATTCACGGCTTTTCGACTGAAAACTTTCTCTTGCCGAGCCTGAGCTTTTTGTCTGGTTTTTGGTTCCAATTCAGCAAGTTTTCCCCAAGCAGCGCAATAGTTATGGTCGGCATGGCTACCGTAATATTGAGCGTCGCGGGACTCAAGTCAATGGCTGGAAAAATCACCATGATAGCGATCTACCTTATGTCTGCTGTGATTTATTGGGGAATGTTTGGCTTTCAAGGAGACAGTATTATAACTGCACATAACTTCGTGGCGAGACTCTACCTAATCCCTTTTGTTTTAGGCCTCTACTTAATTTGCAAAGAGGGCACTAAGCCCACAATTTTAGCAGTCGCATTGCTGAGCATTTGGGGAATGGGCCTAACCTACCGCGACCATGTGGTTTTTCAAAACAGCTATTTGCAACTATACAAACTTAGCAATGAGTCTGATGAGCAAGTCCTGGTGCACTATCCAGAAAAACCACTCGTAGACAACCGCCGCAATCTGCTTATCGGAGACTTTCCAGAAGCACCGATTAGACTAAACCCTCAGTCTGGTGCAATTGAGTTTAACTAAACCTGAGCCAATAGAGTTTTATGTCACAGTCCTGCTTAACAGGCCTGACAGAGCACAATTGAAATGATAACGTTAATACAACCGTCTTTATTAGGGCAGATCAATGCTGAAAAAAATCGTTAACTTCCAGATTCCTCTCGCCTTTATCATCTCCGGCCTAGCTTGCAGCACAACAGCTGCTGCAGATGAATTGCCTCTGCAAGGGGCCACAGATCAACTTTCTTTCACTGTCACCGAAGGCTCTTGGGTTTCGGTATCACTCACCCCAGATGATGCCTATTTAGTCTTTGACCTGCTCGGCGACCTTTATCGATTACCTGTCGCGGGCGGTCAAGCACAGCGGATTACCAGTGGCCTGGGATTTGACAGCCAGCCAGTGGTGTCTCCAGACGGCCAGAAAATTGCCTTTATTACTGACCGCAGCGGCAAGGACAATTTATGGATAGCCGCTATCGATGGCAGCAATCCTATTCAGCTCAGTGATGAAACCTATGCTAGCTTCATTAGTCCAGCTTGGAATCCAGAAAGCAACGCCGTGGTAGTTACCCGAAGCAGCCAAGAGATTGAATTGGTGCAGTATCATGTTGACGGCGGCAGCGGGGTAACTATCGCTCAATCTGATGACGACTCCTCTAATCCACCGGGGGTCGGAGCCGCATTTTCACCCGATGGAATGTCGCTTTATTTCGCGGAAGAACTTGGCTCCCCAACAGCCCCGACCGATAATTTCCCTACTACGCAGATAGTCAGGCTAGATCTGGGCAACGGTGCCAGATTGCAAATCACCCAGGGTGAAGGTGGCGGGGTTCGCCCGCAGGTATCCCCCGATGGAAATCACCTAATATACGGGACTCGATATCAGGCGCAAACAGGCCTGCGAATAAGAAATTTAGAGACAGGGGACGACCGGTGGCTTGCCTATCCAGTACAAAGAGACGCTCAAGAAAATTTTCGCCCATCCAGCAGAGGCATGTTGCCAGGCTATTCGTTTAGCTCAGATGGCAGCGAGATTTTTCTGTCCGCCGATGGTCAGTTCCAGCGAATTAATACTGAGAGCGGCAATACAATTACAATCCCATTTTCTGCCGACATAGCGTTAGAAATCGGACCTGACCTAACTAAACCTTGGCGTGTACCCCAAGGCGACTTTACTGCCACATTAGCTCAAAGCCCGAATTTTTCGCCTGACAATGAACAAATCGCCGCGAGTGTGCTAACTAGGCTTTACACCTTAAACAGGAATCAATCGGAACCCGCAGCGCTTACCTCAGAGGACATGTGGGCCTTCCAGCCGGTTTATTCTCCTGATGGTCGCTGGATCGCCTTCGTTACATGGACTGCCAATGACGGTGGCCATATATGGAAAACCAGATCCAACGGTCGCGGCCAGCCTCAGCAGCTTACCAAGAGCGCAGCATTTTACACTGACATCGTTTGGCACCCCGGCGGCGAACGCCTCATGGCATTGAAGGGAAATGAATGGCAACGTCATCAAACGTTTAGTGAGTTTAGCGGCTTGGGTATTCCGCTTGAGTTGATCTCAATTGCACAAGACGGTAGCGATGAAATTCTTGTCATGCCAGCAGGTGACGCGCGAACACCTCATTTTGGCCCGGAACCTAATCGTCTCTACCTTGCCGATGGCGGCACCCTATTTTCCGTCAATCTCGACGGAGGTGATCGCCGCGATCACATACATATTACCGGCCCCAACGGCACCAGCTTCAGAGACGAAGCACCTGGGGCTGAGGATGTACGTATTTCACCCAACGGCAAGTATGTCTTAGCTAAAGTGATTAAACAGCTGTGGGTGGTTAGCCTGCCAAAACTCGGCGCATCGGTTCCACAATTAAGTGTTGGAAGCCCAAGTCTGCCAGCGAAGCGCTTAACCGACATCGGAGCCGACTTTATGGGCTGGTCGAACGGTGGTGACACAATCAATTGGGCCATCGGCTCCTCAATTTTTGAACGCCCACTGTCAAGCGTCGAATTCAGAGAAGCGGATGAATTTGAAAATGATGACGCCGAATCTGAAGAGAACGAAACTGCTTTTACTCCTCTTGATGAACATGAAGCAGTTGTCCTGACGCCGTTTGAAGTGGTCACGGCAAGAAACACTCCAACAGGAAGCTTTTTATTAAGCGGCGGAAATATCATCACTATGTCCGGGGACACCACCGAGGAAATGTCCAAAGCTCTGATCAATGCAGACGTTTTGATTACCGATAATCGAATCAGCGCCATTGGGCCTCAGGGCTCGCTGAAGCTGCCTCCTGATACAGAGGTAATTGATGTGACAGGCAAATGGATAACCCCAGGCTTTATTGATGCACACGCCCATTGGGAATTCAGAACACAGGACGTACTTGAACCAAGCAACTGGTCGGTGGCAATCAACCTAGCCTATGGGGTCACCAGCGGCTTAGATGTGCAGACCACATACCACGATTATTTTGCCTATCGTGACATGCAAGAAACTGGAGCGACCATTGGCCAGCGTGCCTTTATGACCGGACCAGGCATTTTTGGGAGCAATGACTTTCACAACTATGACGCCGTACATAGTTATTTGCGTCGCTACCGAGATCACTACAACACCAACAATATAAAATCTTATCTGGTTGGCAATCGACAGCAACGCCAGTGGCTAGTTCAGGCATCACAGGACCTGAACCTTCTGCCGACCACCGAAGGCGGAGGTGATCAACGGCTAGACTTAACCCATGCCATCGATGGCATGCACGGCAACGAGCATAGCTTGCCCGATGTCCCCTTATTTGATGATGTGGCTCAGCTCTATGCGCGAACTAAAACCGCATACACACCCACAATTATCGTTCAATACAATGCGACCTCGATGACCGAATACTTTTTTACTCGCGAAGAAATTCACGACAATGAAAAGCTACGTTACTTTTACCCCAGCAACCGCTTAGATGAGCTTACCCAACGGCGCCCAGGCTGGATTCGTGACGATGAATTTGCTATCGAAGAAGGCGCCGAGGCCGCCGCAAAAATACAGCGCTCAGGCGGCTTACTGGGCGTTGGAGGCCATGGCGAACTGCAAGGGCTAGGCTATCACTGGGAAATGTGGTCATTCGCTATGGGAGGCATGAGCCCAGCTGAGATATTACGAGCCGCCACCATCGATGGCGCACATATACTAGGAGCCCCAGAGGACTTAGGTTCGATCGAGGTTGGTAAGCTGGCAGACATGGTGATTCTTAATGCCAATCCATTGGATGACATTCGCAACACTGAAGAAATTGACCGGGTAGTTCAAAATGGCCGTCTTTTTGATGCAAATACGTTGAACCAACTTTGGCCAGAGCAAACCACTTTTGAAACCGGCTGGTGGCGTGACGCCGAAGCACGGCCTTAAGGACAGGTTGACGGGAGTCTTAGTGACTCCCGTCTTTCAGCTCTCGCGGCTGAGTTAGTGCCTCTAAGGCCTCGCCGCTAAACTCTTATTTCTTAGATCTCGTTTTCACCTCTTATTGATACTTCTTAAACCAAGCCAGAATATTTTCGACCTTGCCAATTAAACGCGAAGGTCTCCCCGCTATACCGTGAGGCGAGCCGGGTATTCGCACCATTACGACATCGACCTTCTGAATCTTTAATGCCTGGTACATTTGCTCGGTCTCCGAAATTGGAGTACGCCGATCTTCCGTGCCCACCATAAGCAAAGTAGGCGTGCTCATATTTCCAACCAATGACAGCGGTGAGCGCTTCCAATAATCCTCGATGTTTTCCCAAGGCAGGCTCGGAAACTGGTTATCTATTTGGCCAATGCCACTATCGGCTGTCAGCACTTTCGAAACCCAATTAACAACCGGTTTGGCTATTGCAGCGGCTCTAAATCTATCGGTAAGCCCAATAGCATAGGCCGCGGCAATACCACCGGCCGAACCGCCAGTAATATACAAATGGTCTTCATCTATGATTCCTTGCCCTATCAATGCATCGATCCCTGACATATGGTCTGAGAAATCATATTCGGATGAATATTTGTTCTGCAAGAGCAGTGCAAAGCGCTCGCCGTAACTAGTGCTACCACGATGATTGTTGTAGAAAATCACATAGCCTTCCGCCGCCATACGCTGCATCTCTGCTGAAAAATGCGGGCCATAAGCTGAATGTGGGCCACCGTGGATTTCTAAAATAAGAGGGTATTGCTTGCTTGAGTCATAATTAGGTGGCGTCATATACCAGCCTTGAATTTCCTCCCCATCGATAGAGGAGTTATAAATGATCTCTCTTACATCCCCCAAAGTTTTGTACTCAAGAAGGTCTTCATTAAGATGGGTTAAGCGCGTTTCCACCCCTTCAACCAGCACATAAAGATCTGCTGGGCGATTAAAAGCACCTTTTGTATAAGCAACTGTGCCAGCAGCCGCATTATAGCCACCGCTTGCATAAGGCCGACCTAGAGACTCCCCCCCCAGCCCTTGCGCAATTTGTGAGTGGCGCCCCTCAAGATTAACGTATCCAACTTCCGTAACCCCACGCACTGTCATTTGATAAAAAAGGCCGCTGTTGCCTTGCCACTGAACATTGGCAAGTGAATTATCAATGTCGGCCGACAGATTACGATCGTTGGATCCATCCAAATTCATGAGATGAAGATAGCGATTGCGATAGGCTAACTTTTGATCATCAGACTTTGTGTAGGCAATCAATCTTCCATCAGCTGATATTCTAGGTCTGCTCTCACTGCCAGGTCCATCAGTGATCTGTCTGATGTCTCCTGCTAAGCTGACACCATAAATATTGGCTTCTCGAGTTTCATACTCCCAGTTGTCACTTCTGTTTGCTGAAAATAATATCTCCGTGCTGTCGGGCGTCCAACTTAAGCCGCTGCTATGCTGAAAATTCCCACTAGTAAGTTGCCGCGCAGAACCGCCTTGTGCTGGCACTATAAAAATATGGGTATAAGCAGGCTCCAAAATTCCTCGGCCGTCTGCCTGATAACGAACTCTGGTGACATATTCAAATGCTGGCGACCACTGTGCTCCTTCAGGCTTTGCGGGCATGTCCACGGTAAACGGTTTTTCGTCCACCTCGACGCTCATGGTGAATGCGATACTTTCACCATCCGGTGACCAGCTAAGGTTTGACGCGGCTAATTGGATATTCGTTAGTAGCGCAGTTTGACCCGTATCCATCCAGCGCACATAAAGCTGTTGACCGCGCTCTACATTTGAAAGGTAAGCAATGCGGGTTCCGTCTGGAGACCAGCGCGGTGAAGAGAAGTTATCTTGGCTAGAAAATAGCGGCCGATGAGCAGAACCATCCGCATTGGCAATCCATATATTGGAACGTGTATTGTCCGTCATAATGTCATTGGAGCGTCGCACGTAAGCTACCCGCTTTCCATTTGGTGACACTTGCGGGTCGCTCGCATACTCAAGCTCGAACACGTCATTGGATGAAAAGTAGTTACCTTCAGCGCCGAAACTAGAAGATGTAAGCAACAAACCACTGACTATAATCGACATTAAACCGGTAGCTGACGCACAGCTTTTTAATAGGTTCATAGCTTTTTTCCTTACCTTGTTCGCTTTAGCAAATTAATTTTTTGAAGCAACAACTTTTTGAATAGCCCGCGCCGTATATTCAGCCCGAAACTCAATCATTTTCCTGCCAAGCTCGATTGTGTCTTCAAGTGGAGTTATGGCGACGCCATTAATCGACGCTAAACCGGCATTCACGCGCTGTGAGAAGCGAACCTGATCAGGATCGGTAACCATCATCATCGCTGTCACCCAGATGTCGTCGTGATAGCCATCATTGCCCGATTCAGCAACACCTAATTCGCGCTGCGTGTAATCCTCTGTTGCAACCCAGCCTGGGTCATAAAACTCTCTTACAAAGTGAATTCGAGTTTCGTCGCCAATCCAGTCGGCGCCCAGCCCATCGGCCACATTAGCCATGCCAGATTGATTGCCGCCACTGTCTCCGATCATGACAATGTCGGTAAAACCAGATTGCTTAAGACTGCTAGCAATGTCGGTTAATAAAGCCTCATAAGTACTAGCACTTAAACTTATGGTGCCTGGATAACGCATCGATCCGGTGGGCGGGCTAATGTTGCCCTCTGGCACAAACTTTACCAGCGGGGCACACAGTGCATTACCGAGTTTCTCGGCAAGGGCCGGACAAACCCCTTCCAATATTAAATTGTGTTTCCCTGTCGCCAGATAGGGCCCGTTTTCCTCAATTCCACCGGTAGAAATTATAACGGTGGTAGTCCCGCTAGCAATTAAATCTCTTATTTCTAACGATGTCAGTTCTTCTAGCCAATAGGAACTGCCTGCTGCAATTGGACGTTCGGCGGCCAACTGAGCTTGCACTGCCGCCTCTCGCTGCGCCGCCGTCGGCGAACTATTTTGCGCACCGCATGCGGTGGAAATAACCATTAAGGCTACGCTCGCTATTGCCTTAAACTTTCTTGGTTGAATTATCATCTTGTCTTGCCTACCTTATTCATGATTTTGTCTAGGTTAAATTCTGTCTTAGATAGTACCGGAAAAACTGTGCCGGCGAACCCTCACGGGACATCAATAACTCTGAAACAAGTCGTCATTTCTTACTTCCTTAATCGCCAGAGTATTGACAGTGCTAACCAGTTAACGCCTAATCCGTACTGACATTTAACATACCGAAGAAAGCACCATTTTGGCGCGCAACCCCTTAATATTACTGAGAGTCCGACTTGTCAATTTCAATTCGCAAACTTGCCATAATGGTGTTGGTTTTGCTGCTTTTTCTTACTGCGGCTATCTTCCTGCTTAACGACAAACCTGCCGACAGTGGACCTATATTAGCAAGCTCTGCGAGCAATCCTGAGTTAGTTGCCCGTGGTGAATATTTGGCTAAGGCTGGCAATTGCGCAAGCTGTCACACCGCCGAGGGCGGCGAATTTATGGCCGGCGGCCTAGCTTTCGACACCCCTTTCGGCACGCTCTTCTCCACTAACATCTCACCTGACACCGAAACTGGCATCGGCGATTGGTCAGAGCGAGACTTTCTAAATTCCATGCGCCATGGTTTAAGGCCAAACGGGGAACACCTATATCCTGCCTTCCCTTATACCGCTTTCACCAAAATAGAGAACGAAGACGTATTTGCGCTATATAATTACTTTCAAAGCATTCCAGCTGTACCCCAGACCCCTTTTGAAAACTCGCTTACATTTCCTTTCAATATCCGATCCTTGATGGCGGTGTGGAAAACTCTCTTTTTTGACGTCGGGGAATTTGAACCAAATGAATCACAGACTGACGAGTGGAACCGGGGAGCCTATCTTGTCGATGCACTAGCTCATTGCAGCGCCTGTCACTCGCCGCGAAATCTATTAGGCGCAGAGAAAACACATTTAGCCATGAGTGGCGGCGAGTACATTGATCGAGTGAACAACGAGGCCAAACGTCCTTGGTCCGCACCAAACATAACAGCAACACAGCGTGGCCTTGATTTATGGTCCCATCAAAATTTGAAGGACTATCTAAAAACTGCCCGTAACGACATATTAGAATCGTTTGGACCGATGAATGAAGTCATCATAAATAGCACGTCCTATTTATCAGAAGATGATGTCGGTGCTATGGCAACTTATTTGAAAGACTTAAATCCAATCGCGGTAGCGCTCGGCAGCGCACCTGACCCTCAGCTAATGGGCCGTGGACGCACCATCTACAATCTTCACTGTGGCACCTGCCACCTTCCGACCGGTGAAGGCGATCCCAAGATGGCCCCGAAACTACATGCAGGCAGTTTAGTCGTCCAATCAGAAAACCCTGCATCTATGATTAACGCCATACTTTATAGCCCGAAAACGCCAGGTCCACCGCTGCTTCCCAAATGGAGGCATCCGATGGAAGAATTTCAATACTTGCTGGATGATAATGAAGTAGCAGCAGTTGCCAGCTTTATCCGCAACTCTTGGAGTAATTCTGCTGGGATAGTGACGGCCGAACAAATTGCTCGCCAGCGCTAACCCTAATAACCATACACCTTATAGATTATGGGCTTGACCGCCGGCTGTAGAGGTGTAACTTAGATTAAAGATTAAACAAATGACGAGGCTAGATATTTTGTCCGTGCACTGCATGTCACCAAGCAGAACCAAAATTGCCGCGAGACTAGCGGGAGTTTCCACCCTGTTATTAGGGGCCTTGCTTATTGGTGGGTGCGAACAAGCGCCAACTGAACCCACTGATAACGCCTCGGTACCTAGAACTCGGCTTTTAACCGGCGAACAGTACGCCAACACCATTGCCCAAGTGTTCGGGACCGACATTAGTGACAGCATCCTTCCCCCAATGCCGCCTATGGCTCGAACTGACGGTTTGTTGGCCTCCGGCGCCGCATTTGCCGGCGTAACATCTGATCAAATTTCCCAAATTCAGCTGTCTGCCGCATCGGTGGCTGAACAGGTGGTTGATGAGGAGCATCGCGACTTCCTAATCCCCTGCCGGCCAGAATCAATATCCGATGGCGATAGCAGCTGCGCGAGACAATTTTTAGGCGAAGCTGCCCGCCTTCTCTTTCGGCGCCCAATTGACGACGCACGACTCGCAGAACTTGTGGATATCGCAAATTATGCAACTGAGCAAACCGAAGATTTTTATGACGGCCTAGCACTTGCGCTTGAGGCTATTCTTATTAGTCCTGAAATGGTTTTTATTGTAGATCACACCGAACCGGACCCAAACCGTCTTGGGGAACTGCGCCTGGACAGTTACTCACTGGCTTCTCGGTTAAGCTTCTTTTTGTGGAATGCGCCGCCCGATAGCGATTTATTGCTTGCCGCTGAGAATGGGGAACTACACAGTCCCGAAGGTTTAGCTCGCGCAGTTGATAGACTTCTATCTAGTTCGCGGCTGGAAGCCGGTATGAGGGCTTTCTTCGACGACATGCTAGCTTTTGACGATTTTAATAGCCTCGCTAAAGACCCCATGGTTTATCCCATGGTAACCGGTGCAACTCTAGCAGATGCGCGGGAACAGACTCTACGCACCATTATCGACCATCTGCTCACTGAAGAGTCTGACTACCGAGATCTGTTTACGACGCGCAAGACATTCATGTCGATGGCTTTAGCGCCGGTTTATGGCACGCCGTCGAGCGATGGCTGGGTGCCTTTTGAGTTTGACGAGGACAGCCCACGAATCGGATTGCTCACTCATGTAAGCTTTCTAGCTGCCAATTCTCATGCCGTGCGTAGCTCGCCAACCCTAAGGGGCAAGGCCTTGAGAGAGCTATTCTTATGTCAGCACGTGCCCGAGCCCCCGCCGGACATCGACTTTTCTGGATTGTTAGAAGACGAGAACGCATTGACTGCCCGAGCCAGGCTAAGAGTACACAACGAAAACCCTTCCTGTGCTGGATGTCACCTGATTACAGACCCTATGGGCTTGTCACTAGAAAACTTTGACGGAGCCGGACTCTTCCGAGAAACCGAAGATGGGGCCAAATTAGACATAACAGGCGAACTCGACGGTGTCTTTTATGATGACATTAGCGGCTTAGCGTCTGCCATGAGGGATCACCCGAAGCTTTCACATTGCTTAGTTAATAGGTTATATGCCTACGGCACAGGCGGGCCAGTGACTTTGAAAAATGACCGAGACACATTGAAATGGTTTGAAAACCGCTTCATTGCAGGCGGTCACAAACTGCCAGCGGTGCTTCGGGACCTGGCTTTAAGCCAAGCTTTTTCAAGTGTAAGATCGATCGAACTACCGGTGACTAATGTCGCAAGCAAATCGTTAAAGCCGGCAAATTTAAATGACGCCACCACCCAGCTAGCGCTAGCTAACGCGGAGAACAACTAATGAGCAAGATGAATCGACGTCGATTTCTGAAAGGTACCCTCAATGGCGGCATAGTCACCGTTGGGCTTCCTCTGCTTAATGTCTTCTTAAACGACAACGCAACGGCCATGGCCGACGGCCTGCCAATCCCTCAGAGATTTGGCACTTGGTCTTGGGGTCTTGGCATGAGCAAGGATGTCTTTGTGCCGCAAAGAACTGGGGCCAATTTCGACTTGCCGCCGGAGATCGCACCGCTAGCGCCAGTGCAGGAACACATTAATCTTTACACTAATTACAATGTATTCAAAGACGATGCGCCTAATCTATGCCATCACTCAGGCTGGGTTGTGCTCAGATCAGGCATCGCGCCAATGACTCGGGCCAACCGCCCGGGAGAAACTATCGACGTCTCTGTCGCTCGCAAAATTGGTAATGCAACTCGCTTTCGCAGCCTCAGCGCGACCGCGACCGGCGATGTGCGTGATAGTTTCAGCTATGAAGGCGGCAACTCAGTAAACGCGCCAGAGTGGTCACCGCTGCGCTTCTACGAGCGTTTGTTTGGAGATGATTTTCAAGATCCCAACGCGCAATCATTTAAACCAGACCCTCGGGTAATGGTTAGAAAAAGCGCCCTCTCTGCCGTCCAAGAAGACACCAAAAAACTGCAGCAATCGTTGGGCATGGAAGATCGAGCCAGATTAGATCAGTACTTTTCAGGTCTGCGTGATTTAGAACGTCGCTTTGATCTCCAACTCACCAAACCTGATCCTCGTGAAGCATGTATTATCGGCGGCGCTCCGAGTGACTTACCCTCAGGCCTTAATGCTGACCTAGTTCAAACGCGTCACCGAATGATGACCGATCTTATGTTGATGGCTTTGGCCTGCGACCAAACTCGAGTTTTCAACATGTTTTATGCCTCTGCTTTTTCGGCGACGACTAAGCCCGGCTACGACAAACCTCATCACACGGCGACTCATGAGGAAGCAGTTGACCCTGCCCTTCAGTGCCAACCTAACACTTCGTGGTATACGCGCCGTGCGATGGAGGAATGGGCTTACTACGTGCAAGCTTTGGCTAATTTCAAAGAAGGCGACGGTTCGCTACTCGATAACTCGTTGATTTACGCAACAACGGATCAGTCATTCGCCAAGATTCACGGTATCGATGGCATCCCGATGTTCACCGCAGGAACCGCCGGCGGCAGGATTAAAACGGGTCTGCATCTAGATGGCGCGGACACCCCCGCTTGTCGTTTAGGCTTTACCGCACAGCGCTTAATGGGCCTGGATATTCCCTCATGGGGCGAAAAGAGCAACAATACTTCGGATGAAATAAGTGAAATACTGGTTTAATTCTACTCGGCAATCTCCACCTCACGTGCCAGCGCTAACTGGCCTGCTAGCATACGCTGCCTGCTCGCTGAGCTTTGCTGCTGATAGTACTAATACTCTAAAAGAGAACTTCAGAGATATACCAACACCACCGGCCTTTCATGTTGAGGCAACCCTTCTTGACGGACCGGTTTTTGCAAATGCCAATGGCAAGACGCTTTATAAATGGTCACAGCATAGGCTTAGGAATGGCTACAGCGGCGAAGCACCCGGAACACCCGAATGTTACGACGACGTCCTAACCGTAACAGCGGGTCTCATGAGTCCCTATCCTGCCGGCATAAAGCTTCCAGAGCTCGATAGCAGAGTTAGCTGCACCGATTTATGGCCACCTGTTTTGGCAAACAATGATGCAGAAACCATTGGCGAGTGGACAATAGTTGAGCGAAAAGATGGCAGCAAGCAGTGGGCCTTTGATGAGCAACCGCTTTACACTTCGGTTAGAGACAGCCGTCCTGGCGACGTCTTAGGAGGCACTACTCGCAGATTTGGTGGTGATTCACCAGCTAAGCGAACACCAATTGGCCCGCCTACTCTGCTGCCGCCGGGCTTCGCCGTAAGATCAACTTTTATCGGCCGCTTGTTGGCCACAGACAAAAATAGCTCGGTTTACTCCTTTGATCAGGACAGCGCCAATGCCGCTGCCTGTGTTGAAGACTGCCTAGGCAAATGGCAACCGGTCATAGCGCCAGGCTTAGCCAGACCTCAAGGCGAGTGGTCTGTGTTAGAACGCTCACCTGGAGTGAAGCAGTGGGTCTTTCGTGGCAAGCCGCTTTACACTTATTCGCTAGATCAGGGCTCCTGGAGCTTAAAAGGCACTGACATACCCGGCTGGGAAAATGTCTTCACCCAAGTGGCTCCTCGTTTACCGAGCAGCTTTACCAGCCAAGCGACAATCCAAGGCAATGTCCTAGCCAATGCGAATGGCAGCACTATTTACGTTTATAACTGCGGTGAAGACTCCGCCGACCAGTTGTCCTGCGACCACCCTGAAACCACGCAGGTCTATCGACTTGCTATGTGCGGCGGTGGTGATCCTGAAAAGTGTCTTAGCTACTGGCCTTACGTCGAGGCTCAGGTGAGTGAAACAGCCCCTGATGAGAGCCTGTGGACGATAGTTTCCATTGATCCCAAGACAGGGCGGTTTGCTTCAGCTAATCAAACTAGTGCTTTAAGGGTCTGGGCCTACCGTGACCGTCCGGTATTTTTGTATGGCCAGGACAAAAAGCCGGGAGATGTAAACGGCGCAGGCACCGGAGAATGGCGTGGACAGCGCAACGGTCTGCGAGCTATTTGGCTAAGAGACGACTACATGAGTGGAATATTATAATGCATACAATTCAACGGTTAATCTTTGCAACAGCCGCCGCAACAGCCCTTGTTAGCGGCAGTGTGAGCGCAGGTGATAGCGCCCTGCGTGATGGCAAGATTGGCTATGTGATGACAGACATGTTCTGGTCGGTATATCAAACCCCGGACGCTGAACAGGAATGCCCCCGCGGTTTCAATGAAGGGCCTCGTGAACAGTTTGCCCAACTGTTTCCTAATCATGAAGAGTTGAGCGTCGAAGAAACTCAACTCAAACAAGAAATCCAGACCTGGCATCCTACTACCGATCCAGATGGCTTTGAGTTCTTATCAGTGGAAGGAGATCTGTCTTGGGGTCTGAACCTCGATGGCAAAACAGGACCAAACGACTTTACTCATCCTGACGGCACACTTGGAATCGACAACGAAGTTTATCGCTCTGTCGGCTGTATTATCGGCTTCAGAGGACCAGATGGCGTCGAATATATTTTCCAAAACAAGGCCATTGTCGATGCGCCTTATAACCGCATGATGATTGAACTTAGTGATGTTGATAGCCTTGAAAATGATGACAGCGTGACCATCACTGTCTCTCGCGGTATGGACCGTTTGTTAACAGATGCCACTGGCGCGAACGTAATGGCAGGCGGCACACAAAGAGTTGATACGCGCTGGGGGAAGAGTTTAATCAGGCAAATGCAAGGCAGCATCGAGGACTCAGTGCTCACTACCGAGCCCATCGACGATTTGATCATCCCTTGGATGAACTTAGGCGTGCCATCGATTCACCTCATTCGAGATATGCGCTTGCAGCTAGCGCTCACCCCGCAAGGCGCATCAGGCCTCTTGGCAGGCTATGCGGACGTGGATACTTGGTATAAGCAGCTAATACGTAATGACTCAACTCATCACCTGAGCAATGGCCAGATCTCGGGCATTTCACTGTACAAAGCTTTAAGACAATTTGCCGACGCCTACCCAGATCCTGAGTCCGGCGATAACACCGCTATTTCAACATCATTGGATGTAAAAATGACGCAGGTGTTTGTAACTCATTAACCTAGCAATTAACTACCCCAGTAACTTACTAGACAAGGAAATTAGCTTCCTTGTCTGGCAGCAATACCTAGTCTAAATACCAAATTTGAAAAACTAAGCTGGCGGCCTAAGCTATAACTTACCCGTCGGATTAAAGCTGCTTAAGTCGACTTAAACAAGTGTAGAAGGGATGTTTAAACGCTGACCTTTTCATCTTTAAGCTCCAAACCATCACTTGGCTTAGATGCGCTGCTATCAAGGTAATCTTTGGCAGCTTGCAAAGCCTGCAATCTAGTATCGTAATAGACTCCCGTTGGTAAGCAGCAATCCGCCTCCAATCCGGCTAACGTATCTCGTACATCTTGGTTCATCCCAGAAATATAGATTCGCTTGCCTGACTCCTCTGCATCACAGCCTATTGTCTCTACCGCGCGAGCTGCTGACACATCAATAAAAGGCACTCGGCTAAAATCCAATACCAAGGCTTGCCCATAGCCTTTTGATTTCTCGCGCACTTGATGGCCAAGATCTGCGGCAGCACCAAAACTCAGTGGACCACCAAAATCAAAAAGCGAAATTCGTTTGTTAGCAGATTTAAACAAGCTATCTTCTTCTTCGCTTAAATCGATCGACAAACCTTCGGTGGTGACTCCGCCAAGTTTCTGAAGCTGCATATCAGCAATCTGTTTAACGAAAGCTAATGACGCCATCACTACACCAGCTACAACCGCTGTGATTAAATCAACAAAAACAGTAAGACCGAGTACCAGTACCATCAGTGCAAGGTCCCACCGAGGGCCTTTATGGGCCCGCTTCAAATACCCTGTATCAATAATGTCATATCCGACCTTGACCAAAATCCCCGCCAACACTGCATGTGGTATCTTCGCCGCTAAAGGGGCCAAAGACACCACTATAGTTAGCAGTAACAAACTATGGGTTATACCTGATATTTTGGTGGCGCCACCGGTTCGAATATTAACAACGGTACGCATGGTTGCTCCGGCCCCTGGAATACCTCCGAACAATCCCGCTACCATATTACCGATACCTTGCCCGATAAGTTCTTGATTAGAGTTATGCCTGGTGCGCGTCATATTGTCTGCAACCAGAGAAGTCAGAAGACTATCGATAGAGCCAAGCAAAGCCAAAACAATAGCGGCCTCTATCACAATATAAATGGTGTCTTGGCTAAAGCTAGGCATTATGAAAGAAGGCAGCCCAGTGGGGATGTCACCCAATACAGGAGCCCCGCTAATGAAAACAGAAAGGACTGTTCCGATTAGCAAAGCAGCCAAGGGGGCCGGGACAAACTTACTCCACTGTTTTGGCCATTTAAAAACAATTACCAAAGTCACAAGCCCTAGCCCTAAAGCGACCCAGATTGGATCCATTACCGCTGCAGGAATTGCCGTTAATGCGGGAATGGTGCCGCTTTCCTCCGGCTCGTGACCAAACAAGCGGCTGGCTTGCAGCGCGATTATAATGCAGCCAATGCCGCTCATAAACCCAGACACTACAGGATAAGGCACTAACCTTATGTACTGCCCAAATCTCAATACGCCGAAGACGATTTGCACCACACCAGCTAGTACCACGGTTGCAAAGACTAGACTCGCATCACCGTTGAGAGAGCCATAGACACCGGCAAAAACCACGATCATCGGACCAGTAGGACCCGATATCTGAGAATTAGTACCGCCAAATAAAGAAGCAAAGAAACCAACAATAATCGCCCCGTATAGACCTGCGATGGGGCCAGCACCGGATGCCTCCCCAAAAGCCAATGCCAATGGCAATGCCACGATACCCGCGGTTAAACCACCAAAAAGGTCACCACGTAAATTGTCTTTAGTAAATCCAAACACTGCCTACCTCACTTCGGTTTTTACGAACTGAATTTATTATTGACGAATTATTCGTCTTTTAATTCAGTTGGAGCATATGTTATCGAGAATACCATTGTCCTTCAAATAATAAAGCCCCACGAGGCAATGAACTGGATTGGTTTGATTGCAGTAAACAACAAGGTAGCAAACTGTCGATTTACTGCGGGCTACTCAAGCTGTTTCGACAGCCCAATGTCATAGCGAATTATTAGTCAGGTAGACTGTTTATAAAAAGCTAGAAACCGTCCTCTTAACCTTGAGCATGTATGTAGATTTTACGACGTATGCAGGGAGTCCCTTACTCGATTTTCACGGCATTTGCCAAGCGTACGTCAAGAGACTTAAGTGACTATGCAACGGCCAAGTAAAAATGAAATGTTTAATTTGAAGATGTGCCTTCGAGCGAGTTACGCTTCTTATTAGCTCAGTAGTGACTTATCTAACACGGCAAGAGCCTTGTCAAAGACAGAAAAAGCTAAACGAGCAAATAGTGGTCCAGCTTATAAAAATTTCTTATTTGAGGTGCAAACGTCAAAAACAATAGAAAAATCCTCGCCTAAGTTTTGGAAACCCCAGTATAAAATATGCCTACAGCCGAACACTTCCCGGTGCTAGAAGACTAAACAGTTAGACCCTAGTCTTTGTCGCCTCCTCGCTGCCTCGTCTGCCACTGTGGATCTGTGTAATACGGCGCATCAAATGGCTCTAACATTCGTCGGCCCTTGATCAGGTCCGCCGCCCTTTCAGCCAACATCATAGTTGGTGCGTTGATATTGCCATTGGTGATGTATGGGAAAACCGAAGCGTCTACTACTCTCAAATTGGCGATACCCCTTACCTTAAGGTCCGCATCCACCACGGCGGTATCGTCATTGCCCATCTTGCAGGTGCCGCAAGGGTGATATGCGCTATCTACCGCATTAGCAACAAATTCATCAATCTGCTTATCAGTTTCGATATCATCACGGGGTGAAATCACTTCCTCACGATAGGCATCCATAGCAGGCTGATTCATGATTTCTCGAGTCAAGCGCAGAGCATCTCTAAAGCCCTGCTTATCATTTTCTGTTTGTAGATAGTTGAACTGAATCTTAGGTGCGTTTTGTATATCACCGCTTATCGCGTGAACGAAACCACGGCTGGTAGGCCTGTTGTGCCCAACATGCACTTGAAACCCATGCCCCTTAAAGGCAGAGCTGCCATCATAGGCTATGGCGCCGGGAAGAAAATGGTACTGAATATCCGGCCACTTAACGCCTGCTCTAGAGCGAATAAATCCACAGGATTCGAAATGGTTAGTACTGCCCAAACCATCACGGTGCAGCAGCCAGCGTAAACCTATTCTGCCTTTGCTTATTAAATCTAGCTCGCCGTTGAGAGTAATAGGCTGTTTACAGCGATACTGGAAATTAAACTCTAAATGATCCTGCAAATTTTCGCCGACGCCGGGGAGTTCATGCACGGCCTCTATGCCCGCTTTCGCTAGTGTTACGGCCGCCCCAATACCTGAAACTTGTAACAGCTGCGGCGAACCTATAGCACCTGCAGCCACAATCACCTCTCGACGCGCAAAGTAACTTCGGGTTTGCCCGTGAATCTGGCACTCAACACCTTTGGCTCGCTTGTTTTCGAGAATAAGACATTGTGCTAACGCATTCTTAACTATTTGCAAATTAGCGCGATGACGAACCGGACGCAGATAAGAATAACCAGTAGATGCTCGAATTCCATCTGCAACATTCATGTACTTTGGGCCAAACCCTTCTTGCTGAAAGCCGTTGTAATCTGCAGTCTCAGCGTATCCTGCTTCAACACCGGCTTTTACAAATGCTCGGTACAGCGGGTTCTTCATGCGATTTCCGGCACTGATATCCACAGGCCCATCACTGCCCGCATACTCACTATCAACGACTCGGTGGTTTTCAAGCTTCTTAAAATAAGGCAAGCAATTTGCGTAGTTCCAACCACTCGCACCACTTTCCTGCCAAGAGTCGATATCACGAGGATGACCACGCACGTAAACCATGCCATTAATAGAAGAGCTGCCACCTAACACTTTCCCACGCGGACAATTCATTCGCCTATTATTTAAATGCGGTTCAGGCTCAGACTCGAAGCCCCAGTTATACGTGGCTGAATTCATAGGAATAGAAAGAGCCGTTGGCATTCGTACGAAAATACTGGCATCACTTCCGCCATACTCTAGCAGTAAAACTCTTATGTTCTTATCTTCGGACAAACGGTTCGCGAGGATTGCGCCAGCCGAGCCTGCTCCAATAATCACGTAGTCATATTCGTTGGAGGGATTTATTTCACTCATAACGCTCTCATCTTGTGGCAGTCCAGTTGTGTTTAACTTAAGCGCAGCATTTAGATTTATATGTCTAACTTGCTCTAAGAAGCTGATGCCTGTTCTTAAAAAGTAGACCGTATATCGCGACATACAGGCTGATCACTACCAACCCAACCCATTCTATTTTGACCGGAGTAAACTGGTACAGTAAGACAAGGCCATAAATAAGCACCCAGTTTGCCAGCACGTAAGTCGCAATACCCAGCCGCTCTATTCCTAAACCTAGGTTATCGGTGTAAAGGCGTATTAGTGAATCCAAAGAGTTAGCGACGAAGAGAATACCAATCGCAACCATAGCTAAAGTCAGGATTGGACCAACTGTAATGTCATTAACAAAATAGTAGTAAAGGGTGGTAAACCATAACGCCAAAGCAATAGATGGAATAACGAGCAAAGCGGCCAATAGCTGCCAGGTCTTCATGGGCGTGACAAATCGAGCCACGAACTGGCCAATCATTATGCTCCAAGAAAACCACCAGAACAGATACCAGCCATGGTAGTCGCTAACCGGGGTAAAGAAGTGCTGAATATTACTGAAGTACTCGCCTATGCCGGCGGAGGTTTTCGCAAACTCAGTAAAAGAAACCCCAGAAGCGAAAGCAAGTGACAGCCCTAAAAGTAGAAAGAGTATTGTTGATGAAATGCTCAACAGTTTTACATAGCGGATATGGGAGCTTGAATAAACGGCAAACAACACGATCCCCCCAACCAAGCCGAATTTTTGAAAGTCACTGATACCTTCGATGTAATCGGGAACTGAATCGAGAAAGAGGAAGCCGGTAAAGGCACAGGTGGCGATAATGACTAGGTTATTCACCAATTTTACCGCTTTGATTTCAAACAACCGTACTTTGGGCTCAACGATGCAGAAATAAAACGTAGTTAAAAAGTAAAAAACCCAAACCAAAAAACCCCAAAAGCCAAACTCAATGGCAAGCGGATTCGCGAAACTGTATTGCTCCTCACTAGCGTAAACAGGAAATTCTACCAAGGGAAACATAATCAGCCCAACGTCCAAGCCGGAGGTAAACAAGATCGCAGAGAAAGTAACTAACGAGGTTGGACTACTTCCTTTACATTCCACACGCCCCCATCTAACGCAAATATACAACGAGGTCAGCAAGGTGATTGTTGTGGCAACACTAAGTATCGAGTACATGTTCTACGGTGATTGAAAAAAGAAAAGCACGAGCGATGTCATGCACTTTCTGCTGTGCAAACAGGTGTACTCGGAACCAGAAAAACCAGAGTATCTGCCTCATCACTAATTGTCCAGATTCCCAAAAGCGGGGGTGTCGGCGCACCGCCCAAGAAGCCACCAGCCTCTCTGAAAACTTCTATCGCCTTTTTGCCTGCACAGAGATGAGATGGACCGACTGTTTAAGTGATAGTGCTCGGTGAATAAAGCCCTAGCTATGCTTGGGCGAAATCAACCCCCTTAAAATCATTAGAAACATTTTGAACGGGCGCTGTGCCCTCTCGCACTGAATCATCAGTGCTATTGTCAGTGCCATCGCTATCTGGAAACAAGGTTGCGAAACCACTTGCCAATAAGACAGTGATGGCAAGTAATGCAAGGGCTATAGTGAGTATACGAATCATAAGCAAAAGGTAGCTTAACATGGCCAATAATAACAGCTAATTAAGCGCAAACTGATCGATTATGTTTTCATAATATGGCGGGGTTAGAACGTCCCGCGAAACAGCTCTTAACCCAAGCAGGCCCGATTGAAGAAAGAGCGAAAACGACCAGTAGGATAGTTGGGAAAAGATAGCCGAGCTAATTCGACGCCGAATAAGTACAATCAAGCTATTGCCATTTCACCTTAGATATTCGTAGCGGGCTACAAGCGACCAAAGTGATTACCTTGTTTTAGCTAAGATCCAAGAGACTAATACTGTGACACATAAAAATACAATAGAATTATTTACCCTCAAGCATCAACTTACAGGCTTTGCTTGTTTGCTGACTTTGATCACATTTACAAGCTTGCTTGAGGCGGCAGAATTGAAGCTCCTCCGATTTGGCCCAGTGGGGGAAGAGAAAGCGGGCATTCTCGATTCACAAGGCCAGATTCGGGACCTTTCGGCGTACGTCGACGACCTTACACCCGACATGCTTTCAGCTGAATCCCTCGATGAAATTGCGCAGATAAGAATTTCTCAACTACCGATCGTTACAGGAGATCCACGTATTGGCGTCCCGATTACCGGAGTTGGGAAAATAGTTGCTATTGGCTTTAACTATGTAAATCATGCCGCCGAGATGGCAGTCGAACTGCCAACCGAACCATTGGTATTTATGAAGGCCACTTCGGCGCTGACCGGTCCATTCGACAGTGTGATTCAACCGCGAAACGCTAACAAACTGGACTACGAGTCAGAGCTGGTCGTTGTTATCGGGCGTCGAGCGCAGTATATATCCGAGGACGAAGTGTTCGATTACATTGCCGGCTTTACGGTCGGCCATGACGTCTCTGAGCGGGCTTTTCAGCGTGAACGTGGTGGCCAATTCACCAAGGGTAAAAGTGCTGACACTTTTGCGCCCGTGGGCCCCTATTTGGTGACGACTGACTATATTGATGACGTTCAGAATCTTTCAATCTGGTCTGAAGTCAACGGTGAAATGCGCCAACAAGGCAATACCGCCGACATGGTCTTTGGTGTAAAAGAAATAATTAGCCATCTCAGTCAATTCATGACGCTTTATCCTGGCGACCTTATATTTACCGGCACACCAGCTGGAGTTGGAGATGGTATGGTACCGCCTAGTTATTTAAAACCTGGGGATGTTGTGCGTGTAGGGGTCGAAGGTTTAGATTCTCAGCGTCAAACTATTGTGGCGCCTCTATAAATCATTTGATAATGAACAGTTAATAAATATCTAACATTGCCAAACTATCACCGGCGATCGGCCACAGGAATTGGATCACCTAAATGAAAGCTCTTTTATACTGCCTTTTCTTAAGCCTTTCGATGGCATCCAACTCTTATGCCCAGGACGCCAGTGAGCCATCAGCGAAGGACTACAATCTCTCCATGGCTGGGGCATTGATAAGTGATTGGTGCGAAAAGAATTGGCAACTATCCAATCACCTAACAATCCACGCCTGCAACTATGAATTAGCTCAAAGCTTTGGCTGGAAACTTTCCTCGGCACACTTTGAAGAGTGCGCCATAGAAGCCGCAGGTGATATCGTGAAAATAGCAGACTGCATGGTTGCTAGATTCAATACCTGGCTTGGAAATGAAAACCTCTAGTAACGGCAAAAAAGGTATCACTAGAATTAATTTTTATGCTTGTTCGGCAATATACTGCTGCAGCTTGGCCATAGCTGCCTGAGAATGAGATCGCAATTTTCCTAGAATCGCCAGCTTTTCATCGTCTCCTTCTTCAACATCCTGAACCAGCTTCGAAAAACCGTCCAACCTGTTGTTATAAAGCCATGTTCTTATTTCTTCATTTTTTGACCAGATATATTGATTCATCATAAAGGCCGCGGTGAGTCGCAACCAGTCCATGTCTGTATTCGGAAGGGGAACAACATTACAAAGCTTGTTCTTTTCTTCCTCTGGGTAAGTGGCTTCGATGTGGGCAATAAAGGCCGCACTAAAAACCGGCTGGTATGATCGAACAGTTTGAGGGGTGACCAGCTGGTCGTCAAAAATTGGTTTGGTGGCAAGGTTACTAATCGCGCTTGCCGAGCAATCTACAAACAAACTGTTCGCCGGAGTGGCTATGGATCCTTGCTCTAAAACGATTTCATCGGCTCCAACTTCTAATACACGGCCCATGCGAATCACCTTTTTTATTCGCCTTAGCTCAGCCAGCTCGAGCTGGCTGATAGTTGCGCCATGAAACATCTTTGGCCAAACATTCTCATCAATTCGTAGAAATACTCCCGCAGCCTCTAAACTTTTAAACATGCCCTCCACGGATTCAGAATTAGCTATCGCTTCCATCTGATTGGCTTGAGCGCCAATCGCATCATTGAAAAAATCTTCAGTCGGCTGAGTATTCTTACGATCGATTAACCATGCGTCTCTGGGCATCACCCAACTTATAGAATTCGCATCGACTCCATTTTCGAGCAACCAAAGGCAGGCATCGATTCCTGTTTTGCCACCACCAACAATGACATAGTTGTCTGGCTGCGAAGAAATTTTTGGCAAGTCGTTGAGAGGCATGAAGCGGACACCCGCCGCAATTGAGAAATTGGGAGTATGCGTAGACGGAACTGTGGTTTTTAAATAGGTAGCATCAACTGTCTTTTTATTGACCTCCACCTTGAATTTCTGGGCCGTTAGTAGTGATGTGAACTCCCCGTCTCCGGTGTATTCACACATCGGGAAATACTTAACTCGGCCAGTTGGCAAAAATTGTTGGCGCATTACATTGTCAAAATAAGCACTAACCTCCGCCCCAGATGCCAGCTCATTTAGGCCTTTATTTAAGCCAACTTCATCAAGTTTTCCGCCACTTAATTCTCGCGAGCTAACCCCATAAAAAGCAGAGGGTTGGTGCAATGTGACGAACGGGTAAGCAACATTCCAATGACCACCGGGTTTATGGTGTTTATCCACTATAATGATATTGGCGTCAGTTTCTGTGAGCAAAGTGTCGGCAAAGGCCATACCAACTGCCCCGCTACCTACAATTAAATAGTCAGTAGTTAAATTTGAAATGGTCATGGTGAGTTCCCTCTGCCGCGTTCACTGCATAAATTCTGGCGGGCTAGCTAAAAACAAGTATAATGAAATATAACAGTGTTATGGATAGTATATAACAGCGTTATATAAAGCAACCTTAGATATGAATGAGCCGAAAGCCAAAATTCTTGACGCCGCCTCTAGCCTTTTCCTCGCTGGCGGCGCCGCCGCGCTTAGTGTTAGGGCCATTGCAAAGCATGCTGGCGTATCAACGATTGGCATATACAGCCACTTCCAAGGAAAACAAGGAATCCTGGACACCTTATATATTCAAGGCTTCCAATTAGTCGAGCAAGCAATGAGCGGCGGCATTGACAATTACATTGACGGCCATATTGACGACTTTATTGACGACAAGGCCATCAGCGCTAACGACGAACTTAACGACAGCATTGCCCGAGTGATGCTTGCTGCGGGAAATTATCTTGAACTCGCAGAGACCCACGAAGCTCATTACAAATTAATTTTTGGTGAAGAAAATGGCAGTTACTCACCGTCCAAAGAAGCAAAGCAGGCAAGCATAGAGGCTTTCAAAGCTTTGACGTCAGTAACAACCACTTTACTGCCGCCAACGGCTTCCACTGAAGAACAACAGTCAGCAGCTATGCAGATCTGGGCTCTTACCCATGGCTTTGTTAGCCTAAAACATCATGCTGTATCAGCTATGATAGATAACACTGACTGGAAGAATCAGGCGCTTGTTGCAATTGAGCTTCAAGCAAAAGCCATACAAACTGCCTCGCTGCCTGACACAAGATAATCGGCTTATAAGTTTGTAGAGGTCTGCATAGGTAATACTCTAATGCGGCCAAATCCAGTAAAGCGAAACCGGCCATGACTTTAGGGAAAAGTAAAAGGTATACTTTTAATATCGTTCTTTTAGTGTCTAAACAATCACCAAAATTTTCGTGTCGATAGTCACAAACGCCACAGCAGTCACAATAATAATAAGTGTATTTTCGATGTCCGGTAGCAGGCACCGACGGTCCACGGAGAATCAAGACTCTTGAAAAGCCAAAACATTCAATACGTCCCTGCCCTAGATCATCTACGCGGTTTTGCCGCCTTGCTAGTGCTTTTTTACCATGGTGTTTTTGGCATCTATCATGACCTAACTACGGTGCCCCCCGTTTTGGCCTATACCGATGAAATGCTTCCCAAAGCGGACTTTTTCTTGTCTGCCTTTGTTTATGAAGGACATTCTGGCGTTGCATTATTTATGGTCCTCAGCGGCTTTATTTTTACCATTGGTACGCACGGTCACGACATTTCATATTGGCAGTTTATTCGAAACCGGTTTTTACGAACGTATCCACTTTTTCTATTCATGCTCTTCATTGGAGTCTATGCAAACCCAGCAAGTTTTGATTTTTCCGGCTTATTGCAGTCTATATTCTTCTTCGCAAACATGCCCGGTAGCGCCATTGGGGGTGCGTTTACAAACGTCCATTGGGCAGTTGCCGTCGAGTGGCAATTCTATTTGATTTTCCCCTTCCTCATTTACTTTGTCAGGCAGCAAGGCCTGCGCGTTGTTTTTGGCATGATATTTTTACTTATAATCATGCGCTCATTAATTTACCTAGAGGGATTATCGGTAAGTCAACTTACCTATATGACGATCGTCGGCAGGTTAGATCAGTTTTTAATCGGCATTTGTATCGGAGTTTATTATCTAAAACGATTTAAAAAAGACCTTATGCACGATTGTCTATTTGTAGCATCACTAGCTTTAGTTGCAGCTGCGCTCTATCTATTCAATCTCAATGGCGGCCTGCTTACTGACCAATATTCCAAAGTCTGGTGGCCGACTATCGAAGGGGGCATGTGGGCTGCCTTTATACTTGGGTATTTATCGTTTTCTAGGTGGGTGCCAAAAGTAGTTTCAGCAGTTTTAATTAAACTGGGAGTCATCAGTTATTCAGTTTATTTGCTCCATTTTGTTTTAGTGGACATCACTATTAAGCAGGGGTGGTTAGTGGAGGTCGGTCCGGATAATATTATTGGATCAGCCTATGCTACTAGCGTTCTAGTGATTCTTCCGCTGTCCTTAGCAGTTTCCATTATGACTTATCACTTTATTGAAAAACCTTTCTTGAAGCTACGAGGAGTTTATAGGCAGCCTATAAAATAGGTATTTTCTAGCTCACGAATTTTCAACATCTGAGCGTTTAACTTTCAAAACCTTTAATTTTCTAACCACCCAATCATCCCATCTAATCATCAAACATACTTCCTCAAGAAGGATTGAGCAGGCTTTTCAATAAACCAATAGGTGAATTTGGAATAGCCAATGACCAAGACGAGATAGAGAGCAAAGTTAGAGGGGCTGCGCACCAAGTCAGCTTCAGCCTCCAATTCCAAAATGTTTACCCACACGTAGAGTAGCAACCATATAACTGTAAAGTGGTTTAAGTAAACCGAGTATGAAATATCACCCAGCCATTTAAACTTGCAAAATAAACTAGATACAATTCCTCGCTCCAAACTGTATACCACTACCAATATACAAAATAGAAACGGTGCAATGAAGTCCAAATCACTGCGCAGCGAACTTCGAAAGTAGAATGTTGCGACTACAGCAAGTAACAAAGCGACCTCGATAAAACTCGCGGCCCCCATTGAAGTCTTCAAAGTCAGGCATTTTCGATAGCCTCGATAGGCAATGATCCCTAAGAAAAAAGACGCTATTCCTCGCAGCAGCCCTGAATTAATAACTAAGAAGAAATTCTCGTGTGAGACATCAAGATCACCTGACTGACTGTAGATTATAACCAGAGTTCCAACAGCAACGGCGAACAGCAAGTAGCTTCGCGTTGTAATAGATATTAGGAAAAAGAACAACAGATTCACCCAAAACTCAACAGAAATAGACCACGATGGCGTATTCCAAGAGGTTTCGCTTGGACTCAGCCCCACGTTTTGAGTAAGAGTCAGATGCTGAAAAAACGTCCAAACGGTTCCGTCCGCAAAAGAAGGAAACGAACCAATATAAAGAACGTAGCCACAAGTCCATGTCACTAGCGTGAAGATGTGAAGCGGGTACAGCCTAGCCAATCGATGCCAAATAAATTCTCGAGAACTGATATTTGCGGTCGTGTACAGGTATTTATGTGTGAGCACAAACCCGCTCAATACAAGGAAGAAATCCACGGCGAGATAGCCTGGGAAGGAATAGTAAAAATGGTACACCGCAACTGAAATCGCTGCAGCCCCGCGCAGACCGTCTAAAGCAGAAAATCTATGCTGCAAAAATTAGCCTCCTGACAATCAAACCAAAATTTCAAACCAAACTTACCAATCAAACTTTCGAACTAAGCTTTCAAACCAAACACAAGCAAAAACTCATAGCAGTCAGATGGCACTTATAGTCTCACCTACTGATGACTTATTCATTCATCTAGATAGCAAAAATTAACGCTGCAATGAATACTTGCTAATCAGTACACGCTTGCTGATCTTCCAGCCCTCGGCGGTACGTACAAACTCGTCGTGATATTCACCCATAAGCGCAAATCCACTAACCGAAGTCTCGCCAGCAGCTGCGGCGTATATAGTGGCATAACTCACACCGGTGGCATGATAATCATCGACTGGGACAATACGGATAGTACTCATCTCGTGCCGTATAGTAGAACCCGTTTTAAGCTCTTCGATACGCCGCCCGATATCGGTGCGCCCCACCCAAGTTTGATTAACAACAGTTAGCGACGCATCTTCGGTGAACAAATTCGCGAACTCGATCGCGTTGAACTGGTCTCGATGATAGGCATAATCAGTGACTAAATTACTGCAGGCCCTGTAAACGTCCTCAGCTGCGAAGCTAGTAGTAGATGCGCTGAAACACAGTGCAGCAATTAACATCAGTCTTTTTATCATTGTTTTAATCCTCGTGATGGGAATATTCTAAAAGCAGAAGGCATGAAGCCTGCTGTAGACAGAGTGCAGTTTAATTCAGGGAGAGATTTCTTGGAATCGAAAAATGTAGCACAAACCTGAACGCCAAATAAAATGGCTTTCTCCTGCTTGCCCTAGGTCCGCCGAATACGATTAACCTGATCATCTTAGCCACTGGCCGATAAAGCTGGATAAGTGGTCTAGCAATCGCTAAATTGACGTTTCATCTAGCTAACAAAGCAGCTTTTTTCAAATATAACTTACTAGACTAGCCTCAAGCCGCCAAAAAGCAACACAGTGCAACCCTATAGGAATACTCTACTATGAAAAAGAGTCTTGGAATCAACATCTTCGCCCTACTGACCCTAAGTTTTCCCTTGTTAGTTCAGGCCCAACTTGAAACTCAAGCAGTGACAATCGATGATCTTATGGCTCTGGAATCAGTATCCAGCCCGCAGCTAAGCCCTGATGGCGAGTGGGTAGCCTACGTCGTGCGTTCTCGGGACATGAAAGAAGACAAATCCAATTCACAAATTTTTATGGTTTCCATAGCGGGTGGCGATTCTATCCCTATGACCGCCAAGGACACCTCTGCAAGTGATCCACAGTGGAGCCCTGATGGCAAATATCTCTCATTCAAGGCCAGTAAAGGCGAAGAGGCTAAGACGCAAATTTGGACTTTAAACCGAATGGGCGGTGAGGCGGTTCAATTGACTGATGTCTTACAAGGTGTGGGCAATTATGCGTGGTCACCCGATGGCAGTAAGCTACTTTTGACACTCACTGACCCTAAGCCATCTGACTTAACGGAAGACAAAGAGGACGACGACAAAGCCGCTCCCTACGTCATCGACCGCATGCAATTTAAGCGAGACTATAGTGGTTACCTAGACCGTAGACGTACACATGTCTATGTCGTTGCACCTGGCGCTGAGGCGCCTACTCAGCTTACCTTTGATGACTTTGATGACTCTGACCCCGTATGGCGCCCAGATGGCAGATCGATCGCATTCGTTAGCGATCGATCTGATGATCCCGATCTAAACTACGGTACAGACATTTTTGTTGTCAATGTAGATGACCAAGAACCTACCATTACCCAAATCACTTCAAATCTAGGCCGGGACTTCTCTCCAGCTTTTAGTCCAGATAGCAAAAGCATTGCCTATGTTACCTCCACCGGGCCGGACGTTGGTGGCTCTGCATTAACGCCAACAAAATATCTTGCAGTAACCGACATCGGTGCTGATCAACGCCGACTCCTCACTGCCAATCTTGATAGAAATGTATCCAGCCCAGAATATTCTAGTAACGGCAGGGACATCTATTTCCGTCTCGAAGACAGCGGCATGAATCACTTTGCTAAAGTGAGAGCAACTGGCGGTGATATTGTTCGTGAAGTTAGTGATGACGCAAGCGTCAGAGACTTTTCGATTAGCGGCGGCCAGACAGTTCTCGCCATAACCAACGTGAGCACCCCAACCGAGCTGTATAACTATGCAAATGATGAATTAACACGGCTTACTTTTGTTAGCGATGAAGTTTTGTCTAGCGTGGCCCGCGCCGAAGTCGAGAAGCTGCGTTTTGAAAGCGCCGATGGCACGCCCGTGGAAGCGTTCTTAGTTAAGCCTGTGGGCTATGAAGCCGGCACGCGCTACCCGACAATACTTTGGTTACATGGAGGTCCAGCATCACAATTCAATTTTGGCTATAACGACACCGCCCAGCTTTTTGCCGCCAATGGCTACGCCGTGATTATGCCGAACCCTCGTGGCTCAACTGGCTACGGAGCTGAGTTCGCCCACGGCACTGTGGCAGCATGGGGTGAAAAAGATTTTGACGATGTTATGGCGGCTGTCGACTATGGCATCGAAATAGGCGTGGTTGACCCTCAGCGCACAGGTGTCGGTGGCTGGTCCTATGGCGGCATTCTAACCAACTACGTGATCACCCAAACTCAGCGATTTAAAGCTGCAATGTCAGGCGCTAGCCTAGGATTGGTGACATCCAACTATGGCCATGACCAATACCAGCTCATGTATGAATTAGAATTTGGCCTGCCTTGGGAAAATCCTGAGCTATGGGCCGATTTATCGCCTTTTAATAAAGTCGAAAATATCACCACCCCGACATTATGGATGGGCGGCGAGCTGGACTGGAATGTCCCTATCAATAATTCCGAGCAGATGTACATCGCAATGAAACGTCTAGGCCAGACAACTCAGTTAGTTGTTTATCCTGATGAACACCATGGCATCCGCCGCCCAAGCTTTCAAAAAGATCGCTTTGAACGTTGGATTAGTTGGTACGAC
>JBLGBJ010000030.1:0-37609 GCA_047617605.1 Pseudohongiellaceae bacterium | reverse complement strand
CCTCTCAACTACAGCCTCTCAACTACAGCCTCTCAACTACAGCCTCTCAACTACATCCGTTCAACGTTAAAAACGAACGTAGAAGATAGTGAGGCTCAAGTTTTTGCGTCGCTATTTCATCGGCGAATAATCTGTGGCAACTAAATATTTACTCTCGATAGAATCAAGAATCTGGCCATCCACATTCGATGCGGCCGCAACTTCACTCCACTCTGGGTCATTGATAAACGCCGACCAAGAAATGCCAGCCGCATCTAGACTAGCATGCTCGAGCATATAAACGATCGTATCCACCGATTCTTCTTCACTTGTCGGTGACCAGTAGCCGATGACTTGCATACCATGTTTATTGAATATTCGTGTTGTATGGTTTCTAAATCTAGCGTGAAGTTTTTCTAAATTGCCAGGGGTGGCAGTGTAAGTGCGTAGCTCAAACGCTTTCTGGTTTTGTGCAGAGCTGGTAAAAAAAACACCCATTCCTAAACCTAGGGTAAGTGATGCCAGCGAAATTGCCGCGGGTTTTAAGTATCTATTCATCGATAATCTCCAAGAGTTGTCTGAAATTAGGTATATCCTCTGAGTATAATCAACCGCATAGAAAATAGCGATTTCAGGGTTAGGTAATAAGAAAAAGTGAATTGACGGTTAAGGGGAATCTATTTACTGTGATTAGGCGTTAAACAATGACACGATAATGAAGTATTTTCTAACAAGGTTGGTAAAACAGGCCCCCTTATGAAAGCAGTTATAGCGATTGTCTCAGTCCTCTTCCTCCCCTGTATCTTGATGGCACAATCATCGAGTCAAGGTGTTTTGGCGAGAGACCTTGAGCGAGCGCTAGCGAATTTGAGTGAGCTCGAACGTAACTTGAGCCCTATGCACAGAGGGCTGATTGAGCCGTTGGAATTTGTAGCAGACCAACTGATTTTAGAAGGGCGTTATGAACAAGCTCACAGAGCCTTGGACAGAGCTATCCAAATCGTCCGTGTCAGCGAAGGATTGTTCACCACCAGTCAGTTTCCTTATCAAGAGAAAAAAGTCCTCAATATTGTCAATTCTGGAAATTGGGACGATGCCAGAGTCCAGTTAGAGCATCTCTTCTGGCTGTATACTAAGAAATCAAAGTATGCGACGTCAGAACTCATGGCGAGTTTAATCACTATGTCTGAAATTCACCTCAGGGGAGTCTCAGAAGATGCTCCAGAGCACCAGGCATTCCACTTGCGCAGAGGATCTAGAACGAATTGGCTAGCTCTTGCGGTAGGTGAGGCGGTGTGGGGGGTTGAGAATCCGCTATTAGTTCCAATTATCTATAAAACCGTGACCCACCTCTATCTTGAAAAAGTAGCCACCGACAGACAGGGGCTTACAAGTAGGAATCTGAGAGAGGTCGCAGTAGGCACTGCTGTTCGCACCAGAGCGATTGAATACATGGATATGCTCTACTACCAATTGGGCAGTAGGTTGCTGAATCAAATTAAAGGCATTTACAGTGCACAGGAACCAGCGAACCCTGAAGCGGTTGCTATGGCTCAGCTGTATATAGCCGATTGGGACGCGTTGTTTCGCCGCAATGAGAACGTATTGCTCACCTATAAAACTGTATTCGATGGTTTGTCAGAAGCTGTTCAAGATGAATCGGCTATTAATGCGTTCTTTGATCGACCCAAGTTACTGCCTGAGCCCCAATTTTACCCCTCGCTTCAGTTAGCGCTATCTAGCTCAATTTCTCGGCTAACCTATAATAGTCTTGGCGAAATGGATGTTAGTGACAAAATAGTGTTTTCTGAGTGGTCTTCGAATTTTCCGTTTGTGCAGCAACCTATAACCTTGCCTAGGCGCGAGAATAGCGACTATGGCTTTGCCATTTTTTCTTTTAGTATTGGTGGTGCTCCAGAAATTGCCCAATTGCTTCGTAGAAGTAAGCGAGCAAAAATCGGAGTGGCCGAAAATTTAAAGGTAGTTGAACCAGCAGAAGCGGCTAACTTGGAAGCCAGCAAGCTAAGCCCAAAGGTTAAATTTTTGCGTTTTAGGCCAAAGCTGGTCGATGGAGTTCCTCAAATGGCTGATGCCACTCTTGTCTACATCCCCGCCGTTGCATACTAAGACGATTTAGACGCGGTTTTCAATTACCGTTCATTTACTGCTCAGTTGTTAGCTTATAAGCTTCGGTTTTAGTATCATTTCTGCACAGATTGTTCGGGGATCATTTAAAATGGACAGCTTAATCAGCCAAGGGATTAACTTGGCAATTTTTGGTATGGGTACAGTTTTTCTATTTCTTACTCTTTTAATCTTTGCTACGGGTCTTATGTCCTACTTGGTAACTCGGTTCTCGGCTGAGAAGCCTGATTCTGACGTGTCGAATGATTTGGACTTACCCCCTGCAAAACCTAACCAGCTCACCATTGCTATCATTACGGCAGCGTTAAGAGAGCACAGACGGATCTCGGCAGATCGCCGCAGTTAAAGAGCAGGTTAAAATAGGTGGTTAAAAAACCTGTTTAAAGCCGCTGAATAATAAAAAGAGAGTGAGCAATGACTGACAAAAAGAAGCCCCTTGGTATAACTGACGTCATCTTACGTGATGCGCATCAATCATTATTGGCGACACGTATGCGTCTCGATGACATGCTTCCAATTGCTGAGAAGCTAGACCAAGTTGGATTTTGGTCATTGGAATCTTGGGGAGGGGCCACCTTTGACGCCTGTATTCGATATCTTGGTGAGGATCCTTGGGATCGAATTAGGGAATTTAAAAAAGCATTGCCTAATACGCCGCAGCAGATGTTATTCCGAGGACAAAACATACTGGGCTACAGACATTATGCCGATGACTTGGTAGACAAGTTTGTTGAGCGAGCGGCTTTTAATGGAGTCGATATTTTTCGAGTGTTCGATGCGATGAATGACATGCGAAACCTGCAGACTGCTATTAAATCTGTCAAAAAGCAGGGTAAACATGCCCAAGGCACAATGTCCTACACAATCAGCCCGGTTTACACGATTGATTCCTGGTTAGACATGGGACGTGCTATCGAAGACATGGGTGCGGATTCTCTTTGCATTAAAGATATGGCAGGTTTGCTGCGCCCCTATGATGCTTTTGAATTAGTGTCAGGACTAAAAAAGTCCTTAGCTATTCCTGTTCATATGCAATGCCATGCGACAACAGGACTATCTACTGCAACTTATTTAAAATCGATCGAAGCTGGAATCGATAATGTCGACACAGCAATATCTTCAATGAGTATGACCTACGGTCATTCGCCTACGGAGTCTCTCGTAGCTATGCTCGAGGGAACTGATAGGGATACCGGTCTTGATATAATACTGCTTGAAGAAATAGCCGCATATTTTCGAGAGATTCGGAAAAAATACGCTAAGTTTGAGGGCTCCCTCAGAGGGGTCGATTCCAGAATTTTGGTAGCGCAGGTGCCCGGTGGAATGCTGACTAATTTGGAGCTACAGTTGCGCGAGCAGAACGCCAGCGACCGAATGGATGAAGTGCTTGAGGAGATTCCCAAGGTCCGAGAAGATGTCGGCTTTATTCCGCTTGTGACACCAACGTCACAGATTGTAGGAACGCAGGCGGTCCTTAACGTACTGGCTGGAGAGAGATACAAGACCATTACCAAAGAGACCGCGGGTGTGCTTAAAGGAGAATACGGGGCAACGCCGGGGCCGGTAAATGAAGAGCTGCGAAAAAAAGTATTAGGGGATCAAGAGGCTATTACTTGCAGACCTGCTGATTTGCTGGAGCCTGAATTTGAGAAGCAAAGAAGTGAATTGGCTTCTTTATCCAAGCAACAGGGTTTTACTCTAGCTAACGAAATTGATGACACGTTAACTTATGCTTTGTTTCCTCAAGTAGGATTAAAATTTTTAAAAAATAGAAACAATCCAAGTGCGTTTGAAGCGCGTCCGGAACTAGCAGAGCCTGCATCAACTGCCCCGAAGTCCGAAGACGGTGTCTACACAGTCGAAGTAGAAGGTAAGGCTTATGTTGTTAAAGTCACTGAGGGCGGCAACGTCAGCCAGCTAAGCACATCTCTAATTACACAGCAAAAAGAAGGGCAGGGAGCCTCTGCCTCTGCAGGGATCCCATTTGCGGTTCCTGCGCCGCTAGCGGGCAATGTGTTCAATGTTTTGGTAAAGCCTGGTGACGCAGTTGTAGTGGGGGATGTGATATTGATTCTCGAAGCAATGAAAATGGAAACCGAGATTCGTTCTCCCAGTCAGGGTATTGTGCAATCAGTAAACCTCCAAGCTGGTGATGCGGTGAAAGTAGGCGATGATTTATTAATCTTAGCGTAGCGTCCCGCTTTGTTGCAGTCACAGTCTTAAAGGAATAAAAATGGATCAGCTTTTGGAGCTTTGGCAGACTACCGGCATTGTTCAAATCACGTTAGGGCAATCTTTTATGATTGTCATTGGTCTGTTGCTTCTTTATTTGGCAATCAAGAAAGGCTTTGAACCGCTTCTGTTAGTGCCTATTGGCTTTGGCGGGATATTAGCGAACATACCCGGGGTAGATATAGCGGTGGGAGATGGGATCCTTCATCAATTCTATGTAATGGGTCTGGAGAGCGGTGTATTTCCATTGCTAATTTTTATGGGAGTAGGTTCTATGACTGACTTCGGTCCATTGTTAGCCAACCCTAAGACACTATTGCTGGGCGCGGCTGCGCAGTTCGGGATCTTTTCGACGCTGCTTGGGGCCCTAATCCTTTCGGATTTTGGTGTGTTTGATTTCACCGTTAAGCAAGCTGCGGCCATCGGTATTATTGGTGGTGCGGACGGTCCAACAGCAATTTATGTCTCCGGCATACTAGCGCCTGAGTTATTGGGAGCGATTGCCGTAGCAGCTTATTCTTACATGGCACTAGTGCCGCTTATTCAGCCTCCTATTATGCGTGCTTTAACAACAAAAGCTGAGCGCAGTATTACGATGGTTCAACTGCGGGAAGTGTCTCAAACAGAAAAGACTGTTTTTCCAATATTGCTGTTGCTGCTGGTGGCATTAACTGTGCCAAGTGCCGCGCCATTACTCGGGATGTTTTGTTTCGGCAATTTAATGAAGGAATGCGGTGTTGTTACGAGGCTTTCTGATACAGCCCAAAACTCACTGATTAACATAGTGACAATACTGCTTGGTTTATCAGTTGGGTCAAAACTGGTGGCCGATCAGTTTCTTGTGGCGAGTACTCTCGGAATATTGCTGTTAGGGATGGTGGCATTCTCTATCGGCACGGCGACTGGGGTTTTAATGGCTAAGTTGATGAATGTTTTTTCAAAACATCAAATAAATCCTTTGATCGGCGCAGCAGGAGTGTCCGCTGTACCAATGGCCGCCCGAGTTGCAAACCGAGTTGGCCTTGAAGCGAACCCGAATAATTTTTTGCTTATGCATGCGATGGGTCCTAATGTTGCCGGTGTTATTGGATCCGCTATTGCCGCTGGTGTACTAATTCAATTTGCCGGCTAAAAAAGTTAGCATTTTGATTGCTGTATTATCTGTATTGTATTAAAGTTTTCTCAGTTCTAAAGCTTAGTGTGGTTCTGGCCGAAGTTTTAGGATATGAGTTAAAAGTAAGAGCACTTCATGCGGTTTTCACTGAACCGTTTCTTGCATCCCAGCTAAGGAGGCACGTTCGTCCAAGACAAATACCTAAAATCTTACGGAAACCTTTACGGACACGTACACATATTCTTAATGTAAATTGATTATTAAGGAGTCTCAGATCCTATGAGCGAAGTGAAACTTGTTAAAAATTCTATAGAATCTAGCGCCTGCTCTGACCCGATTTTTTATGTCTTGGACACAAATGTCCTCATTCACGACCCCACCTCTATACATAATTTTCACGAACACCACGTCGTTATTCCTATTACTGTACTAGAAGAACTTGATGCTCTTAAGAGTGGACGTCAATCTGTCGCTGCGGATTGTCGGCAGGCCATCCGTGAGCTAGATAAATTGCTGGGTCGCGCCTCTGCTTCAGAGGTGGAAAATGGAGTGGCGATGCCATCCTCTGACGGCTCTGAAACTTGCGGTACGGTCTCTGTTTTGATGGTGGAAACACCTGAAAATCTTGCCAAGCTGCCGACACACTTGAATGATAATAAAATTCTCAATGATGTGGGTTATTTAAAACATCGTTATCCCGGCCGTAAAGTTGTTCTTGTTACTAAAGACATTAATGTTCGTCTTAAGGCAAGAGGCTGCGGTATAGATTCACAAGATTATCATACTGACCAATTACTCAGCGATATTGAGCAATTAAATACCGGCTATATTGGTTTCTCAGGCTCTTTTTGGGATCAGGTGGAGCAAGTGGATACACAGCAGCGGCAAGGTAAGACGTTCCATCAAGTATCTAAAGCTTTGTTTTCTCAGATACTGTACCCAAATCAATTTATTTATGATGAAGCTAAGTTTTTGGGAAGAGTGGTTAAGGTAGATAAAGAGTCGGTGACGCTTTTACACATTGACCTTGATGTTCTATTAGAAACAGAAACTTGGGGCTTAAAACCACGAGACGTATTCCAAGCAATGGCTATGAATTTGCTAATGGACCCGGATATCCATTTGGTTAATTTAACTGGACCGGCAGGTTCCGGTAAAACAATTTTGGCTCTGGCTGCAGCCATCGAACAAACTATACCTTCTAAAACCTATCGCCGTATAATTGTAACACGCAGTACTCAAGGCTTGGATGAAGACATAGGTTTTCTGCCAGGTACCGAAGAAGAAAAGATGGAGCCTTGGCTAGGTGCAATAACCGACAATCTTGAAGCCCTGCATTGGGAAGATGATAATTGCTCAAGTAGCGTAGAGTATGTGCTGGATAAAGTGCCTCTTATGTTTAAATCCTTGAACTATATCCGAGGACGGTCATTTCAGAGTAGCTTGATAATCATTGATGAGTCGCAGAACCTAACCCCCCACCAAATAAAAACGATTGTCACCCGTGCAGGTAATGGATCTAAAGTAATTTGCTTGGGAAATCTGGCGCAAATCGACACGCCGTATTTAACGCCGATAAGCTCTGGATTGACGTATTTGACCGAGCGCTTTAAAAGTTTTGATCAAGGTGGAAACGTCTTATTGCAAGGTGTTCCTCGATCTGCGTTAGCGCGATTCGCAGAAGAGAATTTGTAACCGAGAAGCTAAATATTAGGAGGTCCGGGGCATAGCGGACCTTCTGGGGTTTCATAATTAGCAGTCAGGTTAGGGTGCTTGGCACTTGATAAATACAGGGGGTGATAAAACTAGGGCTTGATAACTTTAAGTGTCATACGGTCGCTCTCGCCGATGTCAAGCATTGCCCGGCGAAAGCTGCGCCTTAACGGGAAACCCCTTGAGGTTTGCGGCAAAGAATAAACACCGTCCTTATAATTTTTTATGTCATTTGGGTTAGCGTTAATTTCAGATGTTTCTAGAAATTTAAACCTCGCCTTCGCTGCCATCATCAGTATATGTGATTGGTATACGTAGCCGTTAAGGCCATTGGGATCCTGGGCCACAAACTCATCTCCCCGATGATCAACAGTGCCAAAGATGGCGCCAGGTTTAAGCGTCGCATCAATGGCGTTAAAGTACTGTTGAGCGGGCTTGTCATAGATTATGAAGCCGTGCGCTCTGAATACTAAAACTCGAGCCATGCTGTTGTTTGGGCTTTCTGACTAGAATGCCGAAAACGTCGAATCAGATCGTACCGGAATATACTTGCCCTGTTCGGTAAGATAAGGCTCTAACATGCTTCTGTACCAGCTGCTTTGACCACCTGGCCAAATTGCAACGACTGCGAACTCACGTTCAAGGCTAAAAAAGTCAGGGGTTTCTATGGGAGTGTCGAAACTGATTGCGCTCACGCAGTGGCGCAGATCGTAAATCACTGTCAATTAATGTCTGTAATACCTGGCGGTTTTCAGTGCTTAGATTTTGAGCTGAGGCGAGCAGGGGAGAACATAGAGCTAAGACAGTAATAAATAGTGCGGTGATAGACTTTTTTGGTCCTTGCTCTTCTCGCTTCTACGAATTTGGGATCGGGTTTTGGGTGATTTGGGATATAGATAAGACCCTGCAAGTAGACCTTACCTTTCACGGATCGGTGTTTGGCATCTTGCCTCTTGCAACTCCTCTTAGAGATCGAGACTAGTCCCCATCGTTAAACACATTCTGTTCCATAGTTTGAGATGGAATTTCAGAGCAAGGTTTGCCTACCACTCGAGCTGGAACACCAACCACTGTGGTATGGGGAGGTACATTGTTAAGAACTACACTGCCCGCGCCGACTTTGGCCCCCTCGCCAACTTCAATATTACCTAGCACTATCGCTCCGGCAGATATCAATACTCCAGATCTAATTTTGGGGTGTCTATCTCCTTGCTCATTGCCGGTTCCACCTAAAGTGACCTGCTGTAAGATAGAGACGTTGTCTTCAATAACGGTTGTTTCACCTATCACTATTCCTGTTGCATGATCGAACATGATGCCTTTGCCTATGACACATGCTGGGTGTATATCAACGCTGAAAACTTCTGAGTTCCGGCTTTGAATAAATAGCGCCAGCTCTACACGGCCGTGTGTCCACAGGTAATGAGCAAGACGGTGTACTTCAATCGCATGAAATCCTTTTGTATAAAGAATGACAGCCAAGAAAGAGTTTATGGCTGCATCTCGCTCATACACCGCCTTAATATCACAAGCGGCGTTATCAATTATTTCAGGCGAGTCTAAGAATGCCGTATCAAAGAGCTCTCTCACAGTGACGGCTGGCATTACCTCGTCAGAAAGTTTGTTAGCTAAAATAAAGCTGAGAGATGACGCTAAACTTTTGTGATCGAGCACGCAAGCATAGACATAATTTGCAAGCAGTGGTTCTTCCTCAGTTACTTTTTGTGCTGCAACCCTTAATTCTTGCCAAAGTTTTTCAGTCATTAAATATGCTCGTTGATGTCACGCAACAAGTCGCGAGGAAAGACCCGAAAAAAGAAGCGGAGGAGGAAAAGGACAGAGATTATAGCCTCTGGGCTCAGACTACAACCCAGACTTACAGCTGAAAACCTAGCTAACGCCCTAAAACTCTATCAGCAAAGCCTCGCTCTTTATGAGCTGACTCGGTATCTGCTATTGCACTCTTGGCATAGGCTATTGGAATAGTTTGCTCTCCCTTTCCATAGCCTACCATGAGCGCTTTATGGCAAAGAATATTGATGAGCCTTGGGATTCCGCCACTGGCTTGAAAAATGGCGTCTATTGCCGCTTGAGAGAATAGGCTTTGACCACTGTATCCGGCTTTAGCCAAGCGATGCGCAATGTAAGCATCTGCGTCCTCGCGGTTTAACGCAAGCAAGATATGAGAAAAGCTTAAACATTGTCGGAGCGGGCGAAGCGCGGGCTCATCGAGAAGAAGGTCTAATTCAGGTTGGCCGAATAACACGACTTGAAAATGTGCTTGCGCTGTTTCTATATTGGTTAAAAGATAAAGCGCTGCTAGCGTCTCGACCGGCATAGCCTGTGCCTCATCTACAAACAAAACCACCTGCTTAGATTTTTTTGACTGAGCTAAAATTTCTTCGGAAATGGCTTTCAGTAGCTCCCGATAGTTAGCTTTTTCCAAATGCAATAATCCTAGCTCTCCTGCTAGAGCATGCATCACCCCCTCTTCGTCAAGATAGGGGTGCGGGATGTATGCGGTGATATACTTGTCTTTGTGATTGGCTAGGGCATTCAAAACCTTTCTGCAGAGCATGGTTTTACCAGCGCCAACCTCTCCAGTGAGCTTTGAAAACTGTCCTTCGTCGGAGAGGGCCAAGAGAAGCTTTTGAAATGCTTGTTCGTGGGCAGGCAGTTTCAAGAAATAACGCGTGTTGGGGGTTAATGAAAAAGGGTACTGCATCAACCCGAAGTGTTTTATGTACATTTTATTTGCACCGCTTGATAAAGTATGGGGTTTACTCCAAAAGCTATCTTAGCTTATGGCGGCTTTCTTCAAAATCGACTTAGTTTTTTCGAGCTCAGATTCAAGTGATGCTCTGGTCTCAGCTTCAATTGCCGGATTTGAGAGAACGAAATAAGCCGTTCGTACCACCTCTCTCCAACGGGGTATCTTTGGTAACTGCTCCAGCCGTAGATAGCGATCAAAAGTGCGTGTGCGCAGTCGGCCATCGTCGATACTGACAGCCCATATGTTGCTTTCTTCTGCTAATTCAATTTTAGATTTCTGGGTTGTGACTTCCCATGTGTGAAGCGCCGCTCGCATAAGTGTAACAAGTTGCTGGCGATATTCACCTTCGCTGCTAACGCTAGGTAATTGCTCGTCTATATATTCGATAAGATCTTCGATTCCGGCAAGTTTGTCTAACATTGTCGGATGATCTGATATCTCAGACGGCGTCATGACGTTTAATCTGGTGCCAATGCGACGGATGTTTTGTTGAGCTTGTCCGAGCAGGCTGACTAGCTCTACAGTGTCTGTAATCACGCCTGATTGACTAAGACGTTTTGCAGATTCGTCCCCTTCAAGAAACAGCACGCCGGTTCCATCATCATTGCCAAATAATTTTAACTTAACTGAAAATTCAACAGTTTTGCTGGTTGATTTATTAGCGCTGTTGTAGGGATAGATGACCTCGATATCTATATTAAGATTACTCATATCTGTAGAGTCGTTATCTGCAGTTTGTGAGTTTAAATCATCGTCATCAAGGTTGTTTAGGTCTCCATGCTCCCACTGAGTGATTGCGCCGCGAATATTTTCATTGCTTTTTGAATCAGAAAGTATGGAAACAATACTCTCCCCTAGCAGAGTTTCTCTATCGCTTCCCAACAAATCTGCGGCGCGCTGATTCAAGCTAAATATTATGCCTGGTAGTTCGAAGGCGACAAATCCTGCGTTAATCGATTCCAAGACTTGCTGGAGTCTAAATCGAGAACTTCGTAATTCACTATCGGCTTCAACGTAGGTTTCAATTTGCGACCGCAATCGTACATTGTCTTCATTGATTTTATGTAAGAGGCTCAGCCTAAGCTGGTTTTCTACCCGCGACCGCAGCTCCTCTCCATGAAATGGTTTCGCCAAATAGTCATTAGCGCCGGTTTTAAATCCGTGAGTCAGATCTTCAAGATGATTTTTCGCCGTTACCAAAATGATCGGTAGTTCTATTTGGCTGTACTTTTGTCGAATTTTTTGACAAACCTCATAGCCATTCAGGCCAGGCATCATTAGATCTAATAATATAAGGTCGGGTTTGCTTTCTTCTATAGTGGTTAATGCATCTAGACCGTTGGTACATTTGACAACATTGTATTCTTCTAGTTGTTGGCCCATCACTACTCTATTAATTTCATCATCATCCACAACCAAGATTGTGGTTTCCTGCTCACTTCTAAGCTTCGGGGCATCGTCGGTTTTATTGGCTTGTTCGAAATAATCGGCACGCTTAATCATTTGCCTCTGCAAGGTGGGCTCTTTTACCGCACGCGTTTGGTCTAGAGAGATCCGCAGATCAAATCGAAATTCAGACCCAACGTCCAGCTCGCTTGTGAGCGTCAGTTCACTTCGATGCATTTCGACCATACGTTTGGCCAGAGGTAAGCCGAGCCCTATGCCACTTGCATTCATTTGCTTAGAAGGGAGTTTTTCAAAAGTCTTAAAAATGGTTTCGTGATCGGTTTTATGAATCCCAATGCCTGTATCCTTTACCTTGATGGTTATGTTGTATTCAGATGTGGCACTAGCAGAAATAAGCACTTCGCCGGTATGGGTGAATTTGATGGCGTTTGAGGTTAGATTGACAAGAATCTGCGTGAGTCGATCTTCGTCACCAGAAACCAATGGAAGATCAGGGGCGATGTCGGTTCTGAGAGTTATGTTCTTAGTACCGATGAGTGGTTGGCAAATAGCCATTACCAATGTCACTGCGCTATGGATATCAACGGGCCTAAATTTGACATAGCTTGCATCTTCTTTTGAGCTAGAGAAGTCTAATAAATCGTTGACCAGCTTTGTTAGGCGGTCACCGCTGGCTCTAATTAGCTCAAGATTCTGGGTAATTAAATAGCTGTCTTTATCTCTTTTATCAAACTCAGCCAGTGCTGCTTGCGCCAAGCCATTTATGCCGAAAAGTGGTGTGCGTAGTTCATGAGATACATTTGCCAGCAAATCATCTTTTATTTCTTCAGAGCGCACGAAATTAATAATTGCTTGGCGTTGAGCCTCTTCCTTTTCTTGCTTAATTTGATTGTAGCGATATGACAAGCTGAGAGAGAGCAGAAGCGCTTGAGCGATTAAGCCAACATTATAAGCATTCGTCGTGAGGGCGTTGTTAGGGAAGCCTGGCACAAGTTGAAGGAGCATAAGAATGATGACCCCAACAAGAAAAACTCCAATGGCTCCCATATGTATGACAGCGGTTGCATTGCCTCTTCTAATGGCATCTAAGTTCGTATAGAAGGTCGTTGGAATAGCTAAGATCATTAAGAAGATAAACAGATATTGAAATACTTTCTCGTTAGGCACAAGGGTGAGTAACACCAATAAACCAAAGCCGCCAATAATAGCCAATACAGAGCGATCTAATTTTATATTGTTTTCCCACGTTTTTAGCAGTGAGCGCTGAAAGAGTAGCGTTGTGATAACCAAGGCAGGATAGATGTTCCTCTCAGCCATATCGATTAGCCAGCTACCCTCATACGAATCACCGAGCAGGTATCGTAGGTGTTTTGAATCTAAAAATATAAATGCGGCTTGGGTAGAGATGGCTAGCACGTAAAAGAGGTAGCTGTTTTCTTTAATCGATACGAACAAAAATAAATTGTAAAAAATCATGGCTAACAGGACGCCATACTGAAGTCCTAAAAAGAGATCTGATATGATCGCTTTATTGCTGTATTCGTCGATGCTCCAGAGGTTCATTGGCAGGCGCAGTGGTCGCGCGCTGGTAACACGCAAATAGAAATTGTTGCCGAAGTTGGCGTCCAGGACTATTGCGAACCCTCGGCTCAAGGTTATGATTTCCCGAGAACTTTCTAGCGTGCCCAAAACGTAGTTCGACATGGGATTGCCGTCGTCATCTACCACGAAAAGTTCTATACCGCCTCGAATGACGCCAGCAACTATTTTTGGTGGTCCAAATTCTAATATTTTTGCGACACCTGGCTGCGCCTCACTCCAATCTAGGTTAAAGCGAATCCAGTAGGCCGAGCTAGTGATTCCAAAATGTAAAATATCACGGTTGTGAGGGAGGAAATTAACTGAAAAATTAGGCGATAACACGTCTTCTATCGAAAGAGACTCCGACGCGTCTTCGTAATATTCTATGTTTGCTGCTATTGATTGAGGGCCAGGCTGGCTGCTTACCTTAATGGTTTGAGCGGGGCTAGGGGAAGATAAAAGCAGGAGCGTCGTCATGGCGCACGCCAAACCAAGGAGCTTTAAGCAATTGCCGTGCAATATATGTAGTACTTGCCGATTCATTTGGCGAGTTAGTCTCTGCTCTGGTGATTTTATTTATAGCTATGCCGAATTCTAGCCCGTGCATGAGGCTATAACAATCAAAGACTTAAGCAATTCGATTGTTGTGTGGGCGAGCCTTAGTTTTGGCAAAACTGCAAAACTGAATTGGGCTACTATAAATTGCAGAAATTCACTGTAGAATATTATTTCGTTTACTTTATCAGTGTTTAAATCTAGAAATGGCAAAAACCACGTCTTCTTTCGTTAACTTTATTTTTTCCTTGGCATTATTGTCCAGTTCAGCCGTGAATGCCCAAGAGAGAAGTCAGCTTCAGTTTTGGCAAGAGATCGCTGCCGCAGATCAAACGTTTGCCGCTCGATCAGCAGAGATAGGGCGAGCCCGTGCATTTCTTGAGATATTAGGTGAAGACTCCGTGGTTTTTAGAGATGGGCCGGTGGATGCCTTAGCACTTTATAGCTCAGAGGTGTTTCAGGAGTCGGCGGCTGAAATAAGTTGGAAAGCCCACTATATAGATGTTTCTAGGGCTGGAGATTTGGGCCTGTCTGCGGGGCCTGTGACAATCATTGATCCATCAGGAAACTCAGATCAGGATTTGTTTGGTCACTTAATCTCTATTTGGAAAAAGACCAATAATCGCTGGGAGTTGATGTCGGATATCTTTGTTTTTATTCCGGGATTTCTGAGTCTTGAAGTTGAGCCTAATATCGAAGACACCATGCCGGTATATGAGGAAACCGCTCACCCGGTGCTCGCTATGGATCAAAACAACACCCTCCAAAGTTTAATTGATGCGGATAATTTGTTTGGTCGATCTATCAATTTTAGAGGGGGACAGAGAGCTTTGCTGCGCTTTGGGCTGGAAAATTCCCGTGTCTATTTGCCGGGTATGGCGCCAGCGGTTGGCGCGGAGTCGGCGAGTTCTGTCTATGGCGCATTCTTGGACAACCAACTATCAACCACTAACCCCATTAGTCTAACTTACCTAGGCGGGTTTCTTTCAGAATCGAAAGAAATGGGGTACACCTATGGGACCATGGAAGCTGACACTGACGATGACGAGGAAGGCTTTATTACCGATTATTTGCGGCTTTGGCGATTTACAAATTCTAACGAATGGAGAATAGCCGTAGAGGTTCTAAGTCCTCACTAGTCGCAGCCTGACTTGGAGCAGGACCTACAACAGGACTTATGAAAAGGCCTAGTCATTAAACATAGAGCTTAGTTGCGTACCTGGGGCTTCTCGATAAGTCATTAATTAAAGCAATCTCGAATATTTTCCCGACTCCCTCTCTCTGGCCGTATGAACTCAGTCGTGACCATTCCTTTGAAAGGACTCGTACGGAGTCAGGGGCGCTTCGGTTCAGGTTTTGCATGGTTAGCCCTCGGTCTTCAAAGCTGAACAGCTGGAATCATATTCTTGGGAACCATATTGCGTGAAAGTCGCTTGAGGTTCGTTATAAAAACAATGAGAATTGTGAGCATTGACGTTATCCACAGTGAAGAAAAAAGCGGATCCACTCTAAACACCCCAATCTGATAGATCACCGTGGCCGTGATATAAGCCAATCCTGTACACCAGCTAAAGACCAACAGGGTCCATTGCCAGCCCGCCTCTTTATTCACCGCGCCCAATACGGCCACGCAGGGCGCGTATAGAAGTACGAAGACCAAATAGCAAAACGCGGAGAAAGGGCTGTTAAATAAAGTGGCCATATTAGTTAATGTAGTGTCCTTAACGCCTTGCGCTTGAGTCACCGCGTCTAAATCTGTGACGTCGCCGATTGATATGCCTAGAGGGTCAGTCAATGCCCCGCCTAGGGCTGTTAATTCGGTGCCTATGCTGCCTATGGCTTGGCCCACTGCAGCGACTAGGTCTGGAGCGCTGCCATCGCTGCGATCTGAAGGATCGCTATAGAGCGCATCAAGCGTGCCGACAATGGCTTCTTTGGCAAACATGCCTGTAAACAGGCCAACGGTTGCCGGCCAGTTGTCTTCACTGATGCCCATTGGTGCAAAGGCAGGGGTAATAGATTTCCCTATCACGCTCAGCACTGAATTCTCAGAGTCTTCATTGCCAAAGGTGAAATCGGTGCTGACTGAGTTCAAAAAACTCAGCACAATGACAACGGAGACTATAGTTTTACCTGCCCTAACAACGAAGCCTCGCAGGCGAAACCAAGTGGTAGTCAGTATATTGCGCATGATAGGTACGTGGTATGCAGGCATTTCTTGAAAAGAAGGGGTTATTTCGTCTTTGAAAAGTTGTTTGCGAAAAATCCAGCCAGTGAATACAGCCAAAGCAATTCCCAAAAGGTACAGACCAAAGACAATATTTTGGCCATTTTGTTGAAAAAAAGCAGCCGCGAATAGCGCGTACACCGTAAGCCGAGCGCCACAGCTCATAAACGGTGCCATAGAGATAGTCATGAGCCTGTCGCTTTCCCGGCCAAGTGTTCTTGCCGCCATGACAGCTGGGACGTTGCAACCAAATCCCACAATCAATGGCACAAACGCATTGCCTGGCAAACCGATGCCTGCCATCAATCTATCGATTACAAAAGCGGCTCGTGACATGTAACCAGAGTCTTCTAATAAAGATAGGCACAGATAGAGAAAGCCAATGACCGGTATGAAAGTTGCCACTAGGGTAATGCCGCCACCAAGCCCTTGTGCAACAAGAGTAATTATCAATGGGGGTGCCGATACCAAGGTCAGTAGCCATGTGCTGCCGTCAACCAATACGGCTGCGAACAGTATGTCGAAAAAGTCGATAAATACGGCGCCTAAGTTCACCGCAAAAGTGAACATAAGGTAGATCATTAAAAGGAAGAATGGGACTCCCAGCCATTTATTTAAAACCACATTGTCAATTCGCTCGGACAGGCTGTCGTGGGTTGGAGACACTTCAACGACCCCGTTTGATAGCTGGCGCGAACGATGATATCGCTGCAGAATAGGATCTTCGGTGACAGGGGTGTCTTCACTTATGGGTTTGGGACTTCGTTGGATTGGCTCGGATTGGACCGCAGTGAGCGCTGCTTTTAATTCCTCTAGTCCTTCTCGTTTGGAGGCGGTCATCGAGATAACAGGAACACCCAGCTGTTGTTGGAGCTTTTCTGGATGAATGCTAAGCCCTTGCTGTTTTGCCACATCGAGCATATTGAGCCCGATTATGTAGGGGATCTCTTGTTCTGCTAATTGCTGGGTTAGCACCAAGCTTCGCTCTAGGTTTGTTGCATCAACCAGATTGACGACAAGGTCTGCGTTACCTTGCTCAATGAAATCTTTCGCTATCTTTTCATCGAGGCCTTGGTAAACCTGTTCAAGAGAGTAAACCCCAGGCAGATCAATAAGCTCAAATCGCTCATCTCCTAAACTAAAGTGGCCAGTCTTCTTTTCGACAGTCACGCCAGGCCAATTACCTACCTTTTGCCTTGCGCCGGTCAATAGATTGAATACGGTGGTTTTTCCGCAATTTGGGTTACCAAGAAGAGCAATGCGTTTCATTTATTGGGTGTCTACCTGAATTATGGCGGCTTCGGTTTTGCGGATGCTGATAAAGCTACCTCCTACCTTAACCTGCATGGGATCGCCGAGGGGGGCAAATCTTAAGATTTTGACAACAGCGCCAGGGATAACCCCCAGTGCGTAGAGTCGAGATTGGAGTTCCGCGTTGTCATTGCTTACCTCAAGGACAAGACAATGATCTCCTATATCTGCTAAATCTAATGAAGTTACGGCCATAAGCTTTTGAATAGTATATTTTTAATAAAATTAGTTGCTATCGAATAGAAAGCGTTGGAACAAGTGCTAAATTAACAGATCTAAATGGTGTTGACAATCATTCTCATTTGCATTTAAATACTCGCATTGGAGAATATTATGTACGTATGCGTTTGCAGACAAGTCACAGACAATCAAATTAGGGACCTTTGCCGGGAAGGTGTTATTGACCTCACCGACATAACAGCCAAGCTTGGCGTTGCTAGCGAATGCGGCAAATGCGGCAAGCTGGCTCGCGCTATTGTTAAAGAATTCAGCAAGGTTGGGAGCTTTATAAAGGCAGCTTAATATAGCCCGTCATCTGGCTAGCCAGCGCCCCTCTCTACAACAGATTATCTGTCTATCTGTCTATTTTTATATTCACCTTTCTCTACTCCTCAGGCCTATCCCTTGGCTCCATTTGTCAGCTATGACTTCATTTGGTTTGCCAGGTTATTGCCCCGCGAACGCTAAGTGTGGTGATTAAAACCCTCAGGATCGGCAAACGCAAATGCGATTGCTTCTCATTCATATATTTCTTATTTATCAATGGTTTAGCGATCAAAGCTCTTGACTTTTTTTATCAAAAAGCCGAAGCTACGCGAATTCAACTTAAGGAATTTTTTAATGAAATCTGACCCAACTGTCATCAAACATCTCAATAAAGCGCTAGGAAACGAGCTTGTTGCGATTAACCAATATTTTCTTCATTCAAGAATGTACGAAGACTGGGGCTTGGCGAAGCTAGCTGCTAAAGAGTACGAAGAATCAATTGATGAAATGAAGCACGCTGATCAACTAACCAAGCGCATTCTTTCTTTAGATGGCCTGCCTAATCTGCAGAACCTCGGTAAGCTGCAAATAGGCGAGAATACTAAAGAGATGCTTCAATGCGACCTGAATTTAGAGATGATTGCTTGTCCTGATCTTAAAGAAGGCATAGCTTACTGTGAGTCGGTAGGTGATTTCGTTAGCCGTAATTTGCTCAGCGACATTCTGGACAGCGAGGAAGAGCATGTAGATTGGCTTGAAAGTCAGTTAAAACTGGTTGAGATGGTTGGCCTTGAAAACTATTTACAATCAATGATTTAACTTGTTTAATTAATGTATAGCGCGACTAAGAAGTGAGATAAGGAATACAGTACGTTTTGTGTTTCTTATCTCATCATGTGCTTAAAAATGTCGATACCCTTCGCTAGAGCGAGAAATATATTGCTCATGGCAAGTAGAGTGTCTTATTAACGAGGGTGATATCACCCTAAGCACAGGGTGAGTTAATGTACGCGTGCATAGATTTAGGGTCGAATAGTTTTCATTTGCTTGTCGGGGAGTGGGATAACGGTAAGATCCGTATACTTGAACGCTGCAGCGATAAAGTTCAGCTAGGCGAAGATGTCCGAGCCACCGGAGTTATTTCCCCAGCTGCCTTCGAACGCGGCCTTACCAGCTTAAAACATTTTAAATTTCTGATGGACCAATACCCGCTAGAAAGATACTGGGCGTTGGGCACAAATTCCCTAAGAGTTACTCAGAATTCACAAGATTTTATTGATGCTGGGGCAGCTATAGGGTTGGAAGTTTCAGTTATCTCTGGTGTGCAAGAAGCTGTTTTGATTTACGCCGGTGTTATTACCGAACTGCCAGAATTTGCGGGCAACCGCTTAGTGATAGATGTTGGCGGCGGCAGTACAGAGATAATCGTTGGCTGCGGACAGCAACGGCTAATTACAGAAAGTATGGCTATAGGCTGCGTGGCATGGAGGGATCGGTTCTTTGCTGATGATTGTTCGGACACGGCAGCCCTCAATCGACAAATGGAGTTGGGTCTAGCCGCCGCACGAGAAGTGTTCGGCGAGAATGCCACTGGTATTTCAAGGGCCGGCTGGGATGAGGCATATGCCTCCTCTGGCACCGTCAAGATGCTAGCAAATATATGTGCGGCGGCGGGATATGGCTCTAAAAGTATAGACTATGAAACCTTGCAATTCTTGAAGCCACAATTCATTGATTGCAAAGTTAGCGGTTCAGATTTGCCGGGTTTAAAGCAGCGCAGGCGCGATTTGTTGCTCCCGGGCTGGTGCATAATGATGGGCTTGATGGAAAGCTATAACATCAGCTCGATAAGCTTCAGTCCAACAGCACTTCGGGAAGGAATGTTGGACTTCATGGTGAAGAACGAAAAGACTCTCAAGAGCATGGAAAAAAGCAATTTGCCCGAAGTTTCTAAGCTGCAGTAAAGCTTATGATAGCTGCTTTAGTAGCAGCGTTTGAACTCCCGCGGTCTGATTATCTAAATCGAACCGTTCGATATACTCGCCGTCAGCCTGCATTTCCCAGCTTTGAGCCTGGTCTTCCAAATACATTTCCATTTCTGCCACAATGCGCATGGCCCATTTCTTCTTGAGTATCGGAAAGCATACCTCTATTCGATGGGACAGATTTCGTTCCATCCAGTCGGCACTAGAACAATAGACTTGATTGGGGTTGTTTAAGAAGTAGTAGACTCTTGAATGCTCAAGGAAGCGTCCTACTACCGATACTACTCGAATATTTTCGCTGACTATCGGCATGCCGGGTTTTAGACAGCAAATCCCCCTGACGATGAGATCCACTTTGACCCCCGCCATAGATGCTCCGTACAGTGCTTTGATTACATCGGGATCGGTGAGTGAGTTAATTTTTGCGATCACCCGTGCAGGCTGGCCCGCAATTGCTGCCTCTTTTTCAGCATCGATCATGCGTATTATTGATTTGCGTAAGTTAAAAGGCGCATGGATAAGCAACTTTGGATGAATTTTCTTGCCCATTCCAGTTATTTGCTGGAATACCTTGTGAACATCGGCACAAATCACTTTATCAGCGGTTAATAATCCATAGTCTGTGTAAAGGAGCGAGTTTTTACGGTGATAGTTGCCAGTGCCAAGATGCGCATAGCGTTTTAATTTGTCACCGACTCGGCGAACTATCAACAACATTTTCGCGTGAGTTTTATAGCCCATCACACCATAAACAACGACTGCGCCTGCTTCTTGCAATATGCTGGCAAAATGCATGTTTTCTTTTTCATCAAAGCGAGCTCGCAATTCAATTACTACGGTAACTTCTTTCCCGTTACGAGCGGCTTCTGCGAGTGCCTCGACTAATTCAGAGGATTCATTGGTTCTATATAATGTTTGTTTAATAGAGAGCACGGTGGGGTCTTTTGCGGCCTGCCTTAACCAATCTATTATCGGAAGAAATGACTGGAAAGGGTGATGAAGCAGTTGATCTTCTTTGTCTACCGCGTAAAAAATATCATTTCCAACTTCAAGCGCTGGGGGCAGTCCCGGTGAAAAGATAGGAAACTTTAAATCTGGTCGATTTATCATTCCGTTGAGTGCCATGAGTCTTTGTAAGTTAACGGGCCCGTCGAGGCGAAACAGTGCATCTTCTTTAAGGTCGAAGCGTTGAAGGAGAAAATTTGTTAGGTTTTCCGGACATCCTTTGCCCACCTCTAATTTAGTTGCTGCACCAAAGCGGCGGCTGTGTAATTCTCCCTGCAAGGCAGAAGCTACATCTTCGACCTCAACATTGGACATCTCCAAATCAGAGTTTCGGGTTACGCGAAATTGATGGCATTCGGTTACGGTCATGCCTGGGAAAAATTGGTCAACGTGCGCGTGAATCACGGAGGATAAGAATATGAAGTTATCTCCGGTTGGCATGATTTGTTTTGGAACTTTGATCAGTCTTGGCAATGATCTGGGTGCTGGCACAATGGCTAAGCCGCTTTCTCTACCGAACGCATCTTTGCCGTTTAGTGAAAGAATGAAATTTAGGCTTTTATTAACTAAACGTGGAAAAGGGTGAGCAGGGTCAAGGCCTAGAGGGCTCACCACAGGGACCACTTGGTCGTGAAAGTAGTTCTCGGTCCATTTAATCAGCTCCTCATTCCACTCGTGGCGATAGAGAAAGTGAATATTCTCTTTAGCCAGCGATGGCAAGAGATCGGCATTTAAGATTCTGTATTGCTCTTCTAGTGCCTCGCGAACCTGATCGTGAATTATGTCCAGAACTTGTTCTGGGTATTTGCCGTCTGGCCCAGGTCGCTGGCGCCCAAAATCGAGCTGTTTCCTAAGCCCTGACATTCGGATTTCAAAAAACTCATCAAGGTTAGAGCTGAAAATGAGCAAGAACATAAGGCGCTCAAGCAGGGGATGCTCAGGATTTTTTGCCTGATGAAGTACTCGGAGATTAAATTTAATGTATGACAGTTCTCTGTTCTCGAAATACTGACTGTCGTTCAGGTCAATGGCTTGCTCAGGCTGCGTACTCGACGGGGGGTGAGATTCAGACGATGGTGCAGTTTCAGCATCCAACTCCGATAGTTGCTTTGCCATGATAGGGGGCTCGTGAGTGTTGTAGTTAAGTGTCGTAGTTTAAGGTAAAAGTAATAGTATTTTTTGGCAATGAATTATTCGTCTTGAACGCTGCCAAGCGTCAATTGTTATGAACAATGCGCCGTGTTTCACTAGGCATAAAAAGTATAGAATAGACTAGACAAACATCAACAATCATAACATTTTACGGCGTTTCTTTAAACTGTAACTTTATTGTAATATAAAGGTTGGCATCCCTAGTGCTGCGGGTAATAATTAATTGAGGGTAGTGTGACAGTCTTGTGATTCCATATCGATTAAGTTTTTGTGGTTTTCTTTTCGTGATTAGCTCTTCACTTTTTGGGCAATCACGGCCAATGGAGATGAGCTTAGGAGCGCAATACCAGCGCTTGAATGGTATTTCAGGCACGCTATCAAGCGCAGGCTCAGATACGCTGGCGAACTTAATGACACTGTGGGCGGAGGATTTTAATCGAGAATATCCAAATGTCATCATTCAGATTCAGGCGGCAGGGTCGTCAACAGCTCCTCCTGCATTAGTAGAACAGACTGCCAGCCTTGGCCCGATGAGCCGTAGGATGAAGGAAATCGAGTTACAGGCATTTGAATCCCGCTACGGATACCCGCCAACTGCGATTCCGGTGGCCTTGGACGCTTTGGCCGTTTATGTTCACAAGGACAACCCGCTGCAGGGGCTAACTATTGCAGAATTAGATGCGATTTTCTCTTCAACCCGCCGCTGCGGGCAAACTAAGGCGTTGGAGACCTGGGCTGATTTAGGCTTGCCAAAACCTTGGGGGCAACAAAAGATAAGGATGTTTGGGCGTAACTCTGTATCAGGAACTTATGGGTTTTTTAAACAAATTGCTCTGTGTAAGGGAGATTTCAGAAATTCAGTTGGCGAGCAGCCTGGCTCAGGATCGGTAGTTCAAGCGATCAGTGGTTCATTAAACGGCGTAGGCTACTCTGGAATAGGTTACCGAACCTCCAGTGTTCGCGCGGTTCCCATCGCCTTAGATAAAAACTCCCCCTACATAGAGGCTAACGCTGTTAACTCAATGTCTGGCGACTACCCTCTAGCAAGATTTCTTTTGATTTATATTAATAGAAGACCGAATCAGGAGCTGCCCCCGCTAGAAAGAGAATTTATCCGTTTCGTTCTGTCGCGAACAGGACAGGAAAGCGTCTTAAAAGATGGCTACATCCCATTGCCATCTTTGGTCATCGATAGCACGCTTGAATCGTTGGATATCCAGTGATAAAGGCAAAAAACCAAGTGCAGTCTAAAAGTCAGGCAGAGACTGAATTTCGAGATGATGCTGGCCTGCCTGTTGCTTTACCCAAGGGCGGACACACTTTGCGGGTGAAGCGCAAAGTAAGGCATTTTTACGATCGGGCTGCACGCTATGGCATTGCCATAGGAGGGGTGGGGGTTATCGCAACAATGCTGGTGATTTTTATCTTCTTGATTGCTGAAGTTCAACCTCTATTTTCATCGGCTTCTATTGACGCGGGCCCCAGCTTTCAAATAGCAGATAGTCCTGAAGATACTGGATTGCATTTGGCTATAGATGAACAAGCCAGACTATTGTTGCGAGTAAGTGCGCGGGGAAGAGCGGTCTTTCTCGACTTAGATTCGGGAGTTGTGATTAGCGAAATCCCGCTAGCAATCCCTGAGGGCTATTTCATAAATCAGTTTGCCCTAGATTCTGAGGAGTCAGGGGTGTTTGCTTATTCCTTAAACAACGGCAACGTCCACATAGCCCAATATCTTTGGGAAACAGAGTTTTCGAGCGAAGGCAATTTGCCTGCAATTACCCCCCGAATAGTTTATCCCTATGGGCAAGAGGCGGTGCTAAATCTGGGCAACGCTATCGATGCAATTGCTGTGCGCGTGGCTCAAGGGGACTTAGTCCTAGCTGCCGTGGATGATTCCGGCAATTTGAAGTTACTGCACTCAGTTGGCCAGCGGAATCTGTTTAGCGGTTTCAATGTTAATTATGTAGCCGCGCCAGCAAGTCTCGAAGAAATCGATGTGAGGTTAGAACAAGCCGATCAGCTGTTTATCGGCGGCGATAAAAGGCTGCTCTATGCAGTGTCAGACTCTGGGCTAGTGTTGGTTTACGATTTAAAAACTATGCTGGATAGCAGAACAGTAGAAGTTTTTTCTGAAGCCCTGCTGGTGCCAGCAGATGCCCAGATAGAGTCTATTAAGTTTCTTTCAGGAGGGCTTTCTTTACTTGTTGCAGATAGTCTTGGCGTTGTGTCGCAGTGGTTTGTTGTTCGTGATGACGGTAGAACTGATTTAGAGTTAGTTCGCCGCTTCGCTGGTGATGGGACAGCTATTTTTGCGACAGCGGTGGAGCAGAGGCGAAAAAACTTTGTTGCTTTGAGTGAGTCGGGGTTACTGTCGCTGCATAATGTTACTTCTCAAAAAAAAGCGCTGACGGACACTTCTTTTAACAGCAAGCCGCTCGCGATTGCCATTGCTCCCCGCGGAAATAAAATAGTTGCCGAGTTGCAAGGTGGCGCTTTCATCAGCTGGTCTGTAGATAATCCCCACCCAGAGGTTTCTTTTGCCGCCCTGTGGCGCCAAGTTTGGTATGAAAGTTATTCGGAACCGGACTATGTATGGCAGTCCTCCGCCGCTAGCAACGACTTTGAACCGAAGTATTCCTTAGTGCCACTTTCCTTCGGGACATTAAAAGCGGCGTTCTACGCTATGTTAATTGCGGCGCCGTTAGCCGTATGCGGTGCGATTTACACCGGCTATTTTATGGCGCCTGTGCTTAGGCGTAAAGTTAAGCCTTTGATTGAGCTAATGGAGGCGCTCCCAACCGTAGTCTTAGGTTTTCTAGCGGGACTGTGGCTCGCGCCTTTTGTGGAAAGCAACTTGCCTGGGGTGATAATCCTCCTTCTGTTTTTGCCAGTTGGTATCGTACTGTTCAGCTTTTTATGGTCGCAGGCTCCAAAATTTATTCGTTATTTAGTGCCCGAAGGGTGGGAAGCAATATTATTGATTCCGTTCATTCTTGTATTTAGCTGGGGTTGCTTTCAGTTTTCCTATCCGGTCGAATCTTTTTTCTTCGCTGGCGATATGCAGCAGTGGCTGAGTTTGGAATTAGGCATTTCTTATGATCAGCGCAACGCGATGGTAGTTGGTTTCGCTATGGGCTTTGCCGTAATTCCAACAGTATATTCAATTGCCGAGGATGCAATTTTTACCGTGCCAAGGGATTTAAGTGATGGCTCCTTGGCGTTAGGCGCAACTTCTTGGCAGTCTCTTTATCACGTGGTTTTGCCTATGGCGAGTCCTGGAATTTTCAGCGCTTTAATGATCGGATTAGGTCGTGCGGTGGGTGAAACGATGATCATATTGATGGCTACGGGTAATACGCCAATCATGGATATCAATATCTTTGAAGGGATGCGAACGTTGGCCGCGTCAATCGCCATCGAGGTGCCTGAGTCTGAAGTTTCGAGCACTCACTATAGGATCCTATTTTTAGCCGCGACGGTCTTGTTTTTATTCACCTTTGTGGTTAACACTGTCGCTGAAGTTGTTCGCCAGCAATTACGGCGAAAGTATAGCAGGCTATGACGATGCGATTTTCAAAATGGACCTCTAGTGGCCGGCCTTGGATTTGGCTAAATGCCGCGGCTATTGCCATTAGCATTCTAATGGTTGTGGGTTTGATTTCTTTGCTAGGCGTGCGAGGCTTAAGTTATTTTTGGCCAAGCGATGTGATGCAAGCTCGTTATACGAGCTCGGAGCCTGCCGGTAGCGGAATGTCTATGGAGATAATTGGGGAATTGGTTGAAAGCGAAACGGTGCCTTCTTCACAGTTAGCGGCGGCTGGTATTGAGGGGCTGGAAAACCTAGAAGTGGTTCGGCGTTTTCTTCTCAAACAAGGGAACCGTGAGTTTTTCAATGCAGATTTCATTTGGCTTATTGACGATTTTGTTGAGGATGTTCAATACCCGTTCGAGCTAGTGACTTTAGAGCGCCTCGAATGGGGCAATTTTTACGGTAAGCTGCGGTTGATAAAAGAAAATGGAGCGGTGATTTCAGGCGAAAGCGCTGATGCCGTCAATTGGGAGGAATTTTCGCAGCGACTGGAAAGAGTTCACTCAATACAAAGCCAGATAATAGAAATAGAAAAAACCCAAATTCAGGAAATTAACTACCGCACCAATCAGCTCCGGCTGCAGGTGCGAGAGATAGAGCTTGGTGGCGATATGACGGCCGCCATTAGGCTGCAACTAGACCGTCAACGAGAAGTGCTGCAATCTGAATATGAAATTCAGCGCCAGGAGTTGCTCCGCTTAAATGGTGAGATACTGCGTGATGAGGCAGACTTTATGGTTGCAGGTGGGGAAATAGTGCCTATTAAGCTTGCGTCTATTGTTCGAGCCTATCGGGCAAATCAGCTGGGTGCGTTTGGAAAGTTTAAGGTTTTTCTTTCAAAAATCGGTGAATTCTTGAGCGCGGAGCCTCGTGAGGCAAATACTGAAGGCGGCGTATTCCCCGCAATTTTTGGCACGGTCATGATGGTGATGCTGATGTCAGTGTTTGTGACGCCCTTTGGTGTTATTGCCGCCGTCTATTTAAGAGAATATGCAAAGCAGGGTATTACCACAAAAATTATTAGAATTGCGGTTAATAATTTGGCTGGTGTTCCCTCGATCGTTTACGGTGTTTTTGGGCTTGGCTTCTTTATTTATATTATTGGCGGCGAAATTGATCAGCTTTTTTATTCTGAGTCTTTACCCGCTCCAACTTTTGGCACTCCGGGCTTGCTTTGGGCGTCATTGACGCTGGCTCTGTTAACTCTGCCGGTGGTTATTGTTGCAACTGAAGAGGGCTTGGCTCGGATACCCCGCAGCGTTAGGGAGGCTAGTCTTGCGTTAGGGGCAACAAAATTTGAGACGCTTTGGCGAGTTGTGCTGCCGATGGCCAGTCCGGCAATGATGACCGGGTTAATTTTAGCTGTCGCCAGAGCTGCAGGTGAGGTGGCGCCATTAATGCTGGTTGGTGTGGTAAAGCTAGCGCCTTCGCTGCCGTTAGATGGCAACTACCCGTATTTACATTTAGATCAAAAATTTATGCACTTAGGGTTTCACATCTATGATGTCGGTTTTCAAAGCTCTAATATTGAAGCTGCGAAGCCTTTGGTATTTGCCACGGCCTTTTTGTTAGTGGCTGTAATTGCAGCACTTAATTTAAGTGCTGTCTCGCTAAGGAATCACCTCCGTGAAAAATACAAATCACTTGAAGCATGATGTCATTAATGGATGGTTTTGTTAACTCTATGAACACACTTAAAACTAGCGATGACTTAGCAGTCACATCAAATTTAGGTCCCTCAGATAAAAATATTGCCAGCTTGAGCAAGGATTTGCCACGCTGTTTGGAAGTTGAAAATCTTTCGCTTTCTTATACGCGCGGCAATAAGGCTCTAAATTCAATTAATTTGTATATAGCGAAACAAAGAGTGACCGCCTTTATTGGTCCTAGCGGTTGTGGTAAATCGAGTTTGCTGCGCTGCTTTAATCGTATGAACGATTTAATAGATGACTGCGTGATAGAGGGTTCAATTCGATTAGAAGGCGAGGACATTTATCAAAAGTCAGTTGAGGTTGCAGAGCTTAGGCGCCGCGTTGGCATGGTATTTCAGAAGCCAAACCCGTTTCCTAAGACAGTGTATGAGAACGTCGCGTATGGCCTGCGTATTCAAGGTTTAAGTTCCAAGCGCAAACTCGATGAAATTGTTGAAGAGTCGCTAGAGGCCGCCGCTCTTTGGGATGAGGTTAAAGACCGTCTTCATGATAATGCCTTGAGTCTTTCCGGCGGCCAGCAACAACGTTTGGTTATCGCTCGAACCATCGCAGTGCAGCCCGAGGTATTGCTTCTTGATGAGCCAGCCTCGGCACTCGATCCCATTTCAACTTTGAAAATTGAAGAGCTCATCAGTGAGCTAAAAGAAAGTTACACTATTGTTATCGTGACCCACAACATGCAGCAAGCCGCCAGAGTCTCGGATTACACTGCTTTTCTTAATATGGGCAATATGGTTGAGTTCGATACCACGGATCGATTGTTTACCAATCCGTCAGAAAAACAAACAGAAGACTACATTACCGGCCGTTATGGCTAATGAGATATACTTTAGTCACTTCGTTACTATGGATAACCGATGAGTTCTCAAGCTGAAGGGCATAGCCTGCACATTTCGCAGCAGTTCAATGTTGAATTGGAAGAAGTTAAAGGCCATATGATGGAAATGGGCGGTGTTGTTGAAAAGCAGCTCGCCGATGCGCTTGAGGCAGTGGTCACGTCGAACAGTAACTTAGGCATAAAAGTATCCAAAGATGATGACGAGATAGACTCTCTCGAGATGCAAATCGATGAAGAGTGCAGTTTGATTATTGCACGACGCCAGCCGGCAGCTAGCGATTTGCGTTTAGTTTTAGCCATTATAAAAACCATTCGCGACCTTGAACGGATCGGGGATGAATCATCTAAAATTGCAAAAATGGCGGTTAAGCTGTCTGAGGAAGGCGAGATTCCCAGTCTATTTGTCGAATTTAAAAACATCAGCGCGAAAGTTCAGCGCATGGTTAGCATGTCGCTTAATGCCTTTGCACGGTTCGATGCCGACGCGGCACTAGAAATCACCAAGGCCGATCTTGAAGTGGATATGGAATATCGCAGCGCCATGCGCTCAATGATCACCCACATGATGGAAGATCCGCGGAGTATCACCCGCGTGCTGAATATTCTTTGGGCGCTACGTGCACTAGAAAGAATAGGTGATCATGCAAAAAATATAGCCGAGCATGTGGTTTATTTGGTGAAGGGCAAAGACGTCCGTCACGAAAAGTTAGAGAAACTAGATTAACGCTACTTGTAACAAATCTAATTCAGATTTCCCCGTAAGCTCTGTTGTCCGAGCGAAGCTTGTGACTTCGGGCCTATTCTTTATCTTAAGGTTTTACTCTTTTTACAGGACCTTATTCTGCCGATGTGGTTTCGCTGATTAATCGAGCTATAGGAAGTTTGCAGTTAAAGGTGCTGCCTCGACCAATTTCGCTACTTATATCAAGTTCGCCATCATGTCTGGCTAAAATATGCTTTACGATAGCCAAGCCAAGCCCAGTTCCGCCGGTCTCCGATGAGCGGCTCGAATCTACCCGGTAAAACCTCTCTGTAAGGCGAGGTATGTGCTCGGCTTCTATACCGATGCCGTTATCTATTACCTCTATATTGATTGCGTCATTTGACTGATGTGTTTTTATGACCACAACGCCGTTCTCAGGCGTGTACTTGGCCGCATTGACTGCGAGATTAGAAATTGCGCTATAGAGCTCGCTCCTGGCTCCTCTTAACACAATTTCGTCTGAACAATCGATGATGAATTCATGCGAGCGCGCATCAAAAATACTCTGGGTGTCATTTTTTATTTCAGCGAGTAGCGGCGCTAGTGCTATTTGATCTTGCTGCTTACCCAGTGTGCGCGTTTCCAGAGAGGATAGAAGGAGCAAGTCCCGAACAATACTTTCCATCCGATTAGACTGTTGGTGCATTTGCCTCATTGGCTTGCGCCATCTTTCGTCGAGGCTATCGATATTGTCCATGATTGCTTCTAGATAGCCTTTAATGACGGTTATTGGTGTGCCTAATTCATGGGAGACATTGCCAACAAAATCTTTGCGCATTGATTCGAGTCTATGAAACTGAGTCACATCACGGACAATCATGAGCCGCTCGTGTTCCCCAAACAGAGCAATCTGGAATTCAAGGACTTTGCTGTTGTCCCCCGGGGCGTTTATTTTTAACGGGTCGTCGTAGTTCTCGGTACTAAAATACTCAGCAAAGCGAGGGTTTCTTATTAGGTTGGTTACCGCAAGATTTCGATCCTGAGGATACTTCAGCCCCAGCATGCCTTCGCTCGCGCGGTTCCACCAATCGAGATTGTTTTGCTTATCTATGACAATGACAGCCATCTCAAGTGCTGCGGAGGATTCCTGTGCCTTATTAATGATGCTTTCAAGATAGGCGCTAGCTTTTCTTTCCTGTTTTTGAAGGCGATAGATTCCGTCAAAAATATCTCCCCAAAGGCCTATGCTTTCTGGAGGGGCCGATTTATTGGAAGAGGGGTCTTGAGTTAGCCATTGATACATTCGGCGCAGCTGGAAAAGATTGTAGGCACAGTAAATAACTAGGGCTAGCAACAATGTTGGGGCAAGTTGTCCTAATGATCCTCCAACTATGCCCACCGCCAGCAGTATGATCAGAAGGCGCTTGATTTCATTTTGCCAGTTTTGCACCAAACATCATCCTTAAGTGAATATGAAAAATGAGCTATGAACAGCTCTCCAAGCACGCTCTGCTCGGGTGCCAGTAGAGATATGATAGAGATCCTACCGCACATTATTTTACCTAATGCTTATGTGTATTCCCATTACAATGCGCCCGTTTAGTTTGAGATAGCACTGTAAAAACGCGCCTGGAGCGAAAATCATCTATTATTTCGATCCGAGCGTTATAATATCCGTAATATTTCGTCAAGCATGCTGCACATTGTGGTAGATAACTCGGTATAATTAGACGGTACCTCTAACATTTTTTATGGAAAAATTATGCGTCGCACTTTTGTAACAATATCTAAAATTAATCTGGCTATAGTAGCTTCTATCACAGCGTCGTTGGCAGCCGCCGACGAAGGTCAGTTTTATATTGCACCGGGCATCCAGTGGATGAATTTTGATGACTCTTTAGATCTTGAAAGCGACGAGGGCTACTTCTTTGGCCTAGGCTATGATTTCTCAGATCAAATCAGTGCAGAATTCAGTCTTCTTGAGTTAGAACCAAATAAGTTTGCTGGTGGCTCTGTCGACATAGATCAATGGAAAGTTGATGGATTTTATGACTTTGACTTTGATTTCATCGGTTTTCAGCCATTTGCAGTAACCGGCTTGGGTAATACCAATTTCGATGGCGACAACGAAATGACTTGGGATTACGGTGCCGGCCTAAAATACCAAATCACTGACAACATGGTCTGGCGAACAGCGGTGCGCTCGTTTAACTATTTCGACCGTGATCGGCAAGACGCAGATTTAGGTATCGATAGCTCTCTAATTTTCTACTTTGGTGGCGAAAAACGCCCGCAGGTAGCGCCAGCACCGACACCTTCACGAGCTGCCGCAACGCCTGCCCCTGCAAGAGTTGAAGCACCAGCGGCTAGGGTTGCAGACGCAGATCGAGATGGTGTCGCAGATGCAATGGATAAATGCCCTGAAACTCCTAGAAATTACGCTGTCGACAGCGATGGTTGCCCAATTCCTGTAGAGGAAGTTGCGCGAGTCGAGCTTAAGGTGAACTTCGACTATGACAAGTCAGATGTGAAGACAGAATATTTTGATGAAATCAAAGAAGTGGCAGATTTCATGAAGCAGTACTCAGACGTAGTGATTGAGCTTGAAGGTCATACCGATTCGCGTGGAGCAGAAGCTTACAATCAAGGCCTTTCAGAACGCCGAGCAGCGGCGGTTCGTCAGGTTATGATCGATCGCTTTGATATTTCGCGTGCGCGAGTAACCAGCCGCGGCTTTGGTGAGTTACAGCCTGCCACAAGCAACGATACTGATGCCGGCAGAGCAAGCAACCGCCGTGTAATGACTGTTATTATCAAGACCTTGCAAAACTACAAGCCGCGTTAAAAATATAAGGAGGGGCGGCTGGCTTTGTTGCAGCGGCCGCCCTTACTCAACTTAATCCCGATCCTATGGATTAAATTTCTCTGTGATCCGTTCCCCTTAACTTTAGAAAGACAAGCAGCCCCCTTGATTAAATCTGCTCCGGATATCGCTGATAGCTCAAACTTATGGTTGCCACTCGCACAAAGTAACCTTAACTCATCTAATGAGTGGTGGGACTGGATTACCAATCCGGGTTCACTAACAAAGCGTTTGAAAGAAAAAAGTGCAGGTAACTTCCAAGTTGAATTAGTAGAAGAGAAGTGGCAGTCCGGTTTGCCACAAGATTTGCGAGCATTGTTTGGACCGGTTGGAAACGATCATCGTTTTTGGTCCCGCAAAGTTGTCCTGCTGGGAAGGAGTCAGCCCTGGATTCAGGCGCATACACTTTTGCCTGAGCACAGCCTCGAAAGTCCCCTGCGAGAAGTAATGGACTTAAATGAAAAACCGCTTGGGGAGTTCCTTTTCAATCATCCTCGGTTGATAAGAACCGAGATGGATGTGACCGCCGTTGGCAGCGACACATGGGCCAGGCGAAGCCTTTTTTATCTTTTCAATAAGCCAGTTCTAGTGGCAGAATTTTTTTTACCTCACCTCCTCGAAAAATCGTAGTAAAACTTTCCTACAGATTGGCTGTTTTTTAGGCAGTCTCTTGTGTGTATTTTTCCCGTTGACCCAACATTTGGGGTGTGTGGAAAAGCTGTGAATTAGTTGGGTAGAAACTAGTCTTTTTTGTTCTAAAAACTCGTATTTTTAAAATATGCTTCTATACTTTATTTAACTAAGAGGGATATCCCTAGTAACTTTTCCACACAATTTGAAGAGTGAAATTAGGTAAATTTCCAAAATGTTTGATAGGTATAAGGTGCAAGTATAAAAGTTTCGACGCACTGCCGATCGGGGCAAGATAATTCGACCGGATGATTCGATAGAGAGTGGCGAGCCAAAGGTGTCCAACAAAGCTGCTTTAAAAAGCGCTTAAGTAGATTACACCAGAAGCAAGTTATTCGAATCCATCACTAGGGCTTCTCTAAAAGTAGAAGCGAAATTTGAGTGCTTCATTAAGCTCAGAAAGCCAACAAGTTAAAAGGGTATCAACGTGATCGAAGAGACACATTCCACAAAAACCAACATTCAGGCAGCTTCTCATTCTCGTGCTGTCAACAATGCCCAGTCTCTCTCCGGGCAAACAGCGCCAGCCTTAGCGGATAAACTCCTCAGAGATTCAATGAAAGTGAACCGGGCTCGCGGCCGAGCAGCATCTGGGGAATCCACAGCTGATGCAACTCAGCTCTATCTGAAAGAGATAGGGTATACGCCGCTGCTTAGCGCAGAAGAAGAGGTCTACTTTTCTCGCCGCGCCCTGTCAGGCGATGAGGCTAGCCGTAAACGCATGATTGAAAGTAATCTGCGTCTGGTAGTCAAGATAGCAAGACGGTATATCAATAGAGGCCTGTCGCTACTTGATTTGGTGGAAGAGGGCAATTTAGGCCTTATTCATGCGGTAGAAAAATTTGATCCAGAGAAAGGCTTTCGGTTTTCTACCTATGCCACATGGTGGATACGCCAAAATATTGAACGAGGTTTGATGAACCAAACTCGGACTATTCGCTTGCCGGTTCACGTGGTCAAAGAATTAAATGTCTATCTGCGTGCTGAAAGAGAATTATCCAGCAAGATAGAAAAAGATCCAACGCTTGAAGAAATCGCGTCCCTTGTTGAAAGGCCCGTTGCCGATGTAAAGCGACTTATGGCGCTTAACGAGAAGGTTACATCTGCGGATGCGCCGGTTGCTGCTGAATCAGACCGCACTATAGTAGACACAATTAGTGATGGTAACGATAAAGGCCCCAGTGGGGAATTCCAATCTAGTGAATTAGAAAGCTGCATTTCAGGTTGGATGCATGAGCTTTCGGAAAAACAACGGGAAGTACTGTCAAGACGGTTTGGTTTAAACGGCTACGACAGCGATACACTTGAAAATGTTGGCCGCGAAATTGGCTTAACTCGAGAAAGAGTGAGGCAGATACAGATCGAAGCACTTAAACGACTTAAAATCATAATGGGCAGAGAAGGTGTTTCTCGCGATGTTCTTTGTGATTTCGTTTAAAGCCTAGAGTCTAAGCTAAATTAGGTATCCTAAGGCCTGCTTTTTAGCAGGCCTTTTTTCTGACTGAGTTTTTACTTGCGGTCTTCCTCCCGCCTGGCTTTGCCCTAATAAGCTTATTCATAATAAGCTATAGGAAACTCTACTCCACTTATTTGTACTCCTTCGCCATAGCTGTTTCTGCTTAGTTGTACTCTCATTTGCCCCCTCATCGTGTTTGCTAACTTGATCGTGCGCTTGTGCTACATTAAGCTTGCCTCTCGCGTTGACACATAAATTTATTCATCCATAACTTTGAGGGTTTAAATTGCTCGATCAAGTAGCAACATCCGCGTTGAGCGGCAAATTAGTAATTGATTTAACCCGCGTGCTGGGGGGGCCTTACTGTACTCAGATATTAGGAGATCATGGGGCCGAAATAGTTAAAGTCGAGCCACCTAAGGGCGATGAAACCCGCGACTGGGGACCGCCTTTTCATGAGGAAGACTCTGCCTATTATATCGGCGTCAATCGCAATAAGCGTTCCATGGGGCTCGATCTTACTCAAGACTCTGGGCGAGACGTTTTGCTAAAGTTGCTAGAGAATGCAGACATATTAATAGAGAATTTTAAGCCCGGAACTATGGAAAAGTGGGGGCTTGGGTATGAAGAAATTCTGAGTAAGCGTTTCCCCAAATTGATTCATTGCCGTGTGAGTGGTTTTGGTGGTGATGGGCCAATGGGGGGCTTTCCTGGTTACGATGCCATTATTCAGGCGATGGCAGGGTGGTTTAGTATTAACGGGGAAAAAGGCAGTGCGCCTACAAGACTTGGCCTTGCTGGCGTAGATATGGGAACTGGTTTGTATTCTGCGATAGCAATTTTATTAGCTTTGGCAGAGCGAGAGCGCTCGGGTCAAGGCCAATATCTCGATATGACACTGTATGACTGTGCCGTGTCGCTCATGCATCCGCATATTCCTAATTATAACTATTCTGGGAAAATCCCAGGACCAACCGGAAATGCTCATCCAAATATAAGTCCGTATGATACCTTCAGGACGAAGACAGTCGACGTCTTTATTGGCGCTGGCAATGATGGGGCTTATGCAAAGATGTGCCATGCTCTAGAACGACCTGAACTTATCGATGATCCTCGTTTTACCAAGAATATAAATCGAGTTGAGCACCGGGATGAATTAAAAGTTGAGATCGAGACTAGCTTGATGCGTATCGATGGCCATGAAATTTGTGAAACCCTCGCAAAAGCAGGCCTTGCAATTGGTCCAATTCACAATACCCAGCAGGTTGTCGATCATCCACACACTCACCATCGGCAGATGACGATTGAGAAAGACTGGTACAAGATGACAGGAACTCCGATAAAAATGTCTCGAACTCCTGGCTCCCTTAAGCGTTTGCCTCCTAAATACGGCGAACACAGTACTGAGCTGCTAACTGAGTTTGGTTTTTCTAGCGCCCAAATTCAGGAATTAATTGACCAAGGTGTAGTTTTAACCCAGCGCCGGCGTTAATCCCTATCGGTGCCTGTCCGGGCGCCGTGCTTTTTGTTTGATATATTTACATAAAATCAACAGCTTGCCCCCATGAGGCTGTTTGTGTTGTTTTTTGCTGATATGGTGTTATAGTAGTGTATAACACTATATCAGCAAAGAGATTTTCTTAGTGGAAATTACCTGGAATAACAAAGAGCCGATTTACTTGCAGTTAAGAGATCGCTTGGTCGAATTGATAATGGATGGCGCTCTCAACGAGGGCGATGCATTACCTTCTGTACGACAAATTTCCAGCGAGCAACGAATTAATCCCATAACAGTTTCCAAGGCAATGCAAATTTTGGTTGACGAAGAGCTGGTTGAAAAAAAGCGGGGGCTTGGAATGTATGTGGTTAAAGGCGCGAAGGATAAATTGGCAAAAAATGAGCGAGCAAAATTTCTCGAGAAAGAGTGGCCACAGATTGCTAGTAGGATTGAAAGGCTGGGTTTTACCCTTGATGAACTTCTTAGGCGCGGCAAAGCTTAATCGAGCTAAAGCTATAGGAATCAGCTATGACTAATATTGTAGAAGCGCGATCGCTTTTTAAATCCTACGGGGGTTTTGTTGCACTCGATAATATTGATCTCTTTATTCCACAGGGAGCTATTAGTGGGCTGATTGGTCCGAATGGCGCTGGCAAGACGACGGCCTTAAAATCATTGATAGGGCTTTGTGATGTTGAAGGGGATATCAGTGTTGCGGGCCGTGACCCGCGCCTAGCCCGTCATAAATTGATGGAAGACGTTTGTTTCATCGCCGATGTCGGTATCCTGCCTAAATGGCTAAAGGTGTCGCAAGTTCTTGAATACGTTGAGGCGGTTCACCCTCAATTCGATCGCAGGAAAGCTGAGAGGTTTCTCAGTACTACTGAGATCCCTAGCAACAAAAGAATTAAAAGTTTGTCAAAGGGGATGGTAGCCCAGCTTCATTTAGCCATAGTTATGGCGATAGAGGTTACACTCTTAGTTTTAGATGAACCTACGTTAGGCTTGGATATTATCTACCGCAAAGAATTCTATGATCGATTACTTAACGATTACTATGATAGTAATCGAACCATTCTAATAAGTACCCACCAGGTGGAAGAGATAGAGACTTTACTGTCGCATCTGATTTTTATAGATAAAGGCAAAATTGTTCTTAATTCCAACATGGCTGATATTGCTGACATTTATGCCGAGGTGCTTGTTGATAGCGATAAAATTGCACAAGCAGACGCGCTCAATCCAATTTACATTAGGAAATTGCTGGGTAAAAAGTCTTATACCTTTGAATCTGTTCCAAGGGCTCATCTAGAGTCATTGGGGGACGTACACACACCGACAGTTGCCGATCTGTTTGTGGCGAAAATGAGGGGGCAGAGAAATGAATCAGTTTAGGGTGTTGCAATTTTTTGCGCTTCTGAAGAAAGAGTTTTGGGAAAACAAAAATCTGATGATTGGCGCTCCGGCAGTGCTGGCAATAGTCCTTTTTGTTATCAGTTTTTTAGTGGCATCACAGCTCAGTGATGAACAACTGAGTAAGGTTGTGGGCTATGTTGGTGAGTGGTATGACGGTCAGAATCCGTTTTATACCGCACCGGTGTTAACGTTATTGTCCTTGCCTTTTGTTGGCGTGTACTTTTTTTGCAGTGTTATTTACCTACTTAACGCTTTGTATCGTGACCGAAAAGACATGAGCATTCTCTTTTGGCAATCCATGCCGATTTCGAATCTACAGACTGTTATATCCAAAATAGTGACAATAGTTATAGTTAGCCCATTCTTTACTGTCGCGGCGATGGCCGTGTTGTATAGCTTATCTATCTGCTATTTGATGGTTGTCGGTTATGGCCTGGGGTCGGAGCTGTCTGGATTTTCTTATATGCTTGCCGCGATGGCGGTGAACTTAAGCCTAATTTATTTTTTCCTAGCAACGACAGTTCTGTGGCTGCTGCCACTTGTTGGTTGGTTGCTTTTGTTTTCTGGGTTCGCGAGAAGAGCGCCGATGCTTTGGGCAATCGGAGTTTATTTTCTATTGGGTTTTTTTGAAGAGTTTATATTTAACACTAGATTTCTCTCAAACTGGGCGCAAACTCGATTTGATCCAGACAATTTTATAATCGTTGATTTCTCTGGCATTTTTTATCGTCTGCTTAGTTACGATATGTTTATTGGCTGGATAGTTGGAGCACTTTTAATTACTGGCTCTGTTTATATGCGCCGCTATGCCGAATAAAACTCGACTTATCGACGATTAATGGCTTAAGGGAAATGATGAAAAAAATTATCTTAAAGAATAGGTTTACATTGTTGGCTACAATAATACTGGCCTATGTTTTACTGCTAGTAATAGAGGGGGTGGTGACGAGCCGAGAGCCTGCGCTGTTACGCTTTGATAACTCTCTTTTTGAACTAAACTTAGAAGAGTTAAACGAGATCAGTGACCGATTCATGTAGACATGCTGTTGACAGGCTGCGTTTTAAAATTACATTTTGTACTTAATTATTAAGAAATTAAAGATGACTCATAGTTTAGCTACTTCTAATTCACCCAGCTATTTTTTAGTTAACTCTATGTTAACTAACTCTATGTTA
>JBLGBJ010000029.1:0-39454 GCA_047617605.1 Pseudohongiellaceae bacterium | reverse complement strand
TAAACCTGAATCTGATGTTAGGGCCGGGTCAAAGAATTGCTTGTCAGACTGGTTGCTAATGTTTTCTACGGCTAAGCCTTCAGCGTTCACGTCGGCAACAACTTCGGTGATTAATTCGTTGATTTTCATGCTGACATCTATAGTCGCATTATCCCTGATGGCCTCTTCGAGAACGTGTTGCCGTTCCGCGGCGGAGTCCCAAAACTCGTTTTGTGCCGTATCATAAGGGCCATTAATATTATGCTGAGTTTCTTTGGGCTCTGGTAATTCAGGGCTAAGCTGCTTGAGGGCCGGCTCATCTAGATGTGCTCCTAAGGCTAGCTCTGCGGCGGAATCCATTGCATGAATATCTGTATTAGAGGGCTCACTTGTCGTTGCTAGTGATTGCTGCACATTAGATTGTTCAATCTCTGTGTCGCTTTGCGGTACTGGGTCTACGTGAACTTTGCGCTCGCCGGATGTCACTTCTGCGTTTCGCTGGACTTCGTTGGGTTGCTGTATCGAAAACGAAACGCAAAGAGTGAGATCTTCAGGGTTTGAGCCGCTATTGCTGGCCCAAGAACTGGCCCCTGGCTCTGAGCGATCATGGTCTTTTTGACCGGCGTTTGGCACTGAAATTTCGGCACCGGTGGTTGAGGGCTTTTCTGCGTCTAATTCTTCAATTTGCTGGAGCTCAACTTCCCCCTCTGCCTCTGCCTCAATTTTTTCTATTTCGCCTATCTCGCTATCTGGGTGTTGGCTGGTCTCAAAGCTTGGAGTTTGCGCAAGCAGATTCACCCCGGGCTCAGGCTGAATTTCCAGAACCGGTTTGGGTTTGGCAAAGCCAGCAAATAACGCAGCCCGATCGGGAAATGTTGGCTTAATTGAAGAGGGGGTTTTACTAGAACCTTCTTGCAGTGAGCTGCGGGTTAAAAATGCCGAGGGGTTAAAATAGCCCTCTGGATGACTCCCCACAAAAACGGATTCTTGCTCAGACGCATCATCGGTTCCTACAAAATTATCCAAGGCATCAAACACAGATAAACAGGAACCACAGCGCACCCGACCTGATGCTGCTTCTAGCATTTGAGCGTTGGTATTAAATGTGGATTCGCAGTTGGGGCACTGTGTGACGTGAAAAGCCATTGCGCAATTTACTTACAGTAGAGTCTAAGTTCAGGAAAATAGAGTTAGTTAAAAAGTTTGATTGAGAGTTTAGGGGATTGTGAGGCGGATAGCTAACCGAGCGTTGGTATTGTATTGCGTGATCCATCAATGCGCACCCAGCCATCTTCTATTGCAGGGGGCGCCAAATCGAACCATTGTGAATATCGGTCAATAATTAGATCTGTCTGTTCTTCAAGAATCCCTGAAAGAACAATACTGCCATTGCTTTTTACAAGGCCTGCGAGAAGGCTGGCAAGTTCTAGAAGAGGAGCGCAGAGAATGTTTGCCATAAGTACATCCGCTTGAATTAACGGTAATTGATCTGGCAAAAAAGCGCTGATTATTGACTGGTCTAGATTATTGCGAGCACTGTTATCCACTGTGGCAAGAATAGCTTGGGGGTCGTTATCAACGCCGATGGCCTGTTTTGCGCCAAGCAGGATAGACGCAATGGCAAGCACTCCAGAACCGCAGCCATAGTCGATCACGACAGTATTCTCAAGGTCTGCTTGCTCAAGCCACTGCAGGCATAATGATGTTGTGGCGTGAGTACCACTGCCGAAAGCCATGCCTGGATCAAGCATGATATTTACGGCGTCTGGCTCTGGCGGAGCTTGCCAGCTTGGGCATATCCAGAGTCTGGCACCAAACTGCATGGCATGGAAATCATCCATCCACGTCCGTTCCCAATCTTGGTCTTCAATTTTTTCTATAACCAAGGTCTGCTGATTTTTTACCTTCTCATGATTTGAAAGGAATTGAATGCAGGGCGACAGATCGGTTGCCTTTTCAAAGAGGGCAACGACAACAGTCTCTTCCCAAAGAATAGTGCCGCCGGGTTCTAGTTGAAAAACAGCCTGGTCTTCGGCATCGAGGAAAGAGATGGATACGGCTCCGAATTCCAACAGCGACTTCTCGATAGCATCGCTATACTCAGGGGTGGTATTAACTTTGATTTGCTGCCATGGCATTATTTTGCTGAACCCTGCGTCTCAATCAAATGCTTGAGCTAAATTGTTGTTATCGAAATTAAAAGTTGAAACTAAAAGTCAGAACTGAATATTAAAACCGGTAGCTAAAATTCATAATAAGCATTAGCCGCTGAGCCGGGTTTGTAGCGTAAATTAATAGGTAACGGCATAAATGCGCGGCAACAGTTGCGGTAAAAATATCAGCATTGAACGTTAGCCGCGACCGCGGCAACATTCTCAGCACCGATTGCATCACCAATCTTAGCAATAGCCTTAGCAGCAACAATGCTGACCGTGCGCGGTGAGCCTAGCTCTAGAGCTTTAGCTTTTGCTCTAAGTAATGGATGTTCACACCACCTTGTTGGAATCCTGAGTCTCTGACCAAATCTCTATGCAGAGGGATATTGCTTTTAATGCCATCAATGAGCATCTCATCCAATGCAATTTGCATACGCATCAGTGCCTGTTCTCGGCTTGCGCCATAAGTGATGAGCTTGGCAATAAGTGAGTCATAGTAAGGCGGCACTGTGTAACCGCTGTACAAATGCGAGTCAACCCGGACACCAGGTCCTCCAGGGGCATGGAAATGGTTCACCTTGCCTGGGCTGGGGAGAAAGTTAACCGGGTCTTCAGCATTGATACGACATTCAAATGCATGGCCGGTAATCTTAATGTCTTCCTGCTTAACCGAAAGTGGCATGCCGCTAGCTATTCGCAGCTGTTCCTGAACGATATCAATTCCTGTGATTAATTCAGTTACAGGGTGCTCGACTTGTACGCGGGTGTTCATTTCAATGAAGTAGAACTTCTCGTCCTGATACAGAAATTCTAGTGTTCCTGCGCCGCGGTAGTTCATGTCCTCGCAGGCTTTTATGCAGGTTGCGAGAACTTTTTCACGGATCTTGTCAGGGATGCCAGGCGCGGGCGCTTCTTCGATTACTTTCTGGTGACGTCGCTGCAGTGAGCAGTCTCTATCACCGAGATGAATGGTATTGCCTTGGCCATCGCCAATCAGTTGAATTTCAACATGGCGCGGATCTTCAAGAAATTTTTCCAGATAAACGACACCGCTGCCAAAAAAGCTTTTTGCTTCAGTTTGGGTGACGAAAATGGCTTTTAGTAGAGACGCCTCGCTGTGCACTACTCGCATACCGCGTCCGCCTCCGCCGGCTGCCGCTTTGATGATAACGGGATAGCCAATTTCTCGTGCAAGGCCTAAAGTACGATCCTTGTTTTCATCGATTGGGCCGTTTGAGCCGGGCACGGTTGGTACGCCGGCCTCACGCATCACATTAATGGCAGACACTTTATCGCCCATTAAGCGAATAGTCTCCGCGGTTGGTCCTATGAAGATGAAACCACTGTTCTCGACTTGTTCTGCGAAATCTGCGTTTTCGGATAGAAACCCGTAACCTGGGTGAACGGCAATTGAGTCCGTCACCTCCATTGCCGAAATAATCCGCGGGGTATTAAGGTAGCTATCAGTGGGGCTGGCTGGACCTATGCAAACCGACTCATCAGCTAACCGAACATGCATTAACTCTTTGTCGGCGGTGGAGTGAACTGCAACGGTTTTAATTCCTAACTCTCTACAAGCTCGCAGTACACGCAGCGCAATCTCGCCGCGATTTGCGATCAATACTTTCTCTAACATTCGCTCGATTCCCGAATAAAATTAGACGATCCTGATAAGGGGTTGGTCGTATTCGACCGGTTCCCCGTCTTGAATGAGTATGGCTTCTACCACGCCAGCGTGATCGGCCTCGATCTGATTCATCATTTTCATGGCCTCAACTACGCAGACAACATCGCCTACTTTTACGTGGGTTCCAACTTCGACAAAAGGTGGAGAAGAAGGAGAGGGTGAGCGATAAAAAGTGCCGACCATAGGAGAATGGACATCATTGACATTGCTAACCGGCGCAGCGACCTCAGCTTCTTTTGCCGGTGTTGCTACTGCTGCCGCCGGAGCCGGAGCTGGAGCGACCGGGGCTTGATAGACCATTGGAGGAGGAACGGAGGTGGAGTTGCGGCTAATTCGCACAGACTCTTCCCCTTCCTTTATTTCTATTTCTGCTATATCCGACTCTTCAAGAAGTTCGATGAGTTTTTTTACTTTTCTGATATCCATAGTAGGTTCCTAAATACTAATTCAGTTTGCTAGTTTTTTTGCGGCAGCCTGGAGGGCTAATTCATATCCTTGCGCGCCAAGGCCAATGACACAGCCTTCGGCGATGTCAGAGAAATAAGAATGATGTCGAAAGGACTCGCGCTTAAAGAGGTTTGAAAGATGCACTTCAATGAACGGTGTTTCGGATGCGAGTATCGCATCTCTAATAGCGATACTGGTGTGAGTAAAGCCACCGAAATTAACCAACATGAAGGACGTTCCGTCGGTGCGCGCTAGTTGCAATCGATTGATCAGGTCGGCTTCAGAGTTGCTTTGAAGATGCTCAAAGCCGAAGCCAAGATCGCTGCACTGGGCACTCAATCGTTGGTTGATATCATCAAGACTGTCTGAGCCATAAATATGAGGCTCTCTTTGTCCTAATAAGTTCAAATTTGGGCCGTTTAGTACAAGTATTGTCGCCATCTTCGCCTATCTTGCCGGAATTTAGTAAAGTTACTTCTGGCATGGTTTGCAAATTAGTTTTTTGGTCATTGACCAAACTTAGCGTCATATTCGCAGAATTTGACATGGGTTTCACTAACTTTGTGACAAAGTAGCAATAATTCCAGCTATAGCTCGAATTGTATCTCTTGCGCAGGGTAGCAAAACCCCCATTCGGCGCAGCCTTGAAACTCGATAAGTAGAATCGCGCCATCGTGGAGTTTCTTGGGGAGGCTTAAATCCACGGTGAGCTTTGAATAATACACTTCGACCTCGCCAAAGAATTGGTCAGTCTTTTTAATGCCTTGGGGCATGTCAAAAGCCACAGGCTGGGCGCTTGTGGCTGAGGACTGCTGTAGGGAAAATTTGAATTGGTGTTTATAAAGGTAATGCTCCTGAGCTGTTTCCCAAACAATTGAGTAGGCGCCCGGCTCACTCTCGCTGACATAGAAAGGAAAAGCCTGTTCTAAGGGCAAAGGCCGCCATTGGCTTCGGTTTTGGTCTGTGAAGCTGCTAAGACTCGGTCCATCTAACTGAGCTAAAAGTACTTGCGGCAATAACAGGAGGCTTAACGCAAAAAGGTTTATTGCGCGGTAAGTTAAATTTAAAAGTAATCTTGTGGGCATGGCTAACAACTTTAAGTTTGGTCGCCTTAATCGCGGCGGTTTCTTTATCCTTACCATTAAATCCTTATCACTAAATCCTTGCAGATAAGACCGCCAAATCAATGTTTTATTTTTGCTTCGTTGATCAACCGCGGTATTTGTCGAAAATTAAACAGGCATTGGTGCCGCCAAAGCCGAAGCTATTGGACATGATGCGATTAAGGCTAACGTTGTCTTGGCGTGTGAGTGCAACCGGAAAACCAGCCGCCGCTTCATCCAGGGTATCGATATTGGCAGAAGCTGCGATGAAGTTATTTTCCATCATCAAGAGGCTGTAGATGGCTTCTTGTGCGCCGGCAGCCCCTAGCGAATGGCCGCTCAGAGATTTGGTCGAATTTAAAGTTGGAATGTTGTCGCCAAAAACTTTTTTGATAGCGCCCAGTTCTGCAACATCCCCGGCGGGTGTGCTAGTGCCATGGGTGTTGATGTAATCGATTGGGCCTTCTAGGTTAGTTTTTGCCATCACCATTGCCCGCGCACCGCCTTCACCGGATGGAGCAACCATATCGTAGCCATCGGATGTTGCGGCATAACCGGTTAGCTCCGCGAGAATGTTCGCTCCCCGCGCGAGCGCATGGTCTAGTGCTTCAACGACTAATACTGCGCCGCCTCCAGCGATTACAAAACCATCTCTGTTGGCATCAAATGCTCGCGAGGCTTTTTCAGGGGTGTCATTGTACTTTGTGGAAAGTGCTCCCATTGCGTCAAACATATGAGACATTGTCCAATGCTCTGATTCTCCGCCTCCGGCAAAGATTACATCTTGCTTATTCAGCTGAATGAGTTCAGCGGCGTGGCCTATGCAATGGGCACTCGTCGCACAAGCAGAGGAAATAGAATAGTTCACGCCTTTAATTTTAAATGGAGTGGCGAGACAAGCAGAAACGCTACTGCTCATTGTTCGGGGAATTCGATAAGGGCCAACACGTCGCACACCTTTTTCACGCACTAGATCTGTAGATTCAAGCTGATCTTGTGGCGACCCTCCACCTGAGCCGACTACTAGGCCGGTTCGAGGATTGGAAACCTGCTCATCGGTTAGCCCCGAGTCTTTTACAGCTTGCAGCATTGCCACGTAGCTATATTCCGCTGCCTCTCCCATAAAGCGTTTTAGTTTGCGGTCTATCAGATCTGTTGTATCTAAATCCACCGAGCCGCTAATCTGGCTTTTCATGCCTATTTCTTTATAAGAAGCATTATGGCGAATACCACTTTTGCCGTGTTGGAGTGAATCCAACACAGCGTGTTTGTCATTGCCTAAGCAAGACACTATTCCCATACCTGTAATGACTACACGACGCATATTATCCTCGACAAAAATGCTGCTAAAAAGAAGTTTCAGGAGTGAACAAGCCAACCTTCAGGGCCTTGGTGGTGTAGATCACCTTACCATCGACGGCAACTGTGCCGTCAGCTATCCCCAGCACTAGTGTTCGATCTATTACGCGCTTGACGGAAAGTACATAGGTGACAAGTTTGGCATCTGGTAATATTTCACCAGTAAATTTTACCTCGCCGGCACCCAGTGCGCGCCCTTTGCCCGGGTGGCCGCTCCAGCCCAAAAAGAATCCAACCAGTTGCCATAGTGCATCCAAGCCTAAACAGCCCGGCATAACCGGGTCTCCGGGGAAGTGGCAATCAAAGAACCAGAGATCAGGGCGGATATCTAATTCGGCAATTATTTGTCCTTTACCAAATTCTCCACCATCGCTAGTGATGCTAGTGATTCGGTCGAGCATTAACATGTTGTTGACAGGTAGCTTAGCATTTCCTGGCCCAAACAAGCGCCCGTGACCGCACTCTATCAATCCGTCCATGTCGTAGGAGCTTTGCGGGACAAAGCTCTCATTCTTATTTTTCATAGATTTTATGCTCTTGAGAGCTCCGTGTTAGCTACGGCGATGAGTTTAGCGTGACGAGATCAAATAATCGACCGTAATTTGGCAAAGCGAAGCTGATGTGGACTCGCTAGACTGCCTTGCTTATTCTTTGGCAAACTTGCTGGTATTCATGGTTGTTTTTTAAGCTAAATATTAATGCTATTACCTGTGCTTCTGCCGTGAGGCGTTGCGTCAAGACTATGGCTTAAAGCCTTCGTCTACTCTGCAAAGCATTCTGCTCATCTATCGGGTTAAGCTATCACTTCATTTCAAGGAATAATGTTTTGTTATGATGGGGTTTTAGGTCTCGTGAATTCTTTGTTGATTTGCCATAAGGGGATTGGTTTTTTGCCGCAGAGCAAGACTCTCAACTTGAGCTAAGCCAACTTTAAACAAGCCAACTCGGTGGTACCAATTCTACTTGAGATCATTTCTCGAAACGCGTAGCCGACGATAGCTACTGCTGCATCTTATGCAACGTCAGCAAACCAAGATCCGAACTTACTGTTATCCTAATTAGCCCAAGGCTTTGGTGGCGGTTATTTAGTAAGACTGTAGGAAGTGATATTGCGAATTGGTTTTTAAGCGCCGAGACTGTCAAATAACGCACCTTTTTCGTGCCCCTTAAAGGCTCTGTTTATTTAGGGCCCCTATGTTATACAGCGGAACAACTATTCATGGTAAAAAGAAGCACGCATGCTTTAATTGGATATTAGATTTTTCTTATGCCCCGGTGATTCCCTGATACAGAGTACGCTCTGCTCAATGACAGTGATTTGGCCATCTAGCTAATTCGAGCTGAATAAAGTACGGACTGGGATTAATGCTTGTGACAATTAGTCGTGTTAATTTAGCCGACGAGCGAGTTAAAACAAAAAACTTACCAAAGAGGTTATCGATGACTACGATTAAGAAGTGTCTTTTTCCCGCTGCTGGCTATGGCACCCGTTTTTTGCCTGCGACCAAAGCAATGCCAAAAGAGATGTTGCCAATTGTCACCAAGCCACTAATTCAATACGCCGTCGAAGAAGCCATGCAAGCGGGCATCACTGGGATGTCGATAGTCACCGGTCGTGGCAAGCGGGCTATCGAGGATCATTTCGATATCAGCTATGAATTGGAGCACCAAATATCTGGTTCCGATAAAGAAAATTTGCTCAGCGAGACAAGGCAGATAATGGATCAATGTACCTTCTCTTATACCAGACAAGTCGAAATGAAAGGGCTTGGCCACGCGATCTTGGTAGGTGGGAATCTTATTGGCAACGAGCCCTTTGCCGTTATTTTGGCAGATGACTATTGCGTCTCGGCTCCGGATTCTGTGCTTACTCAAATGGTTAAGCTTTTTGAAATTCATCAGTGCAGTATTGTGGCGATTGAAGAAGTCCCCGAAGATGAAACCTATCGCTATGGTGTGATTGAAGGCGTGGAAGAAGAGGAAGGGATTTACAGAATTAACAATATGGTCGAAAAGCCAGCCCCGGAAGATGCGCCAAGCAATTTAGCAATAATTGGGCGCTATATTCTTACCCCAGATATTTTCGATATTATTAGGGATACACCACCGGGCAAAAATGGAGAAATGCAGATTACCGATGCGCTGCTCACCCAGGCTAAGCAGGGAAAAGTGCTTGGTTATAAATTTAAAGGCAAGCGCTTTGACTGTGGCAGTGTCGAGGGTTATATCGAAGCGACTAACTTTACCTATGCATTGGAAAAATCTAAAGAAGCAGCGTTATGAAGAATCAGATAACCTGCTTCAAAGCTTACGATATACGCGGCCGAGTGCCGGATCAATTGAATGAAGATATTGCCTATCGAATAGGCAGGGCTTTTGTCGAATTCTTGAAGCCAAAAACAGTGGTGGTTGGTTTTGATATTAGGCTCACCAGCGAAGGTCTTTGCAGCGAATTGATTCGTGGTTTGACTGACTCCGGAGCTAATGTAATTAGCATAGGTCAATGTGGAACTGAGGAGATTTATTTTGCTACTTCTCACTTAAAAGCCGATGGTGGAATCGTAGTGACAGCGAGTCACAACCCGAAAGACTATAACGGAATGAAATTGGTTAGGGAAAATTCCAAACCAATCAGCGGTGACACCGGCCTAAATGAGATTAAGGCGCTAGCAGAAAAAAATGAGTTCACAAAGTCTGCAAACAAAGGGGAGCTTAGTAGGCAAGATACTTCCCTTGCCTATGTTGATCACCTGCTGGGTTATGTGGATTTAGCGGCGCTTAAGCCTCTCAAAATTGTGTGTAACGCTGGCAATGGTGGTGCCGGGCCAACACTTGATCTGCTGGAAAAACATGTGCCGTTTGAATTTATAAAGGTGCACCATGAGGCCGACGGTCATTTTCCTAACGGTGTGCCAAACCCTCTTCTGGAAGAAAATCGCCAACCCACTATTGATGCGATTATTGAACATGGCGCAGATTTAGGGATTGCCTGGGATGGAGACTTTGACCGCTGTTTCTTCTTTGACGCTCAAGGACGATTCATCGAGGGCTATTATATTGTTGGGTTGTTAGCGCAAGCTTTTTTGGAGAAGCATCCGGGAGCCAAAGTGATTCATGATCCTCGATTAACCTGGAATACTATTCAGATTGCGGAGGAATTTGGCGGCGATGCTATTCAGTGTAAAACTGGTCATGCGTTCATAAAGGAAAGGATGCGCTTAGAAGATGCTGTCTATGGCGGTGAGATGAGTGCGCATCATTATTTTAAAGATTTCTTTTACTGCGATAGTGGCATGATACCGTGGCTGCTGGTTGTTGGATTAATGTCGGCAAAGGGCAAGTCACTGGCACAGCTAGTTGGTGAACGCATGCAAGCGTTTCCTGCTAGTGGTGAGATTAATTGCACTATCGAGGAGCCTGCAGTGCTAATTGCTCTCATACAAAAGCAGTATCAGAACAGCGCTGCTGCAGTTGACCACACCGACGGTTTGTCTATGGAATTTGATAAATGGCGATTCAATATTAGAATGTCCAATACCGAGCCTGTGGTGAGACTCAATGTGGAATCAAAAGTCGATGTGGCGTTGATGAATGAAAAGACTCAGGAATTGCTCGCTATCATCAGCGCCAAAAACCTTAATTAACCGGAAACACCTACTTTGGTTTGGAAGTCATGATAAATAAAATAGTTAGCGAGGATGCTCAGTCCTACATCCTGTCGTTTTTTCGGCTTGAGTCTTTTGGCGGAATTCTGTTGATGGCCTCAGCTTTATTGGCAATGGCATTGGCTAATTCACCGCTTAACGTTTTTTATCAAGGTTTTTTAGATATACCAGTAGAGACGAGATTTGGTCCTTTGATTATAGCGAAGCCGCTTTCACTTTGGATTAACGACGGTTTAATGGCGGTTTTTTTCTTTTTAGTTGGCTTAGAGCTAAAACGGGAGTTGGTGGAAGGAGAGTTGTCAGATCCGCGCAATATTATCTTGCCTGGGGTCGGCGCGATTGGCGGGATGGCATTCCCGGCGCTAGTTTACGTGTATTTTAATTACAACGATCCCGTTGCGATTCAGGGGTGGGCTATTCCTGCGGCAACAGACATCGCTTTTGCTCTGGGTGTTTTAACCTTGCTTGGCTCGTCGGTGCCTACTTCGCTTAAAATTTTCCTAACGTCGTTAGCTATATTTGATGATGTCGGTGCGATAGTGATTATTGCAGTTTTTTACACTGATTCTATTTCGGTTGCTGGTCTGGCGGTAGTTGCTGTTTGCTTACCAATTCTTTATACGCTAAATAAGAAAAACGTTATTGAATATAGCCCCTACATGGTTATTGGCATAATCATGTGGATCGCGATGCTAAAGTCTGGCGTGCATGCGACCCTTGCCGGGGTTTTAGTCGCGATGTTTATCCCGATGAGATCAAAAAAAGACCCTAGCTGTTCTCCCTTGCAAAACCTTGAGAACGATTTACATTCTATTGTCGCCTACTTTGTTTTGCCAGTTTTTGCCTTCGCAAATGCTGGCATAAACTTGAGAGGACTAAATGCCGATCAGCTTTTGCATAGCGCCCCGGTCGGCATCGCCTTGGGTTTGGTCATAGGCAAGCAGCTGGGTATTTTTAGCTTATGTTTTATTGCGGTAAAATCAGGGTTAACGACATTACCCAAAGGAATGACGTTCACCAGGCTTTACGGAACCGCTGCCCTTTGTGGTATTGGTTTCACTATGAGCTTGTTCATTGGTGGTTTAGCGTTTTCCGGAGCGACACCAGCATTCGATGAAAGGATAGGTATTATTGCGGGGTCGCTAGTCTCAGGGATCATAGGCTATTTGGTTCTGCGCCGAAGCCTTGCCGGTGAAACTGCATCTGAGTAGCAGGCTAACGTCTGCGCTACTCGTTTGTACTATCCAAAAGGTGCAGCGTATTGCTAGAGCTAAGACCTAACTGTGAGCTTTGCGATAAAGACTTGCTGCCTGATTGCTCTGATGTGCGCATCTGCACGTATGAATGTACCTTTTGCGTTGACTGTGTCAGACAATGTTTGCCCGAGCTGCGGAGGCGGTTTTTGTGAGCGCCCAGTGAGACCAAAACACGCACGAAGAAAGGGTGCCGGTTTAGAGTTTCAGACGGCATCCACCAAGCGAGTTGTTACTGAATATACTCAAAATGAAATTGTGGAATTCGCGCGCAAGGCCAAATCCACCGATCCTGTTAATAGGTGGTTCTGCTAATAAGTGGTCTTATTAATTATTGTTCTCGTTAATAAGTATCCCAGTTAACCGACAACCCTGTTAGCCGGCAACCCTAACAATAGATAGCTCACGACAAGATAAAATGAAAAATACCAACGATTACGAGCTGGTTGCAGAGGTGGTCATGGTTGAGGACTTCATGAGACTGCGCAAAGTGTCAGGCCTCTCTTCCAGACCGGAATCAGCTGCAGCCTTGGGTTTAAAGAGCAGCTTGTATGGGGTGTACGTTAAGCACGGGGCCCTAGTGGTTGGTATGGGCCGGGTCATAGGAGATGGGGGTCTTAATTTGGAGGTGGTGGATGTTGCAGTTGCCCCTGAGTATCAAGGTTTTGGTTTGGGCCGAATGGTCATGGAGGCATTGATGACGTATTTAAATGCGACTGCGGCACCTGGCGCTTATATTACTCTCATGGCTGACGTGCAAGCCTTATACGAGAAATTTGGATTTGCCTTTAGCCTTCCAGGAAGTGAAGACATGTATTATCAATGGGACACAAAATAATATGATACTTGCTATCGGAGAGCGGTGATGGAAGAAATCAGTTGGGGAGATTTTGAGAAAGTTCAATTAAGAGTTGGGACCATTATCGAGGTAAGCGAATTTCCAGAAGCAAGGCGACCTGCTTGGAAACTGACCATAGATTTTGGCGATGAAATCGGAATTAGAAAATCTAGCGCGCAAATCACTGTGTTGTATAACGAGGCCGATTTGATGGATAAACAAGTGGTAGCTGTGGTGAATTTTCCGCGCAAACAAATTGGACCTTTCATGTCTGAATGCTTGGTTACCGGTTTTAGTGATTCACAAGGCGCGATAGTCCTTATTTCTCCAGATGCAAAGGTGCCGAATGGGCAAAAATTAATCTGAGTATCTTAATAAGTTTCGACACTAACTTTCGAGGTGGTCAGTGATAACAGAACTGGCTATTTTGATTGTGCGCAAAAGGGTTGAGTCCAAAGCTCGAGCTGGTATTCGCTAAAGCCAAAGAGTTGATTGTTTGCCAAAAGGGCTATATGGGTCACACACTTACTCGCTGTGTAGAGGTCGAAGATCGTTACTTAGCATTGATGAGAGGGGGCCTTAGAAGGCGACACAGAGGGCTTTAGAGAGTCCTCTGAGTGCGAGCAATGGAGCGTACTCCACGGCTTTTATGACCCCCTTGATCATTGTCGAGCACTACAAGGGTTTAGATTGAAATATATACGCCTATTCAACGGCAGGGCGCTATTCTTATTGGCTCTCTCTACCTTATTTTTGATTTTCAATTTTATGGATATGTTTGATCAGGTGTATTGTCGATTCATCTAATTGATTCGCCGCATTGCCATCTTTTATAACTGCGACAACTTTTTTCGACAAAACCTTTCCTAGCTGCACACCCCATTGATCAAAAGCATTGATGTTCCAGATAACACTTTGAACAAAGACTTTGTGTTCAAAATAAGCAATCAGGCTACCTAGGTTAGTTGGTGTTAGTTCGTCTATTAGCAGGGTGCTGCTTGGTTTGTTGCCAGCTACATTAATGTGGGGATTTGACTGTGTGTCGCCTGTCATTAACGCCATGCTTTGGCTAAGACAGTTTGCCAATAGGTGGTTGTGCTGCTCTATGTTTTTTGGGTTTTCTGGCTTGATAAAAGCGATGAATTCTACTGGGATGAATTCAGTGCCCTGATGCAGTAATTGAAAATAGGAATGTTGCCCATTAGTCCCTGGGGTGCCCCATAAGGTTTCCCCCGTGCGGTAATCGAGGGCTTGGCCATCGACATTGACACTTTTCCCTAAGCTTTCCATATACAACTGCTGCAGAAACGCGGGCAGTAAGTTCAGTCTCTGGCTATAAGGCACCAATGCGGTGCTGGGAGCATCAAAGAAGTTGATGTACCACACCGACAACAGGGCGCTTATAACAGGGAGGTTGTGACTAAAATCGGCGCCGCGGAAATGTTCGTCCATGGTGTTGGCGCCGGCAAGCAGTTGTTTAAAATTGTCCATGCCGCATGACAAGGCTATGGACAAGCCAATAGCAGACCACAGTGAGTATCGACCGCCAACCCAATCCCACATCGGGAACAGGTTTTGTTCTGCTAAGCCAAATTTTTCGGCGGCATCGAGATTGCTAGTGATTGCCACAAAGTGATTGGCAACGTTATCAATAGTAAAGCCCGCGTCTAAAAACCATCGCTTTGCCAGCAGGGCATTTTGGTGAGTTTCAAGAGTGTTGAATGACTTAGAAGCAATGATAAAAAGGGTGGTGCCGGGGTTTAGAGAGGCTAAAATATCGTTTAAGTGGGATGGGTCGACGTTGGACGCAAAATGTAATTCCACCTCGCCTGTAGCAAAGGTTGCCAGCGCATCTACTACAAAAGCTGGTCCTAGGTCTGAGCCGCCAATGCCAATGTTGACGATATCCTGTATCTTGGCGCCATCAGCTCCGGTCCACTTGCCGCTGTGAACATCCTCTACAAACGTTGTCATTTTAGTTAAAGCATCAGTCACCTCTGGGAGTTGATCTGCTGCGGGCGCTCTTAATGCTGTGTGCAGGACTGCACGGTTTTCTGTGGAATTAATTTTTTCGCCTGCGAACATGGCATGGATAGCTGCTTGTAAGCCACATTCATCCGCTAGCTGGGTCAGCAGCTTTAATGTTTCGCCGCTTAGATAGTGTTTCGAAAAGTCAAGTAGTAGCTCCTCGTGGCTGGCGCTAAATTTATCAAACCGACCGTCTTGGAACAAAGAAGTAAGGCGAAACTCAGGATCTTTAAATTGCAGTGAGTGCTTTTTTAAAGCTTGCCAAGCTGGCGTTTGGGTAGGGTTTACCATGGTCGACTGAGAGCCCGTGCTTGCTAAAATGGATTGTCGCGTCTTGTGATTTCAAAAGGCGCAAGTTAATTCAGAGGCTAGATTTTAATCTCTTACTGCTTCCTTATCTTATCGCTAATATGACAGACGAGATAAGACAAGGAAATGAGTCTAGAGGCATTAGCACTGGATCTATCTATGAACTTTAGCAAAGTTGTTCTGAAGTTAATATTTCTCTTTTCTGGCGGGGGCTTGAATGCCTTGTTGTTGGCTATAGACCTGTGCGTGACAGTGTTGGCACTGCTTCGCTAACTGCCATAGGGGAGGGGCTGTGAAAATTGCTTCTGTATCGGGCTTGTTAAAGAACGATCTTAGTGTGGTTATAGGTTTGGTGCGCGATCGGCGAGTGATTAGTAGGTCTTTGTTATATATAGGAATAATAATATCTGTACTCGCTTATGAAAATTAGTGCACCTGTTATGAGTTTTGACTATTGAACCTGTGTTGGATTTTATGTAGTATGCGCGACCTGATCAGATGTCTGAGAGTGTACTGATCAGAGCAAAGGTACGATCTTGCTTCAATCTCACTATGCCGCTATAGCTCAGCCGTGGTAGAGCAGCTGACTTGTAATCAGCAGGTCCCGAGTTCGACTCTTGGTGGCGGCACCACTTTTTTTATCTCTAAGCACGATCAGAAATCCAGCCCGCAAGCCCAATTATCTTGAGAAGTAAGCAAACGCCTGCCAAGGTGACTCTTTGCTATCGTTTTAAATTGATCAAATTCTGGCCACTTATCAAACTGATTTTGGCTATTGCTCTCTGCGAGTGCGCTATTTATTTCTTGGTAAGGTCTGATTTTTGAGTAATGTCTCACTTTGATCGTTTAACCGTTTTCATTACTCACTTCTTTCTTCTTAGAACGTGCCGTGCAAATTGTAGTCAATGGCGGTTTCCTCTATTCTTCATTCTTTAGTTTTAGTATGAGACCGTATTGATGCTCAGTGATTTGCAAATACATGACTTAGTCAACAATCATGGGCGCTCGGTAAGCACAGGGCGCTCTATCGCAGAGCTTATTCTTGATGGTGAGCTGCCGCGCCTGAAGGATTGCGCTGTGGCAAAAGGAAAAGTATCCGACTCTGTTTATGGCGAAGGCTTGGTGAGCAAGAGTGGCCGGCCACTGCGGTTAATGTTCAGGAATAATCGAATTTCGACACATGATATCAATCGTGGCGCTATCCCATTCAAAGATCAGGTTTTGGCTATAAATCACGACATGATGCTTAATCTGCTCGAAGAAGTACTAGGCTCTTCACAGTTCCCAGTTGAGGGCTTGCACCCTACTTCAACAGTGATACCGGCCGAAAATTTAACACTAATAGCCCTTGAAAATGTGCTGCGTCTTTATAACGCCGAAAGCTCCACCTCCACCTCCCTCTACCAGCATTGGTTGGCGGCGAAGCAGTCAGGACAGCTAACATTAAGTTTTGCGGGCCATCAGATATCGGTTGATGATTTAACGATAAATGGCAGGCTGCCTTATGTAATGGATACCCCTAGCACTAAGGCTGAGGTAGACCATACGACAAATGTTAAGTCGTTGGTCGATGCTGGTGTTTGTAGTTTTGATCAATATACACAAATTCGCAATTCGTCCCTTATGGCATTCGGAATTGTTTCTGAGTACCTCTCCACAAAACGCATGGTGCTCGTTGATACTAAAACAGAACACGGAATTAACCAAGATGGCGAAATTGTTTCTGCAGATGAGCTTTATACAATGGATTCATCGCGATTTTGGCGATTGAATGATCAGGGATCGTTAGAGTTGCGTGATGGTAAGCCGGTGTCTTTTTCTAAAGAGTTCGCTCGAGGCATGGTCACTGAGGTGAGTCAGCAATTTAACCTAAACCAGGCTAACGATATCGCAGTCCGATATATCCAAGGTTTGCAGCATTTGACCGGTGAAGAATTCATTCCGGATCTGCGTGGTCGAGATGAGCGCATTGTCGACTCGACAAATTTAATTCTTGATGCGCTGCTGTAGTTTGCAATTTCGCACTGACAGTTTTTTTGATTTGAGGAGAGGCTTAAATGAGTCATCTAGCACACGCTGCTTTATTATTTTTGGGTGCCTTAGCTATGGCTGCCTGTTCGCAGCAACCCCCGAACAGTGAGCCCGAGCCCTCTATGACAGCCCCTGTGAGAAGCTTAACTAGCGTGGATTATGAGCGCGCTGAAAGTTATTTAAGACCAAACACCGATAAGTTGCTGCCAGGCCGAGTTATCTCTCAATTCTGGCAGGCAGACGATACCTTAATTTATCGCCGAGCGACGATGCAGGGATCGGAATACATCCTTGCCAATCCCAATGAAGGCTCCAAGGTTGAAGTTATTGATATCAGTCGGCTTGCACCGCTGTTGGAGCGCTATTATTCGGGAGTTCAATGGGACGAAGCGAACCTTTCTCTTTCTGCAATTAAGTTAAACGCAGTTCAGCAATTGCTTGAATTTAGCTTTTCCGGAAAGAATTTTCTCCTCGACCTTCAGGCTTACCAATTGAGCGAGCTGGCAGATTCCGCCGCAAATGAATACCTATCACCGGATGGAAGTAAGGCGGCTTTTATCGATACTTATAATTTATGGGTTCGCGACACGTCAAGCAACTCCCTTAGTCAGCTTACTTTTGATGGTGCCCCTGACTATGGTTACGCCACTAATAATGCAGGCTGGTTAAGAGACAAAGGTCCGGTTCTTAAGTGGTCGCCTGATTCTTCTAAAGTAGCCACTTTTCGCCATGACGCTCGCGATGTTCGTGAGATGGCTGTGTATAACACAAAAGTTGGTCATGTCGATGTTGATGTGTGGAAGTACCCTTTGCCTGGAGATGACAGCATCTTTATGATCGAACGTGTAGTGGTTCATTTGGGCATCGAGCCTAAGCTTGTAAAGTTGAATATGCCACCTGACCCTCACAGATCAACAACCAGTGATCATATAGCAGGACGAGGCGGCGTCTTCCTAGATGTACAGTGGAGCGGAGACAGTCAAGATCTAGCATTTGTTTCATCATCTCGAGATCATAAAGTCGCGCAATTGAGAATTGCCGATAGCGAAACGGGCGAGGTTAGGGACGTGTTTACCGAAGAGTCGGCAACTTACTTCGAGTCAGGTTTTAGTGATGCGAATTGGCGAGTTCTGCCTAGTGACAATTCCTTTATTTGGTTTTCAGAAAAAGATAACTGGGGGCACTTGTATTTACATGACCTAAGCAATGGCGAGCTTAAGCTTAAGTTAACGGATGGTAGTTGGCGTGTGCTTGATGTCGTCAATCTGGATCATGACCAGCGGCAGGTTTATTTCACCGGATCGAATTTGGAAGCTGGTGACCCCTACTACCAATACTTATATCGAATTGGGTTCGATGGCAGTAACTTAGTTAATTTAACGCCCGAATCCGCCAATCATAGTACTGACTGGTCTGAGTCAAAGCGCTATTTCGTAGACAGCTATTCCACTCCCATAGATGCCGGTGCTGTCGTTGTCAGAGATATTAGTGGGATTGTGGTTATGGAGCTGGAAACTCCTGATATGAGTCCGTTACTCGATTCCGGTTGGGTACCTCCTGAACAAATTGTCGTAAAAGCAAGAGACCAGCTTACTGATATTTATGGACTGTTGTACAAGCCGAGCAATTTTGACCCTAGGCGCCAATATCCTATTCTCAATTACCTTTACCCGGGCCCTCAGTCCGGTAGTGTTGGTACGCGCTCATTTGTTTCCGCCAGAGGGGACAAGCAAGCGATTGCAGAATTGGGTTTTATCGTAGTTGAAGTCGACGCCATGGGCACGCCTGGTCGATCTAAAGGATTTCACGATGCCTACTATGGCAATATGGGGGACAACGGTCTTCCCGATCAAATTGCAGCTATCCGGCAGTTAGCGAATGATCGCTCGTATATGGATATCGACAACGTGGGTATTTGGGGGCACTCAGGAGGCGGTTACGCATCAACTGCTGGCATACTCAGATATCCTGATTTCTTTAAGGTCGCCGTGTCAGGCGCGGGTAATCACGACAATCGAAATTACGAAGACGATTGGGGTGAGAAATGGCAGGGTTTGTTAGAAGTCTTTCCAGAAACAGAGCGCAGCGATGATGAAAGTGATTCACAATCAGTGCGAACCAACTATGATAATCAAGCAAATCAACTGCTAGCGGAAAATTTAGAGGGTAAGCTTTTGCTAGCCCACGGCATGATGGACACGAATGTTCATCCCTCGAACACTTTGCTGGTAGTGGACGCATTGATTGATGCAGAAAAAGATTTCGATTTATTAGTATTGCCAAATTCTGGTCATGGTTTTGGCAATCGACGATATTTTATGAAAAAGCGTTGGGATTATTTCGTTCGGCATCTGGCGAAAATGGAGCCTATAAAGCATCGCTTCGCTGACAACATTAGATAAAATTTAAGCGAGTCAGTTTAGCCAAAGCGCGCTCAGTAAGGAAAGATTTGGAAAGGATGGGTTTTGGAAGCGAGAGCTCGGTAACGAGTTGACTTACATGGAAAAAATAATAGGAGCCCGAGATGAATAAGCTCAAGCAATGGCTAATCCTGTGCAGCGCTGCAACCGCAGTTTTAGCTGCAAGCCTAACAATCGCGGCGGAAGATAATTATACCCCGCCGAAGACGTCCTTTGGCGTTCCCGACGTGCAAGGAATTTGGAACTATCAGACTCGAACCTCTCTCGAGCGGCCGGAGGCATATGCGGGTGAGCTGGAAGTTGATGAAGCCACTATGCTGGAGAAAATGGTATCGACTCCTGACTTTCTCGCCTTTCTAGAGGCCACCGGTGCGGAAGCGCCGGGACCGGAAAACGTAGGCGGCTATAACGGCTTTTGGATTACCCCAGGGGATGCGCTTGCCAATATGAGCGGCAAATTCCGGACATCGATTATCGTAGATCCTGTTGATGGACAAATTCCATGGACTGAAGAGGGGGAGGCTGTGCGCGGCTCTCAGCGCTATTCATTGCCTATGGGCCGGGCGGAAAGCGACGGACCAGAAGGACGTACGCTAGCGGATCGATGCTTAATGAGTTTTGCTTCTACGGCACCCTTTTTGAGTAGTCTTTATAACAATAATATGCAGATCGTACAGTCTCCAACCCACGTAATGATCCTCGCAGAAATGGTTCACAACACGCGTGTTGTTCGAATTGCTGATGAGTTTCGGGATTTGCCTTTTGAGCAATGGATGGGCGATTCAATAGGCTATTACGAAGGCGATACTTTGGTTGTTCAAACCAGAGGCTTCCATGAGTTGCAGGTGGCCAAAGAGCGGCTGACATCTGAAAATATGAAATTGATTGAACGTTTTACTCGAGTTGCAGACGACAAAATCCATTATGGGTTTACCGTGGAAGATCCTGACCTATATACCCAGCCATGGGCGGGAGAATTGCCAATGTATACTGCAGATGGCCTGTATGAATACGCCTGTCACGAAGGCAATTATGCTATGCCGGCGATTCTAGCAGGAGAGCGGCGCGGGGAAGCTGACGCTAAGGCCGCTGCGCAGCGCTAGGCTTGGTGCTTTAGTCAGTTTCGTAGTTAACTATTATTCATCAGCTATTACCATTAGGCTCGTATCAATAAGCTTTTACCAATAAAGCAATACTAACCAAGTTTTACCACGGAGAGTTTCTTGGAACAAATCGAAAACGCCGCAGCAAATTTTTCAGGTTTTATGTGGGGTCCCCCTCTTGTCGTTTTATTGGTAGGTGGTGGTTTGTTCTTCATGATTCACTCGCGACTATTGCAGTACCGTTACATTGGCCATAGCCTTGATCTGCTGCGGGGTAAATACAATGAGGCGGCTAATGTGGCCGCGGGTGGAATCTCTCACTGGGGTGCATTAGCTACTGCACTATCGGGTACAATCGGTCTCGGTAATATTACCGGGGTTGCGGTCGCCATAACACTTGGCGGGCCAGGTGCAATATTTTGGATGTGGATCACCGCTATAGTGGGGACCTCAACGAAGTTTTATACTGCCTCGCTAGCCATTATGTATCGTGGCCATGATGACAAAGGCGATCTTCAAGGCGGTCCGATGTATGTTATTCGAGAGGGTTTAGGTAAGAAGTGGATGCCGCTGGCTGTCATGTTTGCCTTTGCAGGTCTGCTAGGCACCTCGCCAATCTTTCAAATTAATCAGTTAGTCCAGCTGCTAAGGGATCTTGTAGCATTGCCGGCAGGGGTTGCTACGGCTGAAGATCACTTCAGTTTTGATTTAGTGATGGGGTTGTTGATGTCCGCCCTGGTCTATTCGGTAATTGCCGGAAAGATCAAACGAATCTCGTCCGTCGCAGGTAAGATCGTTCCATTCATGGTTGTCTTTTATATTGTTATTACAGCGTATTTACTGATCATCAATGCGGCCGCAATACCTGCGATGTTTGCGCTAATTTTTACTGATGCTTTTAGCGGTGATGCCGTGTCTGGAGGCGTCATTGGTGCGGTAATTCTTATTGGCGTGCAACGTGGCGTATTCTCCAATGAGGCAGGCATCGGTACTGAGTCTTTAGCACACGGCGCCGCCAAAACTAACGAGCCGATTAGAGAGGGCTTGGTAGCTATGATTGGTCCGGTTATAGACACCCTGATTGTTTGTACTTGCACTGCGTTAGCGCTGTTGGTGACGGGAGTGTGGGAAGGTGATGCGGTAGGGGTATCGATGACCTCAGCCGCTTATGAACAAGCCTTTCCTGGAATAGGTTCTTACCTAGTTCTCGGCATGGTGTTCGCGATGAGTACGACCACGGTGCTGACCTATTGGTATTATGGCAGTAAATGTATGGCATTTTTATTTGGAACAGCTATGCAAAAATATTATACCATAGGGTATATGTTGCTAATTACTATTGGCGCCGTAGCATCTATGGAAGTGGTGATTAATCTTTTTGATGGCGCTTATGCGACCATGGCCATACCCACCATGATTTCTACTATACTGCTAGCGCCAAAAGTTCGGGAAAAGGCTCGAGATTATTTTACAAGGTTGAATGCTGGCGAGTTTGAGTTCCAAAAAATAATCGAGACGCGAGATACTGGAAAAGCGGCGGAGGGCTAGAGATGCATTTTTTAAAAATCGGGTCACTTATGATTGGCTTTTTTCTTTCTTCTATCGCTGTTTCTCAAGATGACAGTGTTGTGCCCGCTACTGTCTCCACGACTACAACCGCGGTGGCGTCAGTATTGGATGATTTCCATCTTGCTGCCGCCGCTGGAGATTGGCAGAAATATTTTTCCTTAATGAGCGATGACGGTGTTTTTTTAGGTTCTGATGTTAGCGAGCGCTGGCCGAAAGACGAATTTAAAAGCTATGCCAGAAACAGTTCTGGGTGGACCTATGCCGCTCAAATGCGCAATATTAATTTTACCCCAGATGGCAATACCGCATGGTTTGATGAGGTTTTGCTGAGCGAAAGTTACGGTACAAGCCGCGGAACGGGAGTGCTTATCAAGACTGATTCAGGCTGGAAAATATCTCAATACCACCTTGTATTTCCTATTCCAAACGCACTCGCCGATAAAATCACAGACGAGATTAAGGCATTTGAAGCAACCTTAAATTAGTGAATGGTCTGCTCCGGCTTGGCTTCATCTTCGGTCATTTTGGTGGCAACTGCTCGCTCTTCGGGTGACACGTAGCTGCGAGTTACCACGGGGCTTTCAAGATATTGTCCCAGTTCGGCTAAGAAATTATCCATGTGTTCTGTTTGGTAATGATCTTGCAAGCTTTCAGCATTCTCCCATTCTTGTAACAGAATAATCTGATCGGTGTTGGTGATGCCTTCAAAGTATTCATAGCTCGTGCAGCCGGGCTCAGCAAGGCTTAGCTGAACCATGGTTTTCATCAGGTCTATTACTGTTGATTTACCTTTAGGCAGCAGTTGGAACGTGCTTTGGACCATAATCATAGCGATTTAATTCTCTTTGATTGGGGGTGACTATGATTATACCCGATTTGAGCTTAATCACAGCTGACTATTATTAATCTGAGGGTTATTGATTAAATTTCAAGCCCTACGGTTGTCGAGACTCCATGCGCCGCCACCAAGACCCGCTAGGACTAAGAGTCCTGCAAAGATGCCGAGATTTTTTACAAAATTCTGTGTTTCATGACCGGTTTGTAATTCCCCTGCTGGTAAAGTCCAAAAATCATGGATTACCAAATTAATAACCAAGGTGAGCCCAGCAAGCACGAAGGCTGCGGCCTTGGTCTTATATCCTACTATTAATGCGCCACCGCAGCCGAGTTGAAGGATGATGGTAAGAACGAGAAAAAACGGGACAAACATCATGTCATGGCCGGTCATAGAATCGGCGGTGCCTTGATAGTTAAAGACTTTGTTAAGCCCACCAGGCAAAAAGAAATACAAGCCTAATAAAACTCGGCCGGCGGTGACGTTAATTTTTTCGAAAGTACCCAACATGTTTGTATCCTTAAGTTTATTTTTTTAATAATGATTTGTTACTCGAAATTGAGATTCTGAGAGATAACCCGAAAAAATCTGTCCAATTCGTTAACTTTTTCTTATAGGGATGGGCCTAGGTGAACTTTTTCAGAATCTAAGCCTGCGAGTCAGGGGTTAGGGTATTGTTTACGAGCAATCAGACGCATAGCGTCGTGAGTGAATAATATCCCGGCTCCCGACAGCCGAACTATGCAACTAGTCCAGACCTCTTAATGTATAACCAGAGCATAGTAACAATACTAGCACCGTAGTATCAGAAATTTATCGCTGAATGTCTCAGACTTGGAGGGCCCCGCTCACCTGTATTAACTAATGACGAATCAACCCTCGCTCCTAAATTGCTCTTTCCGCCAAGGTCAAATTAGTTTCACCACCATGGATAGAACGGAGGCATGTCAGAGGACGCTTTGTCCGTATAGTTCGCTGGTCGCTTTTCTAGAAAAGCTTTAACACCTTCCTTGCCGCTATTTTGTGATGCGTAGTAAATTGCTAATGAGTCAATTTCGTGAGCTTCGAGCGGGCTCGGTAGAGCCGCATTGCGGTACATCATCTGACGGGTCAAAGCGATTGCAACAGGGCTATGTTGAGTGATGCGTGCCGCGATTGCATAGGCTTTATCTAAAAGCGATTCGGATGTCTCTACGGAGTTTAGGAACCCTTTGCGCTCTAGCTCATCGGGTTTAATAAGGTCCCCACTGTAAACCCACTCAAGCGCTGTCCCCATATTCACGATGCGAGGAAGAAACCAGGACGAGCATGCTTCCGGTGTGATACCTATCTTATTGAAGACAAAACCGACCTTCGCATTCTCTGATGCTAATCTAATATCCATAGCACAGGTCATGGTGGCTCCAATACCCACAGCGGCTCCGTTTATGGCAGCAATAACGGGTTTCTTGCAGTTAAAAATAGCAAGTACTACTTGCCCGCCCGTGTCTCTAACCCCCTCTTCGATTTCTTTTTCATTCAGGCGGGTTCTCATGTCTTCAAGAGTAGGCTGCAGGCTTTCATCTAAACCGAAAACGTTGCCATCAATAGACAAGTCCATGCCAGCACAAAACGCCTTACCTGAGCCGGTGACGACGATTGCGCGTATCTCGTCGTTGTCATTTGCCTGCTTAAAAACGGTGATGAGTTCATTGGCCATGTCGACTGTGAAGGCGTTTAGCTGGTCGGGACGATTGAGTGTAACGGTTAGAATATTTTTATTGATTTCATGACGTAAAGTGGTAAAGGTCATACTTACACCTGATGTGGTTTAGGAGACGGGTATTTGCTGATGGTCTGTTTAAAAGAATTCTATAAGGGTGCTAGATTGTTGCTAACTTAAGTCGATGTAATTCGATCTCGCCTTCCTGCAACATATCTGTGAGATTTAAGTCTTCTTCTTTTCTAGTGACAGCGGCAATAGTTACCGATATAGGCACTTGCTCGCCTCTAAACGAGAACGTTTCCGCTTGCAGAGATTTATTAACCTTCCTAATAACTACCTCGCAGCCTTTTTGGTCTACCCCTGGAAGTAGCATTCTAAATCCTTTGAAACTGGTTCGCGCCAATACGTCCTCATTACGGCGCCGGTCGGTTGCTATTAAAGAAAAATGTCTGAGCAGTGCATTAGCAACATCAGTACCAAATTTTCCTACTACTTTATCCATGTCGTTAATTTCGATGGTAAGCAAAGACACAGGCTTGCTGTAACGCAGTGCTATGCCCATTACCCTTTGCCCAACTTCTAGAAATGCTCGTTGGTTAAGAATGGTGGTAATCGGATCAAAGATGGCGTTTTCCTGGTGTTCTACATTGACTTCCTCCATCGTCATTATGATGACAATGAACGGGAAAATTGCAACGCAAAAAATTGCGCCGAGTAGGAAAATTGACGTGCCTATATCGGTAGAATCCAGCGGTGCATCAGCGCGCAAGAACATCATCACCAGTCCTGCTACAGCAGTGAAGGCAGACAGTGCTATGGCCGTAAAGGCACCAAAATTTGGATCCATGCTCATTATTGGTCGACGCTTACGTTCTTGCTGAAGGCCTTTCCAGATAATGTAAACATAGCTAACGTCGAAGGCCACTATCATTACCGTAACAATACGGATTCGCCACACGACTTCATCACTAACGAGAGTGAAATAGTAAACACCAGTGATTGTTAATACGCACAGTGCGATCATCGCTATCATCAACTTCGGCGATTCCTGATTCCAGAATTTGGCTAAACCGATTAGCAGCGGAACCCTGCCTAGAAGGGCAAGGCAATTAGCCAGCAATACCGACACAATTGCCGGCCAAATGCTTTGCGTAGCGAGTAATAAAGTGCCCGTGCTGGAAATGGCAAACGCGGCGGCGATGAGAAGCAGGCCAGGGATTTCTCTGTTTCCCGCCCAGTTAATAAAAAGTGTGGCACCGGAGACAAATGAAACCAAAGCTAGTGCGGCTGTGAGTGTTAGGTTTTCCATAGCGATTGCCTAGATTGCCTCTGCAGACTTAAGGTCTTTAATGTCCGATTCGCTGAAACCCCAGTCTTGTAAAATGGATTCCGTATGCTCGCCTGCAATTGCCGCCGGTGATTGGACTTGCCCTTGTGTTCTGCTGAATCTTGGCGCGGGTGCTGGCTGCGTAACTCCATCAATATCGATAAAGGTATCACGGGCTTTGTTATGAGGGTGAGTTGGTGCCTCTTTTAAATCAAGAACCGGGGCGAAGCAAACGTCGGTGCCTTCCATCAAGTCACACCAAACAGTTTGTGTCTTAGTTTTAAAAAGATTGGTAAGTTTGCCGCGCAGTTCTGGCCATAGTGATTGATCTTGCTGTGCCAAAAAAGCGTCGTCGGTGATGCCGCATTTTTGAAGTAACAGTGCGTAAAACTGCGGTTCAATAGAGCCGATGGAAATGTACTTGCCATCACTACACTCGTAGCTGCCATAGTAATGTGCGCCACCATCTAGTTTGTTACTGTAGCGATCGGTGGTCCACATATTCATCGCCATGAGACCGTAGAATGGGCTTAACAAACTTGCGGTACCGTCAGTCATGGCGGCATCTATCACCTGGCCTTTGCCTGATTTGCCTTTCTCTATAAGCGCTGCAAGCATGCCGGTGAGAAGGTACATCGCTCCGCCGCCAAAATCGCCAATCAGGTTTAGCGGCGGCGTGGGTGGGCGGTCTGAATAGCCCATGGCGCCTAGTGCACCGCCAATAGAAATATAATTGATATCGTGTCCCGCCGTTTGCGCCAGCGGGCCGGTTTGCCCCCAGCCTGTCATGCGCCCATATATCAGGCCGGGATTGCGTTCGAGGCAGATGTCCGGTCCTAGGCCAAGTCTCTCCATTACGCCAGGCCGAAACCCCTCAATTAGCCCGTCGGCGCTATCGATTAGTCGCAAAGTTGCTGCAACTGCTGCTGGGTTTTTTAAATCTAGAGCGATTGATTTGCGGCCGCGATTGAGAACGTTAGCTGCATTCCCTGTGCCTTTATGACTAAGTCGGTCAATACGAATAACTTCCGCACCCATGTCTGACAGCATCATCGCACAGAATGGGCCCGGTCCAATGCCGGCCATTTCTACAATACGTATTCCCTCAAGCGGTCCCATAGATTTCACTCAATTTATTGTTTAATCGTTAGATCATAGGGGATACAGGATGAACAATAAACGTTATTCAGTTGGTATTTTGTCTGAATCAGCGGATTCAAGGTCAAATTTGATTGGTTTCACTTTTACAATTGATCATTTATGCTTAGATGTCTTTTTTACCACAAAAATAACTCTAGCGAGATTCGTTCATTATGAATTTAAAAGGTAAGACAGCATTCATTACTGGTGGCGCTTCGGGCCTTGGTTTGGCGACAGCCGAGAATTTTATTGCAGCCGGCGCCAATGTCCTGCTGTATGACTTAAACGCTGAGCAACTAGCGCAACAAGCGGATCGTCTCGGCGCCAGCGCGGCATGGTATGCCGGCGATGTCGCTGATGAAGCAGCCGTTGCTGCTGGGGTTGCTAAGGCAAAAGAAGTGTTCGGCACTATTCATATCAATGTGAACTCAGCGGGCATTGGCGGCGCGTCGCGCACCGTTGGGAAAAACGGACCGATGCCACTGGCTAAATTCGAGCATGTCGTCAGAGTGAATCTTATCGGGACATTTAATGTACTTAGGTTATGTGCGGAGGTGATGCAAACCAACGATGTGCAAACAGAAGATAACGAACGAGGCGTGATTATCAACGTCGCTTCTATTGCCGCTTTCGATGGTCAGACTGGGCAGGCTGCTTATGCCGCTTCCAAAGGCGGCATTGTGGCAATGACTTTACCCATCGCCCGAGATTTAGCGAAGCGCGGAGTCCGCGTTATGACTATCGCGCCAGGGGTTTTTGAAACACCACTACTGGCTCAAGCTCCAGATGAAGTGCGCGCCCCTTTGATCGCGATCACTCAGTTTCCGAAACGCTTAGGCAATCCAAGCGAGTTCGCAGAAGAAGTGGCTCATATTGTGAGCTGCAGCTATCTCAATGGAGAAACGATTAGACTCGACGCTGGTATAAGAATGCCAGCGCTGTAGCTAGTGCTATTACAGAATGAATCGCTACACAAAGAACAGCTTTTTTAGGAAAGGCCCGAGAGTACTAATTAAAACCAGTTTGAATCAGACGAGAGGAATTATAGATGGCCGATGCATATATCGTAGGCGCTGTTAGAACGGCGACTGGCAAGCGTAAGGGTAGACTTAGCGGAATTCACCCTATTGATTTGGGCGCGGCGGTGATAGACGAACTGCTCGATAGAACCGGCATTCCAACCGGTGCCGTAGATGATGTTATATTCGGGGTGGTTAGTCAGATTGGAGCACAGGCTGGAAATTTAGGCCGAAATGTATCCATGGCGTCCAAGCTTGATCTAGAAGTACCAGGTACAACTGTTGACCGACAATGTGGGTCTTCATTGCAAGCCATTCAATTTGGTGCCCAAGCTGTTATGTCAGGAACTCAAGACGTTATCATCTGTGGTGGTGTTGAAGCGATGAGCACGGTGGAAATCGGTTCAAATATTCGCGATGGCTTGGCACACGGTAGAGGGGTACCTAAAGGTGAGCGTCTCGAGGTTCAGTATCCTGGGATTCAATTTAGCCAGTTCGATGGTGCCGAGTTATTAGCCGAAAAATACCAAATAACGCGAAACGATCTGGACTCTTTTGCTCTTCTTAGTCACCAGCGTGCTGCAGTGGCCACCGATGCTGGGTACTTTAAACAAGAGATTTTACCTTTGAATATCCATTTGGAGGATGGCAGTGTCGATGTTCATCTTAAAGACGAGGGAATTCGTGCAGGGGCGTCGCTAGAAGGGCTTCAAGGGCTAAACACTTTGCGTGAGGGTGGTGTCATTACTGCTGGTTCTGCTAGTCAAATCAGTGATGGCTCAGCTGCAATTATGGTGGCCAATGAGTCGGCAGTTAAGGCTTACAATCTTCCTGTTCGCGCGAAAATACACTCTCTTGCTGTGGTCGGTTCTGACCCGGTTATCATGTTAGAAGGGCCCATACCTGCCACTCGGAAAGTGTTAGAAAAAGCCGGTTTAAAGATAGAGGATATTGACCTTTATGAAGTTAACGAAGCTTTTGGCTCAGTGCCGCTTGCTTGGGCAAAGGCAATGAATGCGGATTTGAATAAGCTAAACGTGAATGGTGGGGCTCAAGCACTTGGCCACCCGCTGGGAGCAACTGGTGCTAAATTGATGACCACTCTGATTCATGAGCTCGAGCGCCGGCAGGCAAAATATGGCCTTATAGCTATTTGTGAGGGCGGTGGTACTGCTAATGCAATGATTATTGAGCGTATGGACTCGGTTCAGGCCTAAGCTCTTAGCCTAGGCTACAGAAGACTCTGCTGTTATTGATTTATAGTTGTTTATCAGACGATAGACGAAAAGGGAATAAACCAGAATGCTGTTAGAAAATTACGAGTCACCTTGGATGGACGAAGAGCTGCATATTATGCGTGATGCTGTGCGCAAATTTATTGAGCGTGAATTTATCCCGCATATAGAAAAATGGGAAAAGCAGGGGTTTGTTGACCGTGAGGCTTGGCTAAAGGCGGGTGAGTCGGGACTTCTCTGTGCGTCAATTCCCGAGCAATGGGGCGGCGGAGGGGGTAATTTTAAACATGAAATGGTGCTAGTCGAAGAGCTTAGCTTTGCCAATATTAGTGGCTTTGGCAATAGCGTTCATTCAGGTATAGTGGCTCACTATATTAATTCCTACGGTACAGAAGAACAGAAAGGGCGTTGGTTGCCGAAAATGGCGAAAGGAGAAATTATCTCCGCTATCGCAATGACCGAGCCAGGTACCGGATCCGATCTGCAGGCAGTTTCCACCACGGCGATCCGCGAGGGTGAGCATTATGTGCTTAACGGTCAAAAAACATTTTTGAGTAATGGGCAGATGGCAGATTTAATCTGCGTTGTGGCTAAAACAGATCCAACGGAGGGAGGCAAAGGTATCTCTCTTATCATGGTGGAGACTGCAGGCGTCGAGGGGAAGGGAGGTTTCTCTCGCGGGCGGAACTTAGAAAAACTTGGAATGAAGGCGCAGGATACGTCAGAGGTTTTCTTTGCCGATGTGAAAGTGCCAGTCGAGAACTTGCTCGGTTCCCATGAGGGGAAAGGGTTTATTCAACTTATGGAGCAGCTGCCGCAAGAGCGGGTTATTATCGCAGCAGGGGCTTGTGCGGCGATAGAGAAAGCTTTGCGGATTACATCCGAATATGTGAAAGAGCGTAAAGCATTTGGAAAACGAATATTGGATTTTCAGAATACTCAGTTTAAGTTGGCTGAACGGTATACTGAAGCTAAGATTGCACGGGTATTTGTTGATGACTGCGCGGTAAAACTGGCAGAGGGCAAGTTGGACGATTCTACAGCCTCGATGGCCAAGTGGTGGACGACTCAAAAGCAATGTGAAATTATAGATGAATGTTTACAGTTCTTTGGGGGTTATGGATACATGATGGAGTATCCAATTGCTAAGATGTATGCCGATAGTCGGATTCAAAAGATATATGGTGGCAGTAACGAAATTATGAAATTACTAATCGCTAGAGAAATCTAATTGGACATGGCATTAATGGATGAGTTTGGCAGTTATAAGTAATTGGCAGTTATAAGTAATTGGCAGTTATAAATAGCTGCCAAACTTAGCCACGGAAAAATCGAGTTATTGCTGATGGGTTGCTAACACAGCGAAACCCCGTGTGATTTGTCGCAGATGTCGGATCTGCTGGCATTCTGGCACTGACTCGAAATCCGCTGCAATAATCATCGGCGCACAGGAAAGAGCCGCCTCGAATACTTCTCTTAGGAATGTTTGGCTCGTTTGGATCGATACTAGCTGCCATATCTACACCAGCAGGGTTTTTTGCGGGCCCGAAAGAGTAATATTTTGGGTGATACCAATCGCCAACCCATTCCCAGACATTGCCGGTGATGTCGTGAAAGCCAAAATCATTGGCGGGGAAACTGCCTACGGGGGCAGTTGTTGAAAACCCATCTACCTGACTATTCTTATTTGGAAAATTTCCTTGCCAGGTATTCGAAACAGCCTCGGTAAGATGTAAAGGTTGGTTTCCCCAGCTATAAATATTTCCATCTTTGCCGCCACGAGCTGCAAATTCAAACTGTGCTTCGGTGGGCAGTTCTTTACTAAGCCAATTGCAGTAAGCTAGCGCGTCATCGTAGTTCACGTGCACCACTGGATGATCGGCTTTTTCGTCAATGCTAGATTCCGAGCCTTGAGGTTTTCGCCACTGCGCTGTCTCGATGAGTTTCCACCAATCTAAAGGACCCGCCCGCATGGCGTGGTTTTGCTCAGGTGATTCGAAAACCAATGAATCACCTATTTTTTCTGAATAGGTAACATAGTCTGTGGTTTCAACAAATTTCTGGTAGTCGTTATTGCTGACCTCAAATTTATCCATCCAAAAGCCAGACAAATCCAGCTGATGAGCGGGTGCTTCGTCAGCCATACCACTATCCGAGCCCATCACGAATTTGGCGGAATCTAGCCAAATCATTGATGAGGTGTCGATGTTGTCCTCGATAATAAGTAAGTTGTCCACTAAAGCGATGACTACAACAAATGCAAATCCGCCAGCTAGGTCTTTTGAATTACTCATAAATGAAGTGGTTCAGCTCCTTTAGTTTGGACAGGAATATCGTTAATGCCTTCATTCTAGCAAAGAAACCCGATCCCGGCTCCTCTTAGCATAGATTGCTTTGCTCATGTCTTCATAATAGACCTGCAGTTGGCCATCAATATTGCAGGCGCGTGAATTCCCTGTGCGCGATTCTAGTGTTTGATTCAAAGGGATAGAGTCGGATCGAATAAGAGTTCATAATGTTTCTGAACAGTAACGCGAACTGCGTGGCTATAGCGAGGACCGCACGTGAAAAAACTTATTATTGCTCTCTCGATTATTTTAGTTAACAGCTCACTGTTTCAGGCTAAGGCTAAGGCCGCTGAGATAGGCTATATCCCTCAGCGCACTGCATTTGGCGCGCCTGATTTTCAAGGTGTTTGGTCCATAGCAACTCAAACTAACTTAGAAAGGGCCGCTCGATTTAACGGGTCATTGGTTATCTCTCAAGAGGAGGCCATACGCTTAGAAGCACAGGTTCAAGCTAGAACAGATGCAAGTCTGCGACCTAGCGACCCAGACAGAGAAGCCCCGACTCCCGGTCAAAATGTAGGCGGGTATAATACTTTTTGGATGGATCCGGGTAGCCAGCTTGCGGTGGTCGGTGATGAAATACGAACCTCGATATTAGTCGATCCACAGGATGGGCAGCTACCTTACAGTGAGCAGGGGCGGCTAAATTTTGCTGCAGCAATGCAGCGCCGGCAATCCTATGATGGCCCAGAAGTTCGTCCACTGGGAGAGCGATGTGTTGTAGGTTTTGGCTCATCAGGAGGCCCGCCTAAGCTGCCGGTGCTCTATAATAACCTCACGCAGATTATCCAAACAGCCGACCATGTAGTGTTGGTAGCAGAGATGAATCATGATGCGCGAATAGTCAGAATGAATTCTCAGCATATTGATCCGCCGCAATATCCCTGGCTCGGGGATTCAATTGGCTACTATGAAGGGAACACGCTAGTGGTTGAAACAACCGATTTTCATTCACAGCAGAGTCTCAGGTCTTCGCTTGAACATCGCTTTTACGGTTCAGTAAAAATGAAGGTTACCGAGCGTTTTACTCGTACTGCAGAGGATTCAGTTCTTTATCAATTTACTGTTGAGGATCCGGAGAACTATAGCCAGCCTTGGAGTGGCGAATTACCAATGAATAATTCGGCGCAGCAAATGTTTGAATACGCCTGTCACGAGGGTAACTATGCCTTGCCTGGTATTTTGGCCGGCGCGCGAAGAGCCGACTTTGACGGTATTGACTATGCCCCCACTGACCCGGGCCAGTAGACAACAGAAAGATATAATACTTAGATTCGAGCAACAAAAAAGGGCCATGAGGCCCTTTTTTGTTTTGTCAGTCAGTGTTTACGCTAACGTAGGCTTGGCAACTTATAGTTTTGCGCGTCTAGATTGGCTCGAATGGCCTTCTTGTCTATCTTGCCAGTAGACGTTAACGGAATGCTTGTTACCGCGATCACTTCATCCGGGAGCTGCCATTTTGCAAAAATACTGCTGCAATGCTCCATCACCGCATCTTGGTCTAATGCGTGGCCTGGTGTCATAACCACGAGGGCAACCGGGCGCTCATCCCATTTTGGATGAGGTTGGGCGACGACAGCGGCCTGATCAACGCCGGCAATACCAACAATGTGGTTTTCTAAATCCACTGACGATATCCACTCGCCTCCAGACTTAATCAAATCCTTTGAGCGGTCAGAAATAAGGATGTATTCCTCGGAGTCAATTTTTGCAACGTCGCCAGTTACCAGCCAGCCATCATGGAATTTCTCTGGCTGCGGATCGTTATAGTATTCTGCTGCAATCCATGGCCCACGGATACAAAGTTCACCAACGGCTTCGCCATCGTGTGGCAGTTTATTCCATTGCTCGTCAAATATTTCGATCTCAATGCCAGGCATAGGCAAGCCAGCTTTGGCGATGTTTTCAAATTGCTTATCCTCTGACATGCCGATGTGTGAGCGTTTGGCCACTTTGCGAGACAGGGTGCCGAGAGGGTTCGTTTCCGTCATTCCCCAACCTTGGATCATCTCTATATTGTATCTATCCCAGTACCAACGCATCATCTCAACAGGCGGAGCTGAGCCACCGCAGGTTAGTCGGGTTAAGGCAGATAGGTCATATTTGTCGGGGTTGGCAGTAAGAGCGGCGCGAACACCCTGCCATATCGTAGGAACGCCCGCGGAGATCGTCACTTTCTCTTCATGCATCAACTGTAAGAAAGCGTCGGGTGTCATGAACTTATGGGGGAAGACCTGTTTGCAACCCAACATTGAAGCGCAGAATGGCAAGCCCCAACCCATTGCATGAAACATCGGTACGATGCCAAGAGCAGAATCTAGCGCCGACAGGCCTAGCGAATCTGTGAGGCCTTCGGCCAGTGTATGGAGGTAAGTGGAGCGATTTGTGTACATTACGCCTTTTGGTTTTCCGGTTGTGCCGGAGGTGTAGCACAGGCCCATAGGTGAATTTTCATCTATTTCTGGCCAAGCATATTCAGTCGCCTGCCTGGCGATGAAATCCTCGTAATCAATTTGGTTTTCAAATGAGCTTTCTCCTCCCTCACCGTGGCGACAGATTACCAACAGCTCTACACAGGGAACCTTGCCCCAGAGTGGTTCTAGTAAAGGCAATAAATCTTCATCTGCAAAAATAATTCGATCACCGGCATGGTTGATAATGTACTCGAGATCGGTACTCGAAAGTCGAATATTCAAAGTGTGCAGAACGGCACCCATCGACGGCACACCTTGGTAAAGCTCTAAATGCCGATAGTTGCTCCACATAAAACTGGCGATGCGATCACTGACATCGATGCCGTGCGCATTTAACGCGTGGGCTAGCTGATTAGCGCGATCCCAAGTTTGTTTCAATGTCTGTCGATGAGTACCATCAGCTTGCATGGTGATCACTTCAACATCAGGGTCCAGTTTGGCACCCCTGCCTAAAATCTTTGACATAAGCAGTGGTGTGGTTTGCATCGTCATACCGGTTCTCTCCTAATATTAATTCTCAAAATCACTGGTTAAGTGAAAAAACTTATTCTTGGCAGAATATATTATCTGGTCATGAGGTTCAATTGGCATCGATGACTGCTCTGAAGGAGCTTTGATTGGGGTTGGGGTCCGCTTACAGAAGCCGAGGCCACTTTATCCTTACTCTGTTTGTAAAGGGTGCTCTCGCAGGCTATTCTCGTTTAGTTCGCAGACCAGAATACGAGCCGGTATGAAGGAGCTCATTTGTATGAGCGAAGAGGCTATGCGGTGAGTAGCATTGCAGAAAGTATAATTACAGAACGGACCAATAAAGGAAGAGACGATGCTGAGCGCGGAAGAACATCCGAAAAAGAGTATTACCGTTTACGGTAAGACATTGAGCTATGTGGAGATGGGAGAAGGTGACCCCATTATTTTTCAGCACGGTAACCCAACGTCGTCTTACTTATGGCGTAACGTAATGCCTCACCTGAAAGACCAGGGCCGGTGTATTGCCATTGATCTTATCGGGATGGGGGATTCGGATAAATTAGATGATTCCGGACCGGGCCGGTACACCTTTGTTGAGCATAGTCACTATTTAGCCGGTGCCTTAGAAGCCCTAGGGGTTGCTGAAAATGTCACGCTGGTGGTGCATGATTGGGGATCTGCGTTAGGTTTTGATTGGGCTAATAAGAATCGCGATGCTGTAAAAGGTATAGCTTACATGGAAGGTATCGTTAAACCCGTGCTTTGGGCCGATTGGCCAGAGGCGGCACGAGGGGTATTTCAGGGATTTAGGTCTGAGGCAGGTGAGGAGATGATCCTTGAAAAAAATATGTTTATAGAGAGGGTGCTACCTTCAGCGATTTTACGAGATTTATCAGAGGATGAGATGACGGTATATCGCCGACCTTTCATCAGGCCCGGCGAGGACCGTCGGCCAACGCTAACATGGCCTCGGCAAATCCCAATTGAGGGCTCTCCAGCTGAGGTGGCCGCAATCGTGCAGGACTATGCTGACTGGCTCTCATTAAGCCCCATACCGAAGCTATTCATCAATGCTGATCCCGGCTCAATTCTAGTTGGCCCACAGCGGGATTTCTGCCGCAAGTGGCCTAACCAAACCGAGATCACCGTAGCCGGCAATCACTTTATCCAAGAAGATTCACCAGATGAGATAGGTCAAGCGATCCTTAAGTGGCTGCAAGATCTTTAAATCTAATTCACAGCTGTTGTTGCAGCTTCAGCGCTGACTTTTACAATCACTGCAGGCAAATAAATGTCAGACGTTACCGATGGACTCGCAGCTACTCCAGCGCAACTTGAAGGAAATTTAAGACGGTTTATAGTCTTTCGTCTTTTATATACCGCGCGCTTTTACTATCCTGTTTTTACGATTTTGTTCCTCGATTATGGATTGAGTCTTGAACAATTCGCGATTCTAAATTTAGTTTGGGCGCTCACTATTGTGTTTGCAGAAGTCCCCTCTGGCGCTTTGGCTGATATTGTCGGACGAAAAAAGCTGGTGGTTTTTGCGGCAGTCATGATGGTGCTAGAAATGGCGCTTATTGTGTTTGCCCCTATTGGCAGCTCGAACTTGTTATTCTTCCTGTTTTTAGGGAATCGAATTTGTTCTGGTTTATCTGAAGCTGCAGCTAGCGGCGCAGACGAGGCATTGGCTTATGATTCGCTGAAGGCGCTTGGGCGCGAAGGTGACTGGTCTGAGCTATTAGAAAAAACTGCATTGGTGGTATCGATAGGGTTTTTCACGACGATGATTTTGGGGGCTTTTGCATACGATCCAGCAATTGTGAACGGGCTGCTTGCTTTGTTTAATGAACAATGGATTCTGCCGCAGTCGGTAATTATTCGCTTGCCGGTGATGCTAACGCTGATCACTGCATGTGCAGTGCTCATTACGGCGTTGGGATTCTATGACTTAGATAAAGATGCTTTAGCAAAAAAGAAAGTGTTGAAACTTGAAAGCAACGGGGTAGACAAAGAACACCCGCTGCTTGAGCCTTTTCGGCAAATAGCTGTGGCTGCAAAATGGACGTTCAATCACCGCTTTGTGTTGTTTGTTATCTTGGCTGGGCTTGCACTGGATAGCGTGGGAAGACAGTTCGCTGTGCTTTCAAGTGAGTATTATCGGATTATCGACATTCCTGTTTCATGGTTCGGGTTTATCGGTGCAGGGATGGCTCTCATAGGAATTGTGAATGCAAAGATATCTCGATATCTGGTTACTAATCATTCGCCAATTTTCAATTTTTTAACACTGTCGGTGGTGCTGGTGGTGGGTCTTACAGGGCTCAGTTTCGCGGTACCGGTTTTTGGGGTTTTGTTTGCCATTGGCGCGTTTGCAATGATGGGGATGGTTCAATTTCAAGCGAGTTACTACATAAATAAGGAAGTGGACTCTAGCATTAGAGCCACTGTATTGAGTTTTAAAGGGTTGGCATTGAATTTGGGGCTGGGTATCGCCAGCCTACTCTATACAGCCTATGTGGCGGCGCTGCGTGCTGCGCAGCAAGAGAATTTGAGTGGAGAAGGCTTAGATAAATCAGTTTTTATTGATTCCTTGGCGGCCTTCCCCGTCTATTATTTGGTCCTCTTCGTCTTGGTAATCTTGTTAGCGCGCGTTATGATCAAGAATTACGATGTTTTTTTCACTAAACCTGAAGCGTCGGGTTTAGTAAAAAACCCCGAAAACTAGGAGCTCAAATCTAAATTATGATTAAGAGTATGACTAACATTATGGTAAGCAGCATACGTATTAGTGTGCCCAAGCTAACCCTGACTTTTGCTTTGTTGTTAGCAACGCTAAGTGTGTTCTCCAGTCAGATGCTATTCGCGGCTGTAAACCCTGAGGCTGAGATGTTGGTGGGGCATTGGGTCATTAACGAAGAGTTGAGCGACAATACTGATAAACAAGTTGAAGCGGCTATAAAAGAAGCTGGAGGCAAGGTTAAAAAGCGCTGGTTTGCGAAAGCTGAGGATGATTTCTATCGCGGAGGTCCTGCTGAGCAGGAGCTTTACGACCGAATTTCCTACGATGATGTGCTGACAATCTCAATTGAAGGGGTTCAGTGCAGATTTGAATATGCAGACAACTTTACTCGAGTTTTCCACACCGATGGACGCAAGCGGCAGTCTTCAGCAAATAGTTTTTACAGTGAAGGAGGCGAAGATTTTTCGCTTTCCCGTTGGGAGAGTCAAAATCTAATCGTAGAGGCGCGGCCTCGCGATGGCGGTTTTACGCTTGAAACCTATACGCTCTCCGATCATGGCAACACGCTAACTATAGCTATGCAGATTGAACCATTAAGTTTTGGTGCAGCGATTAATTTGGTGCGGGTGTTTAATCGCGCCTCTATTGCAAGCTCTAACGACGGCTCTAACCACTAATCTGTCTTATAATTTCTGCCTCTACTTGCGCTAATTTATCTTTGCCGAAGTAAATTTCATCACCGACGTAAAATGTTGGTGAGCCGAAGCTTCCTCTCTCAACAGATGCCATTGTGTTATCTATCAGTGCTTGCTTTATCTCAGGGCTAGCGCTGCCAGCAATGATGTCGCTCGCTGGAAGACCTGCTGCTTCAAGCTCGGCAGCTATCACTTCCAGATCAGACATATCGAGTTCTTTTTCCCACATACACTGATACATGGCCTCTATGTAGGGCTCTCCCAACCCATTTCTAATTGCATACACCGCGCCGCGCATTATATGCAGCGTATTCACGGGGAAGCTCGGATTGAATTTGAACTTGCCGAGCATATGCTTACTTACAAACCTTGCTGTTTCTAGAGCGTTATATTCAGATTTGTTTTTAATTCCAGCGAGAGCTTCCATTGGTGATTTATTATTAGTTGCCTTAAAAACGCCACCCAATAAAATTGGCAGGTAGTCAAATTTAGCGCCGGTGCGGGCTTCAATCTCCGGCAGAACGCGGTGACAATAATAAGTATTAGGGCTACCAAAATCAAAGTGAAATTCTATTGTCATAATAGGCTCTTTAGGCTGGTTAAAATTTTTCTGCAAACGGACGGATGTCCATTTCATGAGTCCATGCGTCCGGGGTTTGGTGATGTAAATTCCAATAGGCTTCGCCTACAGAATATGGCTTCATCAGAGTGTCGGTTGGTAATTTTTCAGGGTCGATGCCGCGAGCTTGAATGCGCTCTCTAACAAAAGCGGTGTCGACACCGGAATCAATCACCAAGTGTGCAACATGCAGCCCCTGCGGCCCGAGCTCTCTTGCCATTGATTGGGCCAACGCTCTTAGTCCAAATTTTGCGCTGGCAAAGGCGGCGTATCCGCTTGCCCCTCTTAAACTCGCTGTAGCACCGGTAAAAAAAATGGATCCACGGCGCCGTGGCAGCATGTGACGAGCAGCCTCGCGGCCGGCTAGGAAGCCGGTAAAACAAGCCATTCTCCAGACTTTGTAGAAGACTCGTTCGGTCGTATCTAAAATAGGAAAATTGACATTACCACCAGCGTTGGAAATAACAATTTCCAATGGACCAATGTCCTTTTCGATAGCCGCGTATCGTTCGATTACTTGATCTTCTTCACGGGCATCCATTGAATAGCTATAAACGGTTCCGCCGCTGGTCTCAATTTCTTCAATCAGGGCTTGCGATTTGGATGCGTCTCGACGTGCTAGGCAGACGGTAAAGCCACCTTTGGCAAAACGTTTGGCAATTGCCGCGCCAATATAGTCACCGGCACCGACAATAAGGCAGACTGGTTCAGACAATTAGTACTCCTCGTCAGCGAGAATTTTGTTGTGAAAAAATTCGCCAAATTAAAACCCGTAAGGGATTAACTCTGGTTTATCGAGGAATAGTTTGTCATGAATATTCAAAGGACACTAGTAGAAAGAAAAACAGTAATAGTGGCAGACGGCAGACGGCAGACGGCAGACGGCAGACGGCAGA
>JBLGBJ010000028.1:0-41145 GCA_047617605.1 Pseudohongiellaceae bacterium | reverse complement strand
AGCTGCGCACTAATCAGAGCTGCGCAATGATTTTGCCTAATGCGTTTACAACCGCTGGATCAAATTTACCTGATTTAACGTATTTGCCAATTTCATTGAAGGCTGCTCTGCCGTCCCATGGATCGCGATAGGGCCTTTTCGAAGTGAGACTGATATAGGCTTCAGCAACGGCTAATATGCGAGCGCCTATGGGAATATTTTCAGCTTTGATTCCTGCCGGATATCCTGTGCCATCAAAATTCTCGTGGTGGCATTCAATTAGTTCAAGCATATGTTCATTTTCATAGCCGATAGTGCGCAGTCTTCGAACACCTTCTCTTGGATGCATATGAATGTGGGTGAAGTCATCCTCGGTTAGACCGCCATTGCGGTTGAGAATATTTTCCGGAACAATGGTTTTGCCTATTTCAGCTAGATATCCCGCTTCCAGTACGTCATGTTTCTCCTGATCGACCAAGTCCATCAGGTCGGCGATTAGATACGCCGTAACTCCGGTCAAACGCGCAAACCCAACTGAGCCATCTATGCATTCTATAGGCAGCATGAGGTCTTCGGGAAAGGTAACTAGTTTGTCGACTTTAGATTGAAGATCGGTAAGTAATTTACTTGGCAGCTGCTTGCAGTTATCAAGCGGATTCTTAAACGCAACGAGTTCATATAAGTGGACAGTGCTACGGCGGCCTCGCACGGTTAAGTCACGCTGATTTTCAAGAATGATTGAGTTTTCTGCGTATGCCACTTTGGCAGTATCGCTATCGGGCGCGATCTTCATCGCTAACTTCAGGTGGGTGGCAGCCTGTTCGGGATCCTTCGCTTGCAGCAGAAGCTTGGCAACCCTAATGCGCAGTTCTACGTCATCAGGATTGAGCTTGACTTCGCCTAGTGCCGCGTTGATTTGATCTATAATCGAGACGTTGTCAAATTGTGTGTAGGAAGCAAGACCAGACACCGGTCGCATCTCGAATACATCAATACAGTCCTTGTAAGTTGCCTCGTCGATAGTGACATATCCCGGTTCGCACATTCCTTCTATGCGCGATGCCAAATTGACGGTATCCCCGAATGCTGTAAATGATTGGCGTTTGGCGCCGATGATGCCGGTTGTTGCAACCCCAGTTGAAATGCCAATTCTCATCTTAAATGGATAGTTCGAGCTGCGCATGCGTTCCTGCATTTTCCACGCACAGGCTGCAGCGAGCAGAGGGTGTTTCTCATAACGAATTGGCGCACCAAATTCGGACATGATTCCATCGCCCATGTACTTATCTATATGAGCATTGTATTGCAGCAAGATAGTTTCCATATCCGCGAGATATTTATTGAGCTCAGTGATCACCACTTCTGCAGAATGCTCTTCTGAATAAGCTGTAAAACCTTTCAGATCGGAAAACATAACGCTGATTCGGCGGTTCTCAGTTCTGATGCGGTTTTCAATCATCAGCTTGACCACTGCCGGGTCCATTGTCGAGTAGAGGGCCTCCTCGACTTTCTCCTTGTGGGCGCTTATGGTTTTGGTTTTTTCTTCTAGTACTCTGGTTCGTTCTTCAACTTTATAGTCAAGTTCTGACTCAAACTCTCTAATGGTATTCATAGTTTGTTCTAATAACTCAGCATTGCCTGTAGCTTCTGCTCGAGACCTTAGTGCCTCAGTCATTTTTTCTTGTAACTCACGATGGGTAAATCCAACTATGACCGCAGTCAAAATAAGGAACCCTGCCCAAATCAAAACTGACGCCCACAGTCCAAAGACATCCGTGGGTCCTATAAATCTATCTGGGTAAATGCTGGCAAAAATCACAACGATTAGAAATGTGAAAAAGGCCCCTAATACTCCCGAGCGTATGCCGAGATAGTATGAGCTGAGTAACACCGGTAGATAGAAAAAATTGAGGAATGAGAGTTTCGAGTCGACTACCCATACGATAGCACTAACCACGAGAAGTATTACTAGAATGAAAACGCCCTCAAAATTGTCGATCAGGTACTTCTTAATAGGTTCCATATTGGTTCTAATTTCCGTGTAGAGATGGCTGGCTATTTATTTTAATTATTAGGACTTCATTATAACTCGGCTTGGCCCGCAGGTTTACCTATCTTGCGCAGAATCAGCCCTAGGCAAGGATAAACATGAATAGAATATAAGTAAACTTGATCCAAGTGGACAACTCATGAGTACAATAGTTTGAACAATAGCACTTTGGTCGGTAAATAGGTGCTTGTAGAGGTTAACAGAAACAATATTCCGGCAACTATTCAGGGACGATGGCCGTCTATTCTACTAAGTATAGAGCCAGATCTGCTAAGTATATAAACAGAGTTTTGTTCACTTTCAGAAATGGAACTAGTATTGAGCTGAATTATTTATAATAACCCAATAATCAATACATTTAGAGTTGCTATGAACTACCTTAAATTTAATTTTTCCTCGCTACGACTTGTGTGTCTGATGCAGATTGCTATCCTTTGCAGCGCTTGCTCCCTGAACAACCTAGAAGATTGGCCTCAGGGCCTCCCGGAAGTTGCGAGTTTCGTGGAGGCTTACAATGCCGACCCTGTTAATCAGCGCCAACAAGAGCTTGGTGTCTACCTTTACTGGGTCACGGCCTTCTACGAGGGGAACATTGCTTACCCCACAGGCTGGAACGATGTGGAAAGCATTATATTGGACGAAACTGGCGATGAGCGAGATGAAGGCTTTTCAGAAAAGCTGCTAGGTATTGGTATTTCAATCGCGTCTGAATGGTCTAAAGAGAACTCGATTAGGAAGATCGACAACCGCATGCTCGCAATGTGGGGTTCCATTCTTCAAATAGCGTTAGCTGATGGCAAGCATCGGCAAGCGGCAGATTTAATTGCGAAGGACATCGATGCGTTATTTTCAGGGGCGCTCGACGCCACTGATTTAAATGATGCGCGTTATGAGTCTCAGCTTGAGCTTGAGTTGTTTGGGGGCTTCTAAAATTCGGCCCATCCCAGTTTGTCTCCAATCTAGCGCCTAGCACTCGCAATCTGCGTGTTGCTTCTTATAATTGGTCCTACCAATATGTTCGGACTAAATATCAAATACTCAGCTGTTTGTTTTAACCATGCTTCCTCGCAATATTTCCTATCGGTGTAATCTAGCTATGTTTTCCAACTATGTTTCCTAACCATACAATCAGTAACGAGATCGCAGCATCTTTACGTACTGATATTCTTAAAAATCACTATCGGCCAGGTGACAGATTTCCGTCTGAGAGAGATTTAGCTGCGCGTTTCAATGCCAGTCGTGGCGCTGTTCGAGAAGGCTTTTCGCAGCTTGAACAATTAGGACTGATTCGAATCTTTCCTGGCGGGGCCAGAGTCCAGCCAATAGAAACGGCAAGCTTAGCGGTTTTGGGGCCAATGTTGGAGTTGAGTGATATTCCAGATCCTCAGCTAGTAGATCAGTTTTTGGAAACATATTGCGCGCTAGCTTCGCTTACAGCGCGCTCAGCGGTACGAAAAGCCAGTCAAGAGGAATTGAACCAACTACACCAGACCATCGTAAAACTTGCTAAGCAAACTACCGATTCTGAGTCCATTCACCAGCAATGGCGGCATTTTTTGGAAATGCTTGGAAATATCGCCGACAATTTAGTGATTAGACTTATAAATAATGACCTTCGCGCTCAATTTATCGATCATATGATGAGCCTGGGGATTAAACCAGAAATCCCAAGAAGCTTGGCAGCTAAAACTCTGAAAGCTCTGAAAATCAGTATCGAAACTAGAGATGCAGGACTTGCTAGTGCAGCGATCCAAGGTCATTTTGATCAGTTGAGAACCGCAGCAGCAAATGCCATCGAGGCACGCCAAGCTGAGCATCGCGTGTGAAGCGATTCGCGACGTCGCCGCTTAGTATCGCTTTATCGAGTCTTGGCTCAGGTGAGCAGAGGATTAAATGCAAGGCTTCGTAAACCACGGTTTGAGGACAGTAAAGAGTTACAAAGATTCGTAGCCCAGAGATCGAATAACATTAGCAGCATAAAATAATTGAATCTTTTCCAGCAAAGCGAACAATTAACAGGAGTTTTTGAATGAAGCGGATTTTATTACCAATCGGGATACTGGTTGTGTGTATTATATTTGCCGGGATTTTAGTGCGCTCGCCCACGGAGGTAAAGGAGGCTTCACCTGAAATCATTCCTGTGGCAGTTCGAGTTATCGAGGCGCAACCAGAGTCAGTTCAGTTGATGGTAGAATCACAGGGAAAAGTTCAGCCCGCTCAAACCGCTTCTATTTCAGCCGCCGTAGCCGGTCCTATTTCTTGGATATCGCCTGCCATGGAAGCCGGAGGCTATGTTGCTATGGGCGAGCCATTACTAAGATTGGACGCGATTGATTTTGAAACGGCTAAAGAACGCAGTTTGGCGGCGCTGCAGCAGGCTGAAGCAGAGTCACGTTTTGGAAGCAGTGAGTTGGAGCGCTTTATAGAACTTGCTGAGAAAAGTCTTGCCAGTGACTCACAGTTGCAAAACACTCGGCGTCAAGCTGAAGTAGCTAGTGCGCGTTTGGCAGATGCCCAAGCAAGCTACAGGCAGGCGCAATTGGATTTGGAAAGAGCCGAAATTAAGGCTCCGTTTAATGCCATTATTGAAAGTAGGGACGTAGAGCTAGGACAATATGTTAATCGTGCCCAGTCGGTTGCTGTGGTTCACGGAGCCGATGAGGTGGAAGTGCGTCTGCCTCTTGCCATCCGTCAGCTGGGTTATTTGGATATTCCCTTGGGTTCTCGCGGTGTTTTAACCGGAGAACAGGCGCCAGATGTTTCTCTATTGGGCTACTACGGAGGCGAGGCATATACTTGGCAGGGCCAATTGGTTCGCACCGAAGCGGTAATCGATGCCAATAGCAACACTGTTCAAACTATTATTCGGGTTGATCAGCCTAAGTCCGTTAGTGCTAGTAATTTGAGTGACAGTCAAATCCCACTGCCTATTGGATTGTTTGTACAAGCTAATATCGAAGGCAAGCGAGTAGACAATTTAATCGTTTTACCACGGTCAGTGATTCGTAATAACAATCAAGTCTTGGTTGTGAATTCAGAAAACAAAATGTACTACCGCGAAGTGGAGATATTTCGCTTAGAAGAATCTCGTGTGCTTATTAGCGGCGGACTGTTACCAGGAGAGCTAATTTGCACTTCGCCGATACAGGCCGTGGTTGAAGGGATGTCGGTTCAACCTGTTGTAGAAGTTATCTAATAATCGGCTGGCTCTTCTTTGGCGGTCAGCACACAGTTAAGTCACATCACACAGTTTACAGAGGTTAGCTTTGAGAACCCCAATTGCATGGTTTGTTAGAAATCCGGTCGCAACTAATCTGATGATGCTCATCTTTTTGGTTGGCGGTATCATAGCCTATAACACGATTAACCAAGAAGAATTTCCTGATATCGAATTTGGGCTTATTCAGGTGAGCGTTCAATATCTTGGAGCGACTCCAGAAGAATCGGAATCAGCAGTTTGTTTGCGGATTGAAGAGGCGTTAGAAGGGACTGAAGATATTGATGTTTTCACAAGCACGGCAAGAGAAGGTGGCTGCGATGCCACACTTTCTTTAGCCACAGGTGCTGATCTTAATAGTGTTCTCAACGATGTTAAGGGCAAGGTCGACGCTATTCAGACTTTTCCTGTCGAAGTTGAACGGCCCATTGTTCGCTCGTTCAGTGCCAGCGGTAATGTAATGACTATGGCATTGTCTTCAAAGACTGACGATGCAAACATCAAGGTGATTGCAGAGGAAATCCGCAACGATATCTTGGATTTGGACGAGGTATCAACGGTAAGCATTGAGTACATTCGACCTTTTGAAATTTCAATCGAAGTATCAGAGTACACACTTCGTCAGTATGGTTTGACCTTAGATCAAATAGCTCGAGCAATAGATCTTGCCTCGCTTGACCTTCCCGGCGGCACAATTCGCACCGAATCAGGAGAAATATTGGTCCGTACCAAAGGCCAGGTCTACAAAGGCAGTGAGTACGAAGACGTCGTAATCCAATCGTTTCCTGATGGAACTCAGCTGCGTTTGGGTCAGATAGCTACCGTCAAAGACGGATTCGAAGAAGGCTATTTGGATGCTCGACTTAACGGCGTAAATGCCGCAATCATCGATATTTTGCGAGTTGGCGATGAAGACATTGTCCGCTCAGCGCAGCAGGTCCGGCAATTTATGAGTTCAACAGAATTCAATTTGCCAGAAGGTATGAGTCTAGACGTCATTACCGACTCATCGGTTAGTACCCAGACCCGTATCGCTACAGTCGCGCAAAATGCCTACACTGGCTTAATTCTGGTGTTGATCATATTGGCGCTGTTCCTTAAATTTCGACTGGCTATTTGGGTCGCCGCTGGCATCCCAATCGCGATAGCCGGCGCCTTGGCGATTTTCCCTACAATTGGCTTAACGATTAGCTCCTTAACAGTGATGGGATTCATCTTGGTACTTGGCATTGTGGTTGATGATGCCATCGTAGTGGGGGAGCGGATCTACTATTTTGAGCGTCAGGGTTTAAGTAAGGAAGAGGCGGCCATCGAGGGTACTGTAGAAGTTTCAGTGCCAGTCATTTTTGGCGTGCTTACTACTATAGCCGCCTTTTTACCTTTGCTTCTCCAAACAGGGTCGTTTGGTGCATTTTCAAACGTGATTGGAGGCGTCGTGGTTTTCTGCTTGATCGCCAGTTTGATTGAGTCGCAGTTAATTTTGCCAGGTCATATTGCTCATAGAAAGACTGAGGGTTACCTGTTTGAAGGGACTTGGTTGGTCAATAGATGGCAGGCTCTTCAAGGCAAGATTTCAGACAGCATGGAACATTTTGCTGAACACGGTTATCGCCGGGCACTGCGAAAGGTTTTAAAATACCGCTATGCCGCATGGGCCACTGCCACCGGTGTCATCATAATTGTTCTCGCGCTACTGATAAGTGGGCGAGTTAATTTTCAGTTTTTCCCTTCAATCGAAGGTGATACAGTTTTCGGCACAGTGAAAATGCCTATCGGTGTTCCGGGTTACATAACTGAAGAAGCGGTTAGCCTGTTAGAAGAAAAAGCCTTAGAGCTGAAGGCCGAGCTGGATCTAGAATTAGTGGATCTTAAAGCGGCGGGTTTGGCACCGGCTGCCACTGAAAGTATTGTTGATAGCATACTTACTATTGTAGGTGGTCAGGCACCTCGCGGAGGTCCGGGGGGTGGCGGCGCTAACGCCGGTAGCAGCGAAGTTGCTGAGGTTGTGCTCTATCTAAAACCTTTCTTCGACCGCGGTGAGATGAGCTCTGGTGAAATTCGAGATCGTTGGCGAGAAAAAGTAGGCACTATCCCAGATGCCTTAGAACTAACTTTTGTCTCAGATGCATTCTCCGCGGGTGAGGCGATTAACTACCGCTTAGAAGGCCGTAATGAAGATAATTTGATACTCGCGTCGACCCAGCTTCGAGAAGAGCTTATGCGCTACCCTGGTGTGTTTGATGTCTCAGATTCTTTTAGAGCGGGAAAGCAAGAAGTACAAATTCAGATTTTGGACCGGGGTAAGACCTTAGGTCTTACCTTAAACGATATTGCGACTCAAGTTAGACAGGCTTTTTTTGGCGCCGAGGCTCAAAGAATTCAGCGCGGAGCCGACGATATTCGGGTTATGGTTCGCTACCCAGAACCAGAACGACAATCACTTGGGAACCTAGAAGACCTACTTATACGTACGCCTAGCGGCGCGGAAGTACCGTTCCTCAGTATTGCGAGCTATACGCTGGGCAATAGCTATTCTTCGATTCGGCGGCAAGATGGTCGTCGCGTGATTACAGTCATAGGTGATGTTGATCGAAACGTTATCACGCCGGAAGAAATTCGCAGGGAAGTTTTATCCAAATATCGTGACAAATGGGCGCAAGAGTTAGATGTGGAGTTGGTTGTTGGTGGGGAGGGCGAACGTTCGGCTGAGTCACTTGGCGAGTTGCTCAATACTTTTCCTATCGCGATGATGGTGATTTTTGCATTATTGGCAATACCGCTTAAGTCTTATGTTCAACCTCTTATCATAATGAGTGTTATTCCCTTTGGGGCAATCGGTGCCGTTTTCGGTCACTTCATCATGGGGGCTGATATTGTGTTCTTCTCTGTGTTGGGAATTATCGCTCTGTCTGGGGTTGTGGTGAATGCGAGTTTGGTTCTGGTGATTACCATTAACAGGCTCCGTGATGAGGGCGTCGGTATGGTTGATGCCGTGTCTCGAGCAGGCATGATGCGCTTTAGACCGATTTTCTTGACTTCTGTTACAACTTTTATCGGCCTTGTACCTTTAATGGCTACGGCGAACCCAGCAACTTTCTTTATTGTTCCAATGGCAATCTCTTTGTCATTTGGAGTACTTTTCGCGACTGTAATCACATTGTTTCTGGTGCCATGTTTGTATCTGATTTCGCACGACTTTTCAGGGCACACAGATACAGCAGAGGAACGCGCACTGGCATACACGCGATAGTTGCCGTAATCTTCCCAAATCTAATTTATAGCGCATGCCCGATCTGGCATGCAAGGTTTTGCCGGGGAATTAAAGATGAAAAAGCTAGCTTGCATCGCGTTACTCACAGTCATTGCAAACTCTGGTTTGGCTCAAACTAATCGCATCGATACTGTTCGCCCGGATGCGCCTGAACTGGCGCAATTCGGCGGCTATACTATTGGTGTTCGCACAGTCGACATTATAGACCCCAACCGTATCGATATATTAAACACTCCCCGAGATGGCGATTCGGTTCGGTATGACCGTCCGTTGACCTTGGAAATTTGGTATCCAGCGGAATTAGCCGACGGCCAGTCCCCGGGGGGTGAATACAAGGCTATAACACGAAACCCAGCGATCATCGCTACTCTTGGCGGCAAGGCTGTTCGCGATGCTAAGCCCCTTACCGCGGATGGTGAGTTTCCACTAGTGATAATTTCCCATGGCTATCCTGGTAACCGTTACTTACTGAGTCATTTGGGTGAAAATTTGGCCAGCAAAGGCTATGTCGTTGCATCTGTCGATCACACTGATAGCACCTATGATGATCAGAAGGCTTTCTCGAGTACACTCTATAATCGGCCTCTGGATCAGCGCTTCGTACTCGACACTATGGCTGGATTTGGCGAAGATTCAGGCCATTTTCTAAGTGGAATGCTCGATGCTGACACCACAGCCGTTGTCGGCTATTCAATGGGCGGTTATGGCTTGGTCAACAATCTCGGTGGTGGCTATACAGACGAAATTATTGGCTCATTGATCGCACCTCCTAATAAGCTTCTAAATGCTCATGCAACAAGAAACCCAGAATATAGAGGCTCACTCGATTCCCGTATTAAGGCCGGTGTCGCAGTAGCGCCTTGGGGTATGAACGCCAACTTTTGGACAGCTGAAGATCTTGCCAGCATTTCTGTGCCGGCGCTCTACATTGCTGGCGACGCCGATACAGTTGCTGGCTATGAGAATGGTCCGCGAGCAATTTATGAGTATGCCACCGGCAGCGATCGTTACTTACTTACCTTTAAAAATGCCGGGCATAATGCAGCGGCGCCTTATCCTCTGCCGCTTGAGATATTGAATAGCGATGATAAAATGGGTGCTAGTCACTATACCGATCCGGTCTGGGACACTGTGCGAATGAATAATATTATGGACCATTTTGTAACGGCCTATCTTGACCTTTATTTAAAAGGTGATGAATCAAAGTTGGAATATTTAGATGTGGTTCCTGACGGAGCAAACGGGAAATACTCTGTATCAAGTGGCAAAGAAAATGCTGATCACAGCTATTGGAAAGGTTTTGAGTCTGGTTCTGCTGTTGGCTTAAAATTGGAACATTTGGGCAAAGGCCAGTAAATAGAAAGGCCAGTAAATAGAAAGGCCAGCAAATCACTAAAGAGCTCTAAGGTGAGTGCAGTGTTCTTTAGTTTTGAGATAAAACTCAGGCTACTGTTCGCCTATCTCCTGCTCTTCCTTCTGCTCTTCTTTTTTCTTTTTCTTCGCTTTACTTTCTACTCTGCGAGTGCCTGCTAAAACACCTGCCATTGAATAGTTTCCTTCATGACATGCGACTTCGAAAATAAGCTGGTCGGGACCGCGAAGGGCAATGGTCCTCTCGACCGTGAAGGGTTGGCTATAAGCCAAGGGATCATTGACTGTGTATCGATATACGATTTCAGTTTTGCTTACTCTTTGGAATCTTTCAGTGAGTTCAAATTGTTCTGACATTGCCATTAAAAAATTCGACTGCTCCGGTCGAAAATTGACTGTATGCACAACTAGAGTGTCACCCTCCCATAATCCTATTGAGTCGCCCATCCAAGAGTTAAAGTTATTGCTGTCATGGCTACCTGATAGCCTAATAATTCGGGCATCGTGATTCATTTCAGTCATGATCATGACATAGGTTTCATTCTGTACTATTTGTAAATTCGCATTCCACGGCATGGGGTAAAGTGAGGGAACTGCGAGTCCTCCGGATAGGCATCTCTCGCTTGCATCTTGAGCCTCTGGGCCGTCATAGGTTTCAATGCCCCGCGCCTTGCGGTCGTCATGAAAGTCGTCGAAGTTTTCTCTGAGTGGGATCTGCCCATTAGCTGGCTCGATTACCAAAGAGGTGCGGTATTGACCATTGACTTGGTTAAGTGAATTTCTTTTGGTGGCAAAATTATAGTCTGCTTCGAAACCGATATAGGCACCTATCTCTGGGGCGGGCCTGTTGGGGTCAAGAGGCAGGTCTTGAGCTTTATTGGTTCGCCGCATGTCCTCTTCAATTTTTTTTGCTTCATCGAGAGTGTAGACTTTTTGATCACCGAGTTCGTCAGGTCTAGTGAAGGGTGTGTTGGTGCCAAAGTACCAAACACCCTGCAGGTCTGGTTGGCTGTGTTCAGTTAGGGGCGCATTCCACTCTGGCTGAGCAATCGAGGTATTGCCGGTGACAACTAAGGCGAGCAAAAAAAAGAAGTGGAGGCACAATCGAGTGCGTTGCATTTTGAAATATCCTTAATGTCTTAGACATGAATTTTATGTAGTAAGAAAACCGCTAGCTGACCAGCCGGTTGATACTGCCAGCTTTATGTCATTAAGGACGGATACATTACGCTAAATGTTACAGTTCAAATTAAATCAGGGTTTTACGGCAAGTCGGATTGGCATTATATTAATATCCTCCCAAACACTCTCTTTTACATAGGGGTCGTTAACTAGCCAAGCATCTAATTCCTCAGGAGTCTCAAAATCCACATAGAGAGTAGAGCCAATCATATTTCCATCGTCATCGAGAATCGCACCACCGGCAATAATATTTCCTGATTCTTTTAATACAGCCGCCTCTGCAAGATGGGCAGGACGGGCCGCCATTCTTCGCTCGCTTGCCTGCTCGTCGGTACCATCGAATGCGGTGATTTGATATTGCATGAAGTGCTCCTATTTATTATCTTTTGTGAGTATTAGTAAATTGTGATGAGTCTGTTTAATTTTGCGACGGGCGTTGCATTAATACCGTTGTTAATATTGACGATATCATCGAGCAGTTAAATAGCCTCATCATGCTTGGCGTCTATATAGCTGCTAAGACCTTACTCCGCCGCAGAAAGTTGAGCTACGGCTGCATGTGTGAACACCAGTGGTAGCGCGCAGTAGCTTTAAGGCGCATTTTAATTTCCTTAGCCTGTTTAGCATTCTTAGAAAGTTAACTAGCCTTTACAATTTAAATTCAGCTGCTAAGTCGAGAAATACTGGAATCAATGAGCTTACTAGGAGAACAGCCATTGTGATGTTGAAGGCTCTTACCGTAGCAGGTTTTTGCAAAAAGCGTTTTAGTGATGACCCAAACCAAAGCCATAGCATGATGCAGGGCGATCCGAAAATCAAAAAAATCAAGGAAATGATTAGAACTTGCAGACCGTAGCTGTCTGAGGCGACGGTGTAGGTAGCCGTGGCTCCTACCGCTAATACCCAGGCCTTTGGATTCACCCATTGGAATGCGGCAGCTTGTATAAAAGTGAACGGCTTAGCATTAGAGTCGATTGCAGTGTTTATGGGTGCGGTAGCTATTTTGTAGGCTAAAAAGCAAAGATAACTAGCACCTACAACCTTTAATAACGTGTGCAGAATCGGCAGCTGCTCGAACAAGCTAGCCAAGCCAAGTCCTACCGCTAAAACCATAGCGGAAAAACCAAAAACGATACCAAAGTAGTGCGGCAGGCTTCGACGAACACCATAATTGAGCCCTGATGTCATTATCATCGTGTTGTTAGGGCCGGGGGTCACACAGGTAGCAATGGCAAATAAAATTATCGCGGTGTATTCCAAAACTGACTCTTTGTTAGTTGTTGTTAGTGCGTAAGTTAGTGTAAAGATAAGGGTTAACACCCCTGTTTTTTAATTAAAGCGTAGCGCCCTGATTACTCTGTTTCTTCAACGTCTCAAGAAAATTTCTCATTTCTACAACCCTTGTTTCTGCCATGGTTTTCGCCGCTTGAGTTTTTAACGATGCCGGCAGCTGCTCGCTAAAGTTTTCTAGGGTAGCAACTGCGGTTTGCAAATCACTCGCCCATGGGTGACGAGTGGACAGTGAGAGAATTCTGGTAACGCCAATGATGCCCAGAAAATCTAAAGTGTCGGCATCATGCAAAACTATCGCCGTGTTGTTGTCTGGAACGTCAGCATAAAACATGTGGGCAAGGATGGCAGTCTTTACGTCAATAATTTTTCCAATGGGAAAATCTGTTGTATTCAGTACTGATTCAATGTTCTCGGTTGCGGTTTGGGAATGCTCGGCATCAGCAATCACATAGGGTTCGAACACGCCCATATCGTGAAGAAATGCAGCTGCAAATAAAACGTCGTCGTCTATCTGCAAAGAATCAGCTTCGGCAAGTTCAAGTCCTAGTAAGTAGTTTCTTTCATAGTGCGCAACTCCCCAGGCGGTATGAGCCAAGTTCTCTTTAGCGAACTCATAGACTGCGACTTTCCAAGTTGCGTCCAATGCAATACCGGATTTGCTTACAGGCTGGGCAAGAGCAAATGAGCTGTACAGCGAAAATACGATAACCGCTAAGATTGATTTTCTAATGTTCATGATTTTCTAATACTCATAGGCCATTTTCAGAAGATTAAATTAGCATATTTGATCTTTTAAAACTGCTTTTCAGATGAGTTAAGAAGCAAGCTAGCTGAAATCAACAGCCGATAATTGTGCCTAGTATTGCCCAGCGAGTGCCGGTAGACTGCCGCGATGATTATTACTGCATTGACGCCAATTTTCGCTATTATTTTGGTCGGTTTTGGCTTGAGCCGATTGCCTACATCGACGCGAGCAGGTTGGGCTGAAATTGAACGTCTCACGTACTACTTGTTCTTCCCTTCGCTATTGGTTTTACGGCTTTCTGAATCAAATTTTCGCTGGGATGAGATTAGTGAGTTAGGCTTAGTTATCGGACTTGGACTGCTTGTGATAACTGTGCTGATTGTGGGCCTAAGAGAGTTCATTGCTAAAGACCTTAGCAGCATGAGTTCGATCTATCAGGGCAGTATTCGCTTCAATACCTATATTGGATTGGCCACCATTGATTTGCTATTTGGTGACAGGGGGCTGACAACCGCTGCCCTTTGTCTTGCCGTATACATACCCCTCGTAAATATTTTGAGTGTTATCTCCCTTAGTTTGCAAGGAGAGACTGGGGCTAAGCGAATTTATATGATGGTGGGCTCGGTTTTAAGTAACCCTTTGGTGGTTGCTTGCGCAATCGGCTGTACCATTAGCTATAATAATTTGTCGATGCCGTCCTTGCTAGAATCATTGCTTGAGATTCTTAGTCAGCCAGCTCTACCGCTGGGCTTGCTTGCTGTCGGTGCAGGCATTCGCTTTATAAGCATCGGCGAGCAAAGTTGGCAGCTAGTGGTCGCTTCACTTAACAAGCTGGTGATTTTCCCGAGCATCATATTGCTGTGCTGCATACTATTGGACGTGAACTCACATACTGCAACGGTATTGGTACTGCTTACCGCATTGCCGGCTCCGCCTTCCGCTTATATATTGGCGCGTCAGCTAGGAGGGAATGAGAGCCTGATGGCCAATATAATCACCTGTCAGACCTTGGCGGCCTTTTTTATGATTCCAGTCTGGATAGAAATAAGCCAGCGGTTTCTTTGATACGGGCGTCAAACGCTGGTATGCAAAACTAAAATGCTGCTGCTGGCGTTTACGCTAAGGTAACTTCCTCATACTATTTAACTTAGTCGGTGTTTTTACCTTATGCCAGAAGGACCAGAAATACGACTCGCCGCTGATAAGATAGCCAAAGTGCTTGTCGATAAACCTATCGAGTCTTTTTTTTTCGGGCTGCCAGATCTGCGCCGATTCGAAGATGAGTTTGCATCCAGCTACGTAATTGCCATGGAGACCAGAGGTAAGGCTCTGTTGACTCACTTCGCCAATGGCTTAACTGTGTATTCTCATAATCAACTCTATGGTCGGTGGTATGTTGTTAAAAGGGATCGCTTGCCATTGACCGGTCGGTCTTTGCGAATGGCGATACACACTGCCGATCATAGTGCCCTTTTATACAGCGCCTCGGATATTAGTGTTTGGGAAACACCAGGTCTTTTAGAACATCCTTTTCTGGCGAAGCTCGGCCCGGACATACTGAGTGAGGATCTGACCTGGCGGCAGGTTGCACGTATTTTGTCATCGCCTAAGTTTCGCAATCGTGGAGTCGGCGCTTTTTATCTCGATCAAAGCTTCGTCGCTGGAATAGGCAACTATCTGCGCTCTGAAATTCTTTTCTTTGCTAAGGTTAACCCTTGGGCCAAGCCAAGTCAGTTAAGCACAAAGCAGTTGAATCTACTTGCCAAAGCGACGCTGGACGTTTCTCGGCGCAGCTATAAAACCAAAGGCCTGACAAATCTAGCTCCGAGAGTAAGCGCATTAAAGAAGATGGGGCTGACACGAAATCAATTTCGCCACGCTGTGTTCGCAAGGCAGTCGCAGGCCTGCTATGACTGCGGCAGCGACATCATTAAAGACAATGTGGCATCAAGACGACTTTACTGGTGTCCGGCATGTCAATATGAAACGAGTAAAAGTTTATGATCCCTGGGCAGAAGGATTTTCTATTTGTACCTCTGGGCGGATGCGGCGAGATTGGTATGAACCTAAATTTGTTCGGCCATGCTGGCCAATGGCTGATGGTCGACTGTGGGGTAACTTTCGAGAAAGATGAAGCCAATCCGGGGTCAGGCAATCGAGTTGAAATGCCCGACCCAATATTTATTAGCAACCGCAGCGACGCCTTAGTTGGGCTGATTGCTACTCATGCTCACGAAGACCACATAGGTGCGATTGCTCATCTGTGGCCACAGTTTAAGTGCCCAATTTACACCACCCCTTTCACCCGCAATGTATTGCTTCGAAAGCTAAGACAGAAGGGGATTGATGCGCCTATTGTGACTGTTCAGGAGGGCGAAACAATCACCTTGGGTGGTTTTACGGTTACCTGGATTCCTATCACCCACTCAACTGTAGAAACCAATGCGTTGCTTATACAGACCTCTGCTGGGCGGGTGCTGCATACTGCAGATTGGAAAATAGATTCGGCGCCTATTGTTGGCCGGGCTTTCGAGCCTGATGTCTATCGCCGTATAGGCCGCGATGGGATCGATGCGGTAGTGTGCGATTCAACTAACGCAAATCAACCCGGCCACTCCTTTTCCGAATCAGAACTGTTTGACGGGTTGCTCGATGCAGTTAATAGCTCTAATGGGCGCGTGGTGGTTGGTTGTTTTTCTAGCAATATTGCGCGCTTGCAAACCTTAGGCCATGTCGCAGAAGTGTCAGGGCGCTACATAGGGGTGGTGGGTCGGTCGATAGAGGCCATGGTGAGAAACGCCAGAATGGCTGGCTATTTAAAAGATCATTTTAATCTGGTGGATTCGTTTAATTTAGGTTATCTGTTGCCGAATGAAGTGTTGGCAGTTGCGACAGGCAGTCAAGGAGAGGCGCGAGCGGCACTTAGACGGCTGGCCACGGATACTCATCCAGACATCAGTTTAGCGGCAGGGGATCACGTTATTTTCAGTGCGAAAACCATCCCGGGCAACGAAGCGGATGTGGGCAGGCTGGTTGCCGCTTTAGAGAGTAAGGGGGTGAAGGTTACACAGTCAGAAACCAGCGCAAAACCCATTCATGCGTCAGGGCATCCTTACAAAGAAGAACTTAGGCAAATGTACCAATGGATAAAGCCTCGAATAGCTATTCCTGTGCATGGGGAAGCAATTCACATGAAATGTAATGCTGAGATAGCCAAGTCGTGTGGTGTTCCAATACAACTGACCGGGCGCAATGGTGATGTATTCGATATCGTCGCTGGGAAAAAGCTGAAAGAGCGCGTGCCAGTTGGCAGGCTCTGGTTAGACGACTCGAAGGTAGAGTCGGTGTTAGGCAAGGTCGAGTAACTAAAGTCAGTAGTTAGGGGCAGCAGTAAAGGTGAGTATAAGATGGTTTAACTAAGATGGGGCAATCGGGTCTTAAAACCGATCACCATAGAATCAGACTGACAACGCAGCCGGTCATTAGGGTCGCGACGTTACCTAGTATCAATGCCGTAAACGTGACATCGACTACTTCTTTCCTGCGCTCGGGTAGGATGGCCACCAGACCGGCAATGATAATCCCGCAGCTTGCTATATTGGCGAATCCGCACAGACTGTAGGCGATTACGATAGTCTCTTTTGCGGTGAAGCTGGTGACATCGGCCAGTGCCAAATAACTAACGAACTCATTCAGGAATATTTTTGTTCCCATGAGTTCTCCCGCCAGCATAGCTTTGTCCCAGTCGAAACCCACTAACCACATTATCGGGCGCAGTACGAATCCAAATATCACTCCAATTGATAGGTTGGGGTTTAAAAGCGTAAGTAGGTCGTCCAGCAAATAAATAAATGCAAAAAGCACGATAATAATAGCGACAATCGAAATAATCATTCTTACAGCATCATCTACTGCATCTAAAAGTGCTTCTATCCAGGTTTTGTTCGAGCGTGGTATGCCGCTTACGTCCAGATCTGAGTCTGCTGTTGGTGAAAATATATGTGCAAGTGTGAGTGCTGCCGGCACGCTAATAAGCGAGGCCGTCAAAAGATGTTGAAGAGCGCCTGGAAGGGTCTGCTCCAGTACGCTGGCGTACAAAATGATGACGCTGCCAGCTATAGTCGACATCGAACAAACAATTAAGGCGAGTAGCTCGCCTCTGGAGAGTCTGTTCAAATAAGGCTTTATAACCAGCGGTGCTTCTATCGTGCCGAAGAAGATCGTTGCTGCAGCACCTAAGCCAAGTGCGCCGGAAAGGCCAAAAGCGCGTTTCAAGCCTTTGCCAATTAATTCAACAAAAAAACTCAAAATGCCAAAGTGAAACAGCAGCGCTGATAAAACAGTGACGACTAAGATCAACGGTAGTACTTGAAATGCGATGATGAAACTGTTTTCCGCACTGGCAACATCAAAGGGGGCGGGACCTCCCGCAACGTAGCCAAACATATACTGCGCAGCCCTGTCAGTGGCACTTTGAAGTACGCTCACCACAGAATTCAATGCCATTAATCCATCGGAGACAAAGCTGACTCTTAGCAATAAAAAAGCGATTACGAACTGCGCGGTAATACCCACAATAATGCGTCTAGGTAATACCTTCTGATGATCTCTTGAAAACGCAAAGGTGATGCCAATAAAAATACATAGCCCGAGAATTGGTTGCACTATTTCCATTAAAGTAAATCCACCACGTATACCCATCAAGTTTTCCCTAATTCTTTTTTTGCAAGCAATAGCCTAGCGCTAATTGTGATTGCAAGAACGCCGATCCAAATCCATGTTGTGGTTGCAAGCCAAGCAGGAAATAAGAGGAACAGACTGTAAAAAATCCCTGTCTCGCCACCCTCTGCGAGTCCAACCGCTATTCGCAGACCGCGCTGACTACTATCAGCTAAGCCACGTTTACTCTCGAAGCTGCCAAGGCCGAGCGCGCCGGCGATGCATAATACATAGCAAAAAAGAATGATTAGCCACTGAAGAGAAAATTCTGGGAACCTAAAATAGAAGGCGATGACCATGGCCGAGTAGGCCAGCATGTCGAACTGAATATCCAGAAATGCGCCAAAGTCTGAGGTTTGGTCATACGCTCGAGCATAGATTCCATCTAATGCATCGAGTAAGCGGGATAACCACCAGGTGATAAACGCCAACATAAACTCCCCACGGAAAACTAAGTAAGCAGAGGCAAGCGCTATCGATAATCCAAATGCGGTTATTTGGTTGGGGGTCAGGCCCAGCTTTGCGAACAGCCGTATCAGGGGAGCAACGTAGCGAGGCAAAAAGGCGCGAAAACTATTATCAATCATTGCTTAAGTCTACCCCATTGAATTGTGCTTCTACTAATATCGTTTCAGGTGGTGTGTGGTCTACCTCTATATTTGAGGTGCAACTGTTAACAGCGATGGGTGTTGGTCTTATTCTTATCTTGGTTTTTGCCTTGTTGACAGTGTGCCCTTATTTCAACGATAGGCCGTGGTAGTCTTAGTTTTTCCAATCTTTCTAGAGAAACTGACGTTTCGAAAGTGCAGTGACTTTGTTATAAGCGCTAAAACCTTATAGGATTAGCTCAGGCCGCTGAGAGTGTGAGCGTAGCTCTGTTGATGAGGCTAAAAATAGTAAATAGGATATAGAAATTGGAAAGTGAAAAGGGTGAGGTCGTATATGTTTAGCCAACAAGAACTCAATGCTCATTGGATGCCTTTTACCGGCAACCGACAATTCAAAAAAAATCCTCGAATGATGGTGTCAGCTAAAGACACATACTATACCGATGCACAGGGCCGGCAGATTTTTGACGGGCTGTCTGGGTTATGGACCTGTGGAGCAGGACACGGCCGCGAAGAGATTGTTAGCGCCGTGGCACAGCAAATGGCAACGCTTGACTATTCTCCCGGTTTTCAATTTGGCCACCCACTGTCGTTCGAGCTTGCCAATAAGATCGTCGAGTTGACCCCCGGTGGTTTGGAGCATGTTTTCTTCACAGATTCCGGTTCGGAGACTATTGATACGGCATTGAAAATGGCGCGAGGCTATTGGCGCAGCAAGGGGCAGCCTGGGAAAAGCAAATTCATAGGCAGGATGAAGGGCTATCATGGTGTTAACTTCGGCGGCCTAGGTGTTGGAGGAATAGGTTTTAATCGCAAACTTTTCGGTCAATCAATAGATGCCGATCATATTTCTCATACAGTGCTTAGTGAAAATCGCTTTTCAAAAGGGATGCCTGAGCACGGTGCGTACTTAGCGGATGAATTAGAAGAGTTGGTATTACTGCATGATGCGTCGAACATAGCGGCTGTTATTGTTGAGCCGCTATCTGGAACAGCGGGAGTTCTGCCGCCCCCAAAGGGTTACCTAAACAGGCTTCGAGATATTTGCACTAAGCATGATATTTTGTTGATTTTTGACGAAGTTATTACCGGTCTAGGTCGTATGGGCTCAATGACAGGCGCGGAAGAGTTTGGTGTGACGCCAGATATAATGACTCTGGCAAAGCAAATCACCAACGGCACCATTCCACTTGGTGCGGTTGTTACAGCTCCAGAAATTTATAACACCTTCATGGACAACGGTGGACCAGAGTATATGGTGGAGTTCCCTCATGGTTATACCTATTCAGCTCATCCGGTTGCTTGTGCGGCAGGACTTGCCTCGCTGGAACTATTGACTAAGGATAATCTAATAGAAAAAGTTCGCGCTCTCGCGCCGAAATTGGAATCAGCAGTACACAGTTTAAAGGGAGCGCCCTTTGTTACTGATATTAGGAATTATGGCCTAGCGGCAGGCATTACCTTGGAGGCATATGAGGGAGAGCCGCTGCGGCGACCTTTTGAACTGGGGCTTAAGTGCTTAGAGAAAGGTTTCTATGTGCGTTGGGGTGGAGACACTATTCAATTGGCTCCTCAATTCATTTCAACTTCAGATCAAATTGATGCTCTAGTTAACGCAATAGGTGAATCACTTCATGAACTCGGAAATTAATTCCAAGGAAAACATTTCTAACATCGGTCACTATATCAATGGTCAGTCAGTCGCGGACGACGGTGTTACTCAGGCCGTATTTAATCCGGCCACAGGAGAGATAAGGGCTCGTGTTGCGTTAGCGGGTGCCAGTACTGTTGCTAAGGCTATTAAAAGCGCTCATGACGCGTTCCCTGCCTGGCGTAGCACTGCGCCTCAAAAAAGAGCACAGATTTTGTTCAAATTTAGGCAGTTATTGGAGCAGCACGCTGATGCTCTGTGTGCGCTAATCACAGCTGAGCATGGCAAAGTTCTCGATGATGCCCGCGGTGAGTTGGGTCGTGGTATTGAAGTCGTTGAATATGCCTGTGGTATCTCTGAATTGCTCAAAGGTGAGTTTTCAAAAAATGCAGGCCCGAATATTGATAGTTGGTCAGAGTTGCAGCCTTTGGGGGTTGCCGTTGGTATCACCCCGTTTAACTTTCCGGTAATGGTTCCCATGTGGATGTTTCCCATGGCAATTGCCTGTGGCAATACTTTTATTCTAAAACCCTCTGAACGTGATCCTAGTGCAGCGCTGCTTATGGCCGAGCTATTTTGTGAGGCTGGATTGCCGCCGGGTGTTTTTAACGTGGTTAACGGTGATAAAGCGGCAGTAGATGCGCTGCTGATTGATCCTCGCATATCGGCGGTCAGTTTTGTTGGCTCAACCCCTATTGCGGAATCCATTTACAGGCAGGCAATCTGCAATGGTAAGCGAGTGCAAGCTTTAGGCGGGGCGAAGAATCATGCCGTTATAATGCCCGATGCAGATGTTGACGGTGCGGTGGATGCGCTGATGGGGGCAGCTTATGGTTCCTGCGGAGAACGTTGTATGGCAATTTCAGTTGCTGTTTGTATAGGCGATGATTTGGCGGATAGCGTAATTATCAAGCTTAAAACAAAAATTGCTGCATTAAAGATTGGTCCAGGCACTGATATAAGTAACGACATGGGCCCCCTTATTACACAGGCTGCCAAAGACCGTGTAAGTGATTATCTAGAGCAGGGCGTCGCCGAGGGTGCTCGGCTGGTGGTAGACGGGCGTGGGCTTGTTGTGCCCGGAAATGAAAAAGGTTTTTTTATCGGAGGTTGTTTGTTCGATGAGGTAACGGAGTCAATGGGGATTTACAAAGATGAAATATTCGGGCCGGTTCTTTGTGTTGTCAGGGCTCAAAATCTTGAGGAGGCGATGGGGCTAGTTAACCGCCATGAGTTTGGTAATGGAGCCTGTATATTTACCCGCGACGGAGAAACTGCGAGGATATTCACAGACAATATTCAGGTGGGGATGGTCGGAGTAAACGTGGCCTTGCCTGTTCCAGTGGCGAGCCAAAGCTTCGGAGGATGGAAGCGCTCCCTGTTTGGGGACCTCTATGTTTATGGCCCGGATGGGGTTCGGTTTTATACTCATAGAAAAACGATGTCTCAGCGCTGGCCTGGCAGTAGCGCGTTAGAGGGTGTTAACTATTCGTTTCCCAGTAGCTGAAGGCGTAGGTTGGTTGATTTTTTCTTAAATTATTGATATTTATGACTAAATTTTTCTGAAGTGCTTTAATTTATGAGTAAATTGAGAGGCTAAAATAGCGCTTTTGAAATATTACTGTGGTAATCTGCTGGCAATTTTTCGCGCAGAATACCTGCGTTTTTTGGTCATTGCAGCTACAATTGTAGACTCTGGTATTACTTATCACTTGTTTATTAACGTGACTGCTAATTTAACTATTAATCTAACCATTACCTAGCTATTAATCTTACTATGAATAATCCAGTATCATCAAAGCTGCTCTTCTTAGCGCTTCTTCCTTTTATTCTTATTGGTTGCCGTACCTCGTTAGTAGGCAAAGGGCTGACTAGCAACTTGTACTGTGACAATGTCCTTGTTTACCACGTGTGCGCTTCTGACCCGAATAGCGATGGGGTTGTAGACTATGTTTATTTCAGCGCAAATGACGAAGTTTTTATGTTTAGTGAAGGTGGCCTAAAGTTTAAACCTGAAGATCAGCCGACGCATCGCTGTATTAAGCAAATGGAAAACGATCTTGTGGTTACCACCAGTAGGTTATTTTACTTAAATGAAAATTCTACGGCACTCGAAAAAACCGATATTCGCGGTTCGATGATGATTAAATATTTAACCTATCTGCCTGAGATTACCGCATGTAATTTGCGTGCCGAAAAAGCAGAAAAACTTGCTGCCAGCAATTAGTTTTTGAATGCTTTCAAAGGTCGATTATAAAGTTGTTTATAAAGTCACTTAAAGTCACTTAAAGATCGCTTAAAAATTGTTAAGTGGTAATTCGGTAGTCTGCTTCACAGTTTCCATTACGAAGCTGGAGCTTACGTCAAAAAGATCGGCTCTAATTAGCTGCTTATACAGGTTGTCATATCCTTTCATGTCAGCGACCACCGCTTTAACCAAGTAATCTAAATCTCCGCTCATTCGGTAAACCTCCAACACCCCTGGTATTTTCTGCGTCACCTGCTGGAACTTGTTAGCCCATTTAGCGTTGTGCTCGTTAGTCCGGATAGAGATATAAACGGTTAATGATAGGTTGAGTTTCTCTGGATCGAGAATTGCCACCCTGCTCTTGATAACCCCGTCCAAGCTCAGTTTTTGCAGGCGTCGCCAGCATGCGGATTTTGAAATCCCAATTTTTTCTGCGAGTTCGCCAGCTGACAAAGAAGCATCGTTTTGGATGTGCTCAAGAATGGCTAGATCCTGCTTATCCATGGCTTCGTCTCTGCTTTTCTAATATTAAGGGACAAATTACCATTTATTCTGACTTATTTGAAACAATATCTCGATAAAATAGAAAATATAGGCACTAATAGGAACAATGTTTCTGCTTGAATGGGATATTATCTCTTTTCACTTACCGGAGTTGGGTCATGCGCGCCGAATTGATTTCTAAAATCAGAGAGTCAGTCATAGGGGAAAGGCAATTAATCCCCACCAGCTTTGGCATGAAGCCTTTAATCTATGCGGATTATACTGCCTCGGGTAGATCTTTAGCGTTTATCGAAGACTTCATTTCCACCAAGGTGCTTCCGTTCTATGCTAACACTCATACAGAAACCTCCTTCAGCGGTGCGCAGACAACGGCCTACAGAGAGCAGGCTCGAGGCACTATCCGTAGTGCGGTCAACGGAAATAATGATGATCAAGTAATATTTTGCGGCGCGGGTGCAACCGCTGCGATTAACAAATTGATCGACATTCTGAATTTACGCCTCCCGGCTGAGCTGAGTGAGAAATATCACTTATTGGATCAGTTGCCAGCCGACTCTCGCCCCGTGGTTTTTATTGGACCGTATGAGCATCACAGCAACGAAATACCTTGGCGTGAATCTATTGCTGATGTGGTTGTGATTCCGCTTACCGATGCGGGTAAGTTGGATGACTCTAAGTTGGAAGAGGAACTAATTAAATATAATCAGCGGCCCTTGAAAATAGGTAGTTTCTCGGCTGCGTCGAATGTAACTGGAATAAAAACTGACGTCGATAAAGTGGCTTCGTTGCTTCACAGCTATGGCGCTGTTTCTTTTTGGGATTATGCGGCAGCTGCTCCTTACGTCGGCATTAATATGAACCCTGAGGACAGCAGCTGTACGAAGGACGCTGTGTTTTTATCTCCCCATAAATTTGTAGGCGGCCCTGGCACACCTGGAATATTGATTGTTAAAAAGCAATTGCTTAAAAACAAAGTTCCGGCGATGCCCGGCGGCGGTACAGTGCTCTATGTTACCCCTGAGGATCATCAATTTATTGAGAATCATGAGCGTCGAGAGGAGGGTGGCACTCCTGCTATTGTAGAATCGATTAGGGCGGGGCTAGTTTTTCAGCTGCAGCAAGAAGTAGGCACGGATAACATCGAGGAGTTAGAGCATAGCTTTAAGCAAAGGGCGCTGGCGCGATGGCGCCAGCATAGTAATATCGAGATACTAGGAAATACCGATGTGGAGAGCCTGTCCATTTTTTCGTTGCGGTTAAAACATGGCGACATGGATTTACACTACGGCTTTGTGGTGGCGCTGCTAAATGATCTGTTTGGTATTCAAGCGCGCGGAGGCTGTTCCTGCGCGGGACCTTACGGGCATGATCTTTTGGGAATGGATATGAAGTATAGCCGTGCCCTCGAGGCGCAGCTAAACAAGGGCCATATGGTCCTGCGGCCAGGTTGGGTTAGGCTGAATTTTAATTACTTTATTGACGAGAGTACTTTTGAATATCTCGTCAGTGCGGTAGAGCTAGTTGCTAACTATGGCTGGCGCTTGTTGCCTTATTACCAGTTCGATGGGGATAGCGGTACATGGCGCTTTCAAGGCCAAAAAATGCAGTTGAACTCAAGCCTTTGCGTAGGCGATCTGCTTGGATCGAGTAACACTCCAGAATTTGCCGAGCCGGATCAGCTTGACGCGTTTTCAAGTCTAGCAATCGATGAGTTACAGAAAACTTGCCGGAGTGATATTCAGTATTCAATGGAGCTGCCTGAGCAAGTTAATAAGTTACGCTGGTTTGTGCTGCCTCAAGAGGTTTCCTCCGATCCAGTATTGGAGATGGCAAGCTGATGCCTGCGTCGATCTTACTGCGGCAGCTGTTCGACCGCGAATCCTATACTTATAGCTATTTGATCGCAGATTTAGATGCGGGTGTTGCGCTAATAATAGATCCGGTGGCAGAGTGTTTGCCGGGTTATCTTCAGCTGTTAACTGAGCTGGGTGTGACGCTTAAGGGCGCCATCGACACCCACTGTCACGCAGACCACGTTACCGCGCTGGGAAAATTGCGTGAAGAAACAGATTGCGAAACTATTGTAGGCACCCCATCAATGATTGAGTGTGCTAGTCGCTTTATTAATGATGGTCAAAGCATTGAGTGCGGTAGTATTACTTTGCGGGCTCTTTACACTCCAGGCCATACCGATGACTCCTATTGCTATTACTTAGAGGGTGAGTGCCCGCTAGTATTTACGGGAGATACGTTGTTGATCCGGGGCACTGGGAGGACCGATTTTCAAAACGGATCTGCTGAGGACTTGTACAACAGCCTGTTTAATAAGCTGCTGACTCTGCCACCTGAAACAGTTGTCTACCCTGGGCATGATTATAAGGGTTGGAGTCAATCTTCTATAGCTGAGGAGCGTCGCTGCAATCCCCGGCTGCAAGTTGAATCTTGGCAGGAATTAGACTTGATATTGAGCAAGCTTAACTTAGCAGATCCGAAGTTAATGGATGTGGCAATACCTGCCAACCTGCAATGTGGCCGTACACTTTTCACGTAGCTGTAAGTAGCTCCTCATATCTTTATACATGCTGCTCACCTATATCCCGTTATGTTCTATGTAATAGGTGCCAGTGTTAGCAGGCACTTTAAAGTGCTGGGATATTACAGTCTATATTATCAGCGCCATCATTAGTCTTTGTCTCCTTTCCTGTTTTGCCGTGTCGAGCAAAAACGAGGCCCCCTCTCTGTCGCTGAACTTTCTGACTGGTTTTTAAATGATGCGTTTGAGGTGAGCCTCAGCGCGATTGATGCCCCTGAACTCTTCTTGGAACTTCCAAAAGCTTATAAGTCTGAGCTTGATAAGATAATGGCGCCATTGGAGATCGAGTTTGATCGTTATAGTGCATTGCGAGCTTGGGCTTTCGGGCAGAATGAGGACTATCAGTTTGAAATCACCGAAACTTATTCCCTTGGTGAATTAAATACCAATCGTAGAATTAACTGCCTTTCATTTTCAGTCATGTTTGTGGCTGCCGCGCGCCAGGTGAATGTGCCGGCTGAGTTTCAGCTTGTGTTCTCTCCCCGTATTGGGATATAGACAACAAAACTTGCATCAATAATCAGCATATAGATGTTGCAGGGATCATTGAACGCAAATCATCTGACACAGATCCATTTCTGGAGTCCAAGCACAGCCTTGCCAGCGGCCTACCTTCTATAAATTCCAACTTCGTCAGGTCTAATTCTTTTCGTTATGTGGTTGATTTAAACCCTGCAATAGTCAGCATGCCTCTTAAACGAGAACGTCTCGATGATCGGCAGGTATTTCATCAATAAAGGTATGGCGCGCCTGCTCGCCGGCGACCGCGGTATGGCATATGCGTATACAGCGAAGGCTTTGTTAACCGATTCAGGCTATGCTCCAGCATGGAACAATCTTGGTGTGCTTTTCTCACGTCTGGGAGTATTAGACTACGCTGAGAATGCGTTTTTTAAAGCGATTGAAATGGAATTACTGGTTGTAAGGTTTCGCAATGATAACCCCTACTATCATCAATTTCTTGCCGTTCAGGGTCTAAATGATGGTAACTATGAGCAAGCAATAGAGCATCTTGATAACGCGGTTGCCCGCAAGCACAACGAGTTGGCGTTTTACCATGAACTTGCCATAGCGCATCAAAAATTGGGGCATGATGACAAAGTAATTCAAAACCTTCATAAAGCCAGGCGACATGCTAAAGGTATTCAAAAACAGCGTTTTCGGGGGAGTTAGAAGCTCTGCAGGCGCTAGTAGAATCACCTTAGAGAGATTGCTCTAGGCTGCAGTGTGTAGCTCAAAAGTTGCGCCCAAAGCTGAAGAACCTGTGTTTGCCAGACCGGCAATGGGGATCAGGTTCTTTCAGAGGAGAGGCGGCGGGGATAAACTACTCCCTATTTTTAGTCAGCAGCTTAACCTGCGGCTTTCAGCTCTTCTTGATGCAGAGCAGTAACAGCATCTACATAGTTATAGCCAAGTGCCTCAGCTACTGCTTCTATTGTTACCATGCCATTGTGTACGTTTAGGCCGTTGCGTAAATTCACATCATCCATCAGCGCAGTCTTTAACCCTTTTTTCGCCAGAGTAAGTACGAAAGGCATAGTGGCATTGTTCAATGCGAATGTGGATGTTCTTGCAACACCACCTGGCATGTTTGCTACACAGTAGTGAATGATGCCATCTACTATATACGTTGGGTCTGCGTGTGTTGTGGCTCGGCTTGTTTCAAAGCAGCCACCTTGGTCGATAGCCACATCCACAAGTACAGAGCCTTTTTTCATAAGCGATAGCATTTCGCGAGTTACCAATTTCGGCGCTGCCGCGCCCGGTATCAGCACAGCGCCTATGACGGCATCAGCGGTTTTTATCTGATTCTCAATAGCTTCAGTAGTTGAAAATAAGGTTTTTATACGGCCATCGAATGTTTCATCAATTTGCTTGAGTCGCGCGATTGAGCGATCAAGAATAGTTACGTTCGCGCCTAGTCCTACTGCCATGCGCGCAGCATTAAGCCCTACTACGCCACCGCCTATAACCACCACATTTGCAGGTTCCACACCAGGAACTCCGCCTAGTAATACGCCGCTACCTTGTTTGGACTTCTCTAGACATACGGCAGCTTCTTGGATTGACATACGCCCAGCCACTTCGCTCATGGGGGCAAGCAGGGGTAACCCGTTGTTGGCGTCGGTTACTGTTTCGTAAGCAATGCAGGTTGCGCCGGAATCAACTAGTAGCCGCGTTTGTTCTGGGTCTGGGGCGAGATGCAAGTAAGTAAAAAGAATTTGACCTTGCCTGAGCATTTTGCATTCAGCGGGCTGTGGTTCTTTTACCTTTACTACCATATCAGCGCGAGCGAAGACCTCGGCGGCGCTATTCACCACCTCTGCGCCGGCGGTAACATATTGATCGTTTTCCAGCCCTATGGCAGTTCCACAGTCATTTTCAACAATAATGCTGTGACCGTTAGCTTTAAGTTCGCGGACAACGGCTGGTGTGAGCCCTACTCGATACTCGTGATTTTTTATTTCTTTAGGGACGCCGATTAGCATGTCTAAGTTCCTCAGTTTCTGTTGTTAGTAGTAGGGTCTGATGGCAGCGATTATACTAAGTTGCTGCCAGATGATCTCCTTTATAATACGATTTTTTTGGATGATTAGACTGCCAACTTTGTATTTAAAAGTTAAAAAAGCTACTATGGGAAAATGAGCCAAGCTAAACCACTGTCTAGAATAGATAAAAAAATCCTCCGTGAACTTCAATTAGACGGGCGCATTAGTTTTGCCGAGCTAGCGCGTAGGGTAGGGCTAACGACTACCCCTTGCTTGGAGCGGGTCAAACGAATGGAGCGCGAAGGAGTGATCCAGGGCTACACCACACTTCTTGACCCAGCAAGCTTGCAGGCGGCGCTAGTCGTCTTTGTACAGATCCGGTTATCCCGGACATCACAGAATATTTTTGCCAAGTTCAAGAAAGCCGCAATGGCACTGAATGCGGTGCAAGAGTGCTATTTAGTGTCGGGAAATTTTGATTATTTGATCAAGGCGAGAGTAGCTGACATGAATGCGTACCGGATTTTGTTGGGGGATACTTTACTGACTTTGCCGGGCGTTCAGGAGTCGACTAGCTATGTGGTGATGGAAGAAGTAAAAGAAACGCTCAATGTGCAGATACCGAACTAGATCGGTTCGCACATTGAGCATTAGCTGTTTAGCGTGGTCCAGAAGGCGGACGTTGCTGCACTTTCGGTAGGTTACCAATCATGCCATCAGGACGAGCGGCTGCCAGCATGCGCAGGTATCCCGGTCGCGCCATAACTTTTTCTTTCCAGGCCGCAACGTTTGGAAACATTGTTTCGTCAACCAATCCTAGAACGGTTGCTACATTCAGAGGAAACACCATCATAATATCCGCAGCTGAAAACTCGTCTCCGCCAAAGTATGGGTTCTCGCCTAAAAAGTTTTCTGTAAATTGCACAACAGCTTCACTGTCCACTAAACGCGAACGTGCCTCTGGTGGCTTGATGCCCCAGGCGCGGTAGTCACTGAATAGGCGCGCTGCCAAAGATCCTTCTGCGTAATGCATCCACATAAGGTAGGTTACATACTGATCGCTATCTAAGGCTGGCTTGAGCTTGTCAGGTGCATGTCTGTCTAAAATGAGTTCCATAATGGCGCCAGACTCAACGATTATTTGATCGCCGTAAACAACTGTCGGAGCCATTGGCATTTCGTGACCAAGTGCCCTTATCGCCGCCATAGACGCTCCAAGATCGCCCCGCGTGTAAACCAATTCATAAGGGAGTTCGAGTTCTTCCATCAACCAAACTATGCGTTCTGATCGGCGACCTTCCAAGTGGTAGATAGTTATATCTGGAAGCGCTAAAGCGCCAGTTGAACCAGTTTGGGCCTGCGTGGTGTTCATGAGGCAACATAGCGTTGCAATGGCAAGTGCTTGTCTTAACATGCTTTTTCTCCGTTAGCATTGACTGTGGATGGAATCGAAATTAGCTTAGACCGGCCTCAGATGAATGTCTATAACAGAAGCGCTCAGTTGTTGCTTGGAGCAGGTATACGGGTTATTAATTAGTGTCTGACTCTGCGCACCTTGATTAGGCGCCATAATTGTAAGGAAATTCTTTATGAACAATTCACTTAAGCAGTTGCTGAAGGTTTGGTTGCTGGTTACATTTTTTGGACCTGGCTTTATTGGGTCTGCATTGGCAGCAACGAGCCATGCTGTTACTGCCAGCGTCACAATGGAAACAAGTTTAGGTACAATTGATATTGAGCTCTACGGCAGCGCTGCCCCGATAACGGTTGCTAATTTTTTAGAGCATGTAGCGGGAGGCTACTTTGATGGCGCAGAGTTTTATCGGGTGGTAACTTTAGCTAACGATAATGGAAGTCCAAAAATCGAAGTAATTCAGGGCGGGCTTAATGAACGCATCAGTCCGTTGCCAGCGATCGCGCACGAAACAACTCAGCAGACGGGAGTCACACATTCAGACGGCGTGCTGTCGATGGCGCGAGGCGAAGTGGGTACAGCTTCATCGGAGTTTTTTATCTGCATCGGCGACCAGCCGGGATTGGACTTTGGCCAGCCCCGTAACGCAGACGGCCAAGGGTTTGCCGCGTTTGGCGCAGTGGTATCTGGAATGGGGGTAGTGCGCGGGATAAACTCTGTCGGGACTGATGAGGTGGGTGGAGAGGGCTATACTGCAGGCCAAGTGCTGCTTAAACCTGTAAATATTATTAGTGCTAGAATTAATTAGTCAAGATTAAGTTAGGCGATTTCGGAAATTATTTATGTCATCTAAACCGAGACTACAAATGAGAAATAAAATTATGGGCCACCCCAATTATACGAGAATAGGATTTGTGGTTTTGCTGACTGTATTGATCGGCGTATTTATAAACGAACGTTCTGCTGAGTCTGGATCTGAGAGGTTTCAGTTTGTTGAGACGACAATTGCTAAATCGCAAAGCGCGATTTTGGCGGGAAAAATCAGCTGTAGAGAATTAGTTAATGGCTATTTGCAGCGCATTGAAATTTTCGATAAATCGTCAGGAATCTATGCGATTACCCGAGTTAACGCTAATGCGACCGGGGTAGCCGATGCTATTGATCAATCAATAGCGGCAGGGGAGGCGCAGCCGGATCTGTTTTGTGTGCCTGTTCTGGTCAAGGACAATTATGATACCTATGACATGGTGACCACCGGCGGTTCTATTGCCTTGAAAAATAGCATCCCATCTGATGATGCCTTCATGATCAAAAGACTGAGGGATGCAGGCGCAATCATTCTCGCCAAAACGAATATGGCGGAGTGGGCATTTAGTCCTAGAGAATCGGTTTCTTCATCTTACGGCCGCACCGCAAACGCCTATGATATCGACTTTGTTCCCGCTGGCTCTTCTGGAGGCACAGCCTCTGGCGTTGCTGCGAGTCTTGGGCTTGTTGGTATGGGCAGCGACACCGGCAACTCTATCCGTGGTCCATCATCCCATCTTGGTCTTTTTGGTATTCGTTCTACCATTGGCCTAACCAGTCGGGACGGCATTATACCTTTGGTTTTCGATAGAGATATCGCAGGTCCAATGACACGCACAGTAGAGGACGGTGTGCGTATTTTTAATGTGGTGGCAGGCTTCGATCCGGCCGATTCCTTGACCGTGCCTGATAAACGAGAAGCTGATTATCGAGATTTTTTAAATCTGGATGGCTTACAAGGTAAGAGAATAGGTGTGTTTAGAGCGCTAGTCGATCACGAGGATGCAGATCCAGAAATCAAAGCCCTTTTTCACCAAGCTCTAATCGACTTAGCGGCAGCAGGGGCTACAATTATTGATCCTGTAGAGATATTGGATTTCGAAATAATCAGCGAGCAAATCCCGTTTTGTGGTCGTTTCAGATACGATGTCGGGCAGTATTTTAAAACCCTTCCTAATCCTCCTTTACTTGACGTGAATGATGTTTTGGCAAGCGGTGACTACGCACCTGAAACGAAGAGCTCGTTGGAATATTTTTCCCAATTTCCTCTTGATGTTAGTCCTGACGATTGGGATGAAGAATGTGATACCTGGCCCAATAATTCGCTGCGCAATCAATTGTTGACTAATGCCATTTTGGCTATGGAACAGGATGATCTTGACGCGTTGGTTTATCCCAGCTGGTCTAACCCACCTGCAAAGATCGATGAGGCTGATGAAGGTTATAAAGGCGATAATAATCAGATGCTAGTGCCAGATGCTGGATTGCCCGCGGTCACTGTTGCTATGGGATTCTGGGAAGGCCGCTTACCTACAGGGCTTCAGTTTGCTGGACGACCTTACTCGGAAGGAATTCTAATAGAGCTTGCTTATGCATACGAACAGTTCGTCACACATCGTCGAGCACCTGCAGGTTTTGAAGAGCTGGATTAATGGCGGCAGATTGAATCTCGGGTGGCCGCTTCTAAGAGTTGCTAATCCACAGTGTTTGATAAGGCTGTAAATGCAGCTGGCTGCCAAGATCTGCAATATTTTCATCGCTGATTAAATCTCTCCAAGAATCTGTGCTGATCAAATTAATATCTGCCAGATTGACCAACTGTACTTGATCGGTCACGTTGCTCAAGCAAAAGATACTTTGGTCTCGGTTCATACTTTGGCGCCAGAAGGCAAAGACTTCAGTGCCCAAATGTAGTGTAAATTGAGTGGCGTTTGGGTGGAATGCACTCTGCTGTTTGCGAATACCGATGAGCCGCGTAAGTTCTTCAAAGACTTTGGCGTGAGTTGAATCTTTGTCTGCTAGAGTTTGTTCTAGGTCATCAATCTGCCAAATATGGCGATTGATTGAGCGATTTCGACCCGTATGTTCAAGTCTACGATAATCATTGCGAGAACCAAATAAACTTTGTATGTAAACTGCGGGTATACCCTCCAATGCCAGCATAATGACATGGGCACAGATAAATCGCTCCAGCCCCCACCCATCCTCGCCCGAAGCAATAGTTCCTTTGAGCGCATCAAATAAGGCAATGTTGAGCTCGTACGGCTTGTCATAGCCCTCACGGGCCTTGCGCATAGTGATCTTACCGCCAAAATTCTTGATTGTTGCAACTAGCTGATCACGGTCGCGGTCATTAATTAAGCCGTCGAGTGGCCGCAGGCCAATACCATCGTGAGAAGCAATAAAATTTAAATAAGCAGTGCCTGACTGTGCTGGTGGCATGCTCATTATCCAAGTCTTAAGATGTCTGCAATCTCCGCTTAGAAGCGTATATAGCAACAGGGGCGGTAAAGAAAAATTATAGATGATGTGGGCTTCATTGGCATTGCCAAAGTAGGTGAGGTTCTCTCTGTTTGGCACGTTACACTCACATATAAGTACGACCTCAGGAAAGAAGTGTTCAATCAATGTGCGAAGCAATTTAATAATTTCGTGAGTCTGTTGAAGGTGAATACAAGGTGTACCTGGCTCTTTCCATAGAAAAGCTACGGCGTCTAGCCGGAAGATTGCCACGCCGTGGTTAAGGTATTTTCTGATAATTCTTACAAACTCAAGTAGCACTTGAGGATTTTTGAAATTTAGGTCAACTTGGTCTGGACTAAATGTGCACCACACATGACGCTCGCCATCGGCTGTATCGATTTTGCTTAAAAGGGAAGAGTTTCTTGGCCTAACGACCGCGCTGTAATCGTCCGCTGGGTTGGCCTCTGCAAAATAGTCTTTTCCTGGATCCACTCGTTTTTTGAAGTTGTCAAACCATCTGCTGCGGCTTGACATGTGATTCAGCACTAAATCCGACATCAGGCGGTAGTCCTTGCCAATTGCCTCAATATCCTCCCACTCGCCTAGCGACGGATTGACCTCCAGATAGTCCATAACTGAAAAACCATCATCCGAACTGAACGGAAAGAAGGGCAAGATATGTACGGATTTGATGCTGTCTTTCAGGTGCCTATTCAGGAAATTATGGAGCGTATGCAGCGGTAATTCATCATTATTCATGATGCTATTGCCGTAAGTGATTAGTATGTTGTCAGTTTCGTCCCAGTTGTTCTGATGGGGCTCAGGAATTTGCAAATTACGCCCTAGGCTCATTTCTGCAATTAGCTGAGACAGATAAGAATCGTCTTCCAGCGACGGATAGATAAACGCTAGGTGTTCGCGGACTCGATGCTCTAATTCTCTTTGAGGGTTATCTAGTTCTTCCATGGCTAATGTCTACCTTTTCTTACCTTGTCTCACCTTTAAACTCTTCATTATCCGCTTCAACTGCAGCTTTTAGTTGATCGAGTATGTCAGGGATTGCGCTGATTACTCTGTTCCAGCTTGGGATGAACGGCTTGTCCATAGGTTTTTCTAGGAAATGATCGCCAGCGGTCATGATGTTGCTGGCAAATAATTCCACAGACATCTCTTCTTTATGTCTATCGAACTCTAGGCCATTGATAATAGCATCGTTGTGATAAGTATCGATGAAGTCTAATGCGATGCGATAATAAGTAGCTTTGATGGTGCGAAATTTCTCGGTTGAGAAGACGTCACCATTGGTGGCAAGTTTTCTAAATAGTGCCTTCGCTATATCGATAGTCATTTTGGATAGTCCTTTCTCAGTGTCATCAGCGGAAAGGTCCTGGTGCTTATGATCATAAATATCTGCAATATCGGACTGGCACAGCCTGTTTTCAGCATAGTTGCGTTTCATTTCCGATAGCACACCAACTTCTAAACCCCAGTCGCTTGGTATGCGTAGGTCGTTAATTACATCCGAGCGAATTGAGAACTCGCCCGCTAGCGGGTAGCGAAAGCTATCGAGGTAGTCCAAAAATTCGTCTTGTTCGCTGACTTTCTTTAAGGTTTTAATAAGCGGCGTCACAAAAAGGCGCATAACGCGGCCGCCAATACGATTTCCCGCGATTCTAGAATAGTAACCCTTGCAGAAAACATAGCTAAAATTTGGATTCGCAACAGGATAAATAAGACGAGCTAAAAGGCTTCGGTCATAGGTAAGAATGTCGCAATCATGGAGAGCAACAGCCTTCGCTCGTCCGGACGCTAAGACGTAGCCGTAGCAATACCACACGTTTCTACCCTTGCCTAAATGCGTAGGTGCCAAGCCTAACTCTTGAAGTTGTTCATCAATTGCTAAAAGCCTAGGTCCATCATTCCATAATATTCTGTGATGCTGTGGTAGTTTGGAAAAATACTTTAATGCAAAGCGGTACTGTTTTTCATCTGCTCGGTCCAAACCAATGACAATTTCGTTGAGGTAAGGCACGGAGGTTAGTTCTTGGACAATATTTGAAAGAGCTGGGCCTTCGAGCTCGGAAAATAACGAGGGTAGAACAAGCCCCATTGGCCGCTCAGCTTGGAAACCCTTAAGCTCGTTCTCCATATGTTCGACTGGTCGTTGTCCTAAATTGTGCAACGTAGTTATGATGCCGTTTTGATGGAAATCACCCATGCCTTCGTCCTTCTTTATTGAGTTGTGAATTTAGTGTTGCGCATGATTGCCTATGCCGTTTAGTTGACCTGAATCGTAGAGCTTTAGAATTTCCGTCATTGAATCTTGCCATCCAGCCGGGCCCGGGCGCTTGGTTCTGATCACCTTCTTCGGACCGTTAATAGTTATGCGCTCAGATTTTGCGGATTTTATGACAACCGCGATGTCTGCGCGGTTGAGCATACCTTCGTCATTGGGGCTGTCGCCAAGTGCTACGGTGATAACGGGTTCGTTCTTAGTTGATCTAGATTGATGCTCTATCATCCAATTCATCGCATGGCTTTTGTCATAGTGGCTTTGAATACTAAGAAATCTACCGCCCTCGAGTAATCTAAGTCCAAGCTGGCCAAGCTGCTGCTCAAATCGGGCTCTCGTGGTAGCAGAATCACGCCAAAGTATGGGTTCGCTGTATCGGCGAATTTTGGCGAGATTGGCCTGCTCGTGACTGAGGCCGGTTAGGTCACTAATTTCGAGAGCCGTCCAGTCATAGAAGCCAGCAAAGTGGTAGTTCCCCTGAGCCCTTATCTGATGGACTTGTTCTAGCCAATTGTCTCGCGGTTGACCAAATTCATGAATCTCATTAGCATTGGGCAGGCACAGCTGCGCACCATTTTCGCTCACAAAGGCCGCGGTAAATCCCAGCAACTTTTGCACGGCTTCGATTTCTCGGGCTGTTTTGCTGGAATTAATGACAACAGGTATTTCCCTGGATATGAGTGTTTGCAAAATTTCTCTGGCGGGCTCTATAGAGTAAGTTTCGTGCTCCATGAGGCTGCCATCTAGATCGGTAAAGACTAATAAAGACATTTAGTTTGCTACTATTTGGTTCGTGTTATGAATAGATTCAATAAATGCGCCAAGATTGGCTAAAAGTCGAGACGCTCGCAGAAAAGTGTTCATAAATAATCTCAAACAATTGATTTAATAGGCTATTTTAATAATTGAAATAATTTAAAGCTTGGGCCTTGATGCTTAATGGGCATTGATTTTCTTCACGAGCTTATATTTACGCACCAACAATGGGCGCTTTAAGCTGAGCAAAAGTAAGCGCTTACTTACAATTCTCGGTTCGTTTTTTTGGGCGGCGCAAATTAAGCAGATTTTCCTTCAGTTTAGCCAGTTTATCTCTTGTTTGAGTGCCTAAGTTCCTGTGTTATGTTCACCTTCCTTTTAATTTTTCGCCAGTTAGCAGGTATTTGTTCCAGCGGCGGCCCTGCTTTTTGTTTGTAACAACTACTTGCTCAAGGAATTCGTATGTTACGCCTATTGCCCATTTCTCTATTGATTTTTGGCCTGTCTTCTTTTGTATTGGCCTCAGAGTCGGCCGTTGATTATTTTCGAAACATAGATGTATTCGAGCTTGAGGTGGTAACCGATCCGCAAATATCACCAGCTGGAAATCAAATAGTTTATGTTCGGCGATCAAGCGACATTATGACCGATCGCGCTAGATCCAATATCTGGATTGTGGACACCGATGGAGAGAATCACCGGCCGCTTCTTTCTGGTGTGCAGTCATATACCAGTCCGCGGTGGTCGCCCACTGGTGATCGGATGGCATACATTTCAAATTCAGAAGGTGGTGGCTGGGAGCTTTATGTTCGCTGGATGGACACGGGTCAAACTGCGCTATTGAGCAATCTTGCCGAGACTCCCAGCGGATTGGTTTGGTCGCCTGATGGGACAATGTTGGCATTCTCGGCTCTGGTCAAAAGCGAAAGTGAATCGCTGGCTACTGCTCCTACAAAGCCCGAAGGTGCGCAGTGGGCGCCGCCGGCAATTTTAATCGAAAATTTGAACTATCGAGTGGACGGTAAAGGTTACTTAACGCCCGGATACGATCACATATTTGTCATTCCGGCGGACGCAGGCAGTCCAAGACAGATTACCACTGGCGATTTCAATCATCGAGGAACAGTAGCATGGGCTCCTGATGGCGAAAGTATCGTGCTGTCTAGTAATCGCAATTCTGATTGGCGCTTGAAAGGCCAAAATAGAGATCTATGGTCGGTTTCAGTTCTCAATGGCGGCATGAGCCAATTAACTTTCCGCGATGGGCCCGAGCACTCGCCAAGTTTTTCGCCTGATGGGGTTAAGTTAGTATTCCTTGGCTATGAGGACAAAAAGATGGGTTACCATAACTCGGTGGTTAGCTTGATGGATTTGGCAGACGGCTCTATTGAAAATCTGACCCCTAACCTAGATCGGTCAGTTAACAGTGTTCGATGGACTGGCAGCTCAACTCAGCTAATGATTAGTTATGATGACTTTGGTAAAAAGAATATAGCAACTCTTTCTTTGGCGGGCGATGTGCAGGTGCTGGTACAAGATGTAGGAGGTGTTGGCATCAGTCGCCCTTACACAAGCGGTTCCTTTTCAATTGCAGGAAATGGAACTATTGCTTATACAGCTGGCTCGGAGCAGCGCCCAGCGGATCTTGGCTTTGCTAATCGCAAAGGGGCGGTTAAGTTAACCCGTCTCAACGAAGATTTGCTTGGGCATAAAAAGTTGGGCGAGGTTGAAGAAATTAGCTGGCGCTCTTCTGTTGGGGATCATGAGGTTTGGGGTTGGCTAGTGACCCCTCCCGATTTCGACCCTACTCAAAAATATCCATTGATGCTGGAAATACACGGAGGACCATTTACTGCCTATGGCCCGCATTTTTCAGTTGAGGTGCAGCTATATGCGGCGGCCGGCTACGTGGTTTTATACACAAACCCAAGGGGCTCGACTAGCTATGGCTTTGACTTCGCCAATGAAATTCACCATGACTACCCCGGTCAAGATTATGATGACTTAATGTCTGGAGTTGACGCAGTTATTACTAAAGGGTTTATCGACGAAAACCAACTTTTTGTGACGGGAGGCTCAGGGGGCGGCGTGCTAAGCGCTTGGATAATCGGTAAAAATGATCGGTTTGCCGCAGCGGCTGTTGCTAAGCCGGTTATTAATTGGGCGAGTATGACTTTGTACACTGACATACCTGAAGTTGTTGCTAGTTACTGGTTTGAGAAGCCGCCCTGGGAGGATTATGAAACCTATTGGGAGCGCTCTCCCCTGTCACTTGTCGGCAATGTGTCTACCCCTACAATGTTAATTACAGGTGAGTCGGATATGAGAACCCCGATGCCTGAGTCAGAGCAGTACTATCAAGCATTAAAGATGCGTGGTGTTGACTCGGCGTTGGTTAGAATACCAGAATCATTCCATGGTATAGCCGCACGCCCCTCAAACCTTATTGCGAAGGTAGATAATATTCTGGCTTGGTTTGCTAGGTATCGAAGCGCAACGCCGTAGGCTGGCAATGCGATCCTGAAAAAATATTTTCAAGCATTTAAGAAATTTGAGGTTCGGTGTTTAATTGCCACGGTACTCAACTGACCTTACGTGCTTAAATCTTAATTAAATAGGTCAAAATTCACAGCTATTTGTTGTTAGTATTTTTATTAGTTGTTTAGTTGTTTAGTTGTTTAGTTGTTTAGTTGTTTAGTTGTTTAGTTGTTTAGTTAGTAATGCAGAATGAATTTTTTGCCATTAAAAGGATTTTTTAAATGAAACATGTTGTAAATAAGCTAATACCAGTAATTGCGCTAACTTGCGTCGCTTCAACCTATCTTTTATCGACAGCAGCAGCGCAGGAATTCCAAGCTGGGGATCCGATCAGCTCGATAAATGAAAGCGGCGACAGAACTTTCATGTCGGACAATGTAAAGGTATTCGGTAGTTTTCACTTTTCAGAAAGTTGTACTTTTGATCCGCAGAGAAACCTTGTTCTCGCAATGAACAATGGTGAACGTGGCGATGGAACAGAAAATGACGGTTTTGTATCCTTAATCAATCCCGATGGCAGCGTGCACACACCGAAATGGATAGGCGTTACTCGTGACGGCTTAGAATTGCATCAACCATTAGGGAGCGCGATTAAAAATGGTATTCTCTATACTGTAGATACCGGCCACGTCCGATCCTTTGATTTAGCGTCAGGTCGACCGCTTAAGTCAGTACCTGTTCCTGGTTCAACTATTTTAAATGGTATAGCGGTAACCGAAGATGGCACCGTTTACACGTCAAACTCCAACAATCCGCAGGTGGTTTATAAAGTGACAGCCAATGATGTTGTCTCTGTGTTTGCTGAAGGTGCGCCACTGGCAATTCCCAACGGTGTCGCTATTGATACACAGGGCAATGTCGTCGTAGTGAACATGGACGACAATGCGGTCATCACCTATGACTTAAGTGGCGCAGTGATCAAAACTGAATACGCAGTAGAAGGAGGGAATGATGGTGTTGTGGTTTTAGATGACGGGACTAAGTATGTAAGCAGTGTTCGTTATGGAAGTGTCTCCAAAATTGAACCAGGACAAGACGCGCAGCTGATTGCTGTAGGTATCCCAAGTGCTGCCTCTATGTGTTACGACTCAGTTCAAAACCAGCTAGTAATACCACTGAATGGAAACTACGCTTTGGCTTTTATTCCACTTAGTGATTAGAGCTTGTTGTAGAAGTGTAAATAAGAACGCAGCAACAAAAGCTGTTGCTGCGTTTTTTAGTTTAAGGTGCTATGTAGTCGTCTTTTTTTCAATTTGACTGCGTCGATGGTTAAGTTGCCGATGCCAAGAATATCTGCCGTCAACGGTGGCGCAAACAGAGCAGACTTTAGGCTGTGCTAAAGCGCTTGTAATTACGAGGATGCTTGGCGGTAATAGCCAGCCAAAATACTAAGCAGCTGCCCTGAATTCCCCTTAATGATTATCTCCCGCGAGTCACCTTGCTGCAGCGAAACTAGCCTCTCCTTTCAGGTTTTAGCTTTCCCACGAAGTTTTCATGACAACCGGCCTAAAGCTACTATGCTTAATATCGTATCAGGAACTATCTGGAAATTTTGATTTTTACAACCATTTATGAACATAGTTCAACTAAACGATTCAGCTTTGACCGACTCGGGACTCGAAATGATCAACGTCTTGCTGGTAGATGATGACGATATCGATAGAGAAAGTTTCAAGCGTATGCTGAGTAAATCAAAGACAAGTAAATTTCATATCGATGAATCGTCTGATTTTGCCGGCGCGATTGAGTTGCTAGAGAAAAATGACTATGCCGCTTGCCTGGTTGACTACAACCTAACTGACAGAACTGGCTTAGAGCTGTTTGAGGCTTTTAAAAAAACAAGCCTCGACTCTTCGATAATTCTATTAACCGGTTTAGAGGAAGATTTTATTGCTAATGAAGCGATGGAGGCTGGCGCATCGGACTTCCTAAGCAAAGACGATCTTACTGCCAAACTGCTCGAACGGACTATCCGCTATTCGATCCATCACAAAAAAATGGGAAAAGAACGCGATTATCTCGCCCATCACGACTCTCTTACCGGGTTAGTGAATCGGGCATTGTTCTTTAACCGCCTTAATCATCAGCTAGAAAGAATTCAACGGCATGCCGAAGGAAGTGTCATCTTGTACATCGACATAGACTCGTTTAAGTCAATTAACGATACCTATGGACACGAATTTGGAGACAGCGTTCTTAAGGGATTTGCGCAAAGACTCTCAGAGAGCGTTAGATCCTGTGACACTATTTCTAGATTAGGCGGCGATGAGTTTGTGATGCTACTTGAAAACTTAGATCAAGCGAATGCGCATTTAGTTTCTCAGAAAATATTGAAATCGTTTGATCGCCCCCTTCTGATCGACTCCAGCAATCTGTATGTAACTGTTTCAATTGGGATGAAATTTTTTAAAGCTGGGAACTTAACAGCAAATCAGCTGCTGGTGCAGGCCGATCAAGCTCTTTATGTTGCCAAGCACGAAGGTAAGAAAACCTATCGCAACTACAACGTGTCGATGCAAAAAGTTAATGATGAAAACTTGTCTTTAGAACATGACTTTCTTATCGCCTTAAGAAAAGGGCAGATTGTTCCATATTACCAGCCAAAATACTGTGTAAATACTGGCAAGGTAAATGGTTTCGAAGTGCTGGCTAGATGGCCTCATCGAAGCCGAGGATTTATACCTCCGAATATATTTGTGCCTTGCGCCGAAAAGTTATCCATAATTTTTGAGCTCACAGAGCAAATTCTTAATAGGTCATGCGAAGATCATGTTTTGTTAAAGAAAAAATTTGCAGGCGCTACAATTTCGGTCAATGTTTCGGCCAGCATCTGCTCAAGTCCAAACCTTATTAGCATGGTTGATAATGCGGTAAGAAAGAACGGGCTCGACTATTCTGAGCTGGAACTAGAAGTGACAGAGACTGCTTTTATGGCCAACCCCCTAAAGTCGATT
>JBLGBJ010000027.1:0-41778 GCA_047617605.1 Pseudohongiellaceae bacterium | reverse complement strand
ACAGGCTGCGTTTTAAAATTACATTTTGTACTTAATTATTAAGAAATTAAAGATGACTCATAGTTTAGCTACTTCTAATTCACCCAGCTATTTTTTAGTTAACTCTATGTTAACTAACTCTATGTTATCAATAAGAGCCGCTGCTCGCCGTGCTGGGCGCGCGATGTGCTCACGCCGTAGACTTTGGTTTAGCTGATTAATTTACACAAAGTTAAAAACCTCTGAGGTCTTCCGTCTTAGAGGTTTTTTTTGCCTGGAAAAAAGGTGCAGCACGGTCAATATAAGAAAATCACAGCAGGTAGGCTTTGAATCATTGCCTGCATTGCAAGATGGTGCTGCCGTATTGACAACAATAAGTTGGGGTGTGATTGGTATTTATGATTCGGTGAGTGATAGCGGTCATTGATGCAATGGCGTCGTGACGAGCCTATTAAAATTTCTAGAACAGTGGGGCATAAAGAATACTGCAAGATGCTTTATCTTCAAGTTGAATCTACAAACGCGACTGCCTTTGGGCTATATCAAAAGCTTAGCTTTACAACAAAAACTAATTTTTGGTTTCGATTTAGAGGTTAAGGCTGCTGCGGAGAACCGCATGAACACAGTTGAGATAGATGATAAGTTTGGCATTACATTTTGCGATCGAACTCCCTTGGTGATTGAAAAGGGGCTGGTGACCTCAGTTTGGGACAGTGATGATAAACTGTATTTGGATTTTACATCAGGTTGAGGTGTGGCCTGTCTTGGCCATTCTCATTCGATTATTGCTGACGTATTAATCACTCAAAGCACTAAGATTATGCAAAGCCCTAAGGCGGGGTTTAATTATTCGCCTGCTAGAGCAAATGCCCTGCTGGAGTTGAGTAAGGTGCTTTCTCAAAATATGGACAAAGGCTATTCTGTAAACAGCGGGGCAGAAGCAAACGATGCTGCAGTTAAACTCGCTATAAAAATCTCAGGCAGAAGTAAAATAATATCCACGTTAAGTTCATTCCATGTCCGAACTTTCAACACGTCAAGGGTTTCTACAGGGAACGAGAATGGTGACCGTTATTTACCGATTACGAACAATACTTTTTTGTTGAATTCGGCAACATTGCTACTATCGAGTCTGCGATTGATTCTTCAACCGCGGCAATTATACTAGAGTCCATTCAAGGTGAGGGTGGTGTGCGAGTACCCCGGATGATTATCTTTCAAAAGTGTCGGATTTATGTAAGCTACATGACGCTTACCTAATCATTGATGAAGTTCAAGCTGGCTTTTGCCGAACAGGTAAATTTTTCGCAATAGAACATAGTGACAAAAATATCGAAGCTGACTTCACTACTGTGGGTAAGGGGCTAGCGGGCGGATTTCCAATCGCCTCCTTTGCAATATTGAAGGGTCAAAGTGTTTCAATTGATAAAGGTGACCATGGTGGCACTTAGTGCGGCAATCCTTTGGGTTGCACGGTTAATTCCCCCTTTAGTAATTAGTGAAAGTGAGCTGATTCAGGGTATCTCGTGCTTGGGACCGGCACTGCAAGAACTAGCCTTACAAGCGGCAGGGCGCCACATGAAGTCCCTGTCCTGCTTCACTGATGTAAGGTAAACTCCTAATTTGAGCCTAAATTTGCAGCAGAAATTTAACCAATCAATAGCAACGGTAATATCTAAGCGACAGTTCAAACTATAACCAAAACTATAACCAAAACTATAACCAAAACTATAACCAAAACTATAACTCAACCTGTGACCATACTATGACCCAGAATAACCGTGTTGTTCTTGCAAAACGCCCCATTGGGGAGCCAACTGATGATTGTTTTAAAATGGAGCAGGTTGAGATTCCTGAGCTTGAAGACAATCAGGTATTGATTCAAGTCTGTTGGCTTTCTCTTGATCCTTATATGCGCGGCAGGATGAACGATGTGAAGTCATATGCAGCGCCGCTGGGAATCGGAGACGTAATGACTGGCGAGTCATCTGGAGTCGTCATTAAGTCTACTTCAAAGAACTTTGTGGTGGGTGATTTAGTCGCGGCACATATGGGGTGGCAGTCTCACATAGTTGCTATGGATGATGATCCGCGCTTAATGAAGGTCAATCCAGCCAATGGGACACTGTCTGAGCACCTTGGCGTTGTCGGTATGACTGGCCGGACGGCTTACTTCGGACTAAAAGATGTTGGCAAACCGCAAGCAGGAGAAACCTTGGTTGTAGCGGCGGCTTCTGGTGCGGTTGGTTCGGTGGTAGGTCAAATGGCTAAAATTCTTGGTTTGCGTGCAGTAGGGATCGCCGGAGGACCGGACAAGTGTGAATACGTGAAGGAAGTCCTAGGTTTTGACGCTTGTATCGACTACAAAGCCGGGAATCTAGCAGAAGAACTTAAACAAGCATGCCCTGATGGCATCGATATTTATTTTGAAAATGTCGGTGGTGACGTAACTAGAGCAGTAGCGCCGTTGCTTAACGCCGGCGCACGAGTGCCAATCTGTGGTTATGTCTCAAATTATAATGATGAGGATATTACCCAGTCAGAGACACCTTTTCGCATTCTGAAAAAGCTTGATGAGGTGCCAGAGCATCGGTTCTTTGTTGTTACTGAGTGGAAAGATAACTGGCTCGAAGCGACAGAGCAGCTAGGGGCTTGGGTCAGAGAAGGTAAGTTGATTCACAGAGAAAGCATTGGTGAGGGTTTGGAAAATGCGCCGGAGCTATTTAGAGGGCTGCTAAAAGGTCGGAATTTTGGTAAACAATTGGTCAAGGTTTCTCAAGAGCCATAAATCATATGAGTCTGGACATGAATTCAAGCAACAGTTTTAAAATAGCAGACTTATTCTCGATTGAAGGCAAAACAGCTCTGGTTACCGGTGGCAGCAGCGGCCTTGGTTTAATAATGGCAAAGGGTCTGCTTGATAATGGCGCTCGAGTTATTATAGCGTCGCGAAGTACTGATAAATGTAACCAAGCGCTTAGCGAACTTAAAGCGTTTGGTGATGTGGCGGCAGTCGCGGCTGACGTGACCAATGCCCAGCAACGGCTACAGCTTGTAAAATTCGTTGCTGAAAGATTCGGAGAGCTTTCTATTTTGCTTAATAATGCTGGGGCAAATTGGGGCTCCAAGCTTGAAGACTACCCCGATGAAGGCTTTGAAAAGGTAGTGAGTACCAATCTTAATGGCGTGTTTTCTTTGACCCGCGATTGTGTGGACTTATTAGCGTTAGCGGGTACCGCTGAAGACCCCGCTCGGGTAATCAACATTGGTTCGATGGACGGCATTCATGTGCCAATTGTGCAAAGAGTCCCCACTTTTGCATATTCCGCGAGCAAAGCGGCGCTTCACCATCTAACTAAAGTTCTCGCTGTCGATTTGGCGCCCAAGAACATTACAGTTAATGCCATCGCGCCGGGCTTTTTCGAATCTCGAATGACCGATTATGTTTTTGAGCATTATCTCAATGATATTGAGGATGACTGTCCTTTACATAGAGTTGGTCAGCCTCAGGAAATGGTCGGTATCGTTACGTATCTCGCTTCTAAGGCGGGGGCTTACACTAACGGGGCAGTCATTCCCGTTGACGGGGGCACTAGTATTTCCAAAGGCAGGCGTGATTGGATGGAATAGCTAAATCAATAGCTATTTTTACGGTAAAATTCCTTGTCCTTGCGCGCCCTGCTTGCTAGTTTAATGTCCGGTTTTCACTGTTCCAAAAAATGACAGTGGCTTACCGTATTAGCAGTGCACATATTTACTACCTGTTTAAAAAGAACTAGTTTAATACCAAAGATAATCGGGAGAATAAATGAGTCTTTTTAGCCTCGAAGATAAAGTAGTCCTCATCACTGGTTCTACCAAAGGCATTGGCAAAGCGATTGCTATGCGGATGGCAGAACAAGGCGCAAAAGTAGTCATTTCTAGCCGCAATCAGGACGCCTGCGATGAAGTGGCTGGCGAAATTAAGGCTGCTGGACATCAAGCCATCGCTATAGCATGCAACATCAACTACAAAGAGCAATTGCAAGCACTGGTAGAGAAGACAGAAGCGCAGCTAGGCAAGATTAACATTTTGGTTTGCAATGCTGCATTGAACCCTTATTTTGGTAAATCTCAAGATATACCGGATGAAGCCTTTGACAAGGTGATGCGGGCAAACATTGGCAGTGTGCATAAGCTTTGCCAATTGGCGATACCCGGCATGGCAGAGACTGGCGGTGGCGCGGTTATTATTATTTCTTCTATCGGAGGACTCAAAGGGACTGATGCCTTAGGTGCCTATGCTATATCTAAAGCGGCAGACATGCAGATAGCGCGTAACTTGGCTGTAGAATGGGGCCCCCAAAATATTAGAGTCAATTGTATAGCGCCTGGACTGATTCGTACGGATTTTGCTAAAGCGCTTTGGGAAAATCCGGAAATATATGAAGCGACAGTGTCTAAATATCCACTTAGACGCATCGGTGAGCCTGATGAAATTGCGGGAGCAGCAGTGTTCTTGGCGTCCAGCGCAGGCAGTTTTACTACAGGGCAAACAATCGTAATTGACGGTGGCGGCACAATAGCCAGCTAAAGTTTCATAGCAACTAACACGCCGATTTACATACTGGCGTATTCGATTCACTATTTAAGACAGCTGTATTAGAGGATATAACGAGATGATGGATTTAGGACTATCAGAAGAACTGGTTTTAGTGCGGGAAAAAATCCGCAAATTCGTAAACGAAGAAGTAGAGCCGGTAGAAGAGGAATATCACGAGGAAGTGAGTGTTGGCGAGCGCTGGTCGCATACGCCGCGCCAAGACGAGATCCTGCAGAACCTTAAAGATAAAGCCAAGGAATTGGGTTTATGGAATTTTTTCCTTCCTGCGAGCCAGGGCGGAGCCGGTATTTCAAATTTAGAATATGCTCACCTTGCAGAAATTATGGGTAGAAGCAGACTAGCCTCAGAGTCTTTCAATTGCAGTGCGCCTGATACTGGTAATATGGAAGTGTTGGAGAGATACGGTTCTGAAGAGCAAAAGGAGCAATGGCTGAAGCCGCTTCTAGCTGGCACAATTCGATCTGCATTCGCTATGACAGAGCCGGGTGTAGCTTCATCAGACGCAACTAACATTGCCACAAAAGCTGTTCTGGATGGCGATGAGTGGGTAATTAGTGGTGAGAAATTTTACATCTCTGGCGCTGGTGATTCACGCTGCAAAATAATGATCGTGATGGTTCAAACTGATCCAGAGGCACCAAAGCACACACGTCAGTCACAAATACTTGTGCCAATGGATGCCGAAGGGGTTGAAGTTGTAAGACCTATGCATGTTTTTGGTCGTGACGATGCGCCTCATGGGCATATGCATATCAAATTTCACAACGTCAGAGTGCCGGAAAGTAATATAATTTTAGGCCGCGGTCGTGGTTTTGAAATCTCGCAAGGGCGACTAGGGCCTGGGCGTATTCATCACTGCATGCGTTCAATAGGTGCTGCAGAAAAGGCACTAGACCTTATGTGTATACGAGCGACTAGTCGCGAAGCATTTGGTAAGCCATTGGCAGAGCTTGGCGGTAACTATGACGTTATTGCAGATAGCCGGATTGAAATTGAAATGTGCAGATTGTTAACATTTAAAGCGGCTTGGCTGATGGACACCATTGGCAATAAAGCTGCTCGAGATGCTATTTCTCAGATCAAAGTCGCTGTGCCTAATATGGCTTTGCGTGTTATTGATAGATCAATTCAAATGCACGGTGCCGCCGGTATCGGTCAGGATTTCCCACTCGCGACAATGTGGACGAGTCAAAGAACCCTGCGTCTAGCAGACGGCCCAGATGAAGTTCATCGCCGTGTTATAGCGAGGAAAGAGCTAGCGAAATACGCTTAAAAAGGTTTATTTGTGCTAAGTGAAAATGGGAACTTCGGTTCCCATTTTTATTTGCAGGAAAAATAGAATCCCTGGTCTTTAAATTTGGAGTTTGGATTGAAATCGATTTCGGTAGTGATACCAACTCATAATAGGCAGCATACGCTCGCCAGAGCGATAGACTCTGTATTGGATCAAACCTCAGCTGTCGATGAAATCATTGTTGTCGATGATGGCTCCACGGACCAGACGAGAAATTTCTTGTCTGAAAAGTACCCGAGCGTTGATTACTATTACCAATCGAATGCCGGTGTTAGTGCTGCGCGAAATAAAGGGGTGTCGGCCGCGAAAAGTGACTGGATTGCATTTCTTGATTCGGATGACCAATGGCTCGAAAAAAAAATATGGATGCAACGCCAGGCATGGAACGAATCGCCAGCACATCGAATAGTGCACAGTGATGAAATTTGGATTCGTAACGGTGTTAGAGTAAATAAAAAGAATAAATATGCTAAAAGCGGCGGTCGGATATTTAAAGACTGCGTGGCACTTTGTGCAATCTCTCCATCGTCTGTAGTCTTGGAAAAAAAATTGTTTGCTGAGATGGGAGGTTTTGATGAATCCCTTACAGTATGCGAAGACTATGATTTATGGTTGAAAGTATGCTGTGTGTATCCGGTATTATTAGTGGATGTAGAGCTCTTAAGAAAGTACGGTGGTGACAAGGATCAACTTTCAACTATTCACTGGGGGTTAGATAGATTCAGGGTAACTGCTTTGAACAGATTGCTGAATTCGATTCATGTGAAGATGCTCAGTCCGCACGAGAGCGATTACGCTAAGAAGGTGCTTCGTGAAAAATGTACGATCCTAGCTGATGGGGCAAGTAAACGAGGCAACGAAGGTGCCGCCAGCTATTATCAATCATTTTTGATGTAGATAACGATGGCTGACTTTTCAGGCGAAAGTTCTTAGGGGAAAGTGCCGGTGGGAAAAGAATTAATGGATAAAACATCTATGGCAGACTTCAGTTCCCCGGTTAACTTAGTTGTCGCTCATGCTATTGAGGCAAAGCCGATCATTCAAAGGCTTGGCCTTAAGTCGGTAAATGGTGGTGCTTTTCGGCGATACCAAGCACAAGGCGTTAATCTTGTGGTCAGTGGAATCGGGAGAGTTAATGCGGCTGCCGCAACAGCTTACCTATCCGCTGTCACGATAGATGATTCAATGTATGATCCTATTTGGATTAATGCGGGGATTGCTGGGCATAAAACTTTCGAGTTAGGGGTCTCCCTCATAATTCGTAAAATAACTGATCCGGTGACTAACCGCAGTTACTATCCCCTGCCAATAGCTTCTTCCTTGCCTTCATCGGACCTTGTAACGGTTGATGTGCCTGAGGAGGAATATTCTCAGAATGCAGCTTTTGATATGGAAGGTTCGGCTTTTTGGTCCATAGCAACCAAGTTCTCACCAATTGAATTTGTGCAGTTGTTAAAGATAGTTTCGGACAATCCCGAAAATACCATTAACACTCTTAGTAAGGATAAAATCGAAACCCTTATGGATGAGCTTGTAGTAGGGTTACAATTACTCATTACAGAGCTGCAAACCCTAGCATCGCAATATAATTGTGCCATAAGCTTACCAACGGCTTATGAAAAAATGGTTCAACGTTTTAATTTTACCGTCACACAGTCTAGTCAGTTACGAAGGGCTTGCCAGCAATTTAAGGCCGCCGGGTTAGAACCCAAACTCGAAGAAATATCTGCCTTAAAATTGCAATCTGCAAAGCAATTACTCGCCGAAATAAATGCTGGTTTAGAGCGGTTCACTATTTAACCTAACCGATAAGAGCTATCCATGTTTGCTGCTATCTATGTTGAGAAAGAAATTAAGCAACACCCGCGCACGCTAGAGATTCTGAATCGATTCTCAGATTTGCCGGTGATCGATTGTGAGCGCTATGGTGAGGTGTTTAATCGTAATGCTCAAAACTTTCGAATCCAGAAACAGCTGCCTTCTCTAATTCTCGCAAAGAAATTCGGAAACTTGGTATTACCAACCCCTGAAGGATATGGATTTGAAGGGCAGGGCAGCTACTATTTTTCACATATGATGAACTGTGTTTATGATTGCCGCTACTGTTTTTTGCAGGGTATGTACAGGTCTGCTAACACAGTGCTTTTTGTAAATTATGAGGATTTTTACTTCGATTTAGAACGCTATATTAAAAACACCAATAATGCGGGTAACTATTATAGTGGATATGATTGCGACAGTCTGGCGTTGGAGCCAGTAAGTCATTTTTGTCAGTTCTTTTTGCCTCTGTTTCGAAAATATCCGGACGCGATGTTGGAAATCCGAACTAAGAGTACTCAGGTTCGTGGCTTGTTAGAGGCCCAGGCGTTAAACAATGTGATCGTCGCAATGAGCTTCGCTAGCGAAGCGGCCACCGCCCGATGGGAACATAAAGTACCATCTTTGAAAAAGCGTCTAGAGGCGCTAGTAAAACTGCAAAAAAATGGCTGGCCTGTGGCATTGCGATTTGAACCTATAATTTACACTGAAACCGTGCTTGAAGAATACGCAGCCCTTTTTAAATTGGTTTTCTCAAGTTTGAATGCTGAAAAACTTCATTCAGTGTCATTAGGAGAATTTCGAATGCCAACGGAATTTTATAAAAATATCTCGAAGCTATATCCTGATGAAGCCCTATATGCTCAGCCAATTAATGTGCAAGAAGGTGAGGTATCACTAAAAGATAATTCGGACGGGTCAACTATTGAGAAGCTTGAGGCTATGCTTAACGAGTTTGTTAGTCCTACACAATATTATCGATGTGCGTAGCGGCGATGTAGTTTGAGTGAGAGCTGTGACATAAAGACTGAAGAGTGCTTATAAGCATAATTTAATTAGCTAGATTTTGGTGAACACTATGAGTGAAACAAGAGAAGGCACAGTCATCGTCACAGGCTGTTCTTCAGGTATTGGCCGGGCAATGACTGCAGAGTTATTAGCTGAGGGGTATTCGGTTCTAGGTATCGACAAAAATGAGGCGGGTGCACTTGCTGCCTTTGGCGACCAATCCAGTTTTAGCTTCACTCAGATCGACCTTGCGGACGTTGATAAATTGCCCCTGGAAATTGCTGACTTGTCTAAAACAATAAAGGGAACTATTACCGCTTTGGTCAGCAATGCAGGCATAGGTAAGATGGGTTTCTTGGAGCAGCTATCCATAGCTGACGTAAAGTTGGTCATGGACACTAATTTTTTAAGCCATGTGATCCTTACTAAGTGCCTATTGCCGCGGCTTAAGCAGCAGCAGACACCGAGCGATATCGTGTACACTGGTTCTGAGGCGTCACTTAAAGGGGCGCGACAAGGTAGTATTTACTGTGCGAGTAAATTTGCCATTCGTGGGTTTTCACAAGCGCTTAGAGATGAATGCGGGAAATCGGGCATAAGAGTCACACTATTGAATCCGGGTGCTGTTCGCACCCCATTTTTTGATGACTTACATTTTGAGCCAGGTACGCAGCCAGAGAATGCAATTGAGGCAAAAGATGTCGCACAAGCTCTCCTAATGGTATTACAAGCAAGGCCTGGCACTGTCTTTGAGGAGATTAATATGTCCCCCGTAACTCATGTTTGGCAGAACAAGAAAGGAAAACAAAAGACAGAATAGAATAGTAGGATTACAAACAGTAATTGCGTTACACACTCTGCGACAATTTGTCGCAATTGTATGGCCTTCAATGCTCTGGGTTCGTGAGATAGTCTCAGTACTAATGAATTCAACACAGGGTATTTGATATGAGAATTAACACGTCAGTAAAATCTTTCGTTTGCATATCGATGGCAGTAGTTTTTCAACTGGCGGCTAGTGCCCACAAAGGCTTAAGAGCAACAACACCTGATAATGGCGCGGTAGTTAAGGTGGCGCCAGCTGAAATTAATCTGATATTCTCAGGTGATGTTAAATTAATTAAGCTTGAGTTGATGGGAGTTGATCATGGAATGGCCACCTCATTTGAGCCAAATGTAACTACTCAGGCTAGCTTTACTTTTGCTACTCCGGGCATGCACCCGGGTAAATTTACGGTTAATTGGGCTGCAATTAGTGCTGATGGCCATACTCTGACCGATTCTTTTGAATTTGAAGTCGATCCTACAAGTACAGCTTTTGTTTCCCGTTGAAGCCAAATTCTTCGCTTGTGAGTTCCGCTTTAACGTTGGGCTAATATAAGTATGGAGCTAGAATAAGAATGGACGCGTTCCTCATCCTAAGCTCTTGGGAGATACTCAACCTGCTGTGTAAACTCAGCGTCTATTTTGGACTTGCGAGCATTGCTGGCGGCAGTCTGTTCCTGGTGCTGTATTCAGATGGGAGCCGAAAAACCACAAACACCATGTTGATTTACTGTGGCATCGGTGCATTTTTGGGCTTTCAAGGAGCTGGGTTGAGTTTCCTATCTCAAGTAGGCCAGGTTAACGGTAACGGTTTGACTGGCATGTTTGATCTATCGTTGTCTCGTATGCTTCTAGATACTCAATTAGGGGATGTGACTCTCTACCGCTTGCTAGGGTTCGGGCTCGCTTTTTTGGTGAGTATTTTTGTTTTTTTTAGAATTCAGAGACTCAAAACGCCACCTAAGCCGATATTTTACCGCCGCTTATTCACACTTTATTGCTTTGCTCTAATGGGACTGGTTCTGAGCTTTAGGCTTATAGGGCATGTTTCGGTATTAAGTACGATTGCACAGCTGGCTATCGCAATTCATGTGTTGGCTTTTGGCTATTGGATTGGGATTTTGTTTCCCTTATATATGCTAGCAGGGGTGCCCGACACTAATTTCGTCCAGCTTAAGTTGAAGCGTTTCGGCAGGCATGCGATTTTGTTACTATTTCTATTAGGGGCTACAGGTGGGTTGCTGATCTGGCAGTTATTGGATTCTTGGACTGAGCTTTTTGACACAGTTTATGGCCAGAGTATCGTCGTAAAATTGCTACTAGTACTATTTATTATGGCAATTGCTGCATTCAATAAATGGAGATTAGTGCCAGAATTGAATAGCGAGCACGGGGTTCAGAAGTTTAGGCGGTCAGTGACTATCGAGGGTATCGTTGCGTTGGCGATTTTGCTAGTCACCGCTTATTTGTCAACGGTAATTGGGCCCATGCAGATGGATGATTAAGATCTGCCTCCAGCCAGTTTTTTCGTCTAGACCAAATAGCTTAGTGCCCGGTATTAGGACTTTGCTAGGGAGTCTTAGGTCAGACTGCTTTCATTTATCATGAGGCTATTTTTTGGCAACTCGTCTTCTACAAGCCTTTTGAGTTCTCCCGAGGCTACATTCAGAACCAACAGTTGAGATTCAGCTTGGTTATTAGAAAATAGTGCGGCGTTAGTTAATTTCGTTTTTCTACTGAAAAGAAGTGATTGCCCTAGCGGGGACCAGGCCAGATTTAGCAGTCTCTCAGGATCATGGTATATCGCGCAGGGAGCACTCATCTCATTCAATGTGCCGACGAAAATTGTAGAACCGTCTTGGTCATAGCTGAGATAGGCATAGCTGCTGCCATCATGGGAAACAACAGGCCTGGTGGCTGACTTGTTACCGGTCTTTATATTGTTGGCGGAGCTAAGAGCAAATCCCTTTCCCCATAAGCCGCTTGAGTAGCTTGGCCCGTTAACGACTACCTCATCCACAAGGGCCGTGGGTATTCTTATCAAGCCATCTGGCTCGCTTCCTAAACTACCTATTGAATCGATAGCAAAAGTAGTTGCGAGCAGTGCCGTCATAGTGATTGCCATGAGTGCGGGTTTGGGAATTCGGGCCATAGAAAATAGGCTAGTCATGGTTTTAGTTAAAAAGGCCAAGTTAACTGTTTTGTGCGCTTTTGGCGCCCTAGGGCTTTCATGGTTTGTTGAGTTTTGAATACTCTCTATCTTGCAAAGCAGGCGATAGCCTCGCTTGGGTATGGTTTGTATAGCATCTTCACGGCAGCCGCCTCGAAGCTGTTTGCGGAGTTCAGAGACAGCACGAGTTAGCGAGTTTTCGTTAACGATAACATTAGGCCAAAGCTGTTCTACTAATGAATTTCGACTGACTACTGTGAATTCGTTGGCTGCCAGGTGACAAAAAAGTAGCATCAATCTCGGCTCTATGGCGCGACATTGATCGGTCAGCCTATTTTGGAGTCGGTTGAGTTCAGGGATTACCAGCCAATTTTCCATCACGAACGATTGGGATAGAAGTAGGGACGCAGACGTTAAATCTAGCTGTGCGCTGCTGGACGTTAATGTTGAATTCATTTTATAAACCTATATATCGTTATTTAATAGTAAGATACGGTCTTTAATTAACGTGATACATGTGTATTTAGCTTTGCAAATTACAACATGCCTTGAGCTATACCTCGGTCTAAGGCTCAGGGCTTAATACAAAGTTAGACGGTCAAAATAGGCCAAAGGTTCCAATTATTTCTAACTTTGCATGCTAACCAATACCCGTCACTAAACACCAATAGTTTAGGTCGTTTGGATATTTTCTGGACAGTTTGTTCACCTCAATTTCAGGTTTTTAACCGCCAGCCCCGTTAACTTTGACACTAGAAGCTCTCATGAGCAACTACCTATAAGTTGTGGTAGTGAGGGTAAGGTAAATTGATGGAGAATGGCTATGAATTGCACCAAGCAGGTGACCTCGGCTCGAAGAAGTAGCGGGCTATTCGTTTTATTGCTCACAATGTTAATGAGCAATTTTTCATACGGGATTAGTAAGGAAGCATTGCAGGCAGGGTTTCCTTCTCTTGCCCCTATGCTTGAGAAATCGACACCGGCCGTTGTGAATATCCGGGTCACAAAACGGATTCCAACCAGGGCTGAGTTTTCAGTGGGCGAAAACATTCCAGATGAGGTGCGCCGATTTTTCGAAAGCAGGCCGGATCTCATGCCCAGAAATCCACAACAGTCTTTTGCCACTGGGGCAGGTTCTGGAGTCATAATTGATGCTGAACAAGGCTACATAGTCACTAATCACCATGTGGTTGAAGGCGCGAGCAAGATCTCTGTGCAATTGTCTGATCAGCGCGTCATAGAAGCATCGTTAATTGGCAGTGATCAGGCTACGGATATTGCCCTTCTTCAAATACTTGGAGATGACCTAGTTGACATTAAACTTGCACATATCGAATCTGTTCAGGTTGGAGATTATGTGGTTGCTATCGGCAATCCATTTGGCATTGGGCAAACAGTAACTTCAGGTATCGTTAGTGCTTTAGGCCGTGCCGGTCTGAACAATCAAAATTACGAGGATTTCATCCAGACCGATGCGTCGATAAATGTCGGTAACTCTGGAGGCGCATTGGTTGATCTTGAGGGTCGCTTGATCGGAATTAACACCGCAATAATTAGTGGTAACGGTGGGGGAAGCAATGGTATTGGCTTTGCTGTCCCTTCCGATATGGTCGCTCGGGTCATTGAACACTTGCAGCGTGACGGTGAAGTTCGCAGAGGGGTGCTAGGGGTGACCATCACCACCGCTACTCCAGAAATTACTGCATCGTTAGATGTTGACCTTCGAGAAGGCGCTATAGTCACTAGTGTATTGCCCGATAGCGCCGCAGAGCGGGCTGGGGTGCAGGTGTCTGACATAATTATAGAAATAGATGGACGTCGAACTGATAGCAGTCGGGAACTGCGCAATACCGTGGGGCTAATGCGCCAAGGCAAGGAAGTGGACCTTGTCCTCTATCGAAAAGGAGAAAAAGCGACCTTGAAGACTACCATCGGCGGCGCTGATCCACTTTTTGTGAGTAAGGAAGTAGATGCGGGTTTAAATCAAGCCTTGAGCGGAGCAAGTCTGCTGTCTGTTACGCCGGCGAGCGATGGAATAAGCCAGCCTGGCATATTGGTCGAGCAGATAGATCCCCGCAGTCAGGCAGCGCTTGCGGGCCTTCAAGAAGGAGATATTATCGTCCAAGTTAACCGAGAGACCGTCGCTAGCTTGGATTCCCTAAATGCTGCAATCGAGGATAGTGATCGATTTTCCGCAGTGACGGTCGTACGAGAAGGGCGGCAAATGCTGCTTTTTGTTCCTCGAGCATGAGGCCCTCTTAAGATTTTAAAATTTTAAGAGGCACAATGCGCTAAAATGTGTCCCATATTGGCCGACTTAATAAAGGTTAAGTCGGTTTTTTAATTCTAAATTTAAAGTGTAAATAAAGCATTGTCATAGTGCAGTGGCAGCGGATTTGTTTTATGGTTACTGCCACTGGAACTTGCCGCTTTTATTCTTCTATTTATTTCACTTATTTCACTCACCTATTGTATTAATCCAAATTTGTCACTTATTTTATTAACCCAAGCGAATTTCAAAGACTCGCAAATTCTAGAGATGGTAATCCTTGCAGCAAGCTAAAAATTTAATTAGGACAATAGCCAGTACAACATGTTTTTTGTTTGCCGGCTCAACCGGTTTCGCAAATGAGATACCGGCTATCTCAGCAGCACATTCATATAACTATGACATGAGTGAATTCATCCAGTGGATTGAAGAAGCTTCAAGTGAAATTAAAATCCCTGGTGTCGCGATGGCTATCGTCTCTAGAGAGGGAATATCTCATCTCAAGACTTGGGGGGTCAAAAAAGTTGGCGGGACAGACCCCGTCAATTCAGATTCAATATTTAGAATCGCATCAATGTCTAAAACCTTTGCAGGTACCGCCGCAGCGCTATTAGTTGAAGAGAATTTGGTGTCGTGGGATACATTGATGACCGATATGTTCCCGGACATGAATCTTGGAACTCGTGCAAGTTCTCATGGCATCACTCTCAAGCATATTGTCAGTCATTCAACAGGACTTATGCCCCATAGCTATTCTAATATGCTGGACGATGGTGTGCTGTACAGTAAAATAAAATCAAGATTTAATAAGATACCAACAGTCTGCCTACCCGGTGATTGCTATGGCTATCAAAATGTTGTGTTTTCTTTAACCGCGGATGTAGTGGAGCAAAGTACCGGCGAAACCTATGAAGCCTATTTAGAGGAGCACCTGTTCAAGCCGCTAGGCATGGTTACTGCATCTGTTGGGCTAGATTCCTACGAAGCTAATTCACGTTCGACGGCCCCACACAGAAAAGTTAGAGGATCTTGGCGCTCGACAACAACTAATCCAGCGTATTATTCAGTGGCTCCAGCGTCGGGTGTTAATGCTAGTATTTTTGATATGACTCTGTGGCTAAGAGCTAATTTGGGTGCCTTTCCTGAGGTGCTTCCAGCGCAGTTTTTAAAGAATCTGCATACGCCAATTATATCGACCCCAAGGGGCAACTATTTCAACCGTTGGCAGGGGCTTGAAAAAGCATACTACGCAACGGGCTGGCGAGTTTTTGATTACCAGGGCATTCGCGCTGTCCACCATGGTGGCGGTGTAAGGGGTTACCGGTCGGAAATGGTTTTTGTACCAGAAGCCAACATTGGCGTAATTGTAATGTTTAATGCAGAAACCAAATTAGCCAATGAGGTGGTTCCTGCTTTCCTTGATAATTTGCGTCGAAAAATTTAGCTAATCTACAAGGAAAAAACAAATGAGTTCTGTTATTGAATTACTGAAGTCTCATCGTAGTATTCGTAAGTTTACTGATAAATCGATTGAGCCGGAATTGCTAAATGATTTAGTACTTGCTGGGCAAGCTGCTGCGACTTCAAGCTTTCTACAAGGCGCAACCATTATTAGGGTTAGCAACAAAGAGACTCGTGAAAAAATCGCAGCGCTTGCTGGGGGTCAAAAGTATGTGGAAACAGCCGCAGAATTTTTGATGTTTTGTGCGGACTTGAAACGTCCAGGTAATTACTGCCGCGAGTATGGGAAAGCTTTCGAAGGCGATTACACCGAGCATTTTATTATTGCAACAGTCGATGTTGCACTGATGGCACAAAGCCTAGTAACGGCAGCGGAATCTGTTGGTTTAGGGATTTGTTATATAGGCGGTATACGCAATGATCCAGGCCCTGTTTCAGAGCTGCTCGAATTGCCACATGGTGTTTATCCCGTGTTTGGTCTTTGTTTGGGGTATCCAGATCAAGACCCTGAAGTAAAGCCAAGGCTGCCAGTTTCAGTGATTATGAAACAAGAGGTCTATAATGAAGAAGGGGACCGAGATTCAATCGCCGCCTATGATGAAGCTATCCGCGAATACTATAAAACACGAACGGGCGGGGGACATGGTATTAGCTGGACTGAACAAGTAGCGGGTTTACTGTCTGGAAAAGCGCGGCCTCATATGAAAGATTTTTTAGCATCCAAGGGTTATAAGTTCAAATAGGCTTAGCGCTCAACACTCTTCTCAGCACCTAAGCGGTAAGAACCGGTGCTTGGAAGAACTTCTACTTTATCGCTTACTATGCCGTCAATGGTCTCCGAGGGTGGAACAGCCCCGGGGCCGAACGAGAATTTAAATTCGCCATTCAGTAACCTTCTTTCATCATCTGTTACTGACCACCTTGCAACATAGAATTCAGCAGGTGGTAATTCGGATTTGATGGGATAAACAAAACTGTGGCTCAGCCTAGAAGGGTCGTATTGAAAGCCAATATTTATCCAATTGCCTTGATCGGTATAAAGCGCGAGTTTTAAAAGTTTCACGTCAACTCTAAAACTCATGGTTATCATTTTGGGGGATACATTTAGCACCGAGTCATCCTTCGGAAAGGTAACTCCCGGGGTTAAAATCCCGTGACTATGCTGTGCCAAGGCAAGTTGGAAGCATCCCAAACAAAGCAAAAAAATGATGCTTAGAAATTTCAGTGATTCGCAAATTAATTTTGTCATGAACTAAGCCTACCAAATGTTATGGCTAGGTGATTGGATAAATTTGACGACTAGCTCTGTGCTTGTGCTCGCCATCTCTTTGCCGCTCGTTGTTTTTACACAGATCAGCCAAAATAAACCATACATTGCCTAGATAATGCGCATAACCGCCCATCTTCGGCAAAAATCCTTCCAGATTGCTGGGTATAACCGTTTGCTGCTGACTCGATCAAAAATTCTAGATAAAACCACTGCGAATCTATTTCTTCAGGTGGAATAACGAATTCCAAGGCCCAGGTAAGCGAGCTGGTGGGCACGGGTGCCTCTGTAAAGTGAGACAGAATAAGAGGGGGCGGGATATCTGCGATGGTCACCATTTTTTCAATAGGGTGGTCTGACATGTCCACTTTATGCCTTACCCACATATTCAAATACCTTGTAGGGTTGCCGGAGTAGGGAAGTCCTTCGCTAACCCAATAGCCCTCAAAAAACTGCAAAAAAGGGGGCATTCTTTCATGGGCCGTTTCAAATGGTATACCTTTGTTTCGGCTTACGGGGTCGAATGGGTAATTTGATGGAACGGATATGCCTGCTCTTGGATTTCCGAAAACGCCCATAGCTTGGAGACATAATTTATCATTGCCGCTCACGTTGGCACTCATCTGAGTAACATTTTTGCCCTGACGCAGTATTTTTGCATCAACGTTAGCGTCTCCTGGTGGAAGTGGGCCTATGAAGGAAACCATTAATGATCTTATTGGCTGTGGCGAGGAGAGAAGCTTCGCCATTGCATTTGTCGCAAAGGATGCTGCAAGCCCGCCGAACGCAGAACGGCCCTGAGACCATAATTCGTCGAAATTGGCCGTGTTATTGTCACTATCATTAAGAGCGCTGAGAATTTCGTGTAAATTGGAATCTGACATAACGAGCTAGTTTTCCTATCTATAGATTCTTTAAAATCCGAAGTTTATGCTAGACTTTGTAGCCTAATCTGGGAGCCAGCTGTGTTTAGTTTCCTCATTTGAAAACCAGCTATATGAGCAAACTATAACGTGCAACATGTACTTTTTTTGACATTTCATTTAAGTATCGTGGGTCTTCTATCTTCTGCGGTTCCTTCTACTGTCCTTGCTCAAGTACCCGTGCTTTCTGACTATCAGGTGAGTCCGGATAGTACAGGATTTGTCGAAAAAACAGAAACCTCGCCTAAGGATGATGACGTTCTGCTACTGGCTCCAACAGCAATTAATCTTGACTTTCCCCGGCTGGCCAGACTGGTCAAATTTACTTTGAGAGATGAGACCAGAGATTGGGTGGATATTCAATTTCGTTACGATCCGGTACTGGACACACACTATGTGTTAGCGCTGCCAACTTTATCAGAAGCGTCTTATTACACAGCAGATTGGGCCGTGTTATCAGCTAATGACAGATTAGTGCAAGGTAGCTTCAGCTTTTCGTTTGGTGAAGATGCGCAGCGGCCATCCCTTACTAGAGCGGCGGATGAACTTTTACTTCAGCAGCGATACGGTGACCCAACCATCCGTTATGTTAGGCCACCTGCTACGCAGATAATCATCGGCAAAGAACCGCCAAGATTCGATCCGCCATTCACGATTGAATTGAGCACAGATCCGGGCGAGCCTTAAGAAGTTGAACATAGAAGATTGGTATATTTGCGCTGAGAGGTTTAAAAACCAGATTTTCAGCTAGGGCGACGCTAAGCATAAATAAAATCCGATTAAAAACAGCAGTATTAGATGGTGTTAAAAAAGGAGCCTAAGCCCCTTTTTTGCATTTTTTAAGATGTACCCTAAAAGCTACTCAGTAACATTAACGGTGATGTAGCCGTCATGATAAAGGCCTCCATCATCAGCTCTGCCCCAAAGTATGTAGGTTCCTGGCTCGTCAAAGGTCGCGGTGACATCATAAATACCTTCTTCTGGTATTGCTGGTGGCAGCCACAGTGCCCCCCATGGCGAGTTAGCCGAAGTTCTTGTGTCTTCCCAGGGCTTGGGCAGTTGTGGGTCAAAAGTAACGTTACCTTCACCTCGGTACACATTCCAAGATAGAAATAACCCATTTACTTTGCCGACTGTAATTCGGGTAGGTGCTCGCATCATTCGAGCTTTTAAAGACCGTTCCGAAATTGTTGAATCACGTTTAGGTTTGGGTAAGCCGTCGTCTGTAACTTGCGTTACCAATTTTAATGGCTCTCCGACCCGAGCTGTTCGGATAGAGTCACCTTGAACGGTAACAACAGGTGGCAAATTCGCTCTGGATTCAGGGCTGCTAGTGCCCGCACCTAGTGACCCGGTCTCAGAGGCGATTACGATATTGTCTACTTGATAGTCCTGCGCGAGGGTGGCATAAGCTTTGCGTTCAACGCCGTTCACGTTAAGGGTCCAAACTAGTTCTCGCTCACCCCAGTCTGCCGGTACCACGACTTCAAATGTGAAGCGGTTTCGGCGAGGAAGAAAATGAGTAGGTTGGGCACGATCGGCTTCACCTGGGGAAAAAAAGTTGTTTTCGCCAACTGCAGCGTTGGGTTCTTCAAACCAGTTCTCGTTCATATAACCGAACATAAAGCTAAAGCTGCCATCCGGGTTAGGGCGCCAGCCTTCGTAGGCTGGCTCCACATGCTGTCCCGATTGATAGCTTTCAGCGTTTACACTCAGTGGGTTAACCAATAAAACAAAACTTAACGCCAAGGCTGTGCCTAAGGTACTAGCTAAGGTGCCGGTTAAGGTTTTAGTTACAGTCTTGGCGAAATTTTCAGCTACTTTATACATTGCTGGATCTAGTTCCTTGAAGCTACTTCGTTGCCAGCTTCGTCGCTATCGGTCTCTTCAGCGATCGGGGCAACTAACGGAGCCAAGCATAGAGGGCAGCCGATAACGTGATCATTAGGACCTAGATTCAGTCTTTGACGGCGTTCTTCCATGGCTTCTTGAAACTGCTCATCTGTCATGGTTACTCGAATACCAAGGTCAATAAACATATTGGTTACCGAGCGGTTACCAGAGCCCTGCCAGTTGCGTGGATCAGGAACATTAGGGTTTGTATCTGTGTTGTTCATATACCCGGTAATGTGCAAGATAGTGCCCTTAGGCAGCAATGGTGCAGCATCTTCGGTGTATGGATAGCCACGAACCCAGTTATGGTCGTAACCAACACAGGATAGAGTTTCAATAGTGTATCCCCAAATCGCTTCTAAACACATACGCTCACCCGGAGCATGCAGGTGTGGTTCGAAAGTGATTACCTTCGTATGTTGGTTAAGCACAGTATAGGCATGTAATTCTTGATCTTTTTGATTGCCCTGGATGCTTATGTCAACCCCGTTACCTAAGCCAATGAAGGCATTTTGGTACTTAGGCTGATAGCCTTTATCATGAAAGGTAAAGCCAACTTCTAAATGCCCTGTGGTGTCGCGGCCGTTAGAGTGAAGATGGACTGAGTCCGAAACAATCCAGGAGCCTGCTTTCAACAAGCGGCCAGCGCTTTCGTCAAAAATGTCGGCATTACGACCAACTTCATGAACTGGCCAAGGTAAAGAAATTTGACCGGCGGGACGTTCACCGTTTTCATTCAGCTCAGCTGTTCCCCAAATCATGTGGTGGAATATGTATCGACCACCAACAGTTTCTCGGCCTGTTCCTGCCTGATTGTCGACATCGTTCACTTCGACAACTTCAACTGATTTTACATAGCGATCTTCAGTGAGACCCGTTGGACGGTAGTCAATCTCGCCCCACCAATCAGGTGTGCCAGCTAGCTTAGTCACATCGTTCATGACAACTACTAAGTCTGGTTCTCCAGCTTGCCATTTAAGGCTGTCATCAAAAACCAGCGATTCAGGCGCGTCAGCTATGTCTCCCTTAGGAGTGCCTGAACGAGCCCAGCTTGATATTGCTGCAATTTCTTCGTCACTCAAAGATGGATCGTCTTTGTAAGACTGAATACCGATATTTTTTTCCATATACCAAGGAGGCATGGCACCAGCGCGATCGCGCAGGCCTGTTTTGTATTCGATTAATCCTGCATAAGGTGCAACTTGATCATAAGTAACCAAAGGCATTGGGCCTGCGCCGCCATCTCGATGACAGTTTTGGCAGCTACGTTGCAATATTGGCTCGATGTCCTTATGAAATGTAATTTCTTCTGCTGATTGGGCTGACACTGAACTTGCTAAAAGCCAGGTCGCGCCTAACAGGGCGCTGCTAATAAGGGACTTTCCAGACACAATGCGCATCATTACGCTTCTCCTTGATACTAAGTTTTGAATTCGTCGTAGTTAGTGGCCACCAATAATAGTTAGTGGCTATCAATAATAATTCGTAGCTATCAATAAAAGCTCATTACTTTCGATATTAAACTGACGGGGAGAGTAGCACTTTTGGCTGATCTTTTGAACGCTGACGTGAGGCTATTGCGCCGAGACACATGGTCTCAGAGACAAAACCCTAGCAATCTGGGCCATTGTTTGGAGAATTTTCAAAATTGCTTGCTGATAATTGATAACTGATTTCTTTAGGGCTGAAAAACTGTCAGTTCAAGAGGTCTACACCGAATTTCATTCAGTGCCTTTTAGGATAGCCCAAAGATTGCTGCTAGCTAGGAGTGAGGCGAAAAGGACCAGCAGTGCCAAGCTATACCATTGTAGGGAATAGGATAAATTCTGGTTAACATTAACGTTAACAGCAGGCCAGTGACGCGCTAAAGTGCCAGCTTGATCTTCGGTGAGTCTTACTTCGAAGGGGAATAGTGGTTCTGCCAGTATTTCTTCCATCACATCCATTTCTAAGGACCTTACACGCAGTGGCCAACGGCCAGCATCAATTGTCGATGAAATCACGCGATTTTTACCATCCGGTACGAAGACTTGGGCGGTGACGGTGACAGGACCTTCAACTGGGCGCAGATTAGGGGCGGTGTTGGGAGGCAAAATGCCTGTTGTCCATCCTCTGTGAACCAATACCAATTGATTATTGCTGCTAAGGCGTAAAGGAGTTACCACTCCGTAGCCGATTTGACTTTCAAAAAACTCAGCAGATATGAGAATTGTTCGCTCGTTAAGATATTCACCGGTGAGTGAGACATGAAGATTCTGCATTTCTGGATTAGCGGCGTGTAAATGGCCCACGGGAATATCTTCTATAGGTCCTGCACTGATTGAAAGCCTTTCTTCTAAAGCGCGCTGGGTGTCAACTTTTTCGGCGGCTCTATCGAGTTGCCACAGGCCCAAGGACCCGAATGAAAACGCAGTCATCAGAGTGCATGCCGCGATGAGCCAGTTGATTCGGATATGAAAAATTCCGAGTGTAACGTCTTTACGTAGTTGCATTTTTTCAGAATATTCCAGCAGATGATAAACGCCGTCAGATTAATAGAGTCGATCACACAATTCAACTTTGTTCCAACATAATCGTCAGCACGCTGTCGAGAATTTGGAGAATATCAAAACTAGTAATATCGCCAAGGTCGAACAAGGACACCGCAGTAGTGATGGAAATAACTCATGTTTCTTCAACTCTCGCGATTCTCGAAATAGAGAAGCTTGCCGAGCGTACCAAAGGTACATTTATGCTAACACCAAAAACACCAATGATAGGGAGGGCGAAAATAGGTGATAAGTCGCCCACAAACGATTATGACCGACCAGGCTATTAAGGAAAAACCAGCCACTAGTTTTATGCGTGCTGGAAGCGGGGCAGTGCCAGCATTACTGACATGCTGATTAAAAAACCCATAGAAAACCAACAGGTTGATGCCAGCGAGTAACATAACCAGCATTTTAGTTTGAAAAGCTGGATTGTGCACATACTGATCAGGTGAGGTTGTGAGAAACATGATGCCCGTTGCCACATTAATTAAATACCCAGCGACACCCAGCGGCACCAATCGGTGTAAGTCCTTATAAGAAATCTGCTTGGCTATGCCCAGCATTCTTAGATCAAAAACGCCCACCGTACCCAATAAAAGGCACAGGCCAACAAAATGCAAAGACTCGATTATTGGCCAGCCCCACGTCGAGTTCATGAAAACATAAATGCCCGTAACGTGAGAAAAACTACTTAGAAAATCAATCACGAGTGTGTTACTCAATAGTATCTAGATGCCAGCAAGACGCTGTTTGTATAGGCTAAAAACCGGCCGGTGAAAATAGTGATGATCCAAAGAATTAGTGCTAGAGCGGCAAGGCGTTTGGTAGGTGAGTGGTTTATGGTGGAATTGGTTTTCTTTAAGCGAATTTGAATTCTGAAGGCGATTATTAGTCCAGTCACCAGTGAAGCGACTTTTACATAAAACACAGGGTTGGTGAGTGCTTTGGCTGGATAGGCCAGCAAAAGAGCTACGCCCGATAAAAAGATGAACCCAGCGCCGAGCCAATGCAGTGGATATAACTTGTCTAAACCAGTATGAGCTGCCGTTGAATTAGTGGTTAACAGCCGCAAGCTGACAGCCACGTTTATACCGACTACTAAAGCCATGGCCAATGAGTGGATGCTTAACGAGGTAAAGAAAGCAAAGCCTGACTCTCTTAACAGTGTGCTAATCCAGGTTTCTTCAATTCTTGCTAGGGTATACAGGTCTAAATCCTCGAAAGAGAACGCATTTTTTGGCGCAGTTAGTTTGTCTGTTTAGTATGTTTGGCGAGATCAGTGAAATCAACAATTCTAATATGGTGGCTAGAGTGACACCGAAGGACCCCATATATAATAGTCTCGCTTGGTCTATGCTGGTCTGTCAACATCATATTCGATCAGCCTGATTGATCTCACTATCGTGAATCCTGTGATAGTCTAGCGAGGTTCCTCTTGCCCCAGCATTCATATCAAAAAATCAGCAGCATCGGTAAGGAAAACGGAAAAAAGCAAAAATAGAAGAAGAGACGCAGCAACAAAAAATTGCTTAACATTCGACGCCGGAAAGCTGCCGCTAGGCTCTGAATCGACGACTTTGGCGGTTATAGCGCAGAAATAGAATTGGGCTTCTAAGGTAGTTTGGGCATGGATAGTTTAGGTATAAATAGTTTGGCAAATTTAAGTATGGTCACCTGGGTGCTGGTCACTATTATGATCATTTTGGTTGGCTATTTTCATGGTCCTAGCTATTCGCTTCAGACCGTGAAGAACGCGCCTTCGATCCTAACCAGTTTTGGCATATTTGGCACCTTTCTAGGGATTGCTTTTGGCTTAATGCAATTCGATAGCGCAGACATAGAGTCTAGTGTACCGACCATGATAGATGGTCTAGGAGTAGCAGTTTGGTCATCTATTACCGGCATTCTAGGGGCGCTTAGTATAAGGCTTCGATTTGCTATCCAGTCTATTCACAATGCCCGCGCGCCGACATCTAAACAGGAAACCGTTGCCGATCTTAATTATTCACTAAGCCAATTAAATGATAATTTGAATCAGCTTAGGCTTGAGGGTGCTGAACAATCATCGGCAATGTTGCTTTCCAACCAGTCCTACAGAGAGAAAATGGTCGCAGCTAACACCGACGCTCTCACCTCAGCAGTGACGACGGTGATGACTGAGTTTAATAGCCGTATAGAAGTGCAATATGGCGAAAACTTTAAAGAGTTCAACGCATCCCTCGGTAAATTATTACAATGGCAACAGACGTACGCCGGTCAGCTTGATGACATGCTTAGGGTTCAAGAGTCGAGCTTAAAAGTTATTGATCATGCCAGTGAATCTTATGGAGCGATGATTGCTCATTCTAAAGAATTCAATGCAATTGCGAGTTCATTAGGGGAGTTGCTTAGCGGGTTAGAAAAGCAGACTAGCAATCTTGAAGGTTACCTATCAGGCTTATCAAGCTTAGTAGGTCAGGCATCGGAAGGATTGCCAGCGTTGGGAAGCTATGTGTCTGAGCTAACGGAAAAGTTGAGTAGCAGTATTGAGAAAAACAATGAAAATCTCAGCGAAGTCCTAACAAAGGCCGCTAAAGATATTGCCTTAACAGTTGATGAGGTAACCACAAGTTTAGCACGTTCGGTTAACCAAGCTCATGGCGGCCTAGCGGAACACGTTGAGGCAATGACCAATAAAACTCAAGCGCAAATGTTGTTGCTTGATGAGTCGATGGAAAAAGAATTGACTCAAGCTTTACAAACTTTTGGCTATCAACTAACCGCGCTTTCGGAAAAATTCGTTAATGACTATATGCCTTTAACAGATAGGCTACGCGAAGTAATTGCGCTGGCCGAGCAGCAAAATAAAACAGAACAAGTTAAAACGAAACAAACCAAAACATAATCAATCAATGCGCGCAGGGTAGAGAAACCAAATGCTCGAAAGCGACCAAGAACTAGAACATGACTCGGAAGAACATTGGATAGCGGTTAGCGATCTGATGAGCGGGCTGATGATGTTGTTCTTGTTAATTGCAGTGCTTTATTTAGTGATAGTGGAGCGTAAAAATGATGAAATTGAACAAGTCATTCTCTTGTATGAAGATCTGCGTGAGGAGCTTTATCAAGATCTGTTAGTAGAATTTGGTGAAGATTTACCTCTGTGGGGTGCACAACTTAGCGATGACCTCCGGTTAAGGTTTACCAATACCGAGCTGCTTTTCGAAGAGGGTGATTCGCGGCTGCGCGCAGAATTTGTTGACATTTTGGGTAATTTCTTTCCGCGCTACTTGGGGATTTTGGCTTCTGCCAAGTATCGAGGAGAGGTGTTAGAGGTAAGAATAGAAGGACATACATCTAGTTCCTGGGCGCAGGCGATAGATAGCGATGATGCCTATATGCGCAACATGGCACTTTCGCAAGAGCGGACCCGGGCAGCACTAGGCATAATTCTAGATCTTGAAGAGGTCGAATATGAAAGGGCTTGGCTTCGAGAAAAGTTAACTGCTAATGGCTTGTCATCTTCCCAGCTTATTTTTGATGATGCGGGAGACGAAGATGCGCAGCGCTCTCGCCGCGTTGAATTTGTTGTAGTCACGGATGCGGAAACAAGGCTAGCGAGCATCATCAGCGAGTTAAACTAAGATGAAATCTGTTTCGCGGAATTTTAAATGAAGATAATCGATTTCATAGAATTCAGCCCTTTTAACTCTCTTAGAGAGAAAATGGGCACCCCTGACCTTGGTTATTTTGAACTGTTCAATCAGTCTATTCATTTAACAGGATTAGAGCGCTCTGAATTGTCGAGTACTGGAATGTTACTTACCTTGGTGCAACTTAAAATCCTTCCTGATAAAACGTTAGCTCTAAAAAACAGTCGTGTTTTGGTATATTACCCGAATGAGGATTGGTTTCATGATCATCAGGAATATCCTACCTATCACGTTGCCAATTGCAGTCAGTTGGAAGAGGAGCGCAAGCAGCATCCCGAAGCTATGTGGTCAACCACAACTAGAATTAGTAAAAACTATGACCTGGTGAAAATTAGAAGTACAGGGGACGTTGATCTTGTCTCCCATGGGTTCACGGTGTGTAAGCACTGCTTGCACACGCTGGGATATAAAAACTATGACGAATTTAGAAATCGCCGCCGCGGTTATAGTGAGAAGGTACTCAACGATTTTAGTCTAGAGTCGTTTTACAAATACTACCAGCAATACCCCTTGAGTTTTCGATCGAGCAGAAAGGATACGCAGTAGCGCGCACCCTAGCTCAAACCTCTAGCTCAAACCTCTAGATCAAACCGAAGTATAGATTCGCATTGAAACTTTTTGTCATGCTGCCTTCAGGCAGTGAAAACTAATTAAGGATACTTTGAAAAAAATGGCTGCATTTTTTCGAGAATTAAAGACCAACGAATTTGTCGGTAACGACAGTGCTAGAGGGCCTTGGTCTGAAGATGCTTGTCACGCTGGACCGCCGTCCGGATTAGTTGCAAGAGCGGCAGAGTCGCTAGTGCAAGACAAACAGCTGGTTAGGTTAACTCTTGATATGGTGAGGCCTATACCTCTAGCCGGATTCACCATTGCTGCGAAAATCATAAAACAGGGCAGAATGCTGACCACCTGTGCTGTTGTTCTCAGTGATCGAAAGGGTAAGACGTGTATTAATGCCACTAGCATTCATCTCAAAATACAGGTCACTAAAGAATTACCTAGTGCAGTAATAGTTCGGCCGGCGTTCGAAGATGCCGTTGCGGGTTATTTTCCCAGTATGCCAGTCAATCACGGGAAACCAACCTTTGCGCAGTCGGTTGAGGTGGCCTACCCGCCGGGTGAGGATAGTACGCCGGGACCCACCACAATTTGGATGCGCACCCATAGACTCATAGAGGCGGAGCAACCAAGCCCGTTTCAGAGTCTTTGCCCTATTGCCGACTGTGGCAATGGCATTAGCCGTAACACAGACCTTAGTGAGGCTAGTTTTGTAAATCCAGATTTAACAATCGCGATACACCGGGCGCCTCAATCGCAGTGGCTGGCATCGCAGGCTGCCTCATTCTGGCAACCCAGTGGTTTGGGGATGTCTCATGCAACACTTTTTGATACAAAGGGGCCAATAGGGGCCGCGATTCAAACGCTTCTGGTTTCTGCGCGCTAGCGCCCTGTTAATTGGCTTGTTCTCTTTTCTATTTGCTTGGTTCTAGATTCTTGTAGCTTGAGCTAATTCTGCTCAGTCAGCATGGGCTCCGTGACATCCATGATACCCACAAGCGCCAGCACGATAAGGAACGCGGTTTGCGGTCCCTCGTGAGAGTCAGTAGAGGTGAACCATTCGTCTGGCGAATGAGCCCCGCCGCCAATGCCTCCGCCGGCAACTGTTATTGCAGGAATCCCCAAAGACATTGGCACATTTGAATCAGTGCTGGAAATACTGAGTTGGTCAAGCGTTACCCCAATTTCATCAAAGGCAAGTGCAGCTGCCTGAACGATTGGGCTTGATGTTTGAGTTTTACCGACAGGGCGGTCTCCGATGAGATTAAAATCGACTGTGATCTCTCCATTATTCCACCGCGCGTTTTCTTCAGCCACCGCGTCTAACGCGGCAGATTTTATTTGCTGCTCGAGTTTGGCAAGTTCGATTTTGTCGTTGGAGCGCATATCAAGAGCGAATATAGCATCAGCGGCGATGGAATTAACTGATGTGCCGCCTTCGACTGTGCCTACGGTATAGGTCGTCTTTGGAAATTGTGGGGTCTCAATGTCGCCAATTTTTGCTATGGCTCGGCCCATAGCATGAATAGCGCTAGCTAGACCGAAGGCACCAAAAGAATGTCCGCCAGGCCCTTTGAAGTGAAACTCAAAACGTCTGCTACCGGTGCCGCCTGTTGTTATTCGCCGAAGCCTTACCCCGTCGATCGATACGAAACCATCTATTTCTGGAAAGTCACGAAACAGAGCCTTAATGCCTCTAAGGTCACCGCGTCCTTCTTCGCCAACGTTACCGGCGAAGATTATATCGCCGACAGTTTCGACATTGCTGTTGTTAAGTGCATCGATTACCGACAGCAGGGCTGCTAGACCTCTAGTGTCATCGCCAATGCCGGGAGCATAATAGCGGCCACCACGAAGCTCTACTGTCGTGTCTACGCCTTCTGGAAAAACGGTGTCTAAGTGCGCGGAGATCAGAAAGGTTGGTCCATCACCGCTGCCGGGTCGAATGCCTACCGCATTGCCTTCACTATCTATATAGGCATCCTCCAGCCCTCGTATCTTCATTTGCTCGAGAAAATATGCCGCACGTTTCTCTTCTTTAAAGGGTGGAGCAGGGATTTCCGTAAGTCTGATTTGCTCGTTAATGTAAGCGGGCTCGTTATCCTCGATATAGCTAAGAGCTGCTTGAACTTCAGGTCTGGCCGCTAAAGTTTTGAAGCTGCTCTCTAATGCCGGGTCAATGGGCACCAAATTTTGTTGAGCGTTGACAGTGCCGTTAAGGAATGAAATACAGAACAATAAGGTTAGGGCTACAACGCGCATACAACAACTCCGAAAAATAAAAAAATGGTGAGTTACAGGATAATTAGAATAAACGCATGCGTAGGCCGCGACCGCCGGTTTTTAGTAGCCGCCTTTCCCGCATTCTGGCGTGTAGAACTTCGCGTTTGTCGGCTATCCAGTCCTCTCGAGCTATGTGGAGTTCTAGGCCTTCCCCCCTCCTGCGATTTTCTTCGGCTATACGAAATTGACAGAATTCCTGATACATTTTGATTTCGGATTTTAGTTCTTTAAATACGATTTCAGCATACATCGCGTCGTCTAGAAAACCTATGACAGGTATATGGTCTGGAATAACATCTTCGGGATCGACAAAATAATACAGTGCAGCACGAATACTTTTCTTTTCCTGTACAGAGAGTTGCCACTCGTCATCACGGACCATATTAAGAAGTATTCTGAGCTTAAGTAGCCGTTCAGATACAAAACTCGGGAGATCAAGATGTTGTGTTTCATCGATCATTTTCGAAGCAGTATCTTCCATCATTCGAGAAGCCTCGTCGTCTTCGACAATTAACCTGCCTTTATCGATACTGTTTTGGAATTTTTCTAGATCTTCATCGCTGAGAGTAATGACCACGTCTATTGGCATTTTAGCTCCTCAAGATAGCTTGTTCGGACCATTGCAAAGGCAACTTTATCGCTATCGGATTTTGTTTTTAAAAAGTTACTATCGTAGGCTTCTCTTTTTCGGTTACGCGACTTTTCGATTAAGCTACTTACATTACGTTGCATAGAACATGGCTGCCCCGCGAAATCATGGCCCTGAGATAGTACTATATTTCAAAACAGCAATAAATCATTACTGAAAAGATAGCGGGTGCGACTGTTGAGGAGTGCTAGCGGGCGCTGCAATCTGCGTTAAGGAGAAGCGGATTACACCTTGCGGCACGTTTTTCGGGCAGTGAAACTGAGTATTCACTAAATTCTAGCCGGGGATGGTAATAGTCAGTCGAAATGTACTGGGCGCCAGACGAGAAAGCCGCTTCACGGCGCGAACTGTCATTATTTCTCGCCTCCATGGTGTTGGCATCAGCTCTGGTACGTACAATAAACCCAGATTTGACTGCTGCTCGAATACGTTCTTGATCCCGAATGGGGTTGTTCATTGTAAAATAAGCTGCATGGTCAGCGTTCTCGTCGATTGAGTTGACGAAGATGGGCAGACCTTGCAAAGAAGCATTGCCGCGACTGTAGATTTGCACCTTTTCTGGCCCCTCATCCAAGGCGAAAAAGATTTTGCCTTTAGTCGAGGCCAAGCTTGGCCAGCCTTTGCTTGTCACAGCTTCTTTAAGAGTATGGAAGTTGCCTCTAACATCATCTGGGGTAATTAACTGGGTTTTATCAAAGACGCTTAGTACTTCTTGGTCTAAATCATAAAAAGCCTGACTATCAAAAGGTAGTGCTTCGGTAACCCCAGGATAGGCAGAGCCACCTGTTTTGGCGTTGAACATTATAAGAATCGGCACGTGCTGAGGGTTTTTTTCTGACCAACTTTTTATTTCAGTGAGGCAAATAATCCAAGTGTCACAGTTTGATCGAACGTCAATATCTTGTGCGTGTAGTACTTTAAACCCAGGCTTGACCATATTGCTATTGTCATAGTGCTGAGCGCCGTTTAACTCCACTGTTTGTCTTGGTAGAAGCGGGTTAGCGTAACGCCCACCGTCGGGGTCATAAACAATATCGAGCTCTATTTGGCGCATTCCCAATTCGAGCTGCTGCGTTAGTGTTAGATGGGAATAATCGAGCGTGATCGCAGACTGTTCTCTGTATGCGCGAATGAGCGCTAACTCCGGCGCTGGTATCGCTAATTTGTAGCTATTGTGTGAGCCTATTGCTTGGATAAAATTCATAGCCAGTGAATTCAAACTAGAACTGCATTCCAGCTCGGTATCGCCGTGAGCTGTGCAGGGAGCTTGAGCCGAGTTTTGTGCTGATAAGGTCACTGCACAGGAAAAGATGATAAAGATGGAGATGGTTTTAATTAGTGCCTGCAGCGAAAACCGCTTGAACCAGAGGGAATCTGCCGCTGTGTTAAACAAAAATTCTAACCGATTCATCAGACCACCTTTATCCATTATAAAATAGCTTAACTCTTAAATTCGTTCCGATTTATAGTACTCAGGATGAGTGACAGATTCATTACGTATTATCTAAATTTTGTGTTCGCACACATGATTAGCGTCCGATTGTAGCAATTTAACTCAGCATTAAACCGCATTCGCTGCTTCTCAATTTTTCTCAGCTGGTTAATAATGAACAAGACTTCGTCGCTGCAGCGATGTTGGAGATGGCGCGGACAATCACAACGAAATCTTGGAGTAGGGTATGATCGGTAAGCCAAAAAGTGTAAGTCGTAGAAGAGTCCTTGGGGCTTTGGTGGCAGGGGCAGCTTTGGGTTTGCCTAGTTTAGTGTCGGCACAGTCGGCGGAGTCAAAAAAAGCAGGAAGGCGAGATTTACCGGTACCACCTCGATCCACAAGCCCACAAGTATTGGCCCGTGATGAAGATTTTTGGAAAGAGATTGCTAGTTATTATGATCGCACGCAAGGCATCGTAAATTTAGAACATGGCTATTGGGGTAAAATGGCCCACCCAGTTCAGAATGCGTTTATCGATGCTACGCGCATGGTGAATGCGCAGAATTCTTTCTATGCCCGCAAGGGCTATGCTGATGATCAAAGACTCAGCGTTCATAAGGTGGCACAAGCTTTAGGTGTGTTTGATGATGAAATCGTTATTACTCGCAATGCAACAGAGGCCGTTCATAACCTAATTCGGCAATACAAAGGGTTAAACCCTGATGACGCTGTGCTTTACGCGGATTTGGACTACCCCAGTTTTAAAGAAACCATGCTCTGGTTAAAAGATGCATATGGCGTAAATACAGTTGAAGTAGAGCTGCCGCAAAGGGCAACTCAGGCCGAAATTTTAGGTCGTTATGTTGCCGCTTTTGAGGCCAATCCTAATCTTAAATTAATGTTGATCACGCATGTTAGTAATCAGCATGGATTAGTTGTACCGGTGGCAGAAATTGCCACAGAGGCGAAAGCACGGGGTATCGACGTGATTTGTGACAGTGCTCAGTCGTGGGGATTGCTAGACTATAAAATATCTGACCTTAACGTCGACTGGGCGGGTTTTAACCTGCACAAATGGATAGGCTCGCCAATCGGTGTCGGCGCTCTTTATATGAAGAGAGGGTCCTTATCCAAAGTCGCGCCTTACCCAGGAGAAAGCGATCCAGAAAACTCCCGGGCATCCACTCGAGTCCATATGGCAACTTCGAATTTTGCCTCAATTATTACTATCCCTGATGCAATTGCCTTCCATGGAGCTATTGGTGCTGCTAATAAAGAGGCTCGGCTGCGGCATTTGCGTCAACTTTGGACGGATGAAGCTGAAGCTATGGGGCATATCGAGCTATTAGGCGGACTAGATGAAGAGTCTTGGACAGGGATGGGGTCATTTCGATTGCCGGGAAAGAATACGGTGGCAGATGCTCGAGAGTTGCAACAGCGCCTAGAGAATGAGTTTGGCATATTCACGGTTATACGTGTTGGCCTGGCAAGTGGCAGCTGTGTTCGAATTACGCCTCAGGTGTTTACCTCTGAGGTCGAAATTTCGAGGCTAGTCGATGCAATGCAAAAACTTAGCTGATGTTTTGACTCTGCTCGGCAGTGCGCTTTGCGTTAACTAGTAAGTTAACGCGGCTGATCACACGCCGGTAAACGGCAGTTCAGTTAAAGTGCATTTCTTGAATCCGATTTGGCGCAACAGTTTCAAGATGAGTTATGCATTAGCCCGCAGTGGTGCGATAGCTCTGTCGACAATAGAAAGTAAAGTCGACAGGATTAATCCATACCCAAGTCCGACGGCGGCAAGGCCAAACAAGGTCTGCAAAAAGCCCGCTATCGGCAATTGAGAGGATATAAAAAGTAGGGCAGGGCCAAAATAGAACACGCCATTCCAGCGACCTAAAAAACTCATTTTTAACTGTTTTTGTTTAAGCCAGAAATAAGAATCCAACACGTATTGGCTAAACGCTATGGTTACCAAAACAGGCAGTATCGGGCTCAGTACATCATTAAATGCTAATGCTGCCATAGTCGATGTTACAAAAAGAAAGTCTGTTCCGTGGTCGAAAAGCATGCCTGTGGCAGAGGCAGTGTTAGTGGCTCGGGCGACTTTTCCATCAAGGAAGTCACTGGCAATAGCTAATAAAAACAACAGGGCTAACCAATACGCTGGCATTGAGCCAGGATTGGCTAGCCCATATACAACCGGCGCTATTAGCAGCAGGCGCATGATTGTGAGCAGATTAGCCACTAATCGCTAAAAAGATCTTTTTGGGCTTTGCGCCAAAATATTAATCCTATTGCTGCGTTGAATAGAATAAAAAAGTTGTGCTGAACAAACCCGAAAGCCGCCATTTGACCTTCATTATCAGGGAATAAAATCACCCAAAACGTGATTGCTGCAGCGCGCATTGGGGTGGGGACCGCCGCGGCAAAAAAGATCACTGGCAGGAATGGCAACAAAGTTAGGAAGGAGGCTTCCACTCCAAATAAGTTTAACGCTATCGTATATACGATAACCGCGGCAAGTAGAGCAGGGGATCTCAGTAAGAAAAAAGCCATGTAATGCCAAGGCCTAGCCTTATTAAAAGCATGCAAAACTCGTTTCTCTCTGAAAGTGTTATTTGGCAATATGGTTCCTTGAAAGTACAGAATCCAAATCACCAAGAACACCGCTGCACCAGCGCTGATGTAAGGCATTATTGCGAATACCTCAGGTAAGCTATCGCCTCCAACGGCAAATCCAATGCTTGCCCAAACGAGTAAATAAAAGACCTCGCAGAACATTATAAATAGCATAACAGAGCCAACTTCCCATCCTGGAATTTGGTGGCGCTTATTTAAATAGAACGCCATGGCGCCTTTGCCAACTTGCTCATTAAATATAGAGATAATGTAGGCGCTTGCGCGGACCGGCAAAATATCTTTGTATTTAATATCGGAGATAAACCAGTTCATGGCTTTGGTCACAACAAGTGTGTCTATGAAAAAATAGAACAGCGAATAACAAATCATTAATCCTAGCCAAGGTACCCAATCAACGGTAGAAAACACCTGGGTCATGTATTCGACCAAGCTCAAGCCTTCTCTTGCGGCTGCCCCGTTTAGCCTAAAATAGAGGTAGCCAAAGCAAGCTGCGGTAAGGAGCAGAAAAATAATCCGGCCGATGGGGCTGGCTTTTTTCTTAACCGGTTTCTGTTCAGATTCTACTGTTTCTGTTTGTTCAGTCATTTTTTATTTCTCAGTTAGTATCTTGTTTAACGTGTCTCGCAGTGGGGTAAGTTCAATACCAATAGCGGCATCGGCGTTGACCGTTACTGCTTCATTCATGGTAATTACATCGATAACTGTTGGGGTCATTCCCCCACCTTTAATCATGCTGTTGATGGCAGAACCAATTTTAGCAAGCCAGATGGGTGCGCTACCAATTTCTACCGTTTTATTCTGTATCTCAGCTGCTAATTTAATGAGATCGCAGTAAGCAATGGCTTCAGGGCCTACCAATTCATAAGTAGTAGTGCCGGTTGCCGGTTTGGTGGCTAAAGTGGCCAGAGCATTATTGAGGTCATCAACATCTAGGGGACGCATAGTGTAGTGACCGCCACCCAAGATTTTGGCTTTACCTTTGGATGCCGCGTACTTTAAAGAGTTGGTGCCGGCAGATCCGTGGCCCAACAGAATAGGAGTTCGGATAATGCTTGAAGGTATGCTCGATTCACTGACTAATTTTTCTGCAGTTCCTTTTGAGCGAAAATAGGCATTATTTGAATCAGGTGAGGCTCCAACGACACTTATAAATATTATGTGTTTGGCATTACTGCGTTTTGCCGCCTCAACAACAGTTTCGGTGGCAGCGACGTTGGCGCTGGCATAATTAGAATGCTTTGTCTCTATTAAGATTCCGGCTAAATGAATTACACAATCGGCGCCGGAGAGTATTGAAGCTAAGCCGTCGATGTCATCATAAGAAATAACCGCAGGGGTAATGGACGCTGCTTTTGGTAATGAATCAATCGCGGACTTGGACCTCACTCCTGCAATAATTTCTAAATCTGGGAGTGTGGCTAGTTGGGCCAATAAGTTTTTCCCAACACTGCTATTGGCACCGGTTATTGCAATCTTCATAAACTGTTTCACGTCCTATTATAAATGGGTTTTCACCACGCCGATTACGGCGCGGTGACGGTTTTGGATTTCTTCACTAGACAATATCGTAGGGGTCTAATTGATCAAATTGTTATCTGACGAGCTTTAAATAATTGTAACAAGACATAGAAAAGTCGCATTTTGATAGTATTAACTCAATTGTGAAATCCGCGGCTCAACCTTTTTATTTAGGCGAATCGCTATGTTGATTAAATTTGCTGGGCAAGAATATTCAGTTTTTTGCTGCGTTGCAATTTTTGAGCGGCAGTATTGCTTAATTCACTAAGCGCCTGCGCATTGTTAGCAGCTTCAATTCGGCCGTTATCAACTTCTCCATAAAGTGTATTACGCATACGCGGAGTGCGGCCTAACTTGCTGATAAGTTGCTCTAGCATTATCGGGGACCATTCTTGACCGTGATCAGCGCCAGCGGCCCTGGTGATACTTTCATTCATTAGGGTGCCGCCAAGGTCATTGGCACCGGAATTTAAACAGGCCTGCACGCCGTCGTGTCCCATTTTCACCCAAGAAGTTTGAATATTGGAGATTAAGTCGTTAAACACTAGCCGTGAGACGGCGTGCATCAATACGGCTTCTCTGAAGCTGGGACCTTTGCGAGACTTGCCCTTGAGAAACATAGGAGCTTCCATTGGCACATAGGGAAGCGGTACAAATTCAGTAAAGCCCCCAGTCCTTTGCTGTAAGCATCGCAATTTTAACAGGTGGGCAGCAAGATGTTCGCTGGTCTCAACGTGTCCGTACATAATCGTGGCAGTAGTTCTGAACCCTACCCGATGAGCGGTCTCCATCACTTGCAGCCATTGTCTGGAGTTGAGTTTGTCAGGGCAAATTTTTGCTCGTATATCGTCGTGAAGGATTTCAGCCGCTGTTCCGGGCAGAGTGTTAAGGCCGGCGGCTTTAAGCTTAATCAAAAACTCCTCCAGGCTGATTTCTAAGGTTTTAGCACCTTGCCAAACCTCCAGAGGGGAGAACGCATGAATATGCATTTCGGGGGTTGCTTCGCGTACGGTTGCTAAAATATCGAGATAAGTTTGGCCAGTATAATCAGGGTGGATGCCACCTTGCAGGCAGACTTCGCTGGCGCCGCGACTCCAAGCTTCATCACATCGTCTTGCGATTTCTTCAGCGCTTATGTCATAAGGTTTGCCACGCAAGTTTTCGCTGGCTTTGCCCTTTGAAAAAGCACAAAACTGGCATTTGAAGTAACAGACATTGGTATAGTTAATATTTCGATTAACAACGTAACTAACGGTGTTTCCGCACAGCTTAAGTCGAAGCGAGTCGGCCTGCTGGGCGATGTAGCTGAAGTCAAGGCCGCGAGACTCAAACAGGCGTGCCACTTCGGAGTTTGACAAATCGTCTTTTGTTAAACACTTTTTAACGATTTCGATTATGTCTGCACTTACTGACGATTCTGCAACCGGTTTAGCTAATAGCTCTGCTTCTATGGCTGGCGTGGTGCTGGACTCGCCTGTTTGCCAGTTGTCGCGCTTAGCAAAACCGTCTCCATCAGCCTGGCACAACACTTTGGGTCGAACCGCATCAGAAACCCAAATCTCTGCCTGTTTCAAATAATCTGGATAAATCGTTAAGCGTTGCTCTAAGAATTTGTCGGCGGCAGCGGTTTCAATGGCAAGCTGATCCAAGTGTGGCCACGGCGCTTCGGGATTGACATGATCGGGAGTTAATGGCGAAACACCGCCCCAGTCATTGATCCCAGCGGCAATTAATTTTGGCAGCACGCCAGGGCTCAAATTAGGCGGCGCTTGAATATTCATTTGTGCACCAAATATTAATCTCGCTACAGCTATAGTCCAAAGCAAGTCGTCTAGGTCTGGCTCTGGCGCCAAAGCCATCTTTGTATCTGGTTTGGCTCGAAAATTTTGAACAATTATTTCTTGAATATGACCGTATTTCTCATGCAAGTCTCTGATTGCCAAAAACGATTCGATTCGTTCGCGCCGTGTTTCGCCAATGCCTATGAGTATGCCAGTGGTAAAGGGTATTTTTTCTTCACCTGCTAAGCGCAGTGTTTCGAGTCTAACTGCCGGATCTTTATCTGGCGAGCCATAATGCGGCATGCCTTTCTCGGTCAGGCGAGTGGAGGTTGACTCAAGCATTATGCCCATCGATGCGCTGACATCGCGCATTTTCCGCAGTTCTTCGGCGGTCATATTGCCCGCATTTATATGAGGGAGTAAGCCTGTTTCTGCTAGAACTCTTTTGGCAACAGCATGGACATAGTCGATTGTATTGTCATACCCCAGTTCTTGCAGAGCCTCACGTGCGGCCTTATAGCGTAGCTCTGGCTTTTCGCCCAAGGTAAAGAGGGCTTCTTGGCAGCCTATCTTAGCCCCTTCATGGCACAATTCTAGCACCTGCTCCATGCTCAGATAGGGCTGGCTTATGCGTTTTGGTGTCTTAGCGAATGTGCAGTAGTGGCAAACATCACGACAAAGCTGGGTTAAAGGGATGAACACTTTACGGGAGTAACTGACAGTATTGAGATGATACTCGTCACGAAGTAGAGAGGCTTCTGCAGCTAGGGCGGCAGTATCGCTAACTACCGCCAGTGCTAGCGCCTTTGACTTAGAAAGCTTGTTATCGCTATGGCTGGATTGTTCCAACGTTATACCTCTGGCGGTGGCCTTTCATTGTTTTTATGAGCGCAAGCGCCACAGTCTAAAGGGTTAGTAGAGAGTAGTAAAAACCTTATTTGTGCCAATAGTTCACGGAGCCAGCGAGCGCCTAAAACCGGTTGTCAAAGAAGGTGGGAAGAGGGGTAAGAACAGGGAGAGGGTTTGCTGATGTCAGGTTCAGTGAAAGCGTGGTTAAAGGGCCGACTTCAGCTCGGTTTAGAGTTCCCTACCGATTCGGATTTGCCTACTCATACTTAAACATTTAGAGAAGGCGCTTTTCGAGAACTATAGCTTGTCCATTTATTGACTTTTATTAGTCTTTTATTGACGATTTATTCATATGTTGAGTTATTTCTCAGCTGAAAAGCTTTAACCTTGCAAAAGTAGGGGATTTACGTAGTCAGTCTACGGAGGAAAAGTGGGCGCTGCGATGAGCTACATTATTACTTGACCACTACAAACCTGTTGATATACCCCAATTATGGTGGGTCTATAGGGGGCTATAATTATATTTTATAGCACAGTCTTCTGCTGATTTTTAAAAGGATAAGAACTCCAAAAAAAAACCGAGTATAAAGAAAAGAAAAAACAAAAAAATACAACACTTTAATGAAATTTATAATTCCGAGGCGGAAAAATAATGACACAAATTCAACAAGAAATTCTCCAGATCATCCAAGCTATGTTTGCGGCATCACCAGGTAAACAGTTTCTAGATGATTTTGAAGCCGTTATTGCCGCTGGCGCTACCACCACCGACCTCGCTAACTCGCTGGCAGATTCTGCTGCGTTTAAGGCCCTGCGCTACTCAGATACGCTGACCAACAATCAATTCGCGACTGCTCTCCTAGAGGACATCTTAGGCGACTTGGTCACCACCACCAATAAAGGCTTTGCTGTGACTGAAATTGAATCACTACTGGATTCAGGTTTGAGTCGCGGTGAAATTTTTGTGCAGGTGGCTGCAGCTCTATCGTCAATAAGTCCATCAGATCCAGCTTGGGGGGCAGCAGCAGCCCAGTTTGCGAATAAGGTCGACGTGTCGGCGTTTTACGCTTTAGATCAAGAAGGCTCGGGTTTGACCCTGAATACGCTACAGCAGGTAACAGCTAATGTTACCGATTCTGCGGCCAGTGTGACTGCCGCCAAGGCTCTATTAGAATCGAGTATCTCGGGAGAAGTAATCGACGGCTATGTCCGTGATGCTATAGTTTTTATCGATAAAGATGGGGATGGCACCCAGGACCCGGGCGAAATCAGCACCACCACTGACGCACAAGGCAAATTCAGCTTTCCTGCAGGCGTCTCCGGTTTCGGCCAGATTATTGCTTCTGGCGGAACTGATATTTCTACCGGCCAAGCTTTTGCTGGACAACTGACGGCGCCTGCAGGCTCCTCCGTAGTTACTCCGCTGACCACACTCATAGATAAACTTGCGTCTGGAGGTATGACGGTAACGGCAGCAAAAGCTATCGTATCGACTTCTCTAGGTTTGGATCCCTCCGTTGACTTAACTAACTTCGACGCGATTGGCGTGTCTACAAACACAGCAACTGATGCAGCCACAATAACCGCGGCCCTTAAAATTCAGGCTGCAGCAGCAAAGATTAATACGTTGGTTACTCAAATTGCTGCCTTGTTAAACGGCGCCTCAGTGTCTACTGATCAGGATGCTGGAATTAGTTCCGCGTATGTGGCTTTGGCAAGCAATTTAGCCAGTAATACAGGCGCTGGCGCGGTGGATTTGTCTGAATTAGCCACAATTACCAACATCATTAATGGCGCTGCATCCGCTATAGGAGCAAACACCGCTGCGCTGGCTAACATTGCCAACCTCGCTAATGGTGCTTCTACCGTCATTTCTAATCTAAATACGGCAGTCGACGCTGCGGTTGCCGGCAGTGGTGATGCGCTTAGTATCTTGGTCCGTATCGTCTCAATTCAGGTGGTATCCAAAGATGTTGAAAGCAGCCTGCAGGCAGACGCGGCATCTGGCTTCATATTTAATGCTGTTTTGGCCACTGTAGACAATGTTTTTCTAGATGCCATATCGACGGCGGGTAGTACTCTAGGTGATATCGATGGTAATGGTACGCCAGATACCAATGTCGGCTCTTCTGATGATGGAATAATAATCCCAGGCGATTCCACTACATTTGCAGTGACCCAAGGCGGCGCCGCAGGTGGAACAGGGACCGTCACTTTTAGCAATGTTACAGGGGCAGTAACCCTCACTGTTAACAGCAGTGGTTTTTTGGTTTTCACGGATGCAGCGCCAACAGCAAAAATTACAACTTATAATGTGGCAGATATGGCCACTGGCGGGATTCCAGCGGTAACATTAAGTGCTACAACTTTTGCCCTAACTAATTTGTCCGGGAAATTGGCAGATGGATCTGCAGCTGTTGATACGGCTGGAGCTTCGGCTGCTGAAATTACAGTGCTTGCTGGCGGTGTGGCCCAGATTGCGGTAGGCGGCATCAGCAATTTAACGGTGACTAACGCCCAGTCGACGGCAGAAATCACAGCGCTGCTAGGTAAGGCGACGGGTGCACTTGTTACGGCAGATAGTATGGACGCGGCCGATTTGGCAGCTGTGGCAACGAACATAGCCAATATCGCGAATGGCGGGATAACTGGCACGATGGTGCTAAGCACTGCTGTGCTCACCGATACTCAGATAAGCGCTTTGTTGGGTGGCCAGACATCGGCAGGCACCACGGTGAATGTCGATGCTACAGGTATGACTGCAGCAGATTTGACAGCGCTAAGCACTGGCATTGCCAAGGTGGATTCGATCACCAACCTGACTGTGACTAACGCCCAGTCGACGGCAGAAATCACTGCATTGCTAGGTAAGGCGACAGTTGCACTTGTTACGGCAGATAGCATGGACTCGGCCGATTTGGCTGCTGTGGCAACGAACATTGCCAATGTCGCCACTAATGGGATTACTGGCACGATGGTGCTAAATACTGCCGTGCTCATAGACTCTCAAATAGCCGCACTGTTGGGTCCCCAGACGGCTGCCGGCACTACGGTGAATGTGAATTCCACCGACATGACCGCGGCCGCCGCCAAGGCTCTATTAACATCGGGCGTGTCGGGAGAAGTAATCGATGGCTATGTAAGAGGCGCCACGGTTTTTATCGACAAAGATGGGGATGGTATCCAGGATCCGGGCGAACTCAGCACCACCACTGACGCACTGGGCAATTTCAGTTTTCCTGCAGGGACGTCTGGTCTTGGTCAAATTATTGCCTCTGGTGGTACTGATATTGCTACCGGTCTGCCTTTTGCTGGAAAGCTCACGGCGCCTGCGGGTTCCACTGTAGTCACTCCATTGACCACGCTTATTGACAAGATCGCCTCTGCTAGTGGTGTTTCGGTAACGGCAGCAAAAGCTAGCGTTGCTGCCTCTCTAGGTCTGGATGCTGCGATTGACTTGACTAAGTTTGACCCGCTAGAGGTGTCGTCAGACACTACTAAAGACGCAGCCACAAGAAACGCGGCGATTAAAATTCAGGCTGCTGCAGTAAAGATAAATACGTTGGTTACTCAAACAGCCGCTCTATTAAATGGCGCCGCAGTGTCTACTGATCAAAATGCAGGGATTAATGCCGCGTATGCAGCCCTTGCAAGCAAATTGGCTAGTAACACAGGCAACACCGCCGTGGATTTATCTGCAGCGGGCACCATTACGGGGATCATTAATGGGGCAGCATCCGCTATAGGTGCAAACTCCGATCAGCTGACTAATATCGCTAATCTGGCAGGTGGTGCTTCCACAGTTATTTCTAATCTTAATACGGCAATCAACACCGCAATCGCTGACAGTGCTGACCCCGCCAGTGCTTTGGTTCAATTCGCCTCAATTCAGGTGGTGTCCAACGATGTTGAAAGCACTCTAATATCGGGTGCGGCGGCTGGCAGTACAGTTGATGCGATTGCAGCCACTTCAGATACTACTTTTCAAACTGCAATAACGACCGCCAGTAATAATCTAGGTGATATCGATGGTGACGGTGTGGTTGATGCCGTTACACCAACACCAACACCAACACCAACGCCTACGACTTTTACTGTTACTGAAACAGCAGGCGCTGTAACGTTCGGTGGCACGGCGACGGGGAACATTACTATAGCCTGGGTCGGCACGGTTGGTGCCTCTGTTGCGACGTTCACACGCGGAGGCCTCGATGCTGCAACGAAACCTGATTTTTCAGGGACAGCTACGACCATTACTTTAGCTTCAGGACAGGTATTATCGGCAAGTTACGCTGATGCGACGGCCATTGCAGTGACTGCCACTAAGAC
>JBLGBJ010000026.1:0-43732 GCA_047617605.1 Pseudohongiellaceae bacterium | reverse complement strand
CGCAAAAAACGGCTCGCTCAGTTTTGCGCCGGGCGAGACCAGCAAGACCATCAGCGTTTCCATCAATGATGACAGCGTTGTCGAGAGCAGCGAAGCCTTCACTGTCGGTCTCAGTAATATCACCGATGCCAGCAGTAGTGCTGAGTCCATTAGCGACAACAGCGGCGGCGGCACCATCAGCGACAATGATTTAGGATCTATCAACAGCATCGGCGCGAACTCTGTCACCGAAGGCGGCATGCTGCGCTTCCCAGTAGTGTTGAGTGCCGCGGCGTCGAGCGCACAGCGCTACGCGCTACAATTTGGCGGCACTGCAAATGAGCTCGACTACGGCACAGTGGAGTTCAGCAACGGCGTTACTTACGACCCTGCCAGCGGCATGCTTGTGGTACCCGCAGTAGTTACCCAATTCAGCGTGAACGTACCAACTATCGATGACTTTAAAGTGGAAGAAGGCGGCGAAACGCTAGTACTAACTCTCGGTGGTTTGGCAGCCACAGGGAACATCCTCGACAACGACGAGCGGCCTGCTACTCTCATTATTACCGATGTGACTGAGGTAGGAACCGATCCAACACCATTTGATTTGCTAACCAGTGACGTCACTCAACTTATTCAGGTCAGCGGCACGCCTGATTACACAATACGGCTATATACGGTAGACAATGTATTGATTGCACCAAGCAATTACACCGTGACAGAGAAATCACCGGGAAGCTATGAGATCGATGCCCGCGGAATCAATCTGCAAGCAGGTGACTATGTGGCCCGCCAAGTAGATGCCTACGGCAATGAAAGCCTCAATTCCAACGAGTTTACCGTCGATAGCATACCCGAATTGCAGGACAATACTTCTGCAAGAGCTCTTCTGCCAGGAACAGGAATGACTGGCGCACTTTCGGTCATCGATCAGAACCGGCTTGTTTTAACTAACCTGCAGACCGCTAACCCACCCACACATTGGTATGACTCGGATGGTGAAGATGCCGTATTTGGCATTGCAGGAGTGCAGGCAATTGATAATATTGACACGCTCACGCTCACGCTCGCCTCGGGCTCCAAGCTGACACTGAACACTATCGACGGTAGCTACATTTACAATCCTTCCGCCAATGCTGTTATCGACGCCTTCCCGGTTACCGTGCGCGATCCGGGTGGGAAGGGCGGCAACCTGACCCTCACCTTCGAGGTGCGCGACTTGCTTGACCGTGATGGCGTACCGGGAAGCACTGAAGATGCATTGGCGATGCTAATAACTGGTGGTCAAAAGGACCTGAACAACGATGGAGTGGACGACTCAGTACAAAATGCAGTCACCACGTTAGCATGGGCGCAACAGGAAAACTTCGCCTCCGCAGTGGCTGGCAATTTCGCGGATGTAGACAGCTCATCCATCATCACGATTATAGCGAATGAAGGTTCAGAAGGAACCACGCCCTCGCCGATTGCCCAGTTGATAGGCATAGAGGTCCTCAAGCTGAATGACGATGGTAATGGCAACATACCCACCAACGGCTTAGACGGCTTTAAAACGCCATGGGATCCGATCCAGTTCACAGTTGAACCGCTGCAGAGCCTTGGCCTAATCGATACAGACAATACTCGCAGCGGGTTACAAGCCCGCGTCACTATTGATATCAAAGCAGCGGCCATACCTGTCGGTGGATTCAACGGCTACATGAAATACATCTCTGCTGATGTGATTAGCGCGGCTTCGGCAGCAAACATAATATTGACCACTTTCGATGGTGAGACACTATCCGATATAAGCCAAGCAGGCTGGTACGACTTTATGCAGCGCTCGCCTGGCGGTGATGGCGCTCGCTTTATTATAGAAAATGGGATGATCACCGGTATAGAGCTGACTCTTACCGATAACGCTTTCGGTGACGTGGACTTCACGTTAGGCCGATTAACCGACCCGGGCATGCCCGTTGCCAGATTAGACCTGACCCCAGCTGAGATTACTGGCCCTTCCGGTCCAGCAGACGCTATTGCCAGCGAGAAAAGTATCCCCGAAAACACTACAGCTGTTACTCAATTCAGCGCTAACGAGGTGGTGACATGGGCACTGGCCGCGAGCGAAGATGGTAGTTTCTTTACGCTGAGTGCAGATGGCACGCTGGACTTCACAAGGGCGCCAGATTACGAGGCCGCGATAGACAGCGACTCCGACAACAACTATGAGCTGCTAGTGCAAGCCACCGACTTTTCCGGTAATACCAGCTTACAACAGGTGACTGTCACAGTTACTGATGTGTTAGAAGCGAAACCAATTTATGCCGCAGAGGTAGAACAAAATGACCATTATTTATCAGGTCTAATCGGCGATGCACAGGACCATCAGCTGATAGTGACTGACCCTGTTCGCATCGAATTCTTTACATTGCCGACTGAACAAGTTGACACCCTTCCATTGAAGGCTTGGGTTAATTACATTACCGGCGACTACTTTTATGCACCTGAAGGCACACCTCCACCATATGATTGTTATCTTCCTGTTATTGACGATACTCTCGGCTATGTGCTGGGACCGGGTCAGGGCGCCTTTGATGTGCATCTGTTCATGAACTCAAAGGGAATTACACAAATTATGGGCCTCGAAAGAGCCGACACACTGGACTTGGCCACATCTGGCTACCTAGACCTCGGTGTGTTATTCGCATCACCTGTAGCGTTGGGCACTTCTTTTGAGCTAACTGGTGTCTCTAACCGGTCAACCGCAGAGCTGAAATCGGACCTCCTCTCAGCAGACATTCTGGACTTGGCCACATCTAGCCGCCTAGACTTCGGTGTGTTATTCGCATCACCCAAAGCGCTGGATACCTCTGTTGAGCTAATTGGTGTATCTGATCAGTCAACTGAAGGCCTGTTCTTCTGATGCCACAATCCCACAGAATTTTATTGGAAAACCTATGACCCTTAAACAATTCAGCACCGCCGGCCTCGTCGTAGCATTGACGCTCAGCATTACTCCATTGCTACACGCGGCGACGGAAGCCCCCAGCTGGTACTCGACCATCTCTGCCGGAGTACTAATTAGCCCGCGCGACAGCAAATCTAAAGTCCAGTTGGGTAAAGCCCCAGCAGCAATTACACTGGATGGGGACATGCTCTTCGATGGCGGCCAGACGTTGGCCGTCGCTATTGGCAGGCAAGGTCATACTGATCAGGACGATCCCAATGAGGAGCCCACCCATTGGCGAATGGAGGTCGAATATTGGCAGGGCCGCATAGAGCGCTCTTCTTTTGATGTTGGCGCTCTAAATGCAAGTCTGAATGATTCAGTGCGTGCCCGCGCATTGTTTGGAAATGCGTTGCTGCGAGTATGGGTGACCGAAAAAAACCGCGTGTGGCTAGGCGCAGGCATTGGCTACGCAAAAGTACACATGCCTAGTTATCCCTCGCCGAGTAGCTGCGCCTGCTTGAATTCTGCTGATGGTGATGGCTTTGCAGCTCAGGTTAAACTTATCGGTGAGCACTTACTGTCCGAGCGTACTGCACTATTTCTGCAGCTTGGTTATATTCAAGTTCCTAGCTCAGATACCAGCAGTGTTATATCTGGTTCGAATACCAGGCATGATGAAATGCGCAGCGGTAACCTCGCTGTCGGTTTACGCTTCCGGTTTTAACCCCGAAGCTTGTACACAGCTTCGAGCACTATGAGGGGCACTGACAAGTCAACTTCTAATCTGTCAGTATTGGGCGCGTGACCCAATCAAAAATCTACAAGCGCCACCGATTCCCGCCCGAAATCATTTAATATGCAGTCTGGCTTTAACCATCGATTCAACCTGAGCCACCACGACGTCGAAGCTTTGATGTCACAACGTGTCATTGGGGGTATTGACAAGCCAACTCTCTAAATCCACGAAAAGTCCCGCCATGCCTGCTCGAGCATCGAGCTGATCGATCTAGCCATAATCTAATTTATCTGGGTGTATTGTAAGCATATATAACCTACTCCTATTGGCGACATATTGTCTGCTGAACGTTCTCTATTTCAGTTTTATGTTTAGGTAATTTTATAGTAATCAATTTGTTATATTTTATTTGCAGTTGTTTATCTAGGCCTTGTAAAAGGGCCTGTCAGTGGTTCGAATCCACTCCTGGGCACCAATAAATACAATGGGTTATGTGTATTTTTGCCAAACCTTATTAGACCTAATTGTTAAAAGGCCTCGCAGGGGCTTCATTTCATCGATTTAAACCACGCGTGGCCTAAAAGGCTCTAAAGCCACTTTAATGCGTATTGGGCAATTCTTTGTTGCCGGTGCATAGGCTTAGTTGGCAATTTTTGGTCTCTTGATAGAGAAAAAAAGCATTACGAGCATGATTATCGTAAATGGGAGATTAATTACAACTCCAGGGATCAATGGTGTAGTACTCAGCGCCTTGAAAAATCCCATTTGGTAGAAACGAGTAAAGTACTCGAGAGAAGCTAGAAGGTAGAATATTGGAATCATTGACTTGTACCTAATACAGCTCAATAAATATAGAAACCCAATGATAGTCTGAGACAAGCCCCATAAGGCAAAAATAGAAATTATTGTGTTGCTAGCGCCTTGGGAATACGTATCAAGAGGAATTTGTGCAATAGATTGCGCTCCGCCATCAGAAGCGAACATGTGATGCTGGCTTCGCCATAATGTTATAGCGGTGAAGAGATAAAAGAACCAAAGGGTAAATCTGTGTCCTCTGAATTCATTATTTATCTTGTCAGGAAAGAGGTTTTTCAACACACTCAACTCCGATCTCGTATGAACATAACGCCCTTAATAATAGGAGCAGTCGCGAAGCACTGCTTCCTTTTTGATTTGATTGTTATGTGTCGTCTGCACCCAATCTCAAGACGTTCTCAACATAGTCTACAAATTCAGTGGTAAAAAGACTTTTTCTACGAGACCAATATTCTACTATACCTGGTGTGGCAAACTGTGCACGAAGAATATTGTCGAAACGATCTTGATTGGATTTCGGAAACAGATCGTTTGTATACTGAGTCCAAATGTTTTCTATTTGACCCATAAAAGCGTCTTCGATTAGGTAGAATCTAAATTTTTCTTCCTTGGAAAGGGCTTCAGGATTGAGTCTACCCTCTTGATATACTTTTGATAGATAGTCATCACCGGCAACTTTTGCTGTCAGTTCTGACCATGCAGTTGATGTAGCGTGATGTGTATTCCCTCTTGCAGTTTTAGTGTTGCTTCTAATTTGAATTGCTAGATAGACCAGTGTAGCTACGGTTGCAATTGCAGCAATTAACTCACCTATACTGCCTAAGTCTGTAATACTCATGATCACCTTGTTAGTTTATTCAATATTCTTAATTTGCAGTGCGTTTCGACGAGAGACATAACGCCATTAATAATAGGCGCGCGAAGCGCGCGTGTCCTTTATGATTTTTTGTTATGTTCCGTTTGCACTATTGCTGAGTTGAGTATCGAGAACCTTTTTAAACTCTGAACTTACAGTATTTCTATTGCTTTTATACCATCTCTTAAAGCCGGGAGTGTTGATAGTATAATTCTGATATCCAGATCCTATCTCAACTAACCAAGGGTCAATTTCATTACTCACATTCGAGTGGTGACTCATTTCCCAATCCATGACAGATTCAGCAAGCATCAGCTGAAAACGAAATAATTCAGTTGATGTTAGCGATGGGTCATCGGAAAGCCCCTTCATGTAAATTTCTGCTGATTCGTTAGAAGCAGTAATTTGTGCAAATACTGTTTTTACACTTTGGAATATTTGTTGATTTGTTGAGTTAGCGGTTGCACGATTGCTCGCACGCATCTGCTTAGATACGTACAATAGAGACATAACGACTGCAAAAGCACCAACAATTTCACCCACTGCACCTATTGCGTCCCAGTTCATACTTTTCTATCCCGTTGCAATTTGTCTAACTAGGAACATAACGCCCTGAATAATAGGGGCAGCGTTAGCTGCCTCCTTTTTGATTTGATTGTTATGTTCTGGACTAATCATAAATATTCTTAAGCAGCTATGCAATTATAGAAACAAACCAAGTGGCAAAGCTTTGCCATTCATCGGTGCGGGTGAGCTGACCTCGCAAGGGCACAACAGCTAATGTGAGTATACCAATTACATATGCAGGGTGAACGATTCTGTTCTTATAAAAGTCATATATCATCGCTAGGTAGATTGGGGACAACCAAACGGCGATGGTTGCAAAGTAGGATGAAGGTAAGAAAGACATGCGACCAACGGCTGCGATAGTAAGCATTACTGTTGCTACAAGCATTAATCGTTTATGAACCTCAGGTTTATGCCTATATAGTATTGCAGCGGTGAAAAATATCGGGAAGATAATCATGTCACTTAATGGGGCTATCAAAAATGCTTTTGCGCGGGCTTCCTGGCCATCATTAAAGTAGAAGGAGACCCGGTTAACTGTAGTTATCAGGCCAACAATTACTAGGAAGATAGCATATCCAATACCAAACTTTCCCAGTTTGCGATGCAAATCTATTCGCCCTACAGCAGGCAACAATGCTTGCGTGGTGAATAGAATTATCCATCCAATAAAGACGGTGGCATGAAAATGCAAGACCAACGGTGTTCTAACACCGCTAATCATCGCGCCGACATACGATGGGCCAAATCCGGCAGCCACAATTAGAGCAACTAACGCACACGTGCCTGCGTAATACATTGCTCTAGTGGGGTCTGTCATTCGTGTTTTAATGGTGTTCATTTAGGCCACCTATTTTTAATGTTCACTTCTAAGAAAAAGCTCAATGCTACGAAGAACATAACGCTTTCAATAATAGGCGCGCAACGCGCGTCCTTTTTGATTTGATTGTTATGCGTCGGCTAGCTCCAAGTAGCTCCCAAGCTACATAAACACGCGCATGAGCCATGTAAAGTAAAAGATATTGATTCTACATGCCCATGATTCTGGGCGCTGTTGAAAGCCACCAAGTGGAACTCCAGAGTAAATTAACGATAATCGAAGTTGGTAAGAAACCAGTGATCCATATGGCGTAAGCCTTAGGAATTCCATTTCTCTTTGCGAGGTCATAGGCAAGCATTGGGAAGATAAGAAGTAATACATAGAGATCGGGTGCAAGTGGGCTTCCCGGCATTGTGTTTGGTAACCACGTGATTCGATCTAGTGCCGCTGGTATTGGAAGCACGGTCGCCAGAATCATAAGTCGTTTATGCGTACCTGAGTCTATTTTTCGATAGTAAAACGCTAACCCAACCATGATCGCAAATAGTATGCCGACTCGAATCTGAATAAGCGCAATATTGGAAATAAATACTTTGGTGTCAGCTATTACCTGAGCCGGAACGATTTCAGGATTAAGGGCCCAGACGATCGCAAAATTTGATGGAACCAGGACGAAGCCTGTGACAACCATAGCTGGCGCTAGCACGATAGAAGCAAGCCCTAGCTTTTTGTGAATAGCACCGTGTTTTGTCGCTACAAGGCTTGCCTGAGTTAGCAATAACAATATCCATGATCCCATTAGCACCGCATGCACGTGCAAGACAGATAAGAATGGTGCGCGCTGGCCGGATTGTACTGCAGAAACTTTTTCAATAGATGAGGGAATGAATCCTGTCAAGACTGTGGCAAGCAGTAGTAATGCCATAAAGACAAAAATCCATCTATCTATGTCTAATTTAGCGGGGTTCTGATTCGAGAGATCGACTTCATTCGCATCTAGGGAGTTTGATGTCATGAGCATTCACCTTTTTATTGTATTTGTTAGGCAGATTTACTTCACTACGTTGACTGTAATTCTATTTGATTTGAATGTCATGTACATAGAGCGCCAGGCTTATGTGATTTTGTACAGTACTAGAAAGGATCTAGACACATAACGCCCGCAGTAATAGGGGCGCGGAGCGCAGCCTTTTTGCCTGAATGGTTATGTGACGCAAGCGTAGATGGTTAAGGCTAGGCGTCAAAAAAGCACGATGGTAATGCTGAGCCTAGCTCTACTAATATTCGGGGCAGCGTCAAAGAGGGCCTCGGATTATTATTCTTATTGAGTGGCGATGTAGGTACCAAGTATGACCATTAAGATCAATAACCTTGATACCTGCACGGCTGCTTTCTGTTGTTGTTTTAAGTTTTCCATGTACATAAGCCTAATCCAGACAAATGTCTAATTATATGGTTTGGGTAAACCATACTTTTGCATAGTAGCTAGAGGGAGATCTGGAGCTAGATTCTGGCCTCTTAAGCTAGAGCAATGCTCCTTTGCAGGGCGACCCGTTGAGTCCGTTCAAGACACATAACGCTTTGAATAATAGGGGCACGTAGTGCCTCCTTTTTGATTTGATTGTTATGTGCAATTCAATGTTCAATAAGATCTCATTCTTTAAGCATGGATACTTAAAAACTGGAAGCTTTTGCCTCTAGTTCCCGGGCGTTCCAATTCGAGTAAGAATTAGAGTAACGGCTTCTTGCACTGCGATTAAGTGGATCTCAGTGTCTTCTAAAATCATGCCTCTATTTGCAAATAGACCTTCGACCTTCATATCTCTTTGAAATAAGGCTGGCTCTGTTTGAAATGAGGATAATGGGTATCGAGTCATTTGTCCTGTTTTTTGAGCGATCTCTAGACTGGGCACTTTATCTAGCAAGTATTCAATTATTAGTTCTCGATTAGACTCCAACAAGCCTGACTTAGTTCGTAAGCGTGCAACTCGAGCTTGCCAGGAAGCTAAACTAGATTTTAGTTTTGCATCGCTTATGGAAGATAGTTCTCCAGATGCGAGTAATGCTGTGATTGAACCAGCCTCCAATTCTATCGTTGGCATCCGAAAACTAAAATCGATTAGCTCGAAAAGCTGATCCGATGACACCAGTTCAGTCTCTGGTCCGATATGTTCTAAGAGCGCGATTATCGCAGATCTTGACCGCTCGAAATCAACGAGAAGATAAGATATATAGTCATCTATGGAGGATAATTCGGAATATACTGTTTCAAGTTGAGAGTCAGATTTCTGAGTCTCTGATCGAGAATCCCACCAAGCGTCAATAGCAAAAGCTAGCAGTATCGAAGCCACTATGGCAATTGCTTCTATGGCTATTCTAGAATCTCTGAACATGTTCACCTTCGTTCAATATGCCAAAAATATTCTGACCCGCCGCTGCTAGACACATAACGCGCTTAATAATAGGCTGCCTTTAGGCAGTCCTTTTTGATTTGTTGGTTATGTGTTGGTCTTCGTCCTAAGATTTTTTGCGCAACATGCTATGAGAAACGCGTTAGCTCCCAGAAACATTCCGGCAATTAATACGGGAACCGCAATCGCCATAAAACCCATTGGCTCAATTACTGCAGTCAATAGATTGGGTTCTAACCCGTGAAGTGATGCGAGTTCAACACTATCTTGAATTACTCCATTTGATAAAGACATATCTCGGCTAGCGTTCGAGAGGAACACAAATGTATACAATGAATATAGGGTCACGATCAGCGATGTAACACCAAGCCGCAGTCGTTCTGGAGCGAAATAGCCAAGGAGAATCACTGCAAAACTCGCACTAATCCACCTATCGAAGGCGTCAGATACAGATTCGCCGTATGCATGTCCTATTTCTAGATAGTCAATTATTGTTCTTCCGACTTCTAGTTCATCCATTTCAAAACCCCTTGTAGGCTCGTTCGAATTAACCCATTGTCAATGGCCTACCCTTTCATAGAGCAGCTTTAAGATCTACTTCGATGAGGCCCCGACCCTACGAAACACATAACGCTGTGAATAATAGGGGCAGCGTCAGCTGCCTCCTCGTTGATTTGTTTGTTATGTTTCGCCTGTACATTACTCGCTTTTACCTAGAAATTCTTCCTGGCTCTGAAGCGTCCAGAAACTGTCACCATCTCTGATGCTATCAATATGATCAACGAATTCTGGCGTCAGTGGCGTTGCGCGACTATCCCACCATTTTTGAAGATGAGGAATTTCAAGCAACGTCTTAGCCGCGTCCATTTTAGTGTTCCAGGAGTCCTTACTAATGTCACCTTTTCGGTAGAGAAAATAGCAACCTTCATAAATGTAATAGAGTTCAGCCATAAACCAAATAAATCTTCCTACATCTCCGTCAGACATAGACTCAGGATCTCTTATTGCATCATCGTATATTTTTGAGAGTTCTGGATTGATACTGACCCTACCGTGCCATTCCGCGATTTTGAAGCTCATTTCTATCTCGGATTGAGTCTTAATTGAGCTAGTATTTTGTCGGATTTGAATAGCAAGGAAAGCGAGTGTAAATATTACTCCCGCTGCTCCGACAATTTCTCCAATTGATCCGATCGCTTCCCAGTTCATAATATATATCCGTTGGCATTCTGCTCAGCTAGAAACATAACATGTGTATATGTCTCCCGTGCGGTATTTTCCTCCGCTGGAATTCAAGTGTACCTGTCAGTTCTCTCATTTTAACCAAAGAGTTCAGATAGCCACTTTTGGGCAATTTGGAATACCGAGGGTCACGAGTATCCGAGATACAGGGCACCTTACATTTCTAGTATGGAGTTTTTTTATATTCAGGTTGTTCTAAATTTTAGCTTCCTAACTTGTATCGACATTAGTCTAACTAACTGATGAAAAGTGCGCTGAATCCTTTGTTCGAGCCACAGATACGCGACCACGCTCGATATTTATATCGTCATAGTGACGCCATGAAATGATGTGGAGGAGGACGCTCACGATGGCTATGTTTGAGTGCTATGAATGCTATGAGTGGCGGGAAGGGGGACGTGGGCGGACATTGAGATTTGGCTGGGCGGGAATTTTCTTGGATTTAGAGCGTTAACTTGTCATTACCATATACTTTCTGTGAAGATGGCTTTTATAGGTAATTGCTCTACCAACGGGAGATTCCTTTTTTGCCTATGCTTATTGGGGTTTTGATTCCGGTTAAAAAAATACTCGTACTTGTCCTACTGTTTTGAATAGCCATCTATAGCCGAACCCAGCGCTCGTAACCAAGCTTTTTCCACGTTAGAATTCACTAGTTATTTTTTTTCTAGCAAAGCTCAGGCATATGCAGGGCCTTGTAATTCTTGTTACTGGAGAAATTCAATGAACGTCACCGAGACATCGCAGATGAAACCCAGCCTACGTCTACTTTTTGCCACCATGTTAATGACCGCACTAGTTGGCTGTGGAGATGCCACTGAAGAGTCAGTTCGCACCGCGCCAACTGCCGAAGCTGAGCCGATGGTGCAGGCAAGTGCAGCTGACACAATTGATGCATCCGAGCCGGTTACGGATGATTTTGAATATGCAGCTGAGCGCTTTGCTGATGTTCGAATGCTGCGCTACCAAACGGCAGGGTTTGATGCCTTAAGTGAACAGCAAAAAGAGCTTCTTTATTATTTGTCACAGGCTGCTTTGTCAGGCCGAGACATGATGTATGACCAAAATTACAAGCATAACCTACGCATTCGCCGAACCATGGAAGAGGTTGTAAAACACTACCAAGGCGATAGAGAAAGTGAAGATTTTCAGAATTTCCTCACCTATGCCAAACAAGTATGGTTCGCCAACGGCATCCACCATCACTATTCAAATGCGAAATTTACACCGCTTTTTAATGATGCCTATTTTGCAGATGTAGTGTCCAGTGTCGAAGCTTTGGGCGAACTGCCTATACGCGAAGGTCAGAATGGCGCAGCGCTCATCGCCGAGTTAACGCCAATTATTTTCGATCCCAGTATTGATGCAAAGAAAGTGAATACAGCGGATGGGGTCGACAAAATTGTAACGTCGGCGGTAAATTTCTATGAAGGCGTGACCGAGCAAGAAGTGATTGATTTTTACGCGGCCAAATTGGCAAAGGACTCCGTCGATGGCAATGACCGGCCAGTCTCACACGGTCTTAATTCAAAGCTGGTGAAAGTAGATGGCGTAGTTACTGAAAAGGTTTGGAAAGTCGGCGGTATGTACACCGACGCGCTCGAGCAGGTTGTTTATTGGTTGGAAAGGGCCGTCGCAGTCGCCGAAAATGACAATCAACAAACCGCGCTTGAGTTACTAGTTGCCTATTATAAAAGCGGTGATCTATCGGACTTTGATGCCTATAACATAGCCTGGGTAGCTGATACCGATTCTGCGATAGATGTCATTAATGGTTTTATTGAAGTTTACAACGATCCCTTGGGATATCGCGGGTCATTCGAATCTGTGGTGTCGTTTCGCGATGAAGAAGCCACTCAGCGAATTTCTGCTATTGGCGAGCGTGCGCAGTGGTTTGAAGACAATTCCCCGATACAGGATGATCATAAAAAAGCGAACGTCACGGGAATTGATGGCAAGGCGATTACTGTCGTGATGGAGTCTGGGGACGCATCTCCCTCTACCCCAATCGGGATAAACTTGCCTAACTCTAGCTGGATTCGTGCGACTCATGGTTCTAAGTCCGTGAGTCTCTCGAATATCGTCGGTGCTTATAATGCTTCACCCGGTAAATCTTTAGCAGAATTTGCCTACACCCCAGAAGAGATAACCCGCACAAGAGCTCACGCGAAACAGGCGGGTGATTTGCATACTGATATGCATGAGGTTATTGGTCATGCGTCAGGTCTAATCAACGACGGTGTCGGGACAACGCGCGAAACCCTGCGTCAATACGCCAGTACACTAGAAGAAGGGCGTGCCGATTTAGTGGCTTTGTACTATGTGCTTGATCCAATGCTCATCGAGATCGGTGTCATGGAGAGTCTTGATGTAGGGCGTTCGGAATACGATTCTTATATTCGCGGCGGCATGATGACTCAGCTTTACCGTTTGCAGCCAGGTGAGTTAGTCGAGGAGGCGCATATGCGCAACCGCCAGCTAATCGCCAAGTGGTCTTATGAACAGGGCCTTGAGGACAACGTAATTGAGCGAGTAGTCAGAGACGATAAAACGTATTTTGTTGTTAATGATTACGAGGCTTTGCGAGAGATTTTTGGACGTTTGCTGCGAGAAATTCAAAGGATCAAATCTGAAGGGGACTTTGAGGCAGGGCGGGATTTGGTTGAAAACTACGGCACTCAGGTAGATCGGGAGCTCCATAGTGAAGTGCTGGAGCGCTACGCCTCTTTAGATGTTCCTGCTTATGGCGGTTTTATAAACCCTCGCGTCGTTGCGGCAGACATCGATGGAGTGGTTAGCAACGTCCGTATCGAATACCCAGCGGACTTTGTGAGCCAAATGCTGGAATATGCTGAAACCTATTCATTCCTACCGACGGAGAATTAAGCGTTGGATTTTATCATGGCGTATCTGCGGCCAAGTCATCATTGGCTAGGAAGGAGAAGAGGCAGGCACCAATAGTGGCACCGAAATAGTGAGAGTCAGCGCCGCAGATAATTGCGGCTGATCTCGCTATTGCCGTCGATGGAGCAAACTTGACCTTGCTTCAGGGGGTTTCAGAACTGAAACAGGTGAGTAATTTTTAGTTATCAGTTATCGCAAAAGCTAATTGGTAACGATTTTCCCATGCTAAAATCAAGGTGTTGACACCACCATGTTGGTGGAAGCAGTATTTTCATATATAAAATAGATAGTTGAATGCCTTCGTTTCTATGGCGATCCAGTATTCACCAATATCATGTAAAAGGGGGTGCACAATGGGAGAAGTGTTTAAGCTAAAAGACTATCAAAATAGGACCGCATCTCGAGCTGAACGCTCAGTTAGCGGCAGCATGGTACCTATTGAGTTTGCTGTAGGTTTCGCTGAACGCAATCTTTGTCTCGCGAAATTGGCTGAGTATGCCGTTAGCGCAATTGAGGTGCGCAAGATCAAAAACGAGCCAGGCGCTTTGGTCTATCTCATGAGTGTGAAAGATGCACTCTGGTTAAGCAAAAAAATATTAGAACGTGAAGACCTGAGTGAAAAAGAAGTCGCTGATCGGATTGATTTAATTCAGATGCTTGAAAACATCAATCTGCCAATGATGGAGAGCCTTTGGGATTCTTTTACCGGTAAGAGCCCGTCCTAGAAAAGTTAATACTCACATTAGATAAGTTTTTTATACTTTTGATAAATATAATATTTATAAAAAATCTAATGCGTTAGCAGTTATGACATTTCAGCTCAGGTTTGGAAAGCCTTATTGCAAAAAATTAGCAGCCATAGCTATTTCTTCGGAGTAGTTATCCAGCTCCAAATTTTCCTCAACTGACCCTAAGCCCAGCTTGGCAAATGCAGGGATGTCATCCCATTCAGGAACATGGCTAAGCACTTTCTCAAACCCATGGCTTTGCAATCTGGCAACGATGACAACATCAGCATAGTCGGGGTGAGGACTGTTTCTCAAAATGTCTAGATGTTGAGTTGGTACACTGGCTAAGGCTTCTGGGAATTTCCATTCTTGAAGTATTCTTTCACCAATCATAGGGCTGATTTCAACTATGATTTTATCTAGTTCCCGCTGGTTCTCGTCCATGAGCAACTCTTCATTCTCTTCGGCATAGGTCAAAATTGGCAAAATTCCTATTTGATGGGTTAATCCAGCGAGGGTGGCTTGGTCTGGCTCAAGGTTGGTGTAATGCTGGGCCAAGACATTTGCTATGGCGGCGACTTCGGTGCTCTGCGACCAAACCTCACGAAGGCGGGTATCGATCACTTCGTTAGTCGCTTGAAACATTTGTTCCATGGCTAAGCCTAGGGCTAGATTACAGCTGTAGGTGACTCCTAATCTGCTCAATGCCGCTGGCAGGTTGTCAATTGTTCTGTGGCCTCGAACGAGAGGGCTGTTAGCAACTCTTACTACGCGAGCTGAAAGACTGGCATCATTCTGTAAAAGGCTCTGCAGTTTTTTTATATCAGTGTCAGGGTTTGCTGCAGCTTCCCTTACTTGTAAGGCGATTTCAGGCAGCGTGGGCAGTACTAATTGATCTTTTTTAATAGCCTGCAATAGGGCCTGTTTGATGTCTTGTGCACTGACATCCATAGTTAAATCCTGATGCTCATTGAGGGTTACTGTTTAGTATAGGGTAATGTCAGAAAATTTAGGAAAGATTCACTATTAATTGTGGTGGCCGTTGCTGAGTCGGCAGTGGGGGCTTGCGATAGCCTCGGCGCAGACTCTGAATCTATCGCCTGCGTACCAAGAATAGCTAAAATAAGGGATGTTCCAGACGAGTCTGAGTCGTTAGCAAATCGCAAAATATCGGCCGTTTTCTCCACACCGGCTTCGCTATAAGAAACAGTATCAGTGGCGTTGATCTTTATAGCACTGCTCAATAGGTACAATCGTTTTTTGGCAGTGCTTCGATAAAACATGCGAGCGACGATTTCTTGGCCTGTGTAACAGCCTTTCTTAAAGTCTATGGCCCCTGAGATGTCATAATTAAGTAGCTGTGGAGTAAATTGTTCGCTGTCTTGCTGGCGGATGTGAACGATACCCACTTCAATATCCAGCATCTCCCACTCAGCTGCTGTTGCAGGCTCCACTTGCTCCAGGGTTCTTGCTAAAAGGGATTCACCCTTTCCGTTAAGACTGACGATTTGGTATCTTGATTGGCGAGCGGGGAGCCTAAGGGCAATATAGTCTTCTCTGCAGACAGCGGAGTTCTCCAGCATTGGCAATTCGCCAAAAAGGCCGGCGAGAGACTTATTTTCATCCTCTCCAAATAGGCCAATCACTTTACCTGCCATTGACACGAGTGAGATTTCGGCTTTTGAGAACACGATGTACTTGACGAGAACATCAATAAGGGCCTGTCCCATCCCCGCCTCAGTTTGCAGCCATATCGCATCACCTGCTTGAATTGCGCGAAAGTCAGCAATTGCTCGACCTTTTAAATTACACAGAACGCCGCTTAGGCTTCTATCAACGCTCAATAAATCCATATTGCAGCTAACTTGACCTTGCAAAAACTTCTTAGAATCTGGCCCTATTACTTGAACGAAATCGTTGTGGTTTAACGGTAATGCTTTCATGTTTGTCTCATGTTGGTACCAGAGAAGTCTGGCTGGCGAATTGTTTGCTTATTGCCTGCAAGTTAGCCCCTACTTTAGCAAAAATATTGTCGCAACTGGCCGCTGTTTTGCGCATAATTAACCCACTCCATTTGAATTATCCAGCGGAGTTTACTTGATATCACAGCCATTCAGTTTATAGGTATTTTCCTATGCAAGAGTTTAACAAGCAAAAGATATTTTGGCATAGCCGCCGGGGAATGCTAGAACTAGATTTATTGTTAGTACCATTCGCGCAAGAAAAATTCGAAACGCTTTCATCTCAAGATCAACAATTGTATGTCGAGTTATTGGCTCAAGAAGATCAAGATTTATGGGTGTGGCTTCTCAAACAAGCCAAGCCGACTGACGAGAAGTTTATGCCGATAATCGAGGAAATTTTGGCACACAATATAAACCGATCTAATCTGTAGTCTTTGCCTCCGAATGTGAGTAAACAGGTGGCAGCTTATGGATAGAGATGCTCCTACGATTCAGGCCAAAAAAAACCAACGTTAATGCCATTTCGGCAACTACTCTTCATTGTGCGGCGCTGACAGCTTTATGGATGAGTGCCGCGCCCAATGCAATCCTCCTAAGTGTCACTTTGACAATCGGTTTGAGCTTGTCTGTTGTGCTCAAAGAATTTAAAGCCAGCGCCACCATCACGTCGATTCATTTTCAAGCGTTGTCTACTCAAATCTGTCTCCATGACAAGCAATGGCTAAGAGTCAAAGTCACGTCTCGGCGCTGCGATCGATTAGTGGTGGTTATGCGGCTAGAGTGCATTGATAGCAATTCAGTATTCTTTGAGCAGCACTGGTTTCTTTGGATAATTCCCGGAGTGCTCTCAGCAGCTGAGCGGCGGCGTCTACGTCGACTTATCCGCTGGCAGCTGCCTTGATTTATCGAACTATTTCTCCTTAGGAGCGGAGTAGGACGCGGGTGTAAGGATGGTGTCGTGAAGTTCCTTCTGAAGATCAGGGTAGTCCAATGTAAAATGTAGGCCGCGACTTTCTTTACGCTCTATAGCGCAAGCGATAATGATCTCAGACACAAGAGCTAAATTTCTGAGCTCCAGATTGTCGTTTGTCACTTTATGAGTCACGTAATAGTCGCGCACCTCCTCTCGCAGCAGTTTGATACGCCGATCGGCACGATTAAGACGCTTACTGTTGCGCACTATGCCCACGAAGTCCCACATAAAACGCCGAATTTCATCCCAGTTGTGAGAGACCAGCACTTCGTCGTCAGAATCAGTGACTCGGCTTTCATCCCACTCAGGGATCGTCGCCACCATGCTCACGTCAGCAATTTTACTTTTTATTTGCTCAGCGGCACCAAATGCCAGCACAAAACATTCTAATAAGGAGTTGCTGGCCATACGATTGGCGCCATGGAGCCCTGTGAAACTGGTTTCACCTATAGCGAACAAGCCGTCAATATCGGATTCGCCATTTTTATCGACCATGACTCCACCACAGGTATAGTGGGCCGCTGGCACCACCGGAATTCGGTCAGTGGTGATATCAATCCCAAACTTAAGGCATTTTGCGTAAATAGTGGGAAAGTGACTTTTAACGAAGTCGGCAGGCTTGTGGCTAATGTTGAGATACACGCAGTCGCAACCGATGCGTTTCATCTCATAGTCAATTGCCCTGGCGACAATGTCTCTAGGTGCCAGTTCTTCCCTTTTATCAAAATCGGCCATGAAGCGCTTGCCGTCAGGCAATTCTAGCCAAGCGCCTTCGCCGCGCAGGGCTTCCGAAATTAGGAAGGATTTGGCATGAGGGTGGTAGAGACAGGTTGGATGGAACTGATTAAACTCCATGTTGGCGACACGGCAGCCTGCACGCCATGCCATCGCAATGCCATCGCCGCTCGCACCATCAGGATTAGTGGTGTAGAGATAGGTCTTGCTGGCGCCTCCGGTGGCCAGGGCGACAAATTTACAGCGAATCGCTTCAACTTTTGAGCTGTCTTGGTTTAAAACGTAAACGCCTGTGCAGCGCTTGGCTTTACCGCTATCCTGGGGCTGTGTCACTAAGTCTACAGCAGTACAATTTGATAATAGTCGAATATTTGGGTGATTGGCTGCTCTGGCTTGGAGAGTCTCGAAAACGGCTTTGCCGGTTGCGTCTGTTGCGTGGATGATGCGGCGATGGCTGTGGCCTCCCTCTTGGGTAAGATGTAAGGACGTCAACTGTGAATCGTCTATTTTGGATGCAGGGCTAGGTGAGGGCGCCGATTTAAGCGTGAAGGGAACACCTTGTTCGACTAGCCATTGGACTGCACTCGCGCTGCGACCTACCACATGCTCAACAATGGTTTTGTGACAGAGGCCGACACCGGCGATCATCGTGTCTTTAACATGAGCCTCAATACTATCCATTTCATCAAGCACCGCGGCTATTCCGCCTTGGGCATAGTAGGTAGCGCCTTCTTTAAGGTCGCCTTTGCTAAGGACTGTCACCTGACAGAAATCCGCCGAACGCAGAGCTAAAGTGAGCCCGGCGGCGCCGCTGCCAATAATGAGAAGGTCCGTTTTGTTGTTAATCGAGGCGAGCGAGTCAGTCATGTCGTCCTTGCCAGGTAGTTGGCGCATTGAAGGCGTGTGTTGGGATTGATGTGCAGTAATAATATCTTAGTGAATGAGTTTCATTGTGTGCCGCGTTTCAAGGAAGGGTTGCTGCAGCATTACCATCACCCTATATTTACGCCGAGGATCAGAAAAAGGATGTCGCGGTTAGCTGAGATCTGCGCTAGGGTCTTATATTGCAAGCGCTGAGCGGCAATTGCTATAATTTTGACATAATTTTTAAAATCTCGAGAACTTTTACAATCAGACACTGTCTATTTATGGGCAAGGAATGCTTTTGTTCCAATGTGGTGATAAGTTAAACCCGTTTTAGCGGAGTTGGGACGAATGACAGAAGATACCGATCAACAGCTTGTTGACAGGGTCTTGGCTGGAAATAAAAACGCATTTAACTTCTTGGTGGTGAGATACCAGCATAGAGTATTGGCGCTAATAGGGCGCTTTGTGAATGATCCGCAGGAAGCGGAAGATGTCAGCCAGGAAGCTTTTATCAAGGCCTATAAGGCACTACCGTTATTCAGAGGTGACAGTGCTTTTTATACTTGGCTCTATCGAATAGCGGTTAATACAGCAAAGAATTACCTAGTTTCCAGAAAGCGACGGCCGCCTTCTAGTGATGTAGACGTAGAAGAGGCCGAAGTAAGCGAGATTGGAACAGTGCTCAGGCAGATTGAAAATCCTGAAAGCAGTCTTGCTACTGAAAAACTAAAGCGGGCGATTGATGTCGCCATTGAAGAATTACCGGAAGACCTGAGAACTGCTTTCACGTTAAGGGAATTTTCAGGGTTGAGCTATGAAGACATCACCGAAGTGATGGATTGTCCGGTAGGGACTGTCCGGTCTAGGATTTTTAGAGCGCGTGAGGCGATAGATAAGAAGATTAGAGATATGCTGTAATCGAGCTAAATCGCTGTCTACTTGGCTGGTTTTAAGCGCATCAGCTGGCTCGGTCTGTAGTTGGGCACCAGTTTATCTGTATAATTTACATTATATATTTGCTGTATCTATTTGTATTTATTGGTTTTATTTTTTAGAAGAGATAAATCCGCCAACAATCTGAGGCTGTTTATGAGCGAGCTTGAACGAGAGTCCCTTTCTGCACTACTAGACGGTGAAACAGATGAGCTGGAACTGCGCCGAATTCTGCAGAAAAGCGAAACCGATTCATCCCTCCTGGAAACGTGGGATCGTTACAACCTCGTCCATTCAGTGTTGACTGCCGAGGCCGTGCCGGTGAGTTCTGGGTTCGCCAGTGCAGTTGCAGACAAGCTCGCTTGCGAGCCTTCGCTTAGTTTATCGGCTAATTCAAATTCTTTAAAAGCCGGAGCTTCAGGCTTTTTAAACGCAGTGAAATGGCGTCAAAACCTAAGCAAGTTTGCTATCGCTGCATCGGTTGCCCTGGTTTTTGTGTTTGGACTTCAAACTGCCAATCAGCCTAATTCACCTTCAATCGCAGATTTTGATTCAGCGCCTGCTCCCGCAAAGAGTCTGGACGCCTCTCAAGAGTCGGAATTTGTTCTGGCAAGTGCGCGTAAAATTGAGCCTGATCCTATGGCCTTGCAGCGCCTTACTGATTACCTGAGCAGCGCGATGACAACAAAGGAAGATGAACCAGTTCGCATTGAGCATATTCAAGATTCACCTCTTTATCGTTTAGTAAACAATCTTCAAGCTAAGCCTTAGGCTTAACCTCAGGGTAAATCTCTAGCCCAAGCGATGCTTTTACTGTTTCTCAGTGGCGACTCGTTCGGTTCAGCAAGTCGGCTATTTAAAAAACTGACTGATACCTGTCACTATCGTTGAGACAGCTGGGCTTTAGCTAATCGCGTTGAATATTCACCGCTAGAGTGCTTTCCGGCTGTGTTTGTCATTACTGTTTAATAGGTACTTTGATAGCCACTAGGCTCTAAGCCCGCAGGCAATGCGGTCCGCGGGCAACTATTTAAACCCAATGACGACTAAAACTAAAAGCGGCATCACACTCATAGTGACATCAACTGTTAACAGAAATTGCATTTACAGTGCTTTCATAGGCGTATCCCTTGGTTGGATTTTTAAGGCGATATGCTACAGTGGTACAGCATTAAAATTCCCAATACGAGCAGCCTTCGATGATTAGGGCTGCTATCTGAGAGCTGGTACATGATTTCTTTTACATCTGTAAATACTAAGGCGGCAAGGGGCTTATCGTTGCTACTCATTTCTCTGTCGGTTGCTCTATTACACCAAACACTGTCAGCGCAAAGTTTGCCAAACTTCGCTGATTTGGTGGAAAAAAATGCGGCCACCATCGTTGAGATCACAACAACCAAGCGGGTCGCGGCCCGCACTAGACTGCCCGATGGGGAAATTGAAGAGCTACTTCGAAGGCTTAATCCGGGGGATGATCCGAGCGAGCTGCTGGAAAACGCGCCACAACAGCGGCAACGGGGTGCGGTTGGCTCAGGCTTTCTGATTTCCGCAGATGGCTACGTAATTACCAATAATCACGTAGTAGAGGGAGCAGATGAGATCCAGGTGAATTTGAATGACAGGCGGGTTTTTGACGCGCAAGTTATAGGTTTGGATGAGCCATCTGATCTAGCACTCTTAAAAATATCTGCAGAGGATTTACCGTTTACTGAATTTGGTGATTCTGACGCGATTCGTGTTGGAGACTGGGTTCTGGCTATTGGTTCACCATTCGGACTTGAGTTTTCAGCGGCCGCAGGCATTGTCAGTGCGAAGGGCCGGTCTGTTCCGGGAGGTTCAACCTACAACTACATGTCATTTATTCAAACCGATGTTGCTATAAATCAGGGCAACTCCGGTGGGCCATTATTTAATTTGGACGGTGAAGTAATAGGTATCAACTCTCAAATTTTAAGCAGTACAGGCGGTTCAAACGGTATCTCTTTTTCTATACCGAGTAATGTCGCCATGAATGTGGTTGCTCAGCTGCGAGATTCCGGGCGAGTTGAACGAGGCCTGTTGGGAGTTCGCATGGGAGAAGTTGATTACGCTTTGGCAGAAATTTTTGGGATGGAAACGCCTCGCGGTGCTTTCGTCCAAGCAGTTCAGCCTGATAGTCCGGCGGCGGCGGCAGGAGTTTTGGATGAGGACATCGTGCTTGTCTTCAATGATCACGAAATTGATTTCTTTACTGATTTGCCATTTTACGTCGGCCAATACCGCCCCGGAACTGAAGCTGGAATCACGGTTTACCGAGACGGCGAAATTAAAAACCTTACCGTCTCATTAGGCAGTTCGCCGACTAATGAGGCGGTAAGCGAAGCGCCGGAGGTTGTGCGTGAGAAACGCAACCCACTAGGCTTTCGGGTCGCCGAGCTCAGCAGTGAGATTCGCCAGATAGCAGGAGTTGACGGTGTGCGGGTGGCAGAGCTAGCGCCAGGCCCAGGCCGTGAAGCCGGGTTAATGGAAGGCGATGTCATTATGGCCTTAGATCGACAGGCGCTTAATTCAACCGAAGAATTTGCTGAGATTGCTAATGGTCTCCCCAATGCCGGCTTTGTGCATATTCGTATATTTAGAGAAGGCCAAGCTTACACTCTCAATCTGGAGCTCACCCCTTAGTATTTCTAAGCCTCCCGCTTCACGGACTCCCTGACAGGGCGCGCTATTTGCTGTAGACTGCGCCCTTTATTTTGCCTAGCGAATACTTTCATCCACCCGCTCCTGACCACATACTGACGATCCTCTATTGACTGACCTAAGCCATATTCGAAATTTTTCCATCATTGCACACATCGATCACGGTAAATCCACCTTGGCCGACCGCTTTATTCAAGAGTGTGGGGGCCTAAGCGCGCGGGAGATGGATTCTCAGGTTTTAGACAGCCTGGACATCGAACGGGAGCGAGGAATTACGATCAAAGCGCAAAGTGTCACTTTGTACTTCGATTCAAAGGATGGCAGGCGCTACCAATTGAATTTTATCGACACGCCGGGCCACGTCGATTTTACTTACGAGGTGTCCCGTTCTTTGGCCGCATGTGAAGGCGCCTTGTTAGTGGTGGATGCGGGGCAGGGAGTTGAGGCGCAATCTGTCGCGACTTGTTACACAGCAATCGAGCAAGGCCTGGAAGTGATTCCGGTATTGAATAAAATGGATTTGCCGCAGGCAGAGCCGGATAGAGTGCGCCTTGAGATTGAAGAGATTATCGGTATTGACGCATCAGAGGCGGTGGCTGCGAGCGCTAAAACAGGTCTCGGTATTGTTGAAATCTTAGAAGAAATTGTTGCCAAGGTACCACCGCCAGTTGGAAATTATGAAGATGATTTGCAGGCGCTAATTATAGACTCATGGTTCGATAACTACCTCGGAGTCGTTTCTCTGGTTCGAGTTGTTGCCGGCAAGTTAAGCAAAGGCGATAAAATTATTGCCAAGACCCTCGGCAAGGCACATGTCGTTGACAGTGTAGGCGTTTTTACTCCCAAAAGGACTGAGACTACTCATTTGGCTGCGGGAGAAGTTGGCTTCATCGTAGCGGGCATTAAAGAAATTCTCGGCGCGCCGGTGGGCGACACGATTACCCTGGCGAAAACACCCAATGTGGATGCATTAGCTGGTTTTCGGAAAATTCAGCCTCAGGTTTATGCAGGTCTTTTTCCAGTTTCCTCAGATGACTTCGAAAACTTTAGAGATGCGCTTTCCAAGCTTACACTAAACGATGCATCGTTGTATTTTGAGCCGGAAAACTCTGATGCTTTAGGTTTTGGTTTTCGCTGTGGTTTCCTTGGCATGTTGCACATGGAAATCATCCAAGAGAGGCTGGAACGGGAATACGACTTAGATTTAATTACCACCGCGCCGACCGTTGTCTATGAAGTTCTGCTTACCAGCGGCGAAGTAGTAAAGGTGGACAGTCCTTCAAGGCTGCCACCGGTAAATTCTATCGAAGAGATGCGTGAGCCTATTGTGGTGGCAAATATTCTTGTCCCCCATGAGCACTTGGGCAATGTGATTACTCTGTGTGTTAGCAGGCGCGGAGTGCAGAAAGACATGCAATTTATCGGCAAACAAGTGTCTTTGCGCTATGAGTTACCAATGAACGAAGTGGTTTTAGATTTTTTTGATCGCCTTAAATCGGTTAGCAGGGGCTACGCTTCACTTGATTACCAGTTTACTCGTTTCGAGCCGTCCAACTTAGTACGTTTGGATGTGATGATTAACGGTGATCGAGTCGATGCGTTAGCAATCATCGTTTATCGCGAGCATGCCCATAATCGAGGCCGAGCCTTAGTAGAGAAAATGAAAGAGCTGATTCCGCGACAACTTTATGATGTTGCCATACAAGCGGCGATTGGTGGCCAGATAATAGCTCGCCAAACAGTTAAGGCGCTGCGAAAAAATGTAACCGCAAAATGCTATGGTGGCGATATAACGCGCAAAAAGAAATTACTCGAAAAGCAGAAAGCCGGTAAAAAGCGCATGAAGCGAGTTGGTAATATCGAAATACCGCAAGAGGCTTTCTTAGCCGTACTCAAAGTGGATAGTTAAAAGATGGATGTAGATTTTTCACTGATTTTAGTTTGCTTGGTCGCTTTTTGCGGTGCCCTCTGGCTGCTCGATAGTTTTTTGATCAAAAAAACCCGGGATGCAAACATAGAAGACTATAAGCGCAACCACGCCAAGAATAAGCCTGAAGAAGAAGTTACGGGCCAACTTGCACTTTTGGCCCAAGAACCGATAGTTATCGAATATGCCAAATCGTTTTTCCCAGTTCTACTGATAGTACTCGCCTTACGCTCTTTTCTTATTGAGCCTTTCCAAATTCCTACTGGCTCCATGATCCCTACCCTAGAAGTTGGGGACTTTATTTTGGTGAATAAGTTTGCCTATGGTGTGCGGCTTCCGGTTATAGGCACAAAATTAATTGATATTGATGAGCCTAAGCGAGGCGAGGTGATGGTGTTTATTCCGCCTCACGTAGATCAATACTATATAAAGCGGGTGGTTGGCCTGCCAGGCGACACCATTCGCTATGAAGATAAAAATCTGTTTATCAACGGTGAAATGATCAGTAAAGCTTTCGTTGGGCCTATTACCGTGGACACCAGTATTGGTGACTTGTCTGGTACGCTTTACTCTGAGCTATTGGGTGATGTTGAGCACCCCGCTCAATTTATTGACGCCGCTGGTAGCCGGCGCACCAGAACTACCTGGCTAATTCCTAACGGACATTATTTTATGATGGGGGATAACCGCGACAACAGCGCGGATAGCAGAGAATGGGGCGCTGTTCCTGAATCTCAAATTGTTGGTAAAGCGTTTGCAGTTTGGATGCACAAGGAACCCGGCTTGCATCTGCCCACTTTTTCCAGGAATCAGCTAATAAAATAGTCAATGAGCTCTAAACTGTGATGCTTCTAGCGTTTTTTTCAGCCGTAAGGACTAAGATTAATGTTGGCAGCAAAGGGTGCGATAACCTAAGAGACCTTTTCTTGAAAACGCATTGGACACGGCTCTCAGCTATCATTGATCTAGGGCTAATTGAGATTCCCAATGTGGATTAGCGAGTATGATTATGAAAGCACTTAAAGTGACTAGTTTAAAACGACAGGCAGGGGCATCTAAGCTCGGCGTAATTATGACATTTGTGGTCATCGTCGTATTTCTTACTTGCGGGCTAAAAATTGGACCTTTGTACATCGATCATAATATTGTCACCAGCTATACTAAAAGCCTTATCGAATCGGGGGAAATAGCGAATCTAAATACTAGAGAGCTTCGACTCAAAGTAGGTGATAATCTGCAAATCAACAACGTGCGAGATTTCGATGTGACAAGTGTCCGGTTGGCCAAAGAGAACGACAAGCCAGTTGTTACAATAGCCTATGAAAGGCGAGTTGAGCTGTTATTAAACTTAGATGTAGTTGCAAAGTTCAACACTGTTTTGCAGTAGATGACCAATAATGTGGAAAATTTTCAGCAATCGCTTTCCCACCGATTTGCTAATTTAGAGCTTCTCAAGCAAGCGTTAACTCATCGTAGCGCTGAGAAAAATAACAATGAACGTTTCGAATTTCTTGGCGATTCTTTATTAGGGTTTGTTGTCGCCGAACTTCTGTATCAAGAATTCCCCATCGCCTCAGAGGGTGAGCTTAGTCGAATGCGGGCAAGTATGGTCAGCAAGCCGGCGCTTGCAGCTATTGCTCGTCAACTGGAGTTAGGCAGTTTCTTGTGCTTGGGTAGTGGCGAGCGGAACAGCGGTGGAGCCGCTCGCGATTCAATTTTATCTGATGCTGTAGAGGCGATTATCGCCGCTATTTATCTTGATGGTGGCATCGAGCCTTGCAAGGCGCAGGTGCGTGCTTGGGCATTTGCTCAAATTAATGTTCAGCATACGTTAAAGGAAAGCAAAGACGCAAAAACGCAGTTACAGGAGCTAATGCAAGCTAAAGGTTTAGCATTACCCCAATATGAAGTGGTAAAAGTAGAGGGCGTTGCCCACGATCAAGTTTTTACCATTTCCTGTTCCGTTGCCACGCTGGAAAATATCCAGCTTGGAATAGGGCGAAGTAAACGTGCAGCCGAGCAAGAAGCAGCTGCAAAACTCTTAACCGAATTGAGTGCAGAAATTGACTGAAACAAGCGAAACAACACGATGTGGCTTTGTTGCAATCGTAGGTCGGCCTAATGTTGGCAAATCCACGCTGTTGAATCATATGCTTAAGCAAAAGATCAGCATAACTTCGCGTAAACCTCAAACAACTCGTCATCGGATTCTAGGAATTGCCAGTGGTAGCGATTATCAATGCCTTTTTGTGGACACGCCCGGGTTGCATGGCAATATCAACAAAGCCCTTAATCGGGTGATGAATGAGACTGTCGCATCGGTTGTAAATGATGTCGACGCAATCTTTTTCGTTATTGAGCGATTAACCTGGTCAGCGGCAGATGAATTGGTACTGTCGCTGCTGCAAGGGACTAAGGTGCCTGTTTTGCTTGTGATTAACAAAATCGACTTGGTGAAAGACAAAAAAGAATTACTCCCTCATATTCAGGCCATGTCGGAAAAATTTGATTTTGCAGAGATAGTGCCGGTGTCAGCGCTTGGCGGGCATAATTTGCCGTCGGTGGAAGAGTTGGTAAAAAAATATCTGCCAGAAGGGCCTTTTTTATTCCCCGAAGATCAGGTCACTGATCGCAGCTCTCGGTTTTTAGCCGCTGAGCTTATTCGCGAGAAAGTGACACGTCAGTTAGGAGATGAGCTTCCCTACGAGGCGACGGTTGAAATCGAAAAATTTGAACAGGACGGTAAGATACTGCATATTCATGGCCTTATACTCGTTGATAAAAAAGGTCAGAAACGAATTGTTGTTGGCAAAGATGGGGAACGCTTGAAAACTATTGGAACAGCGGCTCGGGAAGACATGGAACGCAGCTTTGATACCAAAGTCATGCTAAACCTGTGGGTTAAAGTAAAGTCCGGGTGGGCGGATGATGAACGAGCCTTACAGAGCCTTGGCTATATAGACCCCTAGCTAAGTATGCGATCAGCTAACGAAAACTTTCGGCGCGTAATCTACAAACTTTAAACTTCGCTATTTCGTAATAAGCCTAATCCATGGAAAATCGAGTCCAGTTACAGCCGGCCTATGTGCTTCACCGGCAGGCATTTCAAAATACCAGTATGCTAGTGGACTTTTTTTGTTTGGACTATGGCCGAGTGCGGGCCGTCGCCAAAGGTGCGCGCAGAGAAAAGTCCAAATATCGATCCGCCCTCCAACCCTTCCAACCCTTGCTGCTGTCTTTTAGCGGGCGCGGTGACGTTAAAACAGTTATTGATTCGGAGTCCAGTGTCTCGGCATTCAATCTACAAGGTCAAAGACTGTTTAGCGGCATGTATATCAATGAACTTCTCACGCGCTTATTGCATCATTATGTGGAACACAAACCCCTTTATTTAGCTTATCAAGACGCTTTATTGTCCTTGCAGGGAGATGGGGAGTTAGAAGTACTTCTTCGTAAATTCGAGCTAGGCTTGCTGGCAGAGCTAGGTTATGGCGTTAATTTTGAGTCAGATTGCGAGACAGACTCACCCTTAGAGCAGGGCAAGACTTACAGCTTTAGTCCGAACACAGGTTTCTCCCAGATTGAAAATGGCGCTAATGACTCGCCAGAATCAGCCAAGTTTAATGGCTCTGATCTACTGGCGCTAGGAGATTTAGACTTTACACAGCGCAGTGTTCTTATCGCAGCGAAAAGATTGCTGCGTATTGCCCTCGCTGTCCACTTAGGGGACAGGCCTTTGCACAGCCGGTCTCTGTTCAGGCAGAGGACTTAAAGCCCATTGCCTTTATCCTATTCAATAATCAATGTAGAATTTAGTTATCTTAATTACCACCAGATTTAACATGCCTTATCAAACCATTGAAAGCCAGATCGGCAACACGCCTCTAGTGCAATTGCAGCGCCTGCCCGGAAAGACTTCTAATACCATTCTAGGGAAGCTGGAAGGGGATAATCCTGCCGGCTCAGTCAAAGACCGAGCAGCGCTTAGCATGATTCGCCAAGCTGAACTCCGGGGTGAAATAAAACCTGGAGATTCTTTAATCGAAGCCACCAGCGGCAACACCGGAATAGCGCTAGCCATGGTAGCTGCGGTTAAGGGCTACAAATTAACGCTGATTATGCCCGATAATATGAGTTCGGAACGCAAGGCCTCTATGAGCGCCTACGGGGCGAAATTAATATCAGTTACTGAAAATCAGGGTATGGAAGGCGCTCGCGATTTGGCGCTTGAAATGGAAAAAGCAGGGGAAGGAAAGGCGCTTAACCAGTTTGCAAATCAAGATAATCCTAATGCTCATTACATGACGACCGGTCCTGAGATTTGGCGAGACACTAAGGGTCAAGTCACTCATTTCGTCTCCTCAATGGGGACGACCGGCACTATTATGGGTGTTTCTCGTTATCTAAAAGAACAAAACCCCAATATCCAAATAATTGGCTTACAGCCACAAGAAGGCTCTCGCATCCCAGGAATCCGCCGTTGGCCCAAAGAATACTTACCTCAAATATTTGATCCAAGTCGTGTCGATCGAGTAATAGATATTGCGCAAATTGATGCTGAAAATACCATGCGAGCTTTGGCGACCCATGAGGGGATTTTTTGTGGAGTTTCCGCAGGCGGTGCCGTTTTTGCTTCGCTTAAACTCTCCCAGGAATTAGAGAACGCTACTATAGTTTCCATCATTTGTGATCGAGGCGATCGCTATCTTTCTACTGGAGTCTTTGTCGGGTAGTTGGATTGATTAGTTATCTCTAGATAGCTGTTATAGAAAATTGCCAAAAAAAGCTGCTTAAGTCTCAGGATCAAAATTTTAACTTACACCGATATATCCCCACCGCGTGTCCAAGCAGTTTGGATATCTATTATCAAGCAAAGGAATTAGGAATTGAGTAAACGCCGTTTTCGTAGACAAAAACTGCCATTAGAGCCTGTCGAATTAGAAATTAGCTCCATCAGTCATGAGGGCAGAGGAGTGGCACATCGAGAGGGAAAGGTTGCTTTCGTGGATGGCGCATTAGTCGGTGAACGAGTTAGCGCACAGTTTGTTCGCAAACGAAGTAAATTCGATGAGTTTAAGACTATAGAGGTACATAACCCCTCTGTGGAGCGTGTTGAGCCTCCTTGTCAATTTACGAAACAGTGCGGCGGCTGTTCGCTCCAGCATTGGATGCCGCAAGAGCAAATACTATTTAAACAATCGGTCTTGCTGGAGCAAATGACACATGCCACCGGGCTAGAGGAAAAAGATTTTGAATTGCTTGCCCCGCTGCTAGGCGCGACCCTGAATTATCGACGCAAAGCTCGGTTAGGCGTTAGATTAGTAGAAAAAAAAGGCGGAGTGCTGGTCGGCTTTCGTGAAAAATACAGCAGTTTCATTACCGAAATGGACAACTGCTCAATACTGATACCCGAGGTGGCGCAGCTTATTGCTGGGCTTCGTGAGCTCATAGGAACATTGGAAAGTAAACGGAGTATCCCGCAAATAGAGGTGGCTGCAGGGGATATGCCGAACACAGATGTTGAATCAAACCTCAATCAAGTGGCGCTTGTTTTCAGGCACTTGGAGGAGTTGATAGAGGCAGATATAGATAAGTTGATCGAATTTGCGAAAGCCAATGGTATCCACTTGTATTTACAGCCTGCGGGTAATGATTCAGTTCATAAAGTATTTCCACTTGGAGAAGCCGACCGCCTTCAGTATTCACTACCGGAATTTGGTTTAAAGTTAAGCTTTCATCCGATGGACTTCACTCAAATAAATGCGAGTATCAATCGCGCAATCGTTAGCCAAGCCTTGGAAAAGCTCGCTATAAAGGAGGATGACATCGTCTTAGATCTTTTTTGTGGTTTGGGGAATTTCACCCTCGCGCTAGCTAAGCGAGCAGGCGAAGTAGTTGGTGTTGAAGGCAGTGAAGAGATGGTTCAGCGTGGCTATGAAAATGCCTCTGCTAATGGGATTAGTAACGTTAAGTTTTTTGCTGCAAACTTGGCGGAGTCGATGGCTAACAAGCCGTGGAGTTCGATTAAGTTTAATAAAGTGCTGTTAGATCCACCTCGTTCTGGTGCGGCTGAGATCATTGAAGAAGTTGCTGCTCTTAAGGCTGAAAAGATTGTCTATGTCTCCTGCAATCCGTCGACATTGGCCAGAGATACTGCTTCTTTACTCAGCAAAGGATACCGCTTGATCTCAACTGGGGTTATGGATATGTTTCCTCACACTACGCATGTAGAATCTATGGCCGAGTTTGAGTTGATAAAGAAATAAAGTGATCTTTGTGTGTTACCAAACCGCATTCTTGCATAAACATTAGTGACTAGGGTTGATTGAGTTTAAGTGAAGCAAGCAGATTTTGATAAAAAAACAGCAATAGAACAGCTTGTCGATGTAATGGCGATGCTCAGAAACCCAGAGTTTGGTTGCCCTTGGGATATAGAACAAACTATTCGTTCTTTAGTCCCATTCACCCTGGAGGAGGTCTATGAGGTTGTTGACGCCATAGAATTAGGTGACACCGTAGAGCTAGAGGAAGAGCTCGGGGATTTACTTTTTCAGGTTGTGTTTTATTCTCAAATAGCCAAAGAAGATGGTGATTTTGATTTTGACGGTGTGGCTAAGGCGATTACGGCAAAGCTTTTGCGGCGTCATCCCCATGTGTTTCCTGATGGATTGGTAGAGCGCTTCGGGGTTAAGCCCACTTTGGCAACTGATGAGATTGCGGCTAACTGGGACAAAATTAAACGACAAGAGAGAGTAGAAAAGGCTGCGCGAAAAAGTAAGGAGCGGGAAAAACAGCAAATCGCGCAAAACAACGTCAACTCTAGAGACGATGATTGTGAAAGTGTGCTTGATACAGTGCCAGTTGCAATGCCTGCAGTTATGCGAGCAATGAAATTGCAGGTTAAAGCGGCCAAAGAAGGTTTCGATTGGGACGAGCTGAAGCCAGTAATAGCGAAGCTGAGAGAGGAAATAGCTGAATTTGAGCAAGCCATCGAACAAAATGACGCCCAGTCCATCAATAATGAATTGGGAGATATACTTTTTACGACAGTTAATATAGCGAGACATGTGAACGTGGAGCCTGAAATAGCGTTGCGTGGCGCAAACCAGCGGTTTTCTGCTAGGTTTAAATGGATTGAAAAAGAATTACATACTGCAGGTTTGAAAATGAACGCTTTACCTGCCTCAAAGCTCGATCAGCTTTGGAAGCGGGCAAAAAAGAGCGGGCTATAAACTAGAACGATTTTTGATTGATTATGGGAGTTTGAAATGAGGATTATTTTGTTGGGAGCACCTGGTGCTGGAAAAGGCACACAGGCGCAATTTGTGACTGAGAAATTTGGTATCCCCCAAATATCAACAGGTGACATGCTGCGAGCTGCGGTCAAAAATAAAACCGAACTGGGATTGCAGGTTGGAAAGGTAATGGCATCTGGTGGTTTGGTAACAGACGAAATAATAATCGCTATTGTAAAGGAACGTATTGAGCAGGCAGATTGCGCAAATGGTTTTCTTTTTGATGGCTTCCCTAGAACCATTCCCCAGGCTGAATCGATGGTAGAGGCTGGCGTTAATATTGATGTTGTACTTGAAATTGACGTTGATGATGAAGAAATAGTGGGCCGGCTTAGCGGGCGACGAGTACATCCTGATTCTGGACGAATCTATCACGTTGTTTTTAACCCTCCTGCAGTGGAAAGCAAAGACGATCAGACGGGTGATGACCTAATACTCAGAGAAGACGATAAAGAAGATACTGTGCGCAAGCGTCTGGCAGTTTATCATGAGCAAACCGAGCCATTAGTTGGGTTTTATAAGGGATTAGAAGAGGGTGGTGAGTCCGTTAAGGTGATAAAAATATCAGGGGTTGCACCGGTCGAGCAAATAAAACAGCAAATTAATGAATTGCTGTCATAACTTAGCGCAGCAAAAAAAACCCGAGCAATTGCTCGGGTTTTTTTTGCTCTGAAATCTGACATAAACAAACCACCTATCGGATGGGTGAAGTAATAAACCAAACCGAACTAAGATAATTGATGAACTGTTGGTAGAAAAACTCAAGATTAAGTGATTTTTTTTGCTTAATGCCTATAATTTTTACTTGTATGATCAATAAACTGACAACTCTTTTTTAAAGTTTTTGATCAAGATAGCGAAATAGAAGGTGATGCCACCGGTAAGTCGGTATTAGTTGTGGTCACTCAAAATTAAAATTAGTTTGAATGATCTCAATTGTTGTTTACTTTTAGCCAGATAAGTTATGTGATATCTTCCGGCAAAGCAGTGAGAACGACGATTGAAAACTGAAGCGGGCACGATTCATAACCTAGGAGAGAAACGAGTATGGCTAAAGTTAAAGCTAAAAAGAAAGCACCTGCTAAGAAGAAGGTGGTGGCTGAAGTTACAAGCCCCGCTTTGATCAAAGCAATTGCGGTTGTAGCAAAAATACAAAAAGATGCTGATGCAGCTAAGAAAGCAGTTGCAGCAGCAATCAGGAAGTCCAATGCAGCAAAGAAAGCTGCTGCTAAAACTAAAACTGCAACGCTTAAGAAAGCTTCAGTTGCCGCATCAAATGCCGCCAAAAAGTCTTCGGCTAAAGCTTCTACTATAAATGCAAGACTTCGTGTCGCGAATGCTAAAGCTAAAGCAGCTGAAACAGTAGCTAAGGCGCAAGCAGCCAAAGTTGCTGAAGCAGCTAAAGTTGAGGCAGATTTAACTAAGGCTGTTGCAACATTTACAGCTAACTTTAAAGCCAAGCAAGCTAAGGTGGCGGCTGCTAGAGCAGCTAAGCAGGCTAAAAGTGAGGCCGCTAAGGCCAAAGTAATGGCTAAAAAGACAGCGCTGAAAGAGAAGGCAGCGACAAAAAAAGCGGCAGTTGCAGCAAAGAAAGCAGCAGCTAAAGCAAAAGCGGCACTTAAGAAAGCCTCGGTAAAGAAAAAAGCCCCGGCAGCAAAGAAAGCAGCAGTCAAAACCAAAGCAGCGCTTAAGAAAGCGGCACCTAAGAAGATTGCCAAGCTTAAGCCGGCAGCTAAAAAGAAGGTTGCTGCAAAAAAGAAGGTAGTTAAGAAAAAAGTAGTTAAGAAGGCGCCTGCTAAGAAGAAAGCACCTGCTAAGAAAAAAGTTGTGAAGAAGGCACCTGCTAAGAAGAAAGCACCTGCTAAGAAAAAAGTTGTGAAGAAGGCGCCAGCTAAGAAGAAGGCTCCTGCTAAAAAGAAAGCACCAGCCAAGAAGAAAGTAGTTAAGAAAAAGGCGCCGGCTAAAAAGAAAGTTGTAAAAAAGGCACCTGCTAAGAAGAAAGCTGTGAAGAAGGCACCAGCTAAGAAGAAAGTTGTGAAGAAGGCACCAGCCAAGAAAAAAGCACCAGCTAAGAAGAAGGTTGCTAAGAAAAAAGCAGTTAAGAGTCGTTCAGCAGCAAAGAAGGCAGCGCCAAAGAAAGTAGTTAAGCGCAAGCCAACGGCTAAGAAAAAAGCACCTGCTAAGAAGAAAGCACCTGCTAAGAAAAAAGCACCTGCTAAGAAGAAAGCACCTGCTAAGAAGAAAGCACCTGCTAAGAAGAAAGCACCGGCCAAGAAAAAAGTTGTGAAGAAGAAAGCGCCGGCTAAGAAGAAAGCGCCAGCGAAGAAAAAAGTAGCAAAAAAGAAAGTTGTAAAGAAGAAAGCACCGGCTAAGAAAAAGGCAGCTGTTGTGAAGAAGGCGCCAGCTAAGAAAAAAGCGCCGGCTAAGAAAAAAGCTGTTAAAAAGACGGCAGCAAAGAAAAAAGTTGTAAAGAAGAAAGCCCCAGCTAAGAAAAAAGCCCGTAAGAAGTAGGCGATAGCTGAAAAAAGTAGCTTTAGCCAGGCAGGTACTGCTTGTCCCGCTTTCAGGGGGTACTTGCCATCTCTACTTGATAAAAGAATCCTCGTTTGGGTAATCAAACGGGGATTTTTTATTTTTCCTCGCTTAGAATCCCCATCCTATGACTGAATCATGCAAAATTCTCGCAATTGATACCTCCTCTGCTCTTTGCACAGTCGCACTGTTGCTCGAGGGGAGAGTACTTATTCGCCAAACGCAGACTGCGAAGCAAGCTGCATTATCGTTGCTGCCCATGGTAGATGAATTGCTGAGTGAGTCTGCACTTGCTCTTAGTGCGCTTGATGGCATCGCCATAGCGTCTGGCCCGGGGTCCTTTACTGGCTTGAGAATAGGTATTGGGGCAGTGCAAGGCTTAAGCATGGCAGCGCAGATACCGGTAATTTCATTATCCAACTTAGCCGTTGCGTGTTATTCCGCAATTAAGCGTTCAACCTGTAATGCGGCGATAGCGTGTTTTCATGCCCGTGATGAGGAAGTGTATTTTGGTGCTTATGCTGCGAACACTGAGCTGGGGGTCGTATTGGTTGGTGCGGAGCAGGTCGCGCGCATCACCAAGCTTAATTTTGACCAAAGGCTTGCTGCTACGTTCAAGTGTTGGACGGGGGTTGGTGATGCTTGGAGTGAATCAGTGACCCTTGAAAAACGGCTAGGTCTCAATGTGATTGAAAGTACGCTGGAGAATGAGTTACAAATTGAGGACTTATGTGCTTTGGCAGATTTGAGGTGGCGTGCGGGCGATGTTCTGGATCCCCAGCATGTTCAGCCAAATTACATAAAGGAGCAGTTAGACTATTAGAGTCAGCTGAGATGTTCATTGGCGTTAAATTTCATACAAATTAGCTGGCTGGCATTTATTCAAGGATTGACTGAATTTTTGCCTATTTCTTCTTCTGCGCATTTGATTTTGCCCTCTTTGCTTTTAGACTGGCCAGATCAAGGCCTTACATTTGATGTGGCAGTGCACTTAGGTAGCTTGGCGGCGGTTATATTTTATTTTCGAAGGGATATAGCCGGCATTGTTACCGCTTGGTTGCTGCATCTGTTTAGGGGCAGGCCCAGCGGCGAAGCTAAATTGGGTTGGCTGTTAATTATTGCAACCGTGCCAGCTGGATTGGCAGGCTTGCTGGTGAATGACTTCGTTGCAAACTATGCGCGTGCTTTGCCTGTTATAGCCTCCGCATCGATTATATTTGCTGTTTTACTTCTTTACTCGCAAAGGAAAAGCTCTTCTACACTGAGCCTCGACTCACTCACCTGGCGTCAAGCCGCAGTGATAGGTGTAGCTCAGACCATAGCGCTAATTCCTGGTGCATCACGCTCGGGGGTGACAATGACGGCAGCACTGCTTTGCAATATGAGTAAAAGTGACGCTGGAAAGTTTTCGTTTCTTTTATCAATTCCAATTATTCTTGCTAGTGGCTTATTAAAAGGGCTCGAATTGTCCAGTGACCTTGATGGCTCTATTGCTTGGTTCGAGCTCGGCTATGGGGCCATTGTGTCTGGGGTGGTTGCTCTTTTTTGTATACATTGTTTTCTTGCTTTCATTGAGCGTATTGGGTTTCTGCCATTTGTGATTTATAGAATAGTGTTGGGCGTGTCATTGTTGTTTCTTTACTTCTCGTGAGTGGGGGCCTTGCTGTGATTGTTGTATTCGAGAACAGATGCGACGCGCGCGAACGTGCATTGGCATCCAATTTGAACATCGAACTTGTCGAAGAAAACGCACTGGCCAACTATGAAGTGCAGTTTTATCTCAAGTATTTGTCTGAAGGTTTGAGCCTGTGTGAATTTGGAAAGAACGCGGCGGGACCTACAAGAGTAGACTTTTATGATGCAGGCTTAACGCTTAGGGCATCTGATTCCATAAAGCAGCAAAATTTGATTAAAGCATTGGGGCTTAAGAAACATCCAAGCTCACGAATTCTTGATGGCATGGCTGGGCTGGGCAAAGATGCGTTTTTAATGGCTTGTGCGGGCGGCTCTGTGCAAATGCTTGAAAAGTCTCTAATAGTACACGCGTTATTGAAAGACGGCTTAGAGCGGCTCTCAGTCGGAATGGGAGGCGTGTCGGATCTGTCGTTAGAATTGCAACAAGCAGATTTTCTAATGTGCGATTACAACAAACAGGATTTTGACATCGTCTACCTCGATCCGATGTATCCAATAGCTGGCAGGAAGAGTAGAGCAAAGAAAGACATGGATCGTTTGCATGACCTTGTTGGCATAGACACTCAAGAGCAAAAACAATTAGACAAGGCGTTAAGTATCGCAGGCCGCCGCGTAATAATAAAACGGCCCAAGAACGCGCGGGATTTTGCCGCAAAAAAACCCGACATTAGCTATCGGGGCAGCAGCTCTAGATTTGACGTTTACTTAACTATTTAAACCTTCTGCAGTTAACCGCCTAAACTAGCTCACGCAATATGTGGTAATAAATTGATTCAAGGCGGTCGATATCACTAATTCTCACGCGCTCGTTAATTTTATGGATCGTGGCATTACAGGGGCCCAATTCGACGACCTGGGTTCCAGTTGGGGCAATGAATCGGCCATCAGAAGTGCCTCCCGCTGTCGAGCATTCTGGCGTTAGCCCGGTAACCGCTTTAACACTGTGGCTAATTACGTCGATTAAATCTCTTTTGGTGGTCAAAAATGGTTCGCCGGATAAATGCCAGTCTATTTTGAAGTTAACTTTCGTACTGTTTAATATTGCCTCTACACGGCTGATGATTGTTTGGGAGTCCAATTCTGTGGAATAGCGAAAGTTGAAATCCAAATCCAATGTTTCCGGGATCACATTATTTGCACCGACTCCGCTTTTAACATTGGAGATTTGGAAGCTTGTAGGTGGAAACAAGTCATTTCCTTCATCCCACCGGGTTTCCACAAGCGTTTTCAGAGCAGTAAGCGAGTTATGAATTGGGTTAGACGCGAGATGTGGATAGGCAACATGGCCTTTGATGCCAGTGACACGAAGCTTCCCATTCAGTGAACCTCGGCGCCCAACTTTAATTGTGTCACCGAGCTTGTTTGTACTGCTTGGCTCCCCAACGACACAATAATCAATAGAAATGCCTTCCTCTTGAAACGTTGACATCACTCGTCGAGTCCCGTTGATCGCTTTGTCTTCTTCGTCACTTGTTATCAGAAAGCCAAGGCGGGCTTTGAGTGGTCGCTCACTGAGTAGTTTTTCGCAAGCAGTAATCATCGCCGCTAAGCTACTTTTCATGTCTGCAGCGCCGCGTCCATAGAGAAAGCCTTCATGTTCTGTCGCTTTAAACGGATCAAAAGTCCACTCGCTCGCAGGGCCTGTGGGCACAACATCTGTGTGCCCGGCAAAAACTAAAAGTGGGCCTTGCTCACCTAGCGTGGCCCAAAGATTAGAGACATCTTCATAAGGCAGCCAGCGAACATCGAAGCCAATAGCGCTTAGTCTATCCGCAAGAACCTTTTGACAGCCATTATCATCTGGCGATACTGATTTTCTGTTTATTAACTCTTTGGCAAGATCTAATGCAGGTGACATAAAAGTGGATGCCTCACTAATTATTTGAATGTAATTCTTCGTTTAAGCTCATCGATGTTTTTAGCGGCACACATTCCACCGCGCCACTAATCGAATTGCGCCTGAATAGCATGTCGGTAAGGGAAGCGAGCTCCAAGGCTTTGGCTGTTTTACTCAAGCTCCCAGTGGCATCTAATAGCTGTACTTTAGTCCCCGCTGTTACATATAAGCCAGCTTCGATAATACAGCCATCAGCTAGCGGAAAACCAATCCCTGCATTAGCGCCAATGAGACAGTTCTTGCCAACAGATATAATTTCAGTGCCGCCACCAGAAAGAGTGCCCATCGTGCTGCAGCCACCGCCTAGATCGCTATTTTCATCAACAATTACGCCAGCGGAAATTCTACCTTCAATCATGGCGGCACCTTTAGTGCCGGCATTAAAGTTTACAAAGCCTTCGTGCATTACAGTCGTGCCCTCGCCTAAGTGAGCTCCAAGGCGCACTCGTGATGCATCGGCAATTCGAACGCCGCGTGGCACTACATAGTTTGTCATTTTCGGAAATTTATCGACTGTCTCAACGTTGATAAACTTACCTTCCAAGCGAGCAGCTAATTGCAGGGCAGGTAGGTCATCAAGATCAATGGGGCCGAGATTGGTCCATGCTAGATTTTTCAAAACGCCAAACATGCCATTGAGATTCAACTGATGTGGTAAAACATGCCGGTGAGACAGTAAATGCAATTTTAAAAATGCCTCTGGTATAGATTGAGGCGGTGCATCCACGGAAACTAAACAGGCAATAACTGTTTGCTCGCTAGCCGACATGGCGCTTAATTGCGTGGCTAAAAGGCTTTCTCCTAGTGCTTCTAACTCAATTGCCAAATGAGCGGCTGTATCTCGCTCAACTGTGTATGTGTTGTTACTTTGTGCCGCAAGTGCAAAAGTAGATGCAAGCAAGCTCGAAAGTGCTGCACTCGGATTAAGATATGGCATTGGGTAGAACGCCTCAATTAGTTCCGCGCTGGAATTGTGAGTCGCAAGGCCGAAAGCAAAGCTGTGCAAAGAATTCATCGTGATTAACCTATATTGATTTAGTGTTTAGGATGGCTGGCAAGTTATTTACTGTGATAGCTCAGTTTTTAAGTGATTTGAGCTGCTGCTCATCAAAACCTATTAACCATTTGGTTCCGGCATGGATAAGCGGTCGCTTAATCATGGAGGAGTTGGCGCTCATCAGGTCAATCGCTGACTTTTCAGTCAGATTATCTTTAACGCAGCTATCAAGTTTTCGCCAAGTGGTGCCACGCGTGTTGATAAGATCGTTATGGCTAAAATTTTCTAAGAAAATCTTTACCAGAGAGTTCGGGCAACCCAACTTCTTATAATCATGGAATTGATATTCTATTCCCTGCGCGTCCAAAAGCTTTCGAGTCTTTTTAATGGTGTCGCAATTAGATATACCGTAAAGGGTCAACATGGCTTTATTAATTCTTTATTAATGGGAGAGGGTCAATACTGCTTCTAGTTATCGCGAAAATGCGTTTCTAGTTTGGCCTTAATGTCTTCTTGGAGTTGGTCGGAGAACTCGGAGCTGGTAATTGGCTTATCGTGTTTATCTGTGATGAAAAACAAATCTTCAACCCTTTCCCCTAACGTCGTAATCCGAGCGTCTTTAAGATTTATTGAATAATCAGCAAAAACTTGGCCTACACAAGCGAGGATGCCGGGTTGGTCTGGGCAGTTAATTTCCAATGTGGAATACGCACGGTTGGGAGGGTTTATTAGGCTGACTTGCACCGACTTAGCGAAATATTTCTCTTTACGAGTCTTTCTAAAAGCCGCTAAAGCTACGGCTTTTCGACCTCGGTTCCCACGCAGTAAGTAACTTCCTAGAACAGATTCGATTTCAGCCCTGCGGCGTGGATTATTGCCTACCGGGAGCCCTGAATCCTCGAGAACAGAATAAGTGTCCATGCAATAGTCGTTGTTGGAAGTGAATATTCGAGCACCTTGAATATTGAGATTAAGCTTTTCAAAGGCTGCAGTACTGTTAGCAAAGAGAAAATCTGCATTTCGTGTATAAATAAATACCTGAGTTGCACCGATTTCACCATTACTGTCAGTCACCTCTTTAATTGAGACCAAAGGACTGTCGCTAGTATGCAGAGCGATTGCGCGAGAATGCCAAACTATATTCTGGATAGATTCTCTGACGAAGTACTCGTCTGAAGTGTGCTCCCAAACATCTGTAATTTGATCTGGTTTTAGCCCAAAGGAGCGCAGTCGCTCACGTGCGGAATCTTTTTTATCGGCAATTCGATCATCTTTGTTCACCGTGTTTTCTAACCCTTGGGAAAACAATTTTTTGGTATTGCTATAAAGCTGATGCAGGAGTGAGCTGCGCCAGCTATTCCAAAGACTTGGATTAGTCGCGCGGATGTCAGCCACTGTCATTGCTAACATATAGTCAAGATGTAAGGAATCGCCCATCTGATCGGCAAACTCTTGAATGACAGCAGGATCGGTTAGGTCTTTTCGCTGTGCGGTCATGGACATCAACAAATGTTTGTCGACCAACCACGAAACAAGCTTGCCATCCCACTCGCTTAGACGGTGGCGACGGCAAAATTCGATAGCATCTACTTTGCCAAGTTCCGAGTGATCACCGCCACGGCCTTTGGCGATGTCGTGATACAGCCCCGCGATATACAGCAGTTCGATCTTGGGTAAGCGACGCGCTACATCAGACGCAAACTTATAGGTTTCATGGCCTTCTGGCTGAAGAAACAGACGCATGTTCTCAACAACTTGCAGGGTGTGTGCGTCTACCGTGTAAATATGAAAGAGATCATGCTGCATGCGGCCAGCTATCTTGCCAAATTCGGGCAGGTAACGACCCAAAATCCCATACCGAGACATGCGACGCAACTGCAGCGTTAACTCATGAGGAGAGCGCAGAAGTTCCATAAATAGGCTGACATTGCGAATGTCTTGGCGATACTCTTCGTTGATGAGTCTGCGATTGTCTCGAATTAATCTGATGGTGGATGCTCGTACCCCTTGAATCTCAGCGTTTTGGGCCATGAACATAAAAATTTCTAGCAAGGCAGAGGGGCTTCTCTGGAAAACATTTTGAAATTTCGCTTCGATATATCCATTGCGTATTTGGAAGCGGTTATTGATTGGAACAATGCGCTCCTTTTCACCTGCGCGTAGAATAATTTCATCAAAGTATTGTAAAAGAACATCATTAAGCGAGCGAAGGTTTGCCACGGCGCGATAGTACTGCATCATCAGCTTCTCAACACCAAGGCTCTTCTCGTCATCTTCATAACCAAACATTTTGGCCAATTCCCTCTGCTTATCAAAAAGCAGTCGGTCTTCACAGCGTCCGCTCAGTAGATGGAGCCCGTAGCGTAATTTCCAAAGAAATTGCTGGCCACGGTTGAGCATGGTTTCCTCAGACGCTTTTAAAAAGCCAAGCTTTACGAGGTCATTAAAGGAGCCTGCTCCAAAATGCCTTTTGCTTACCCAGGCGATGGTCTGAATATCTCTCAGTCCGCCAGGGGAGGTTTTAACATTAGGTTCTAAGGCGTAATCAACGTCGTTATATTTTTTATGACGGGCTTTTTGCTCATCAATTTTCGCTTGCACAAACTTCTTAATTGGCCAGATTTTGCTATCACTTGTCGCCTTAATCATTTCGTTATAAAGCGATGCCGACCCAACCAAGGTTCGAGACTCCATGAGGGCGGTGGCAACTGTTATGTCGGTTTTAGCTTCATTAACACACTGGGATACGGAGCGAACGCTCTGGCCGACCTGTAACCCAATATCCCAAAGTAGGGTTAAGAATTGGCTTATAGAGTCTTTGTATGCCTTGTTGTTGTCTTTGGTAGTGAGAATTAGCAAGTCTATATCTGAATGAGGGAGGAGTTCGCCACGGCCATAGCCCCCCACAGCGATTAAGTTTATATCACTCGAATCGGACCAGCTTTGGGTGTTCCAAGCTAGGGTGATTATCTTATCTACCGCTTTGGCGCGATCAGCGACAATATCTGTGATTGCCAGATTTTTTTTGTAGCGAGAATCAAGCTCTTCACTTGCTGATTTCAGTGCACTGCTGAGTAAGTTGGTAATGTTGCTGTCTGGTTTTGCCAGTTCGGTGGTTAGTGTTTCGAGATCGATAATCTCATACAAGTCACGATAGTAATTATTACCGGGGGTACTAGCCATTTGAGTTTTTGTCACAGATTTTCTTCAGACCTCAGAGTTAATACTTCGACTCCATCCGCAGTTACGGCAAGAGTATGTTCCCACTGGGCGGAAAGCCGACGGTCTTTTGTTGTCACCGTCCAGCCGTCCTTCTTAGATAATTTGGTATAGCGAGAGCCAGCATTTAGCATAGGCTCAATCGTAAATGTCATGCCTTCTACAATTTTCATGCCCGTTCCAGGCCGGCCGTAGTGCAAGACTTGAGGTTCTTCATGAAAAATACGGCCAATGCCGTGCCCACAGTACTCTCTGACAATCGCGTAGTTATTCGCCTCGCCGTACTGTTGGATAATATGTCCGATGTCGCCAAGGGTGATGCCTGGTTTAACGATATTGATGGCTTTGTACATGCATTCTTGGGTAATACGAATGAGGCGCTGAGCGTGGCTTGGTGTTTCTCCCACGCAAAACATTTTACTGGTATCGCCGTGGAAGCCATCCTTGATAACGGTGACATCAATATTAATTATGTCACCGGCTTTCAATATTTTCTCATCACTAGGTATACCGTGACAGATAACATGGTTTACGGATGTGCAGACTGATTTTGGGAAACCGTTATAGTTAAGGGGCGCAGGGATGGCTTGCTGAGTCTGGACTATGTGATTATGACAAATTGTATCCAATTCGCCCGTGCTGACGCCAGGTTTTACATAAGGGCCAATCATTTCTAGAACTTCGGCGGCTAATCGACCAGCAACCCGCATTTTCTCGATTTCATCTGGAGTTTTAATATGAATAGTCATAGTTCCACTTAACTGTAGCCCTTATTTATAAGGGCAGAAAAGCTAAGTATTGTAAATCACGACGGCGCCCAATAATAGGGGGGAGGGCCGGACGAATTCTAAGCTTGAGGCCTTGTCAGGGTTGTTTAGACGCCTGCGGTCTTTAACTACTGCCAGGATTATGGTATAAAACGGCGCGTTCTGAATGAGGTGAGTTATAAATTCACCAATCTCTTTGCGTAGCTAGCGTTAAATGAGCGCTAGCCTAACGATGATCGTGGCAAAAGCCGCTGATTTTAATTTTATTGCACCACAACGTCGCACACACATCGTCACATATGATCTGGGTGCCCAAGGCTGCTTGTAAAAGGAGATTTTGGGTTGATCTATGGGATGCGTGGAGGCCTAACCCGTATAGGAATTAAAATGACTGTAAGCATGAAAGAAATGCTCCGTGCAGGAGTACACTTCGGGCACCAGAGTCGCTACTGGAATCCAAAAATGGCACCGTTTATCTTCGGTGCCAGAAACAAAATCCATATTATCAACTTAGAGCATACCGTTCCTGCCCTCAATACCGTTCTTGACGTGGTCACTGGTATGGCAGATAAAAAGAAGAAAATTCTTTTTGTGGGCACCAAACGCGCGGCTTCGAAAATTGTACGCGAAGAAGCTGAACGAGCAGGTATGCCTTATGTTAATCACCGTTGGTTAGGCGGAATGCTGACTAACTACAAAACTATTCGCGGATCAATCAAGAAACTCAAAGATTTGGAAGCCCAAGAGCTAGATGGCACATTTAGCCGCCTAACCAAGAAAGAAGCACTAATGCGCACTAGAGCAAAAGAAAAGCTTGAGCGCAGCATCGGCGGAATCAAAGACATGGGCGGATTGCCTGATGCGCTTTTCGTGATCGATGTGGATCATGAGCGTATCGCAGTAACTGAAGCTAACAATCTTCGAATTCCAGTTATCGGTGTCGTTGACACCAATAGCAACCCAGATGGCATCGACCATATTATTCCCGGCAATGACGACGCTATTAGAGCCATCCAGCTTTATGCCTCAGCCATTGCTGATGCGTGTGTCGAAGGCACTAAACGCAACGCGCCTGTTGTCGGGGACAGTGAGTTTGTTGAAGTAGACGACATGCCTGAAGCGAAGATTGAAGCGGTTGCAGAAGTTGCAGCAGTTGCAGAAGTTGCAGAAGTTGCAGAAGTTGCAGCAGTTGCCCCTGAGACACCAGCTGCTGCGGTCGCGCAAGCAGTGCCTGTTGCAAAGGAAGCTCCTGTCGAAACTGCAG
>JBLGBJ010000025.1:0-44317 GCA_047617605.1 Pseudohongiellaceae bacterium | reverse complement strand
TCTTAACCGCCGACTGGTTCCACTCAGTGACTAGACCCGCCGCATCAACACCAAAAATAGGCGCGTTTGCTCTGTCAATCAACTGGGTCAGTTCGCCCGATGATCGCTCACTCTCCTTTCGAGCCAGCTTCTCCGCAGTGATATTCTGGCCCACTCCGATAACGCCAATGATGTTACCTTCTAAGTCTCGACGTGTGCTCGCATTTAATAGAATATCAAGGAAACTCCCGTCCTTAGTGTAAAGTGGAAACTCAAAGTTCGCTGTTTCTACACCCCGTAACGCATTGTCAAAAACACCTTTGACCGAAGCCTTATACTCTGCGGTAATAAAATCCTGCACCAGATCACGGCCCAGCACTTCCTCTTTCTCAAAACCAGAGATCTTAACCGCCGACTGGTTCCACTCAGTGACTCGACCCGCCGCATCAACACCAAAAATAGGCGCGTTTGCTCTGTCAATCAACTGGGTCAGTTCGCCCGATGATCGCTCACTCTCCTTTCGAGCCAGCTTCTCCGCAGTGATATTCTGGCCCACTCCGATAACGCCAATGATGTTACCTTCTAAATCTCGACGTGTGCTCGCATTTAACAGAACATCAAGGCGACTCCCGTCCTTAGTGTAAAGTGGAAACTCAAAGTTGGCAGTATCCTCACCCCTTAACGCATTGCCCAAAACCTCTTTGACTAAACCCTTGTACTCTTCAGTAATAAAATCCTGCGCCCTAGCACTAGTCATATTCTGACCTAGCACTTCCTCTTTCTCAAAACCAGACATCTTAACCGCCGCTTGGTTCCACTCAGTGATTCGACCTGCGGCATCAATGCCAAAAATAGGTGCGTTTGCCGTGTCAATCAACAGCGCCAGTTCGCCCGATGATCGCTCACTTTCATTTCGCGCCAGCTTCTCTGCACTAATATCTTTTATTACCGAAGTAACCATATGTTGACCATCTGACACAAAATCGTTGAGGCTGAGGGATACAGGAAATACCTCGCCATTTTTCTTTAAGCCTTCAAGCTCAACTGGCCCCTTGCCCATTAATTTACTTTGCTTCCCTGAAAAAAACATCTTCATGCCTTTTATGTGGGCTTCACGGTACTTAGCAGGCATCAATAATTGTGCTTTAACGCCTATCATTTCATCCTTCTCATAACCAAATAATCGCTCGGCTCCCGGATTAGCAGTTGCAACCAAACCCTGATCGTTCATGGTTATAATGCCATCGAACATATTATCAAGCGCTACGCGATGCGTTAACACTGACGTAGCCTCACCGAGGGCATCCGCGAGACCAGTCATTGAAATCGAAACGCCAATAAGTAGCATCCCTGAGGCGATTGAATAAGTGAGAATTTGGTTAATCCATGCACTTGGGCTAACTAAATACTCAAGGGAAGAAAAGTCAAGAACGACATAACCTTTAACGAACAATGTAGCCGCCACTACGTAAGAAACAATTGACAATAGCCCCATACCGATGCCGGCCCTCAAGCCGAAAAGAATGAGGGAGAAGGCTGGAATTACAACAAAAAATGTTCCGGGGGCTAGTAGGCCAATTTGCAACAACCCAGTTAAAGCAACGACATACATTATGAAGATGATAAAAGCGGCGCGAAACCAATAGGGCAGGCGCTTTCTTGCGAAGAATGATACCCAGAGCAATATCGCGATAAAAAACTGCAAGTACATAACAGGCTGTATGCCTATGACCATCATGCGTGAAAAGCTGCCGGCAAGGACCGGAATACCAAAAACAGCCAATCCTAACGATGTCCCATCGCATATCTTCGCCCTAACTATGGGCATGTCCTCATAACGATGTGGCATACAGATTTCCCCTCAATAATGTGAGCAGATAACACGCAGCAATTATCGCGCATCCTACCTTTTCATTCATATTAACCCAATAGTCTGGATGAATTAGGCTCGGACCACACTGCTTTTACCCATAAAGAATGGACTTACATTTTTAGCACGCAACCAATACAACCCAACTCATTACTATTACATATCATTCCATAACAATAGCAACAGAAATCTCTTGAAAATTCGAAGATAAATAACCCATGTTACAATTTTTTATTTTCCATACTAATACTTGCTTAAAGCATTTACAGGGCGACGGCATCATCCATCCCGTAATCAAAAAAATTACCGTCAATTTTTATCTCAATAAAGCGTCTTCTCAGCTATGGTCAAGCCCATATAACAGTGCTAAAACCCTCTATAGAGTAACCCGCTTTCTTCACAAGCAAACACATCAGTGCTTCAGAGGAAATATAGAGAAATTTCCATTCCAAATATTCTGTAACGTTAAGTAAAACTTTTTCAGAACTGAACCTGTCTCTTTCCTCACGATTGAATCGGGAATCGTAGAGCTCAGAATTGAAAAAGGCTTCACGAAGAAATAATTCGCGATTTTTTGCTTTTTTCCTTGTTTCGCAACCACAAAAGGTATACTAATTAGGCAGTAATAGTGAAGGAGTCTTTTACATGGACCCAGCTCAAGAGGGGACGAAAGGCCTGAAAATTCTCGTAGTCGATGACGAGGCTCGTATTTCAAATATCCTCAAACGAATAGTCGAGAAAATGGGTTGCGAAGTTATGTGCATCGAAGATGGAAATCAAGTCGGTAATGCGCTAATGGCGTATGAGGCCGACGTTATTTTCTTGGATCTTGCTATGCCAGGAATCGACGGTGTAGAAGTCATTCTCGGCTTGGCTCAGGCCGAATGTAAGTCCAAGATTGTTCTAATGAGCGGGTTAGACAAGAGGACCCTCTCTGCTGTCAGCGAAGGGGCGCAGCAAAATCAGCTTGACGTGATTGGCGCAATAACAAAGCCTTTCGCTACCGGGCAAGTAGAAGGCATACTGCAGCCGCTGATTGACGCCAAAACATTCGCGCAGACATTAAGCGCGGTCATTCAGCCAATTTCAGACTTTGGGCCTCAAATAGTCTTTGAACCAGAGTTGAGCCTTGGTACAGACTCAAGCGATAGCAGTTATTGGGTAAGAGCAAACCTTGCTTGGCGCATGGACGACGGCCAGATAGTCAGCATGAGCACTCTGGTAGAAGATAGAAACCATCCTAGAATAGCGAAGGGGTTAGTTGAAACACTACTGCGCTACACGCCAACCTCTAGCGGAATATTCGGGAATAATGCAAAGGAAACATGCTTAAAAATACCACTACCCAGCGAATTGCTCCATGATAATTCCACTCCAGACTATTTAGAAAAAATTGTTAAACGGTCTAATTTGAGTAACAGTGACGTTCAGTTTGAAATAGACGAGGGAGTCATAGCCGGTGAAGCCAAATCTATTACCCAAGTACTTTCACGCATGAAAATCAAGGGCTTTGGGATTGGCATTAGTGTAAAAGAAAAACCGGATGAAATACTGACGTTACTGAGCAAACTTCCCATTGATGAACTCACGTTAAACATGGCTGGTGATAAATTTAGGCCAGGACAGATAGACGATGCTGAAACTGAATATCAGGTCGCATCATTCGTATCCTATGTTACCGGTTTGAATTTAGTGGCATCGGTAAAGAACGTGATCAATGAACAACAAATGGATTTCGCCAAACGATGCAAGTTTCTCAAGGCTAGTGGCAGAGCTATAAGAGAGCCCGGGAGCGCAGAACAAATTCGAGAATATTTTAGTAAGTGATAAATCGAAGTAGTATTAACAAGTGAACTCTAAAAATCGGTAAAAGGCACCATACTCTGCCTTTTACCAAGACGCTAAGGCACTCTGTCGAAAATATCGATAAGTTGCTGCTGACACTAAATGGCGCACCAGATTGACAAAATTATAAACCCTGCCTGCGCATCTAAAAAAACATTGCGCTTGCTTCAACGGTTTAAAATTTCGTATACCCCGCCCCCTCACCAGTGTGCGCTCGTGCTGCAACTCAGCTTGATTATTGACGTATTGAGTTGTGCCGTAAATAGCTTTTGGAACAAGCTCTCTATGGAGCATGCTGTAGTAGTTCAATTTGACTGTCACTATATTCTTATGCTTTCCTCGGTATTTATGCGATAGACACCTAAAAAAGTGCTAGGCGACGTTTCCATCTCGCCTCTTTTGCAGGAATACATCAACCGCGTCACCGTCTTGGCCCACGGCCCGCCACAGGGAATGCTGCTTTTCATGGTTCTAATGACTGCCGGTGATGCCCCTCTAGCCAGCAAGTCTTCGACGTCGCGGTGGCTCAGCTTAAATCGATGATGAAGCCACCCGGCAGTTTGAATAATTTCAGGCGGGAATCTGTAGCGCTTGACCATTTTTGATTAGGTCATATGACAGCTAGAGGCCTAATTTATCTGTACCTGCAACTGCATTCTGCGAATAGCGTTAAGTGGTCAGAACCAGCAAATAATACTTGTGCGGTAATATGGTTAAGCTCATTGAGCATTGTCACAGGGATAGAGATAGAGATAGAGATAGAGATAGAGATAGAGACTAGAACGAATATCAGCATAGGCAACACTAGGGTTTTGTTACTGCGCAAGGCAACAAGAACCTGTTCGAAGGCCAGTTATAGGCTCGGGCGCTGCAATGTACAAACTTCTCAGAATTTCAGTTCCCCACTCTACTCGCGATGTCGTTCACATTTGGAGTCGGAAAAAATACTGTGCAAGGCGGGAATTTGACTCTAACCCTCAAATAAGGGAGCGAATAAGTGCTAATACTTTTTTCAAATCAGGGTTACCAAAAAAATCACCATCGCTTTCATCTTTGGCGCTAAATGCTGCGGTCTCTGCTACAAGAGATAAATCACATAACCTAGCCAAATTATTTATTTAGTGATTTTCGAAGGGAATGGATTCTATTTTTTTATCTAATTGTAGCTATTTTCACAGTTGGAACGTGTTTTTCAGCTCTCGTCTGAGGTTCACACACTTTTAACGAAAACACGTCGGTAAAGCGGTCCTTGTCGCGAGGCAAAGAATACAACCCGCATTCTCTCTAGTTACTCAGCAAGCAGGAGCTTTTCTGGCTATTTTCTTCACTAAATATTCAAGTAATTCACCATTATCTCTACCACTATCGCTATCGATGCGAGGCCGTGATGCACTGGTTTATTTATTCGAAAAAACCATGCTATAAAAAAACTTTCTTTATTAAAGTAACCTTTTTGCATCGGCGTCGTCTTAATATTTGAGAAAGCGAATAATTGGAATTTTTTTTAAATCTTGTGGAGAAGAAACTATGAACAACTTACTTAAGCCATTAACAATTATGCTAGTACTAGCAATTCCAGCGATAGCCAGCGCTGACATTGAATCAAACCAACTTACTGAGAATAAAGTAAGCGTAACTTACAACGCTAATGATACTTCTACAAACTACGGCCGAGTTGAACTCGAGCGTCAGATCCGAGACGCGGCTGAGAAAGTCTGTGGATCACGAAATTTGAGGCAGGCTGGCTCTATTGGACAAGCTGTAAAAAATCGTAACTGCTACAATAAGGCTGTAACGAAAGCGTTGAATGCAGTTAAGCCAATCGCTTAATTTTTTAAATATTAGCTTGGATAATAATTTAGAGTATTGTGCAGAGAACTGCGCAGCAGCATAACCAGAGATAGGCCGCATTTCCTCTTTAGAGTGGATCGTGGCCTATTTCTGGTTATGTTATTCAGTTATCTGTCCAGCCATGTCACTGTAATAAAACCGTTCAGAATAGGCTGAAACGCTTACTTCCTAAATAGAGACAGCCTCCTACTAGATATTCCTATATTGCCACCACCTTTTCTGAGAACACCAAAGTACGTACCCCAGAATGCCTACTGTTCTAGACTAATAGCCGGTGACACCCTAAATTGAGTCGATTATAAAACACACGGCAGATTGAAATATTTCAGATAGGCATCGCTACACTTATACATGTCCCACTGGATCAAACGCCAATTTCTTAATTTCTTAATTTCTGGGAGTTAACCTGTCGGCACTTAAATATCGCAAAAAACATTTTATGTCGGTGATATTGAGAGTATAACCCTAGACAACATAGAAATTCCGCATGCTAAAAATCGCATGAATAATAAAAATAAATATGGAGAATTCCTTTATGAAAGCACTCGTGATGTTGTATGGAGCGGCAAGCTATTTTAGCTTTTTTGGCGTTTTTCTCTACCTGATTGCTTTTAATGCCGAAGTTTTAGTCCCGAAAACTCTGTCGTCTGCAGCCGGTGCAAATGTCGCTATAGCACTGCTTATAAACCTTGCGCTGCTGCTCCTTTGGGGCGTTCAACACACCGTCATGGCCCGAGGCTGGTTTAAAGAGGCGATTGCCAGCCTCATTCCGCACCATACCGAACGCAGTACCTATGTTCTGGCCTCGTCTGTCGTGCTGGCTTTTTTAATGTACGCCTGGCAGCCAATCGAGGGTGTCGTGTGGCAGGTGGACAACCTTATACTGACATATGTCCTATGGCTCGTGTTCGGTCTGGGCTGGACACTGGTGCTGATTTCAACCTTCCTCACCGACCATTTCGACTTATTTGGCTTACGCCACACCTGGCTGCATTTCATCGGAAAGACTTACAGTTCGGTGGGCTTTACTGAACGCCTATTCTATCGATGGATTCGTCACCCTATGATGCTTGGGTTGCTAATGGCTTTCTGGGCGGTCCCCAGTATGAGCATAGGACATCTGGTTTTCTCTGTCGGCATGACTGCCTACACTCTGATTGGCATCCACTTTGAGGAGAAAGGTCTGGCTGAGACACTTGGTGAGGATTACGTAGCCTACCAAAAAAGAACATCACGAGTGGTTCCCAAAATCTACTAGGTCGATCGAAAAGCATCTGCAAGGCTGAGCTTTCAACGTATAGAACTTGAATTCTTGGCTGCCATGGCGCGGTCTATTGCTTCTTTATAGAATCCATAATGGCCGATTTAGTGAGTGAATAAGGCACTGACAAATTGGCTATTTCCAGCAACTAAATCCACCACCTAAATGTATGAACTATGGCCAAAGCCTATCCCCAAAATGCGAAGGCACGCGCTCTAAAGTACTAATAGTTTCCCACTGACATTAAAAGACGGCATATTGAATAATTTCAGGTCGAAATTAGATAAATAGGGTCAGAGCAAAATCCAATACTTAACCTTGGCCGTGTACTTGCGAGGAATTACCTACTCAACATGACGGTTATTTTTAACTGAAAATATATAGCACCAGTACGATTTTTATTGGATGCTGCGTCAAATTCTGGCAGATTGGAAGCTAGCTTGTCAGCACCGCCCTGAGCAACCGTCATCACACATATTTAAATCGAGCGAATTTACTATGAGACATCTTTGTTTACTTTTACTGACAATTTGGCTGATTCCCGCAGCGGCGAACCCCACCCAAATGGTTGCAGCCAAGAACTGGATACACGGCTCGCAAAACTGTGAAGAAAACGGGGATCCGGCTATAGAGGTGCTGGCGGCGGGGCCAGGCACTTATGTTCTGCGACAGAATAAATGCATTAACGTTGAAGCCCCCTTTATTTATGTTTTTTTCGGCGAACACACGGTCTTTGTTCAAGATACAGGAGCCACCAAGAGCGCAGAGGAATTTCCTATCTATGCTACTGTCCTGCAACTAATGGAAGAAAATTTTGCTGCTAACGATGGCGATAGACCAACAATCCTGATTACCCACTCCCACGGCCATTCCGACCACAAGGCAGGAGACGGTCAGTTTAGAGGGCAAGAGAACGTGGTGCTGGTGGAAACAGAACTGGATGACGTAATTGAGCATTTTAACTTCTCCAGATGGCCCATGGGTGAAACCGTCATAGATTTAGGTGACAGGGAATTGACCCTGTTCCCCATACCCGGGCATCAAGAAGCCAGCGTGGCCGTGTACGATTCCAAGACTCAATGGTTGCTTACTGGAGATACTTTTTACCCAGGCAGACTGTATATCCGTGAATGGGGCGAGTACAAAACCAGCATTCAGAAGCTTGTAGATTTTACAAGCACAAACCAAGTCTCTGCCCTAATGGGTACGCATATAGAAATAAGCAAAAGTCCAGGCGGGATATTCGAATTTGGGCTAGATTATCAACCCAATGAAGCGGTCTTACCGCTTACAACAGATGATCTGAATGTGCTGAATACTGCACTGATTGAAATCGGTGACAATCCGCAAGAGAGAACGCTGGACAAATTTATGATCTCACCGGTGGGGTTCGCACAAAATTTTATCGGTACAGTTTTGGGGTGGGTTTTTAACTAACCTAGAAGCGGCGGTAGTATGCAAAAGTTAACAGCCTGAATTGAAATCATTCCACCTACCTCTTCCCAGCTTTATCGATACACGAAAGCACGTATTTTGAATAATCGATAATTGCTTCCAGGTTTTTGATGCTGCGCCAGATTAAATCGACCGTAAAGCCGCTCTGTAATTTGAATGCTTTAGAGGTAAGGGTGAAAGTTACTTTTAGAGCGTTAAAAATGTCATCACTGGCCCCAACAAGTGAATAGCTAGCTTGTCAGAATCCTCAAAATTACTGTATTCTTCTCCTGATACTGCCTAAACAATGAAAAAACCACTATCACAAACACATTATTTGTAATTACTGCCTTCGCGCTTATTTGCCTAGGCACCATTGTTCAGTTTCCATTGCCGGGAACATCAATTCCGCAAACTGCCCAAACTATTGTCATCCTATGTACCGGTGCCATATTGGGACCTAAACTTGGCAGCTTGGCGGTTGCCTTATACCTGATTTCAGGCGCCTTAGGCTTACCTATTTTTAGCGAAGGTGGCTCTGGAATTGATCACTTAACCGGAATTAGTGGAGGTTATTTGCTCGGCTTTCTCTTTGCAGCCTGTTTGTTGGGAGGTTGCAAAAATGCAGGTTTCTTGAAAAGAAATATTTCGAGTTTAGCCAGCTTTTTAGCGGGACATGCGCTTATCCTAACTTGCGGTTGGGCCTGGATGTCGATACAAGTAGGAATGACAAATGCCTACCTGGATGGGGTGGCGCCTTTCTACTTGGGGTCGATAGGTAAATCTTTGATAGCCCTGTTAATTGTTAAGACAGGCTCTAATGCTAAAGCTAAAATTGAGCGCACGCGCCTATTCACGCGTCAATAAAAACCTGCCCACAATAATCCTAGCAACCGCGCCAACGATATGCAGTATAGTTTCATTGGTATCTTACAAATAGTGACTGAGGTTTTTGCGCCAATAGGCCGCATGCAAGGATTGTAATTGGCATCTTTTAGAGTCAAGGTGGCCTGAAGCAAAGGCAATTAAATGAGGCAGAGCGGCGTAAACCGTCAATAAAGCACTCTGCCTTTTTAATTATAAAAATTTCGCAGATTCGCGCGTTAACGTGTCAAAATCTGTGCGCCCTATAGAGTTCGGAGTAAACGAGTCCCAATCGACTATGAGGCACCCAGAAAATCCATTTTGCCTATTTCAACGCCATTGTGGCGCAAAATGTTAAAGGCCGTGGTTGCATGGAAGTAGACGTTGGGAAGTACAAAGTTCTGCACATAAGTCTTGCCGCTGAATTTAAATTCAGTAGGACCCGCCTTTAAAGTTATTTCTTTTTCTTCGCTGCCATCTATTTTTTCGGCTGGAATAGACTCAAGAAACTTCACGGTCTTAGCAATGCGTGTCTGCAACTCCTCAAAGCTAGCTTCATTATCTTCATAGCTGGGAGCTTCGATACCTGACAAGCGTGCGGCAGCTCCTTTGCTAACGTCACAGGCGATCTGAATCTGACTTGTTAGTGGCAGCATGTTAGGGAATAGCCGGGAGCTGGCCAGCACGCCGCCATCAATGCCTTTTTCACTTGCATGGTTGGCAGCCTTGACCAGAAAAGCGGATAAGTTGTTGAGATTACGGATCAGAACGGGAATAGAGCTTTCATACATTGATATAGACATGGGTGACCTCATGAAAGTGATATTGAACTGGATAAACTGAGCGGGAGAATATATGGGGAGAGAGTAAATAGACAGCAGTTCGTTATGCTCGCTCTTACCTGATGATGAGGAGCGTATAATTATCAACCCTGATTGTTGGCCAGTGTTTCACTAGCCTAAGCAACCGGCAAAATAAAAACACTTAGAATTCTGTGGATTACTCGAGTAGCCTGCCCGCAATCTGCCTTGCTTATCACTTGTTAGCCTCTAGGTTCGTGTCTCTGTCGGCCCGCCACATCCACAGTGTGGTGGATGATAATAAGATGATCAGAGGGGCTCTCTAGACCAAACTGATCAGATTCTATTTACTCAAGCGCTGGAATCTAGAATTTTGACTAACCAAGTTGCCTATTTTCTCGTCGCTATCGGCTTTATTTTCCTTCTCAACCTGATGGCTTTCATTTTACCGCGAATGAACTACCGCAGTACGAGCAAGATCTACTTGTAGCGGGCAAGTCTCGCAGTCGCAATAGAAACGTTAATACAGGTTCGGTCAGCGACGCTGTCCATAATCTCTGCCAGCCATGCTTATGTCGTTCTTTCTGCCGTTTGCCGCATCTTGGGTATTGCTGTGCGCGATTATCCGCAAGCCAAGCAAATTCAATGCTGGGGACAGAACACTTCTTGGATTACTATTAATTTCATATGTACTCAGATGTGTCTTTAGTGCCATCAATGGATTTGTGCAGCCATTGCTCAATTGGATTCCCGTTGCTCTACCTGCTATCTTTACTGCATCGGCGATTCTCTGGAAGATTAGATACACTGAAATTTCAACTTTATCCGGGCGAATCCTCTTAGTTCTCTGCGCCATCTCTGTTGTGTGCATTCGAGTATTTTTACTCATTGTCGAAATGACTGCGACCGTGTATCTGCTGTACTATTTAGATGTGCTTATGTTCCCAATACTGGTGTCAGTTCTGGCCCTCACAGAAATTGGGAAGACCCATTCTCAATTGAACCCGTTGCTAAGCGAAAAAACACGATCTGAGGCAGGCTAAGTTTTTATTTTACACAATTGCGTAGATATTATTCTCACCGCAAACGAGGCTGGCTTGCTGCTAACTTGGAATAGTCCTGCGGAAAATGTTTTTGGGTACAATCGCGCGTAACCGATTAGAAAGGTTTCTATAGATGATCTTTTTGTTGGCAGTTACTGGCACAAGAACACAGATCAAGAGCTTGCGTTTGATGCCGTTATGGAACAGATAGGTGGAAAAATATTTTCTATCAGCGTGAGGATGAGAATCGTTGTAGATAACCAGCAAAACCATACGATATACATCATTAAAGATCAAGAAAAGGGTCTTTAACATCCTAGCCTACAGTGACCTATTAGAATCTAAAGCGAGGCTTGGGCAAGGTGCTTTTATATAAAGCCCCTGCACGCAAACCATTTAAATTCTAATTCTGGCTTATATTGACCATCTAAAAGCCAACCCATCGAAGAATCATGGGGGCTTGTTGTTTCAACCGACCAATGCTTGGCATTGTTAAACACATTAACTGCATCTTTTTAGACACATCTTTTTTTAGCGCTTTTTACACTCACCAGTTAGCATAGCAGGCCATTAGCGTTAAGAGTCTGTTGGAGGTTCACCGATGAAAAGATTATGGGGCAATAAAATGATTGCCATCACGGCCCTAATGACCGTCATACTTATACCGATGCTATTTCTACTTTGGTGGTATATAACCACACTATAGGAATCGAAGGGGTGAAACACTAAAACAACTAATCCTCTTCAGTCCGTGATTTCTATTCGCAGTTCTCACGTCCAGCAATTATTGCATCAAGGTATTGACATAGCCGACTGCAGGTTTTACTCATGGGTTAGCTGACATACTTCAAATCGCTTGAACAGAACATTTCGCAATTCTTCTTAAGAGATGTCAACATGGACAAGGTGGTCCTGACAAGCTAACCATCCCGTCTTTTGTTTATTCATTGTTTCTGGAGAAGTACAGTAGTGGCAAAGCAAAAGTATTATGTAGTGTGGCAGGGCAGAAACACTGGAATCTTCACGGATTGGCCAACCACACAAGCAGCCGTCGCCGGCTTTTCTGGAGCGTCTCATAAAAGTTTCTTAACTAGGGCAGAAGCCGAGGCTGCGTACAAAGAAAAACCAGTAAGAACAGGGCTCCCGGCAGCGGCGACTAAGGTCAAAGCAGCAAGCACTTCACAACCATCATCTTCATTTATTTTGAATCCGGCTTTTGATGTCCATATTTTCTGCGATGGAGGCTGCGATCCCAACCCCGGAAAATCAGGTTCTGGTGTCGCAGTCTATGAATTTGGCAAGCTAGCTAAGTTGTACCATGGCTTGCATGCCTCTTTAGGCACTAATAACACCGCTGAGCTTAATGCCTTACATCAGGCCATGCTCATTGCCGCTGAAAAGCTTAAAGAAAAGAAAACAGTTCAAATATTATCTGACTCAACCTATTCGATTAAAGCGATGACCCAGTGGGGATCAAATTGGAAGCGCACCGGCCGAATGAATGGTAAGGGAAAACCTCTGGCGAACGTCAAACTTATAAAAGTGATGTTTGAACTCTACGGCACGGTAGGCCCACAAATCGATATAGCTCATGTGTCAGCTCACATAGGCATTGAGGGAAATGAACTTGCAGATCGGTTATCTACTTTAGCCATCAGAGGGGAAATAACATCATTTGTGGAATATGACAATTTGAACGTGAGCGAATTGCTGGCAGTTTGAAAAAATTAGACTGCGTAATAAAACTACAACGAGCAACAATCAATTAAGCATTTAGATCTTCATTCATCCCACGCGAGAATTATTCCCTGTGCTGAGCTAACCCCTCAGCATCTTGAATCAAACTGAATTCAAAGCAGCTTACCCTTTTCCTTTTTCCTCCCGCCGCCCTTCCATTCTCCAACTTCTAATCTTCAAGACGAGCTACTGGCCCAATATCCCAGCCTTCGCAGAGCTCTGAAATATTTTGAATAAAACATATTAGCTCTTAAACATTTTTAGACACTCATAATTACGCTGTCACCGGTTCTCATCCGCCCACAGTACGATCGATGTCACCTATTTTCAGACGCCGCTTTGCTTAGTGCTTGCCTAGGCGTGCTGAAAAAACGAGCAGCAATGCTAATACAAAGCATCAAAAATAACGAACCATCAAACTATCTTTTCCATTGTTTAGGAAAACAACTTATCCAGATTCGCTCGGGATCCAATCGACCACCAAAGCTGACCACTCTGAATCTCCATAAGCTACTCTCTTCAAATTATTCGCCCCAAAATGAGGCGCGCGCGTCAAATAAACGCACGCTTTAGTCATGAAAAGACTTGCCTTGATTTGCGAGCTAGAGACCTTTGAAGTGTGCTTTTACCTGCAATGTAGCTGTGCTACTATTTTTCGTATTGTTGGCGCTGTTAGAAGTAAGTCGATCCAGTAAATAGACTCTGAATTGGCCATGCGCTTCGCACCATTGAAACGGACACATTACTACAGCATCTTGATAAATAGACCGCCCGACCTAAAATACCTGCGACGCAATCGGCTAACTCATCGACTACATGCTAGATCAGACAATTTGTGTAGGCCTTAACGTCGCTGCTGTTTAATCTACGCTGCACATTTCTGCCAGATTATTTCTACGTCTAGCAGCTTACGATAACCTGAATTACCGGACAGAAACATTATGAGACATAAAGCTCTTCCTAATTTTAAAAGACTGTTAAGCACAACAAGTCTTTTGTTTGCAATTTCGGCTCAAGCACAACCAGACTTTCCAGAGTTTTCACGCATCCAAGCAGATACGTTTGGCGGCAACATGGCACTTTCCAATGCCTGGGGCGATTATGACAATGATGGCGATTTAGATTTGATCATCTCTTTCAAAACAGGTGACGTTAGGCTTTACAATAATGAATTCGGCCAATTTACGAATGTAGGCCCTGCACTTGGCTTGCCAACGCAAGGCAAGGAACGCAGATCTATTGCCTGGGGTGACTATGATGCAGATGGCTACCTCGACATTTATATAGGTAGCAATCGCCAAGGCAGCGAGCTTTTTCATAACGAGAAGTCTCAAGGTTTCACCAATGTCACCAGCCTAATGGGGGTCGAGGTTGCCGAGGTTAGTGCCAGACAAATAAGCTGGATAGATTACGATAACAACGGCACGCTTGACCTTTTTGTCGCTGACCGGGTTGGTGCCAACCGGTTGTTCAGCAATATTGATGGGAAATTTACGGATGTAGGCCCGACTACCGGCCTCAATGATTCTCGCGCCACCGTTGGCGCATGCTGGTTTGACTACAATCAAGATGGCTTACTCGATTTGTTCTTAGCAAACCAAGGCTTGGGTAAAGATGCCCTATTCAAAAATAACGGCGGCACGTTCACTGATGTTGCCGCTCAACTGGGTATGGAGGGTGGACCCCGCGTGCGCGGCGATGGCGGCGTGGATTGCACCGTTGGCGATTACAATAATGATGGCCACTTCGATCTGTTTGTCGCCACCTATGGCATAAACAAACTGTACGAGAATAAAGGCGATGGTAGCTTTGCTGAGACTAGTATCGAGATGGGCATCGCCGGCAACGATCATATGGTAGGCGCAAGCTGGGGTGATGTTGACAATGACGGACTCCTCGACCTTTTTGCTGCCGGCTATCATGATAACGATGGCGTGCGCTCACCCCATGACCGTGTATTCCATAACCAAGGAAGCACCTTCAAGGAAATCGATACCCACCGGACACCGCTAAGTGGCGCCGATCACGGCATTCAATGGGCTGATTTCGACATGGATGGCGATTTGGATATTTCATTGACGGAAGGTTATAACATAGCTGGCCGTCATCCTGTTGCCAGAAACGATCTTGCTGCTAACAACCAAACCCAGTCTTTACAAATCACCGTGGTCGATCGAAATGGAATCGCTAATCGGGCAGGTTCTGAAGTGCGTGTGTATGATGCTGCAGGCAACTTGCTGGGACTTCGCTTAGTGACGACAGGGGATGGTTACAATAGCCACAGTAATCAGCCAGTTCATTTTGGCCTAGCTGATGTTGGCGAGGTCATTGTAGACGTCACGTTTATGACTCCTAGCGGCCGTAAAACGCAGCGCGTAGAAAGGGTAAGCCCGGCGGCGTTTGTTGGCCAGGTACTTCGCATCACACAACTGTAATGTCAGAGTATATTTATCTACATTCACCAATTAATAACACTCCAAAGGTTTGAGCAATGCTTAATAGACTAATTACCTTCACCCTAGCCTGTAGCGTATCTGTCGCCGCACTTGGCCAAGCAACACCGCCAACACCCCTGTTTGAATATGCTGCCATCAACCATCCCGTGATGGGCAAACAAGGCATGGTGGCAAGTCACAACGCCTTGTCCAGTGAAATTGCGGCAGACATCATGGCCAAAGGGGGCAACGCTATTGATGCAGGTGCCGCGCTGGGTTTTGCCTTGGCTGTAACCCTGCCCAGGGCCGGCAACGTTGGAGGCGGCGGCTTCATGCTTATCCATGTTGCCAAACTTGATAAAACCATTGCCATTGATTTCAGGGAGACTGCACCAGCTGCTGCGCAGCAAGACATGTTTTTTGATGAAAATGGGAATGTGGTAACGAACGAGACCTACCGGTTCTCCCACAAGTCTTCTGCCGTGCCAGGCTCGGTCGCAGGACTAGCGCACATCGTGGAAAACTACGGCACCATGACTTTGGCAGAAGTATTGGAACCGGCAATACGACTAGCCCGAGACGGCATCATTGTAACTTATGACCTGGCCGAGGATTTAGCTCGCAGTGAGCGCTTGAAAGATAATCCGGCCAGCCTGAAAAAATTCTACAAGCCTGATGGCTCAAATTACCAAGTGGGTGAATTATTCAAACAGCCTGACCTTGCTTGGACGCTTTCTGAAATCGCCGAGCACGGCGTTACTGCATTTTATGAAGGCAGCGTAGCAGAAAAAATCGTCGCCGATATGCAAGCCCACAATGGCCTGATAACTATGCAAGACCTGGCCAATTTTGAAGTAGTCGAACGTGAACCTGTAGTTGGCACTTTTCGTGGCTATGAAATCGCGGCCGTACCAGCGCCAAGCTCTGGTGGCACACATGTCATTCAGATGCTCAATATCCTAGAGAACTTCCCTTTGGCTGAAATGGGAGCCGAGAGTGCCGATGCGATACATGTAACTGCCGAGGCCATGAAGTTCGCTTACGCTGACCGCAGCAAGTATTTGGGCGATCCAGATTTTGTCGAAATACCAACGGCGGCAATGATCGACAAGGCATATGCCAAGTCACTGGCCGACAAAATTACTATGGAGCGCGCCATACCCTCAAGTGAAATAGCGCCGGGCAATCTAGCTATATATGAAAGTGATGAAACCACCCATTATTCTGTAATGGATAGTGAAGGCAACATGGTGGGCAATACTTACACCCTAATGTTTACCTTTGGCTCGGGCGTAGTTATTGAGGGAACCGGCATTTTAATGAATAACAATATGGGTAACTTCACCCTGCGCGCGGACATCCCGGATGCCTTTGGCCTAATGGGCAGTGAAAACAATCTCATCCGTCCTAACCGGCGCCCAGTTAGCTCCATGTCTCCGGTTTTTGTTTCCAAAGATGGTAAGCCATTTCTTATTACTGGGACACCCGGCGGCTCTAAAATTATCAGCGCCAACATGCAAATGGTGCTCAATGTGCTGGAGTATGGCATGAACATCGCCGATGCCGCGGTCGCCCCGCGCATTCACCATCAGTGGCAGCCAGATGTGCTGGAAATCGAAAGTGGCATCAGCCCAGACACCGTGTCATTGCTCATTAAGAAAGGCCAAAATATCAACTTCAGCAAACGCAGTGCCGGCATGGGCAGCTTACAAAGTGTGATGTGGGAAGACGGCATGTTTTATGGCTACTCCGACCCGAGACGACCAGGAGCCAAAGCTGTTGGCGTAGATTAAATAAGAAAGTTTCAATAAAAGGATTTTGATAAAAGAAAGTAGATCAAAGAGGTTGTATAGAAGAGGTCAGAGTAGTGAGCACGCTAGTCTAGTTGCAGTGACCTCTCCTTTGGTGTGTTCACCACGGGGAAATGCAGGCAGCTCAAAGCGAGCTAAATTTCAATACAAACCTCGGTAATTGAAAGTCCGTTGGCTAGTATTCAGACGTTAACTACCCAAATCAGGAAAGCATTCCGATTTGGTTTTTAGCTATAAGCTATGCCTATCCGAAAATGCAAAAGCTAGCAAGAAAAGCCTGGAGAAAAAGGTACCGATAGCTTTTACCTATCCTAGCTCCCCTCGCTAGATTAAATAGATGGTAAAACCAAACAGTAATCGAGTGATTCTAGATGGGCTTCTATGGCACTTGTCTGTTTTTAATTGGGCCTATTTTTTGAACGGGTTATGTTTTGAATAGCCCATGGTTCAATCTTCTGCAGGTTGAGAGCCAACTGTTCAACATTTACAGCAAGAAGTTGTGCAGATCTTCGTGGGATTTTAGGAAATTGAAAATAATTTCAAAAGTTCACGAATAACAACTCTTACATCCCAGATGCCCTGATTTTAATGGCTTTATCAAACCTGCGAGCAGCTCTAAGATTCTGAATAATATAGTGAATTTCGCATGCCAGATGTCTCCCCGATTAGAAAATAGTTTGCCAAACGCAAAGACCAGAGGTTACTATCGCTGAATGAGATTGTATAAATCAAAAGGTTTAGCGCTGTTTTTACTGATCGCCATGTGCGGGCAGGTCGCTGCGTACCCTTTATTAATGTGTCCAGACATGGACTCCATGCCTGAAATGAATAGCACTGCTGAACAATCGTTGAGCCATGATCATCATGCTAATCATGGCGCGGATAAGGCGTCTCTAAGTGACGAAGCTGAAAATCATATCTGCAAGCTGTGTGTAAGCTGCAGCTCTGTATCAACTTCTGAGTACGCCTCACCTAACAGACAATTGATCTCTGAACTTAAGATTACCGCTTACACAAACCCCCTGCCAAACTCAAGCTTAGAAAACCCCTTTAGACCCCCGATAGCGACCTAACATAGGATTAGTGCGTCTGCACTTTCTGTATAGGCCCGTATAGGCAACTCTATTAAGAATCGCTCTTCGCTCTAATTCAGTTCCGGCTCTCATTTGAGATCGGCTGTTTTTTATTGTTATGGATTTTTAAGCGAAGAGTACTGCAATGAATATTTCCAAATCACGACTGCTTTTGGTTGCCTTATTATTACTTGTTCTCAACCTTACGCCGGGCATCAATTTGGCACAAGGTCAGAATGAGCTGTCATTGGAACAAGCTATAGCGCGCGCGTTGACAGATGACGATTGGATAATCGCTAATAAACAAATAGAACTATCATTGTCCGAGGAATCTATATCGGCGGGCCAACTTCCAGACCCTAGAATGTCTATTGGTTTATCAAACATGCCTCTTGATACCTTTAACTTTAATCAAGAACCTATGACTCAGCTTCGAATCGGTATCAATCAGACTTTTCCCCGAGGCGATACGCTGGAACTACAGCAACGTCAGAAAATCCAGCAAAGTGAAGTAAACCCTTTTCTGCGCGATGACCGTAACGCCAATGTAACGCTACAAGTATCGACTTTATGGCTTAATAGTTTTTTAGCTCAACAGTCTATTGAACTGATTGAAAATGATAGAGAGTTGTTTGAGCAATTGGTTGATCTCACCGGAGTTAGATACACATCCGCAACAGGACTAGCGCAACAACACGATTTAGTGAGAGCTCAGCTAGAGCTAACCCGACTAGATGACCGGCTAGCAATGCTTCGCCAGTTACAAAACACAAATAAGCAAAAGCTATCTCAATGGCTGCCCTATCAGCTGTTGAGTATGCCGCTGACTTCGGCAAAGCCAGAAATTGAAGCACCATCAACTCACTTGACAAGTTTAAGTCAAGCAACTGAATTTTTTGCTAATCACCCAACAGTACGTGCACATAACAAGCGAATTCAAATTGCTCAGACAAAAGTTGCCTTGACACAACAAAGCTTAAAGCCATCGTACAGTGTCGGCGCATCTTATGGGTACAGAGACAACGCCCCTATGGGAGTACAACGGGCAGATTTTATCACTCTGGACTTGAGCTTCGATATTCCCTATTTCAGCGAGAAGCGACAGAAACCAAAGATCCGAGCTTCTCGCTATATCGCCTCTGCCAGACAAACCGAACGAATTCTTCTGTTTAAAGAATTGTTTTCGAACTACCAACAAGCAAACGCTCAACTCGATGTGCTCAATGAACGAAAAGCACTTTTTGAAGACACGCTCTTAGATCAAATGAGCGATTTAACAGAGACAACATTGTCGGCATACACCGCTGATGAGGGTGATTTTGAAGAGGTAATGAGAGCTTTTATTGGCGAACTAAACACCAAAATTGAACTTCTTGAAATCGACATCCAGCGTCTTCAAGTAATTTCAAGGCTTAACTACCTAACAGCAGCCGCAAATTAAGGGGATTCGCAAATGACCAAGACATTAACATTCATCATTGTGGCCGGCGTTACAGGCGCGATTGTTGGCGGGGGCATGAGTTTCCTTTTGACTAGTTTTGGAGGAGAAGCCGAACAGCCAGCAGCAAAACCAATTTACTGGGTTGCACCCATGGACCCATCCTACCGCCGGGACCAGCCAGGACAATCCCCTATGGGCATGGACCTTGTGGCTGTTTACAGCGACCAAGACGCCTCAGCTGGAGAAGGCGTAGTGTCTATTTCTCCAGTGGTTGAAAACAACCTTGGGGTTCGCACTGGCAACGTTGAGCTAGGACCTTTTAAGAGCAGCATTAGAACGGTAGGTTATGTTCGCTTTGATGAAGATCGACTTATACATATGCATCCGCGGATAGAGGGCTGGATTGAGGAACTAAATGTGAAAACTGTGGGCGACTTTATTGAGAATGGCCAGCCCATTTACTCGATTTATTCACCAGAACTTGTAAGTGCTCAAGAAGAGTTGCTTCTTGCCATGAACCGCGATAACCAACGCCTTGGACTTGTTCAATCCGCTGAAGAACGCTTGCTGGCGCTACAAGTTCCGCAAAGCCTCATTGACCAAATAAAAAGCGAGAAGAGTGTATTTAGAAATGTGACTGTGTATGCGCCTCAAGGCGGTGTAGTCGCAGAACTTGGTGTGCGCGAGGGGCAATTTGTCCAACCTGGCAATCCGATTCTTTCAATTGGTGTTCTTGATGAGGTGTGGGTCATAGCAGAGGTTTTTGAGCGCCAGGTGTCACTTGTGTCCGAAGGAGACTCGGTGGTGATGACATTAGACTATTTGCCGGCCCAAAAATGGCAAGGCGTCGTCGACTTTATTTACCCCACCTTGGATGCTGATACGCGAACCGTCGCGGTGCGGCTGCGTTTTAGTAACCCAGATCGGAAACTAAAACCAAACATGTTTGCGCAGATCACTATTCAACACAGCGAGGAAGACGAGCTAACACTGCTCGTGCCCAATGAATCCATTATTCGTAGCGGAGTCCAAGATAGAGTCGTCATGGCTATGGGCGAAGGTAAGTTTAAATCCGTCAACATTGCATCCGGTCGAAGGGGCGATTCTAGAACCGAAATCCTACAAGGGCTTAATGCCGGCGACCGCGTTGTAACGTCAGCACATTTTCTTCTTGATTCTGAATCTAGCATCACGTCTGATTTTTTGCGCATGTCGCCCAGAGAAGAGCTACCAATGGATAAATCGGAACATCAAGAAATGAACGCCATAGATCATTCAGAACACCAGCAAATGAATGCCGATGAAAGTGCAGCGCCTACAGATCCTGCTGTGCATGACCACTAAAGCAAAAGGCTGGAGCAAAAGATGATTTCAAATATTATTCATTGGTCGATTAACAACCGGTCTTTCGTATTGTTAATGACCGCGATGCTTATTGCTGTGGGTGTGTACTCAATACGCCAGACTCCTATAGACGCTATTCCAGACTTGTCTGATGTTCAGGTAATTATAAAAACATCTTACCCCGGCCAAGCCCCACAGGTGGTTGAAGACCAAGTGACTTATCCGCTAACCACGGCAATGCTGTCGGTGCCAGGCGCGGTCACTGTTAGGGGTTATTCATTTTTCGGCGACTCCTACGTCTACATCATATTTGACGATGATACCGATTTGTACTGGGCAAGAAGCCGTGTATTGGAGTACCTCAACCAAGTGTCTGCAGATTTGCCGGCGGCCGCTAAGCCACAGCTTGGACCGGATGCCACCGGCGTTGGCTGGGTTTATCTCTATGCATTGATTGATCGAACTGGCCAGCACGATCTAAGTCAGCTTAGAAGTATCCAAGACTGGTTCTTGAAGTACGAACTACAAACCGTCTCCGGAGTCTCCGAAGTTTCTCCTGTCGGCGGCATGGTCAAGCAATACCAAATCCAAGTAGACCCTGAAAAACTTAGGGCATTTGATATTCCGCTAAGTCATATTCAAATGGCTATTCGCCAGGGCAATCAAGAGTCTGGTGCATCTGTCGTCGAAATGGCCGAAGCTGAGTACATGGTGGTGGTAGACGGTTATTTATCGAGTATCGAAGACCTTCAAAGCATACCTCTTGGAATGAATAAAAACGGCACGCCAATTCTTCTAAAAGACATTGCGGACATTAACTTAGGCCCGCAAATGCGAAGAGGCATTGCTGAGCTTAATGGTGAAGGAGAGGCAGTTGGCGGCATTGTTATCATGCGCTCCGGTGAGAATGCAGCAGAAGTTATTCAATCGGTTAAAGAGAAGCTCGAAGAGTTAAAAGCAGGCCTGCCACCCGGGGTCGAGGTCGTTACGGTTTATGACCGATCAGAGCTTATCAATCGAGCCGTAAAAAATATTTGGGAAACGTTGATCGAAGAATTTATTGTCGTTGCTCTTGTCTGCATAATCTTCTTATTCCATTTCCGTTCTTCTCTTGTCGCGATTATTAGTTTACCAATTGGCATATTGGCAGCGTTTACCGTTATGTATTGGCAGGGTATTAATGCCAATATTATGTCCTTGGGCGGAATCGCCATAGCAATAGGCGCAATGATTGATGGCGCTATTGTGATGATTGAAAATATGCATAAGCAGATAGAGAAGACTCCACTAACTAACGAAAACCGCTGGGAGATTGTTGCAAAATCTGCAAGCGAGGTTGGCCCTACCCTATTTTTTAGTTTACTCATAATTGCCCTTAGCTTCCTGCCGGTGTTCGCCCTTGAAGCACAAGAAGGGCGAATGTTTTCTCCCCTTGCCTTCACAAAAACCTATGCAATGGCCGCGTCTGCAATTTTGGCTATCACTTTAGTCCCCGTGCTAATGGGATATTTCATCCGCGGCCATATTCGCTCCGAGAACGAAAATCCGCTTAACCGCATAATCATGGCAGTTTACCGACCTGCCATTCAAGCGGTGATGAAATTCCCCAAGTTAACTCTGGTATTGGCCTTGCTGGTTACAATTGCTGGATTCTGGCCGGTGTCCCAAATTGGCAGTGAATTTATCCCTCCCTTGGACGAAGGCGACTTGATGTACATGCCAACCACGTATCCTGGGATTTCAATAGGCAAAGCTAGAGAGCTACTGCAACAAACAGATAAATTAATAAAGACAGTGCCGGAAGTAGAAACTGTTTTTGGAAAAATGGGCCGTGCAGAAAGCGCCACTGACCCTGCCCCACTTACAATGATTGAAACGTTTATCCAATTGAAGCCGCAAGAGGAATGGCGAGAAGGTTTAACAACAGCAGGTCTGATCAATGAACTGAATTCCCTGATACAAATACCTGGCCTAACTAATGCTTTCGTAATGCCGATCAAGGCCCGTATCGATATGCTGGCCACGGGAATTAAAACACCGGTAGGCATAAAAATAGCTGGACCTGACTTGTCAGTTATCCAGTCCATCGGCCAAGACTTAGAACGCGTGTTGCAAGATGTCCCAGGAACCGCATCCGTGTACTCTGAGCGCGTAGCTGGAGGTCGTTATATCAAAGTTGATATACAGCGAGATCAAGCGGCGCGATACGGACTAAATATTGCCGATATCCAGCAAATTGTGTCCACCGCTGTTGGCGGAATGAATATCAGCGAGTCTGTCGAAGGGCTTGAGCGTTATCCAATTCGGCTGCGCTATCCACAGGCCTATCGAGACTCTGTGGAATCTATTTCCATGCTTCCGCTTGTGACAGCCAACGGTCAGCGTATCGCCTTAGCCGATGTTGCCAAGGTCTACGTTGAGGATGGGCCTCCAGGAATCAAGAGTGAGAATGCGCGTTTGAACGGCTGGACTTTTGTTGATATCCAAGACGTAGATATTGGCTCCTATGTTGAGAATGCCCAGCAGGTGGTGAGGGATCAGATTGAATTACCACCGGGATATTCTCTAAATTGGTCCGGGCAGTATGAGTATATGTTACGTGCAAAGGAAAAATTGACCTACGTTATTCCATTGACCCTGGCGATCATAATCATTCTTCTTTATGCTAACTTTAGAAGCTTTACTGAGGTTGCACTCATTATGGGAACTCTGCCGCTGGCTTTAATAGGCGGGATTTGGTTAATATACTTAAGTGACTTTAATTTCTCTGTTGCGGTCGGGGTTGGATTTATTGCTTTGGCGGGCGTGTCAGTCGAGATTGGTATGATCATGCTCATTTACTTAAACCGGTCTTATTATGACATGTTGGATGACTGCAGAACCTATTCGAAAACGCCTGATCGAGAAATGCTTAGCGAAAGCGTCATCCATGGTGCCGTCATGCGGGTACGGCCAGTCATGATGACGTCGGTCGCAACTATTGCAGGTTTACTACCAATACTTTTTGGCACTGGCACAGGTTCAGAAGTGATGAGCCGCATTGCCGCACCAATGGTCGGAGGAATGGTCTCTGCTATTATTCTGACACTACTCGTATTGCCCGGGGTGTATTTTTTCTGGCGTAGCTATGATCTAAAAAACTTTAACCCTAACTTTCTTATGGAGAACTCAAAATGATGAAACAAAAACTATTTGGTTTACTTATCACACTAGCTAGTACGTTCGGTGCAAGCACGGTGATGGCTCATACAGCATTAGCAATAGCGCAGCCAAAAGACGGCGCAATGATAATGGAGGCACCTGAAAACCTTAACTTAACTTTTACCGAATCAGTGCGCCTGATGAGAGTGACAATGAAGATGGGTGAGACAGAGTTAGACATAGGATTTAGTCCTGTTGCTGCAGCGTCAGATCAGTTTGCAATCGCCTTACCAGTGCTTGAAAACGCAAGCTATACAGTTAATTGGGTCGTCATGGGGGCCGATAGCCACCTAGTTGATGGAAATCTTTCGTTCACCGTTGGGATGCATGGCGATCATACCTCCCACGAGGGGGTAAGCCACGAAAGCCATGAGAGCCACTCCACAACCGATCACAATCACTAACAAGGTAATCCAGATTATAAAAGATAAAGAGACACAGGTCCTGGTCAGCTCCTCAGCCAGGACTTGGTACTAATATTAACGCCCAAGTATCTCTCCATTCAGCAGGCCGCCAACACCAACAAGAATCACTTCATCAGCACTGTTGGCGTTAGGTATCCGTTTTATCCATTGAGGGCAACCTCCTCGCTTAACCTAGACAGCATTAATATTGAAAAGCCAGAGCACGCACAAATTGCAGAAGTGATTTCTGGTGACACTAAACTATTGGTTTTAATGATTCGATGGGCCAATTATCGCCAGGGGCGAGCCAAACTGTCAGCAGCATCAGGATTGTTGCAAGACAGCCACGACGCTGTATTCTAGCGCTTAAGTAAATACTACCGCAGGCTATGTCCCAAATCGAATCCTATACTTCATTACAGAAATCCGTACTGGTCATGGTGCTGTTAAATGCACTCTCAGTTCCCATTATGCTGTCGTCCGTTAATGTGGCGTTACCTCATATTGCAGCGGACTTGGCGCTTTCAGCGCTTACTACAAGCTGGATACCTACGGCCTTTTTAATGGCAAGCGCGATGTTTATTCTCGTCTTCGGCCGCCTTGCAGATATGTTCGGCCGTAAAAGAGTATTTCTCATGGGCTCTGTGTTTGTAGTATTTGCATCGCTCCTTGCTGCAGCATCGACAGGTGCTATCAGCCTGCTTAGCGCGCGATTTTTACAGGGCGTTGGCGCAGCCATGCTCTATGCAACGCAAATGGCTATTGTCTCCTCGGTGTTTCCAGTGGCAACTCGCGGGCGCGTAATCGGCCTCGTCATATCATTCATCTATATCGGTTTAGCCACCGGTCCATTACTAGGTGGAATAGTCGTCGATCAGTTTGGATGGAGAATAAACTTTCTTCTACAAATCCCGCTGGCAGTTTTGGTGTTCTTCATTGGGGTCTACAAAGTAGAGGGCGAGTGGGCGGCAGACGAGCGCGGCTCATTCGATTTTACCGGAGCTCTGATTTATTGTTTGGCGATACTCATTGTTTGCATCGGGGTCTCATTCCTACCCAGCTTAACCAGTTATATTTTGATAGCCGCTGGACTTATCGGCATCGGGATTTTCTTTCAGCAGGCAAAATCAAGCGAACACCCGCTTATGGATGTGAATCTCTTCTTTACTAATAAAACCTTCACTTTTTCCTGCCTTGCCTCTTTCATTATGTACACTGCAACCTTCATGAACGTAGTCTTGCTGAGCTTATACCTGCAATATCTTAAAGGCTTATCTCCGACAACAGCAGGCCTACTAATGATGGTTCAGCCGCTCACAATGGCGATTTTTTCACCCCTTATGGGAAAGCTTTCGGATAACACTGAGCCCCGAATTCTTGCGTCGGCTGGAATGAGCATCACCGCTTTGGGACTAATGCTATTAGCGATGCTGAACAGCGAGTCGCAGACCACCAGCATTGTGCTAGCGCTGGTGGTAACCGGTCTTGGCTTTAGCCTGTTCTCTTCACCCAATGTGAACGCCATAATGAGTTCAGTGTCTCGGAAATATCTAGGCGCAGCTGCCGCTGCTGTTTCGACAACGCGCATACTTGGCCAACTATCGAGTATGGTGTTAGTGACTCTGGTGATGGCGCTCAATTTTGGCGCCGCTCAAATCGAGCCCTCTAGCTATTCTGAATTAGAAAAAACTATCAGTTTTAGCTTTTATTTGGCCGCCGCTATTTGCTTACCCGGACTCGTGTTATCGGCGGTACGCGGAACAATCCACTCGACGGAATAAAGCTCGATGACTAGAAAATTGGAACAAAGTTACGGTTGCTGGCCTTCTCCTCTTACAGCCCAAAGCGTCAGTCTCGACTCAGGGGATATGAATTTCTTAACTGCAAACTCCTACGGTGTTTGTTTCATCAACTCGGTAAATGGCGAAAAAGACAAGCAAGCCGTTTGGCAGCTATCACCGAATGGGGAGCTCCATCGACTTACGCCAACAAGCTTCAATGTGAGAAGTCGGGTTCATGAGTATGGTGGCGCTCCTTACTGCATTTATGACGACACTCTGTGGTTCTGTAACCTTAGCGATCAAGCAATTTATAGGCTAGACCTCACAGATCAGGCGGTTTATAGGCAAGCCCTCAGTGCTGAGGGCACGCCTCTGCCTGATTCTTCAGCAGAGCCAGAGCCTAAGCCACTTACACCGGTTGAGCCGACGCTAGCCGCCAAACTTCGATTTGCCAACTTCCTGATAGACCCAAATTTTAATCGCCTGATCTGTGTACGCGAAGATCACCGGCTCTCGGACCCAGACAACTTTGATGCCAATAGCGTCGTCAATACCTTAGTCTCGATAGACCTCGAAAGCGGAGGCGAAGGAGAGATCTTATATACTGGATCGGACTTCGTTTCATCCCCAAAGCTCTCACCAGATGGCAAGACATTGGTTTGGCAAACATGGTCACATCCGAATATGCCGTGGGACAAAACTGAAATCAGGCTTGCCAATTTCGATGACGAAGGTAAATTAGTCAATATCAGGGAGGTTCATCAACCAGAGAAAGGCTCGCTGGTGCAGCCTCAGTTCGACAATAAGGGCCAGTTATATTTCATTGCCGATTGGTCGGATTGGTGGAATTTGTACCGAGTTAGTGCCAACGAATTGGAAAGCACCTGCAAAGCAGAGGCCCTCTATCCATTAAAGGCAGACTTCGCTCCTCCTCAATGGCTACTGGGCCATCAGAACTACTTAATACTGGACGATGGGTCAATTCTGGCCAGTTATACTCAAGATAGCCAATGGCATTTAGGTTTGCTACGCAGCCGTTCGCAAGCTGTCTGGGAAATGTTAAACATCGCGGATGGGTATGGACAAATCGAAAATATATGCAGCAATACTGAAGCTGTATTTTTCTCCGCTGCCACACCAACTCAAGAAAATGCCATTCACCGCTTACCATTAGAAGGAAAAACAAAAAACACTCGTTTTGCCATCGAGCGAATTTCGTTAAGTGGAGAAACTCAAGCAGACTCATCCGGGTTATCTCAAGCCAGAACCCTTTGCTTTAAAACAAATAACGATGACGTAGCTTATGGCAATTTCTATCCACCAACCAATTCACAGTACACAGGCATAGTCGATACTCTGCCGCCGCTAATAGTCAGTGTGCATGGCGGCCCCACGAGCAGCGCCAAGACATCTTTAAATCTGAAGTTACAATACTGGACGAGCAGAGGCTTTGCTGTCATCGATGTCAATCACCGCGGCAGCACCGGGTTTGGTCGAAAATTTCGGCAGAGCCTTTATCCCAACTGGGGACTCTTCGACCTGCAGGACATCGAATTCTGCGTGCGCCACCTCATCAATGAGGGGCTAGTAGACCCTATGAAAATAGCTATCCGTGGTGGCAGCGCGGGAGGCTATTCCGTGATGGCGGCCTTAAGTCAAAGCGATCTGTTCGCCGCTGGCGCCAGCTACTACGGTATAAGTGATTTGGAAGTTTTAACTCAGGGAACCCATAAATTCGAGTCTCGCTACCTCGATCAATTGATCGGGCCCTACCCTGAAGCTAGGGAAATTTACCGGGCAAGATCACCAATATACAACATCGATAAAATAAGCGCCCCACTGCTACTATTGCAAGGTTTGGAAGACAAAGTGGTTCCACCAGACCAAGCAGAAGAAATTTGTAATAAATTGAAGATAAAGGGCGTCGATGTCCGTTACCTCGACTTTGAGGGTGAGGGGCATGGCTTCAGACAACTGCAAAATCAGGTGCTAGCGATGGAAACCGAGCTCAACTTTTATCAAGAAGTATTAGAACTGAGAGACAACCAAGAAGATTGACAAAAGCATCGGAAATTCCTTATTTTTCATTTAATTCAAAGGTTTAGCTATAAAATCCTAAAGCGAGCGCCCCCTTTCTGGCGCCTGCGAATGATGCAAAACCGATTCATCGCAAAAACAGGTGGATCAGCCGAAGGAGCGATAGTACTCATCAATATTTTCTGCTAGTCTCGGTAATGTTGTAATGAATACAGCGTTTAATAAACTGAATTTTCAGCACGGAGATTAACGATATGTGGACTAAACCTTCTTATCAAGATATGCGCCTTGGCTTTGAAATCACTATGTATTTCAAAACACGCTAAAAGAAGTAACTTCTTTAACGTGTAATACCAGGTGAAATTGGCTTGTATTTAGCCCGCTAGAGCATCTAGCATCGTTGAATCACTAGCTAGTTTATAAAAACCGCCGGACCTAGTCTGGCGTTTTTTTTGACCTATTTTTGGGTCGGTGCACAGCTACTTCCCCTACCCATCAGATAACGGTGTTTATCCATGTTTGTTAGAATTTTAGGATCAGCGGCGGGCGGAGGCTTCCCACAATGGAACTGCAACTGCCCCAATTGCCATGGCGTACGCAACAAGACCATTAACGCCACTGCAAGAACTCAATCATCTATAGCCATTAGCGCCGATGGAGTCGATTGGGTATTGTTTAACACCTCTCCAGACTTACTTGCACAGCTTGCTGCCTTTCCAACTTTGCAGCCCGCACGTGCGCTCAGAGACACGGCGATTAAGGCCATTGTCTATATTGATAGCCAGATTGATCATACCACCGGCTTATTAATGCTACGCGAAGGCTGCCCTCATGAAATCTATTGCACCGATATGGTCTTTGAAGACCTAACAACTGGCTTCCCCCTGTTCACTATGCTGAAGCATTGGAATGGTGGAATTAATCGGCATCCGATTCCTCTTGATGGAAGCAGTTTCAATATTGCTGGTATCAGCGGCTTGAGCTTCACTGCCATCCCGGTTACTGGCAAGGCACCACCTTATTCACCACATCGAAACGATGCGCATATAGGCGATAACATCGGCATTAAAGTAACCGATGAGAGTAGCGGCAAGAACCTTTTCTATTCTCCTGGCCTAGGCGATCTTACTGATCAGACACGGCAACTTATGAGTGAAGCCGATTGCCTGTTAGTTGATGGCACCTTTTGGCAAGAAGATGAGATGCTAACGACAGGAGTCGGTGATAAGAGGGCTCAAGACATGGGCCATCTGCCACAGTCCGGCGAGAACGGCATGATCAGTGTTTTGAAGCCCATGGACAAACCCAGAAAGATTTTGATTCACATAAACAATACCAACCCCATACTTGATGAAGACTCTGAGCAACGGAAAATTCTGGCCAGTGAAGGAATTGAAGTCTCATTTGATGGCATGGATGTAGAGCTGTAAGCCACCAATCAATAAATCGTCTGGCCAAATAGACAGGCCGTAATTGAAGAGGAGTCTTTATTCCCTATGAGTGAATTTAACCTTGAGACCGCGTCATTTAAATTGAACCCTCGATATCAATTTCAATGGGAAGAAGCGCAGCAATGTCATGTACTGCTTTACCCAGAAGGGTTAATTAAGTTAAGTGACAGCGCAGCCGAAATCCTGCAACGCTGCAAAAATACCACCACCACCGCCGCACTGATAGATGAACTCAATAAGGCATTCCCTGGCGCTGAAGGCTTGGCGAATGACGTAAAAGAATTTCTAGCCGATGCTCAACAGCAAATCTGGATCGTTTCGGTGAGCAACTAAAATATGAATAAGACAACTTCTCATATCCCGATGTGGCTACTGGCCGAACTGACCTTTGCGTGTCCTGTACAATGTTCCTATTGCTCTAACCCACTTGAACTTTCCGCATCTCGGAAAAACGAGCTGAGCACCGAAGACTGGATTCGCGTCATGCGCCAAGCGCGCAAACTAGGTGCCGTGCAATTAGGTTTTTCTGGCGGCGAACCGTTGGTGCGCCCTGATCTTGAAGAACTGGTCATTGAAGCCAAGTCCCTAGGCTTCTACATTAACCTGATTACCTCTTCGATCGGTTTAACAGCCGAAAAAATAACGGCATTAAAAACAGCAGGTGTCGGCCATATACAAATCAGTTTCCAAGGCAGCAACCGCGAATCAAACAAACTATTGGGCGGAACAGACAGCTTCGATCACAAAGTTGCAATGACCAAAGAGGTAATCAAACAAGATCTCGCGCTGGGTCTAAATTTTGTACTGCATCGACAGAACCTACATCAAGTAGAAGAATTTTTGACTATGGCACAATCTGTAGGTGCGGAGTTTGTAGAGTTAGCAAACTGCCAATACTACGGCTGGGGACTACACAACAGAGAACACCTTCTGCCTAGCCAAGAGCAGTTAATTGATGCCGAACGCGTGACCAACGAATTTAGAGAAAAATATAAAGGGGATATGGATATATTTTTTGTCGCCCCCGATTACTACGACGATAGACCGAAGAAATGCAGCAACGGTTGGGGCACGACCTTCATGACCGTTAATCCTGACGGTGAAGTATTACCCTGCCAAGCTGCGAAAGTAATTCCGGGGCTGGAGTTTCCCAATGTTCGTGATTATGACCTATCGGACATTTGGCATAAATCAGACCTGTTCAACCGCTTTCGCGGCACCGACTGGATGACAGAGCCGTGCAAGAGTTGCCCCGAAAAAGAAATTGATCTTGGCGGCTGCCGTTGTCAAGCGATGATGCTTACAGGTGATCCCACTAACGCTGACCCAGTTTGCAGTCTCTCACCTCATCATGACGAGATTTTACGAATCACAGAAAAAGCACAAAGGCCCTACCAAGAGGAAGAAACCCGAAAGCTGGTATTTCGAAACCCTGGCAATTCGAAAAAAATAAGAGCGGGAAAATCCGAACTGACCGAATAGCTAAAGTAAAACAATAGCAGCCCACTAATACATAGAGAACGACATGACAGAAGCCTGGACCAGAGAAGAATTCGAAAAAAAGCTCAAGGACAAAGGGCGGATGTATCATATCCACCATCCTTACCAGCTAAACATGAATTCTGGGAAAAGCACTAAAGAACAAATCCAGGGATGGGTAGCAAATCGTTTCTACTATCAGACCACAATCCCCATAAAAGACGCCGCTATCATGGCTAACTGCACCGAGCGTGATGTTCGCCGCCAATGGGTGCAAAGGATCTTGGATCACGATGGCGCCGACGGTGATGAGGGTGGCATCGAAGCATGGCTGCGTTTGGGCGAGGCCGTAGGTATGACTCGTCAGGAAATAGTCTCTCACGAACATGTGCTCCCAGGCGTTAGATTTGCCTGTGATGCCTATTTAAATTTTGCTCGTAGAGCGACATGGCAGGAAGCGGCTTGTTCATCCTTAACGGAATTATTTGCGCCAGAAATTCATCAGAAAAGGTTGAATAGCTGGCCTGATCATTATCCTTGGATTGACATTAAGGGCTATCAATATTTCAGAAAGCGCCTATCAGAAGCCCGGCGCGACGTTCGACATGGGCTGAATATTACCTTGGATCATTTCAAGACTCGAGAACAGCAGGAACAAGCTCTGGGTATTCTTCAGTTTAAATTGGACATACTTTGGTCAATGCTTGATGCAATGCAACTTGCTTATGTTTATGCCGAGCCGCCATTTCACAGCTGCCCAAAAGCTTGACATTTAAAGGCAGTGAAACGAAAGATATGATCCGGATGTGGAGCTGAATATGTGAGCCAGCTTGCTAGACGCCAATGATTTCTAACCCAAATTTTGGCTGACTCTACATTTGGCTAATCCTAGTTCTAAAACAACGCGTTGCCCATGCCCTAGCGTCTAGGTTGATGGCTAATGGTTGCCTCACTCCTACAACATAGGTTTTGTTAAAAATGTTCGCTCAACCCTCCCAGGGCCCATGCCATTTCAATACAGATCTTCTCTTTATGGGCCGTCACTCAGCACGGTTGACCACTCACTTGCTCATCGCTAAGCTGTCTCCATCTTTAACCTTGACAGTGTGACATGACAGACTTCGACCTTTCTTATTACCTAATCTCCGCTAGCTTTATAGTCGCTTTGAACTTGGTGGTGTTTACTAGTTTTCGCGCAAGCTATTCAAACAATAAGAAAGCCTACCTTGCACTAGCAAGCTGGGCTTTGGTCGTTGAAGCCTTGCGGCAACTGCCTGACAATTTCCTTGTCCTCTATCCAGATTCAAATATTCTCTATGTTGTTTCCGCACTTATTCAGTTCGTTGCATCTCTGACTTTCTTATTCGCACTCAACCTTATTGATGGTGAGTGTAGCAACCGAAATAAGGCTCAAGCCTCCGGCTTTATTATGGTTTTTGTCGTATGCATTACAGCGCAGCTACTAAGTGGACTGCCTGCAACCGCATTGATGTGGTATGTAGCTGGCGCGCCCGTAATAGCTGTCAGCATGGCTATTGTTTGGAAAATTCTAAGAGTCACTCCGAAAGGTTCTGCAAGCCGAAACCTTTTAATCCTCAGCAGCTTTTCAATTTTGATTGCTCGCATATGGATGCCCGCGATTGAATCGCTTGGTTTCCTCGATCTCATTTATTATATGGAGGTGCTGTTATTTCCTATTATGTTGCTGGCTTTGAACCTCGACGAAGTTGAGAAAACTTACAGAAAAGTCTCTGCGCTACTTGACCAGAAAACCCAATCTGAGGAAGATCTTCAGTTCATTCTTGATAATTCACTCGACGTCACATTGATCGCCGATAACGTGGGCTTACTACTTTCTTGGAATCAACGCGCCGAAGATATGATTGGCTACAAAAAAGCGCAAGTGCTAGGAAAAACACATATAGATGAATTGTTTTTTGATAACTATTGGCATAAAAATGCAACCGGGTTTAGCGACTTCGACTCAATAATAGAAAACGCTGAAGGCATAACGTTCCCGGTTAAAGTACGAATGAAAACTGTGCACAAGGAAGAGCAAACTTACAGCATCTATGTAATCAGCCAACTTGCAACAGAAAAAACCTAAGGCAGCCTATAAGCCACCAAGGACCCAGGAAAGTCAGTACGCGAACTACCAATCTGCACCACGATATATTGCTTACCTTCGTGCATGTAAGTCATCATTCCATACTGTGCTGGCGCGGGCAGCGGAACGCTTGCCAATAGCTCGCCCGAAAATTTGTCTCTGGCATTAAGGGTAAGCGTCTCATCGGGAATAAATTGAACTCCCCCTTCACTCATCGCTCTGGCCTGCACCAACACATCGCCTGTTACCATTTGAATGGACCAACCCAAGCCGCCGCTTTCTGGAACCTCGACACCCTCAAGCAAAGGATGGTTTTTAATGTGCTCTGGTGTGGGGCCTATAGGCAAAGACCAAGTCTTTTCCCCTGTGTTCATTTGATAGGCTGTTAGCTGGCTATCCATAGGCTTGAAGAGTCTCAAACCATCAATTGTGGGCATGCCGCCACCTCCTCGAGGCAGCCAGGCCGCTACGGTTCGGCCTGTGGTAGGCGTGCTGTTAGGTGTTACACCTCCATCTCCTGGCTTAGGGTAGCTGGGGTTATCTCTATCAACTCCATTGGTAGGCTCCATAAACCCCGGCGCAAAACAACTGCGACTGTGGGAGTTATACATCATGCCTGTGCTTGGGTCGGCCACCGGTGGATGAGGAATAACATTACCCGCACCAAGGCAGCCGATATTGTTAGTAAAATCATTGCCGTGATTCCGAGGCAAAGCGGGAACATACAAACCACCAATGCGGAAGTCTGCCAATAGCTCAAGAGCCTGCTGCTTTAGTTCTGGCGTGTAGTCGATAACAAACTCATCGGTCAAGCCGGCGTTGACAATCGCATCAACGGGCTGCGGCCATGTTGGATAGGGCTGAGTCGCTGCAGTCCAATTTCCGGGGACCTCTGTTTGCATAACCTCTCTTTCTTCTATAGGCCATATAGGCTCTCCGGTCTCCCGATTAAACGCAAACACTAACCCTTGTTTAGTGTTTTGGATAAGTGCGGGAATTTGCTTTGCGTCTACAGTCAAATCCATCAGCATAGGAGGGGTCGGCAAATCATAGTTCCATTGATCGCTGCGGTGTATCTGGTAGTGCCATCTGCGCTCGCCTGTTTTGACATCCAACGCCAACACACTGCCGCCAAATAAGTTATTGCCAGGCCGGTGGCCTGAATAGGCTTGCACTGTTGACGCATTAGTTACCATGTAAACAAGCCCAAGTTCTGGGTCTGCAGACGCTGGCGCCCAAGTTGAGATATCACCAGAAAAACGCCACGCATCGTTGAGCCAAGTTTCATGACCTACCTCTCCCGGTCTCGGGATGGAGTGAAACTTCCAAAGGAATTCGCCAGTTTCGGCGTCAAAGCCCATGATGTCTCCTGGGACATTTTCAATTCGGGTTTGCCCATAGCTGGGCTGATGCCCTACTAGAACGACGACAACACCGTTCACAACAATGGGCGGCGCGGAAGCGGTAACCATGCCAAGCTCTCGCGGAACCCCATAATCAGGATCGTACTTACCTCCGGCCACTATAAAGTCCTGCCAAGGGCCCCAGTCTTCAACCAATTTTGGAATCAGGTCGATAACCCCGGTTTCGGGAAACCGACCAACAGGAAATTCAGACCCCCAGTTCTCTAAGGGGCGCCCTGTCTTTGCATCAAGAGCCCAAAGGAAAAACCCCGGAGTAGTGACATAAATAACACCACGCCCATTCACCTGCGCATAGGCCACTCCTTTGCCATAGGCCTGACGGGGTGAGCGCTGATGTCGAATTGTTTCCGGCTCTCGAAAAGTCCAAAGGTTTTCACCTGTCTCCGGATCGATAGCCACCACCTGCCTGCGTGGAGTAGCAACGGTGTAGAGGATGCCATCAACATAAATAGGAGTAGAGCGAGAGAAGTAATCTAAACTGGAACCAAAATTATCGCTTCGCCAAAGCCAAGCCTGTTCAAGATCAGCGAAATTACTGCGGTTTATTTGATCCAAGGGGGATGAGCGAGTGTGGCCAGCATCGCCACCTAGATAGCGCCATTCGCCATTTTCAGTTCCAGGAAGTCCCTGCGCCAAGCTAACACTGCCAACCAGGCAGCAAATAGCGCCAAAAATTAATGTAGCGCGGCGATTTACAATTTTAGGCGTGCGGCTAAGATTCATGGATATTGCCTCTTCTCGTTCTAATTATTGTTGCTATTAATAATAGTGCTACTGATACTATTATTAACAGTACAACAGAGTAAAAGCTTGAGAGTAGGAAATCCACTCACACATGCGGTAATAAGCGTTCTTGAACGGCAACAGGAGCTGCGACTACGCCAGCCTGTTACAGCATCGATAAAGCTAAATCTATAAAATGAAGTTCAGCCCAGTGATTACCGAGGGTCGGTAATATAGCTAGTTTTTGGGTTACTTGATGTGGCCCTTGCCAAATTTAAATGCAGGGCCCTATCGGGTTGTGTGATAGCTACAAGGAACAAGGGCTTGCCATCTTAGGCATCTCGAACGATGACCCTGTCGATCCCTTAACGTTTTATGCCGAGCAAATGGGAATGGACTACCCTGTTCTCATTGGCGATGAGCGAGACGATGTGAAGAATTTCTACAAGCCCTTGATCGGGTTTCCAACTATTATTTGGATTGATCCAGACGGCAAAACCTGCCACTCACATTCCGCCTACGCAGCAAAGGCAAAATTTGAAGCCGAAATTTTATCCCTGCTCTAACTAAAAGCTAAATGGCCTACAGCAGGCAGTTAAAGCAAAGCCCTATCGAGCCGCACTGCAGTGCTTTCACTCAATTTACTCAGGTCGCCACATTACAAAGCTGTCAGCTTGCTTGGCTGCTTGCAGCATTTCCATAAGCGGCACCGCCCGAACACTTGTTCGCAGAGGCTGCTCGGCTTCATTGTCTTCAGACGACCTCTCATCTTTTCTATTTAACAGCTCCATCTCTTCATCTGTCGAGTGTTGTACAAGCGCCTTTTCAAGTTTGGAGATAGCATCGAGAATAGCTGGCCCGCTAATCGATCCATCGATATTTTTAGCTTGCCCCATCATTGAGATGAGCTGCTGCGCAATACCACTTGGCATGACGAAAGGAGCTGACCCATTACTTTCAAATTTAATAAACATAACTCTCTCTTTACTTATGGAAAATTAATAAACATCGGCTGATACGGCCATACTCAAGACGAAATGCTTTCAGCATTTAGCTGTTCATCCCTCTTTTGCATTGGCATCAGTCTTTCATTTTAAACTTCCAATTAACTGGACCGGCCGATAGAAAAGTCGGCACCCTCATAGATGAATATCTAGCCTACCTAAACTCAACAACTTCGCCAGACTATGAGCAGTCGACTAATTATGCAACCCAATAACAGGCGTGCTCTCAAGTTCCTAAATTCTCAAAAAATTGATCAGCCATATAGGTTATTTCCTGCAACAATGCCCAACCTGAGACTGACAACGCACTAGAATTACCCGGCCCACTGCATTAAGCTCAATACTATGTCAGCACTTATCCACCCAACTACAAATCTCAAGCATTCTGACCACCTTAATGTCGTGCGTGGTGAAGGTATCTATGTCTTCGACGATAAAGGCAAACGCTATTTAGAGGGCCTTGCAGGCCTATGGTGTTCGGCCCTAGGCTACGGCAACGACGAGCTTATTGATGCTATCACCCTACAGCTTAAGACCCTGCCCTATAGCCATATGTTTGGCGGGCGCACCCATCAAATGGGTATTGACCTTGCTGACAAGCTCGCTGCGATGGTCCCGATCTCTAACGCCAAGGTGTTTTTTGCCAACTCAGGCAGTGAGGCAAATGACTCCCAGCTTAAGATGCTGCATTATTATTTTAATGTCATTGGCAAACCGAAGAAGAAAAAAGTCATCAGTCTCGAGCGCTCTTATCATGGCGTGACCATGGCCTCTGCCGCCCTAACCGGCTTGCCAGCTATGCATACCCACTTCGATATTCCTGTTGACGCACTCGGCATACTACGAACCGAGACTCCTTCTTATTACCACGGCCAGCAAGATAGTGAGACAGAAGAAGAATTTGTAGCTCGGCTTACAAGAAATTTAGAGTCGATGATTATCAGAGAAGGCAGTGACACTATCGCCGCCTTTGTAGCTGAGCCCGTTGGCGGCGCCGCCGGTGTTATTGTTCCTCCTGACACCTATTTTCCAGCGGTTCAAGAAATATTGGAACGTCACGAGATTCTATTTTGGGCCGACGAGGTTATCTGTGGCTTTGGTCGCACCGGCAATGATTTTGGCTCAACCACGATGAATGCAAAGCCGCAATTGATGAGCCTTGCCAAGCAGCTGTCCTCTGCCTACATTCCGATTAGCGCGGCCATTATTCCCGATTTTATGTATGAAGCGATGCGTGAACCGAGCGCCCAAGTTGGGGTCTTCGGTCATGGCTATACTTATACAGGCCATCCAACAGCCTGCGCTGCCGCACTAAAAACCATTGAGATTTATGAGCGTGACAAGCTCTTCGAACATGCAGCCACAGTTGGTGCTTACATGCAGTCTGGTCTCCACAATTTTGCAGATCATCCTTTGGTGGGACACGTGCGCGGCAAAGGACTGATTGGCGCTATCGAGCTAGTCGCCGATAAAAAAACTCGAACACCCTTTCCAGACGCTAGTATCGGTGCGTTGCTTAAGCAAACCTGCCAAGACCATGGCTTGTTAATAAGGGCTGTTGGCGGCAACTGCATCGCTTTTTGCCCACCTCTAATTATCACCGAGCCGCAGATAGATGAAATGTTAGAGCTGTTCAGCAAGGCACTGGATGAAGTTCTGATATACGCAAATGCGCAGGGTTTGTTAACCGCTCGCCGGGCAGCAACTTAGAAAATTGATTGCCGCAAGTGCGCCGCTTAAAAACAATAAACATTAAAAGGAGCTAGCATGACAGGAGCTGTCTACCACCCAAACCAAACCCTCATCTTAATTGAAACAACCTGCGGCTACACCTCGCTGCGCGCCAATCTAAATATTGAAAAAAACAACAGTAGCTCGTTAGAGTTAGATAATTTGGTGCCCCTAAATGACTGACTCTACCAGCCAAACCAGCTTCCTACGCGTTCTTGGGCGCGCAGATGTTGTCGCTCTGGCCTTTGGTGCGATGATCGGCTGGAGCTGGGTGGTGCTTACCGGCGTGTGGATTACCTCCGCCGGCACTTTAGGTGCAATCACAGCATTTCTGATTGGCGGTGCAGCAATCACTCTAGTAGGACTTACCTATGCTGAACTGGCCTCCGCACTGCCTTTTGCTGGCGGAGAACATGTCTACAGCCACCGGGCCTTGGGCGCGAAAGCTTCTTTCATCTGCACTTGGGCGATTATCCTAGGCTATATGTCTGTCATCGCCTTTGAGGCAGTTGCCCTCCCAACAGTGGCTAGCTCGTTAGTGCCGGGTCTAGACAAGGTTTATCTGTGGACTATAGCCGGTTGGGATGTCTACCTCACCTGGGTGCTCACCGGTATAGCTGGCGCGGTCATAATGACAGCCCTAAACATTGTTGGTGTTAAGACTGTCGCCGTTGTTCAAACCTCAGTGGTGTTGCTTATACTTGTGGTAGGAGCTGTGTTTCTTTTAGGCGCCGGCTTTACCGGCTCGATCGCCAGCATAGAACCTCTTTTTGTCGATGGTGTAAGCGGCATTGCGATCGTGTTGGTAATGGTTCCTTTTATGTTTGTTGGCTTCGATATTATCCCTCAGGCCGCAGAAGAAATTGATCTACCATTTAAAGACATTGGTTCGGCCCTTGTACTTTCTGTGCTCATGGCTATCGCATGGTATGCGCTCATCATTTTCGGAGTCGGGTTTTTAGCGTCAGATAAAGCAATGCTGGCAGCAGAAGTACCAACCGCAACAGCCATGGGCGTGGTTTACGGTGGAGTTGGCGAAACTATTCTGCTACTCACCGGTCTCGCCGGCATTATCACCAGCTGGAATGCGCTAATAGTCGGTGCTAGCCGCGCTGTTTACGCCCTAGCTAATGCAGGCATGCTGCCAGCCGCTCTAGGCAAGCTTCACCCTAAGTACCGCACCCCCGCCAATGCAATTTGGTTGATTGGCGTACTCTCTATCATCAGCCCTTTCTTTGGCCGCCCGGCTTTGGTTTGGCTGGTTAATGCGGGCGGATTAGGAATAGTGGTTGCCTATATCTTTGTGGCCGCTTCTTTTCTTGTGCTGCGGCGCAATGAACCGGAATTAGAGCGCCCCTACAAAACGCCCTTTGGATCTGCCACGGGGGTCGTCGCACTGATTCTTTCTATCGGTCTTGTTTTTTTGTATCTGCCGGGCAGCCCCTCGGCACTTATTTGGCCCCAAGAATGGGGAATAATTCTTTTCTGGGTCGTGTTAGGCGCAATGCTTTATGCTCTAGCTCGATTAAGAAATACAGCTTAAGCTGACAACTCTTAGATCTCAAAGCACTTATGTCAATCAGCTCAAACTTTACTGCACGATTATGGATACGTTTGAACTTTGCTGGTATAAATGAAATTTAATTCAACCAAACCAATCAGGAAGTAGATTTAAGATGAATGTTCGAAAAACTGTTATTTCAAGGTTCGCACTCTTTTTGTGCGCAGGGCTTTTTGTCCAAACTTCCGCTGCTCAAGTTGCAACCCTAGATGGCACTATTATAAAGATGCCCGTTGTTGTGGTTGGGGCCTCGCAGTTCTCAGTAAATCTCAGCTTAAATATAGGCAGCGACCCTATAACGTTTAGTTTGGCTGCTTTCGCTGAAACAAGTGGCGGCGATACTGCCAACGCACCTTTTCTTGAGGGTGCAGTTTTAAAGATCCCAACTATAGCTATCGATGGCACCGACTTCTTCTTAGACTTAACGTTAACTAGCAACGCCCCAGTCTCGTTCCAGCTCACCAATTTTGGAGCCAACACAGTTAACCCCCCAACCAGCGACGAGCTTAGAGTTCAAGCTTTGGCGCTTTTTCAACAAAATGTAGATCAGCCGATCATTAATAACCGCTGTATTAATTGCCATGTTCAAGGCGGCATCGCTGGCGGTACACCTCTCATCTACCAGCGCCAAAGTGCCACCTCTACCACCGTTAATTTTGGAGTGATTGAGGCCTACCTCCAATCTCGACAAAATGGAGTTCAAACGATCCTTTCAAAATCATTAGGTGTCGCCCACACCGGCGGAGCGCAGCTAAGTAGCGGCTCGACTGACTTTGCAAATTTCAGTGCGTTTTTGACCTTGTTGGCCAGCTCCCTCGGCGGTAGTTAAGTAGACAACTTAGAAAAACCCCCTAACTAAGCGCCCAGCCCTGACGTTAGATCTCATCTGACTAAGGGCTATTTTATAGGTCGCACGATCGAGTTTAGATAAGAGTACCGAATCGCGAGCATAATTTAAAAGGCATGCTAGAAGATTTTCTAGCTTGCAATGCGACTAATGCTAAGTGTCAGTTAGCTGTCTCTGTTAGGCCACGGCGATTTCAATTAAGCCACGGCGTCTGAAATACCCCACAGCCCAGTCGCAACTATGTCTCAACTATGTCTCAATCAGATAACATCTTGTACAGCTGATCTTTTAGATGGGCTCGCTGCATTTTCGCGCTCTCTTCAGTTTTTGTAGAAACCGGATTGACCTCAGCTTCCATGTTTTCAATATCCCTAGTGAGATCATGATACTCATCAAAGAGTTTGCAGAAATGTCTGTCGCTTGTTTTCAGCTCATGAATTTGATCGCGAAGCTGAGGAAATTCGTGGAGTAAATCATGATGCACTATCGTCATTGGTTTTGCCCAGATTACAATAAATTCAAGGCTAGGGTATCGACTTGCTGATTTGCCCTTATGATCTGCATCATAGGTTTGCCTAGAACTATTACTAAATTTGGAAGCCTCGATACAGAAAAACGAAAAAGGGGAAGTAAAGACTAATTATCAATCCCTAGTTTCCCTTAGATATGTGACACTCTTTTTCTGAACTGGTTCTAATTGGCTGGCTCCAGCCGCGCAAGCATGCCATCAACCTCATCTGTAAGAAAATACAAATAACCATCAGGACCTTGCTGGACATCACGCACGCGATGGCGAAGATTACGCAGCAACCCCTCTCTTCTTATTTCTTCACCTCGACTATTAAAGACAATACGCTCCAAATGACCTGTGTGTGGGATTCGCCCCTCAAGCAAAGATCCAACAAACAGGTTACCTTGCCATTTTGGAAAATGCTCGCCACTGTAGAAGGTGATACCTGCCGGTGCGATAGACGGCCACCACATCACGGCAGGTGATTCAAATTCGGCAAGCCATGGGGTTGGAGATACCCAGTCACCGCGGTACTGGCGACTAGATGATACTATCGGCCATCCGTAATTTGCCCCGGGCTGAATAATATTTGCTTCATCTCCTCCCTGCGGCCCGTTTTCACTTGCCCACAGATCGCCTGTTGTAGGATGCAAAGCAAGACCTAGTTGGTTACGATGCCCTAGCGAATAGACTTCTGGCAAATATTCACCACCGCTGAAAAACGGATTATCAGCGGCTGCACTGCCATCAGCATTTAAACGTAAGAGCTTTCCATAATGCACCTCTGGATCCTGAGCATACTCACCCGTTGCTGTAAAAACATAGGCTCCGCCCACACTCATCAGCAGCTTCTTATCGGGTGTAAATAGCAAAGCCGATGCTGCAATAGCGCTATCTACCCCTTTGGCGACAAATATTTCTTCAACATCGGTGAGACGATCTTCGACAAGACGTGCACGTGTTAAGGCTACCGCTTGATTAGATTCACCCTCATGTATTATTGCTTTGGTATAGGTCAAATAAACAATTTGATCATCATCTGGGTGCACCGCTACCGCCATTAAACCCGCGCGGAAAACATCGGAGTAGACTCCCGGGACACCAGCGACATCTGCCGCCAACAGCTCACCGTCTCGAATTACACGGAGTTTACCGGTATAGCGCTCGGTGATTAAAATGTCGCCATTTTCACGAAAGGCCATACCCCACGGATTCGCGAGTCCCGTGGCAATTGGCACCACTTTTACTCGGTCCACTTCGAAGGTGTTAATTACAAAAGGCTCGGTGGGCGAAGGCGGCAGGCTCGAAAACTCTGGCTCTCGATCCAAGACCTCAGTCTCAGTTTGAACTTGCTCAGATTCAGCATAGTTGACCGAAGATTCTTGCTGGCAGCTAAACAGCAACAAACCAGTGACAGCCAATAATAAGGTTCGAAGGCATCGACTGGCATTAACGTTTATTAACATCGCGGGATTCCTTGTTTTTATTTTGGTTATTCCCAGCCACTTCAAAATAAAAAAAGACCCAGCAAAAGAATTCTAACCGGCCAGTTTCAATTAACCAAAACTCAATACTGAAAACTTTTTATCCAAAAATTAAAGCAGACCAAGTCAGTGTAATTGGAGGACCATGAGAAACACAAGGACTTCCCTCTTAGCCAACAATAACAGGTGAAACTGCCGTGCTTGGCGAGCGTCAATGCAGTGTTCCTAATCGATTTTTCTCCTACCTCTATCTAATACCCTCTACGGATCACTCCGTTACTTTCACCATCGACGTTACCACCACGCAGCCATTGCTTAGAAGCATCAAATAGGATTTTTTGATTCATTTCCCACATAGCATTGTGGGAAGAGCAAGCCAAATCAAGCAGCACTTTGCTGCTTGAACCAAGGTCTTCATATAGCTCACGAACGCGCTCTGGCGGTATTTGCTTGTCATGAGCCGGAGAGACCAACAGCATTGGATGTTCGGTGGCAGCCACCACATCTTGACCCCAGCCCCAGACTGTCGTGCGTGGCGCGCGGCGCACGCCTTCACCCCAAGTGGCTCCTACTGGATCTGATTCCAACATGGCGTGCCAGACAGCATCCGCTACGGGAGCGCTGTATTGGTTTTCACACTCAACTTGCCGGTTCCAGTTATTATCAAAATCTGCTCGTGATTGTTTACTAAAAGCCGGTCCCGGCACAGGTAACTGTAAAGGCACCGCTGAAGACTGATTACGACCATAGGCCGGTGCCAAAAGCACTAAGCGGTCTACTTTTTCTGGATGCAATGCTGCATAACCTGCTGCTCTGGGCCCGCCCAAAGACCAGGCCACCATGTGAACTTTGCTGACACCGCGCAGTGCTCGCACATAGTCCACTACAGCATCTATATCATCCCAATCGGACTCTATCGTGGTTGCCGCAAAACCATAGCTGGGAGTGCAGCCGGACTCTGCTAGTTCCGGAATAAGCTGATCTCGCTGCGTCACGCTCATATTACAGGGGTCGTTCATTACATAGGGGCGCGTAGACCTGCCATACCCAGTGGTGTCCATCGCAAACGTGTCAAAACCCGCTTCTGCCAAGAATTCCATCCAGCTATAATCGGCATATGACACATCGAATGCGACTTCCGACGGTGTCCCGGCACCGTGTATAAATAAAACAACATCACCAGAGGCGGCTTTTGTATTTGGCAGCATTCGCTCTCTTACATAAAGCTGGGCTATCTCGCCTCGCATAGAAGGCGCCTTGGAGACATCAGCCACATAGTGATTAGCGGTCAACACAGGTGACGCAGCGACAGTAAACCCACTCAAGCTGCTTAGTATGAGGAGCATAACAACCTCGCGAGCACGTCCGAGAAAGGTGTCCAAACAAGTGGCCATATAAGGAGTGGCGAGATTTTTTACCATTGGATAAAAGCCCTTTATTAGTGTCAGCTTAAGGTATCAATACAACTATTAGCATAATACGCAGAATTAGCTGAAGTGAAAATACTAATCATATCCTCCACCGGCTCATTCGTATAAATAATTCTAAAAACCAGCCCTCCCCAACAGTGTCACAATGAAATGGTGATGTGAAGATGTGAAGATGTGAAGCACGGCAAAGGAAACATTCAGCCATGCTGCTTTTATGTTTTATGCAGGCAGGTCAAAATCAGCTTTTAAACTGAGATGCTAGCTTCCTCTTTGATACTTTTTCCATCACTAAAAGTTCTTAACCTAGTTAGTTTTCAGAGAAAATGTAATCACCATCACATTCCATCTAAGTTT
>JBLGBJ010000024.1:0-45351 GCA_047617605.1 Pseudohongiellaceae bacterium | reverse complement strand
CGGCTACTGATGCCATAGCCTTTTGCAAAAATTAGATCGTATGAATTCAGCTGTATCTACTCAGTTGGATTTACTACAAGGTGTCGGAACATTCGGATTAGGCTGGGTCAGTAAGTCTGGGTCAGTAGGAATAAGCTAGGCGAAATAGCGTTCCAAATTCTTGTCAATTTACTATTACTTTACACATTACTCGGAAAAAAGCGGTTGTCCAATTCCCCACATCTCCTCTATTTACACGGTTTTCTAAGTTCTCCGCAGTCTGTTAAGGCCCAGCAAACAGCCTCATACTGCAATGAAATAGGATTTGAAGATGGCTGTACCTTCCCGATGATGCGCAGCGGACCGGCGCAAACTGTTGCTGAGCTTTGCCAGCTAATTGAAACCAAGGCAAACGCTGACATTGTTCTTATGGGTAGTTCACTAGGTGGGTTTTATGCCACCTATCTTTCGCAAAAATATGATCTGCCGGCGGTGCTTATCAATCCAGCAGTGAGACCTTTTGAGCATTGGGAGGAGCATATTGGTGAGCACCGCAACTATTACACAGACGAAATTCACACGGTGTCTAGAGAGCATATAGACGAGCTTAAAGGCATCGATGTCGAGGCTTTAAAAGAGCCAGAAAATTTCTTAGTCTTGGTTCAAACTGGTGATGAGACATTGGATTACAATCAGGCCGTTGAAAAGTTTTCCGATGCGAACTGTCTGGTCCGCCAAGGCGGTAATCACAGCTATGAAAACTACTTAGAGGAGCTACCTCTAATCTTTGAGTTTCTACTATCAAGAATCAAGATAAATGCGCGATAGATTACTATCAACTTTTCGCTTATCGAACGACTTTCCCTACAGAAGAAAATTGAATGTCAAATACCTATAACGCCGACGCCATAGAAGTCTTAACTGGACTAGATCCGGTTCGCAAGCGGCCAGGCATGTATACCGATACTTCGAGGCCAAACCATTTGGTACAAGAAGTAATAGATAACAGTGTAGACGAAGCGCTAGCAGGCTTTGCCAATAGTCTTACCTTAATCCTGCATAAAGACGGCAGTGTAGAAGTATCTGACGACGGCCGTGGCATGCCTGTGGACAACCATAAAGACGAAAAAGTTAGTGGTGTTGAGCTTATCCTTACCCGACTTCACGCGGGCGGCAAGTTCTCAGGTGATAATTACCAGTATTCCGGCGGCCTTCACGGTGTTGGAGTTTCGGTGGTTAACGCTCTATCAAAAACCTTAGAGGTTATTGTTAAGCGAGACGGTAAGGTTTACTCCATGACGTTTAAGGATGGCGAAAAAGCCTCCGAGTTGAAGCAAATTGATACCGTAGGGAAACGTAACACCGGTACGACTGTAAAATTCACGCCAGATGAAAAATATTTCGATTCAGCTAAAATATCAATCCTTAAGCTAAAGCACGTTCTCCGAGCTAAGGCAGTTTTGTGCTCTGGGCTTAGGGTTATCTTTATCGATAACACCGTAAGTGACGACAAAGCTCAGAGCGAGGAGTGGTGTTTTCAAGATGGTTTAACAGACTACTTACTTCAGTCTACCTCCGAGTATTTGACTCTGCCGGCAGAGCCCTTTGAAGGGTCGGTGGTTGGCAACGGAGAAGCTGCTGATTGGGCTGTGCAGTGGCTGCCTGAAGGTGGCGAGGTTATCGGTGAGAGTTACGTTAACCTAATACCAACGCCATTAGGTGGCACCCATGTAAATGGCCTCAGGACCGGATTACTAGATGCGCTAAGGGAATTCTGTGAATTCAGAAATTTATTGCCTCGTGGCTTAAAACTGACCCCGGATGATGTTTGGGATAAATGCTGCTATGTCTTGTCCTCAAAGGTTATTGAACCGCAATTTTCGGGACAGACTAAAGAGCGCTTGTCCTCGCGGCAGTGTGCAGTCTTTGTTGCTGGAGTTATTAAAGATGCGTTCAGTCTTTGGTTGAATCAGCACACAGATGAAGCAGAGGCGATTGCAGAGCTTTGTATAAACAACGCGCAAAGCCGGCTTAAGGACAGCAAAAAAGTAGCCAGAAAAAAAATCACCTCGGGCCCTGCATTGCCGGGTAAGTTGGCGGACTGCTCCACCCAAGAAGTTATGTCAGGGGAGCTCTTTCTAGTTGAGGGCGATTCAGCCGGTGGCTCCGCTAAACAGGCAAGGGACCGAGAATTTCAAGCGATTATGCCCCTGCGTGGAAAAATACTTAACACCTGGGAGGTGGACTCAAGTGAAATTTTGGCATCTCAAGCGGTGCATGATATTGCCATCGCACTTGGTGTTGATCCGGCAACCAGTAATATAGACGGCCTTCGGTATGGCAAGATCTGCATACTAGCGGACGCCGACTCCGACGGTCTTCATATCGCGACGCTGTTGTGTGCACTTTTTGTTAAACATTTTCGAGCGGTAGTTGACGCCGGTCATATTTATGTAGCGATGCCCCCTTTGTTCCGTATCGACATCGGCAAAGAGGTGTTTTATGCCCTCGATGAAAATGAAAAGAACGGCATATTAGATCGTATTGCGGCAGAGAAAAAGTCTGGCAAAGTTAATGTGCAGCGGTTCAAGGGCTTGGGTGAAATGAACCCCTTGCAGCTTCGAGAGACAACGATGTCTAGGGACACTCGGCGACTGGTGCAACTTACCCTCGAGGAAGATCACGATGACAGAGGTGAGAACTCGACCTTTGAAATTATGGATATGCTGCTAGCAAAAAGCCGTTCATCAGACCGTAAGGCTTGGTTGGAAGGCAGTGGCGATCAGGCAAATTTTGCCGAATAGAAATTGTAAATTGAGAAATTCATGAATCAAGATATAACAATCAATGAAGATGGCGTCGAGCAGATGCCGCTTAAAAACTATACTCAGCAGGCTTATTTAAACTATTCAATGTATGTAATAAACGACCGTGCTTTGCCGAACATTGGTGACGGTCTTAAACCTGTACAGCGCAGAATAGTCTATGCAATGTCAGAGCTTGGATTAAAAGCATCTGCGAAATTCAAAAAGTCTGCACGAACAATAGGTGATGTAATTGGTAAGTTTCATCCTCATGGCGATTCAGCCTGTTATGAGGCGATGGTGCTTATGGCGCAGCCGTTTACTTATCGATATCCGCTGGTGGATGGTCAGGGCAACTGGGGCTCGCAGGACGACCCTAAGTCTTTTGCGGCTATGCGCTACACAGAGTCGAGATTGCAGGGCTACGCAGATGTCTTACTAGGCGAGCTAGCCCAAGGCACCGTGGATTGGCGTCCAAACTTTGATGGCACTATGGATGAGCCAGAAATTCTGCCGGCAAGATTACCCAATGTGCTTCTTAACGGAGGCAGTGGAATTGCGGTTGGAATGGCCACAGATATTCCTCCCCATAATCTAAGGGAAGTGGCAGAGGCTTGTATTTATGTTATGGATAAACCAAAGGCAACTGTCGAAGATATTTGCGAGATCATTAAGGGGCCGGATTATCCGACAGAAGCGGAACTAATTACGCCTAAAGCGGACATTCAGGCGCTGTATCGAACTGGCCGAGGTTCACTGAAAGCTCGGGCTATTTATAGCGTTGAAGGCGGCGACATAATTATCAATGCACTGCCTTATCAAGTATCTGGCGCGAAAATACTCGAACAAATTGCGGCGCAGATGCAGAAAAAGAAATTGCCGATGGTGGTGGATCTACGAGATGAGTCTGATCATGAGAACCCGACCCGTATCGTTATAATACCTCGCTCAAACAGAATAGACGTAGATAGCGTCATGTCACACTTATTTTCGACTACAGACCTTGAGAAAAGCTACCGTGTGAATTTCAACATGATTGGCATCGATAAGCTGCCAAATGTTAAAGATATTGCTACCTTACTCAAAGAATGGATTCAATTTAGAACTGAGACAGTCACACGAAGATTACAGTTTCGTCTTGATAAAATCGTAGATCGTTTGCATTTGTTAGACGGGCTATTGATAGCGTATCTAAATATAGATGAAGTTATAAAAATCGTTAGAACCGAAGACAAGCCAAAACTTGCTTTAATTGCAAAGTTCAAAATTTCTGAACGCCAGGCCGAAGCGATTCTAGAACTTAAATTAAGGCAATTGGCAAAGCTTGAAGAAATTAAGATCACCGCAGAACAGAAAGAACTCAACGAAGAAAGAAAGGGCATTGAACTGCTTCTGGGTTCTTCCACGCGATTAAAAACCTTAATCAAAAAAGAGATTAAGGAAGATGCTGAAAAATACGGCGACGATCGCCGGACTCCATTAGTGAGCCGCATCGAAGCAAAAGCATTTAGTGAAACAGAGTTAATTTCTACAGAGCCTGTAACCATTGTTTTATCCGAGCGTGGTTGGATTCGTGCCGCGAAAGGTCATGATGTAGATCCTACTTCACTGCAGTACAAATCCGGCGACGAATTTAAGCTAGCAGCTAAGGGTAAAAGCAGTCAGCTCGCAATTCTTATGGACTCAACTGGGCGTACTTATTCGTTGCCAGCGCACAGCTTACCTTCCGCGAGAGGTCAGGGCGAACCGATATCTGGTCGTGTTAATCCGCCGTCTGGCGCCACGTTTGAAGGCGTATTGATTGGGGAGAACTCAGTTGATGTATTGCTAACCAGTGATGCGGGTTACGGCTTTGTTGCAAAAATAGGTGACCTTATTAGCAAGAACAAAGCTGGCAAGGCGGTGCTAAAACTGCCTAAAGGCAGTGGTGTTCTATCGGCTATCACTTTAGCTAACTATAATGAAGACTATATAGTGTCGGTGACCAATGAAGGTCGCATGTTGATGTTTCCTCTAGCTGATCTACCTAGACTTGCTAGGGGAAAAGGAAATAAGGTAATTAGCATTCCTTCTGCTCGAGTTGCAGAACGTATTGAGTTTGTTGTGGCGATCGCCGTGTTGTCAGGCAAAGATACATTGACTGTTCATGCCGGCCGTCGCCATCATAATCTCAAGCCAGCGGACCTAGAACATTATCGAGGTGAAAGAGGTCGCAGAGGCAATAAATTACCGAGGGGCTTTCAAAATGTTGACCGTATAGAAGTAATATCTAAGACGCCGTTGAGTGAATGATTAGAATAGGTGGTTAATAGCTCAGAGCCTGAGGCATCCTAGGACGCTTGCCGCATTAGCTTAGGCTTACCACTTAGGGCGTACTTGGCTTAGCCGGGCGTCAGGAACAGGGGTCTTATTAGTTCACGGACTTTCGGCCCTGATTGTTCACAAACAAGACCCCAGCCCCCGACTAGAGTGTTGAATTTGATAGACGCGAAACTTATCCAGCCTACAATAAACGCCTTCGACTCAGCTAATCTACTGACGTAATTGAATATTTTCTGGGGATATCTCAGGCTAAAAGCGGCTTGGCTACTCGCTAAATACGGTGACTAGCTGTATTGCTTGACGCTCGAGTAGCAATTTGAAGTCAGACATAGGTTCGCTACTCAGATAAGCGGTAATCTGCTCTTGCTCGTCTATCACGGTGAATTCTTCGCCTTCAACACGTGTTGCGGCTCCTGCATTTTCAAAACATGCTTGGCTAATCAACAAATTATTGCTGGGGCATTCGTCACAAATCAGTCGACACAGGTCCAGTGTCTTACCGGTTAAATTACTCGTATCTTGGGTGATTGGTGAGTAGAGCCCCCCGACAGCTTGACCTCCGTGTACAGCAAGTTTGAATTTTGCGCCAGTAAACTCACCGTCGATGTCGCCAATATCACCTACCAATTGCAGGAACAGCTGGCCGGCGCAGATTGCATAAAAAGCCTGTTCTTCTTCTACTTTGCCAACACCAAAATTTATTAATACTTCGCCATCGGAGCAGTAAGTCACTTGGCCGCTGTAAAGCTGGCTGACTTTGCCGGCATAGAAATAAAATTTATTGAGTAGGTTCACTTGCTTCGATTCACTGAGCGTTGAGGCTAAGTAGTGGAAGTTAGCCATCTTAATGTTCAGTAGAGTGACATCCTGCGTGCCGGGCTCAAATTTCGGCGCATCACCTTCAATGTCTGGCTGACGATTTCCGAAATTATTCAGAAACGTATTTTGTGCTAGAAACTCTGCGGTGGCATTAAACTGCCGAATTGTCGTACTTAACTCATTGTTGTTGCTGGGCTCGGGACAGGTTTCTATTTTTCCTTCTCGAACTTGGCTTAAGGCGAACGCTAGCAAGTTGGCTGGGAAACTTACAAAAGTTTGGAAGTAGGTACTAATTAGTAATGATGATATAGCTATGAGTAGCAACGTCGCCGCAATATTCAGCACTAGGCTGTTGACCAGGCCGGTTTCTAGATAGCCCAGATCCAGTGTTAGTACTACGGATCCAGCTATTGAGTTGGCAAGGAAAATTGAAGCGATGTATTGGCCTTTAACCTGACTAATTTTAAAAGGCAGTGGGATAATTGGAGCAGGCGAGGCCGCCTGTGCACTCGACGTTGCTATTACTTCGTCGCTTACATTCAGCACGTCTACTTTGATAATAGACGAATCTCGAGTCAAAGCCGATAACACCACGTTCATACTAATCAAGTCATTGGCTAGCATCAGTTCGGTCATTTGATTTGCTGTTTGCCGAGCGAGTGTATTACCCATCCCATCGGCATGTTCGCGCATTAAGCTTTGCGTGGTGTAAGTGTTTATGAGCCAGTAGCAGCAAAAAGATAGGACTAGTAGAACGGATGCGGTGAATGAAAATTTACGCGATACCTTGCCTGGTTGTTTATCCCTCGGTGCCTGGTCATAGGCATTAGGTGCTAACTCTGAAGGATTTTCTGGCAAAGTGAAATCTCAATTGGCAGGCTTTGATTAGCGCCGGTGATTAGGTATTGTGGCAAGAATAACAGCTGCCGCAGCCTTCCCCAACGAGTTTGTGTAGGAAATTGCGGTAGAAAGTAATTCACGGACGTGGCCGGCGTAACAGAGCCTTAGTGCCGGCTTAGTGAAGGCCTAATTGATACTTAGTGTCGCTTCTTGCGAAAATTCGTAATTCAATGATTTGCTAGGCCTGTGCAGACCATAGCCTTGGACATAGTTAACATTGCTACTCCACAGCTTCGGCATTTGAGCCATGTTTTCTATGTTTGGGACTATCACTCGCAGGCCATTCTCATGCAATCGCTCCACCAATTTTACTATGCCCTTTGCGCCATCCTTCTCAATGGCTGAATGCTTAATAACTGGACCATTCAGTTTTACAAACTCCGCGCGGAACAAGTCCAAGTAGCGAAATGGATCATCGGTACAGCCAAAATGGCTGATGCAAAGTTGGATATTGTGATTAGTTAGCCGCTGACAGAAATAACTCATGTGATGCTGGGCAATGAGTACATCAATTTCACTAACTTGGAACACGAGACTAGTGCCTAGGTTTGCGCTTTTGGCCAATACTGCGTCGAGCCAGGAAAAAAAATGGGGGCTAACGATAGAGTTGTGAGTAATATTTATAGTGAATTTTAATGCAGGGTTTGCGAATTGCTTGAGAATTCTGAGAGCATTTTGAATTAGCCAGCGGTCGATAGCCTCTCCCCAAGCATTTTGTACGGCGACCTCAAATAGTAGTTCAGCTGGGATCACTCCTTGGCTATCCTCGACATGGGTCCTAATTTCATAGTGTTCTAGCTCGTCCGGTTTTAAGCTTACTACCGCCTGAAACAGCGGCAGTAGTAAGCCTGATTCTAGGGCGACCTTAAGGCGTTTAAATACAGTGACCGGCTGCAGATTTTGTTGCTGTCGGGGCAAATGAACCTGGCCTTTCCTGTAAACGCTCATATCATGCCGAGCGCGAGCATACAGGACCTCTTTGCTTGTGGTGCGATCGTCGATTTCGGCTATTCCGATACCAATTTTCAACTTAACTCTTTCTGGCAGAGATTTCTCGGCGGCTGATTCGATGACGAATCTGACTTTAGCGGCAATTTCTTTTCCATCACGGCTTGATTGGTCGAACAGTAATGCTGCAAACTCGTAATGTTTACAGCGACTCAGGAGAACCGAGCCTGGCAATGTTTTCTTTAAAAGGCGTGCGATATCACTAAGAAAAAGGGTTGCGTCAGATTTCCCGAGCCATGTTTTGATCTCATAGAAATTCTCGAGCTGAAGAATTGCAAGACTTACAGCAACGGGGACGTGTTTGTGGTCTTGTATATTTTTGTTAAGAACCTCGTCGAGATGGTCCTGCTGATGAAAGCCGGTGAGCGGGTCTAGTTTAGCTGCATCATGAGCTAAATTTGCATTTGCTTGTTGGGCTTTGCTTACGCTATCTACTGGCATGACTAATCCTTGTCTGTTGCCTGTCTGTGATGAGGCCAAAGTGGATCTAGCCCTTTTCGGTCACCTTTTACACCCGCTTACACTATTCTGGTTTTAGATGGCTCCCCTGCTTCTTCTTTCACCAATTTAGGCACTAGATAACCGGGCAAACGAGTTTGCATTTGAGCAAGTAATTCCAACGCCTTGGTTTTACTGACGTCAAAGTGAGCGGTGCCAGCAACTTCGTCAGGCAAGTGCAAATAATAAGGTAGTACATTTACAGAAAATAGTTTCCGGCTTAGCTCAATTAGGCAGTCAGAGTTGTCGTTAACATCCCTTAAAATGACAGATTGATTCATTAAAATCAGGCCATTTGCTGCTAAAGTGTTTAAGGCAAGGCTGCTCTGAGGGCACAGCTCTTGAGGGTGATTACAATGAATGACCATCACGAGCTTTATTCTCCGCTGGCGAAACGTCTCAATTAGGGCCTCGGTGATTCGTTGGGGCAGGACAATAGGTAATCGCGTGTGAATGCGTATTGTAGTGATGTGTTTAATAGATTCCAGCTGGTCTAAAAGCCAGCTTAGCTGTTTATCTGCCAAGGCTAAAGGGTCGCCACCGCTAAGAATGACCTCCTCTATGCTACTGTCGGCATTGATGTAATCAAAGCACTGCTGCCAGAGAGCTCGGCTAGGAGCATTTTCTTCATAGTCGAAATGACGCCGAAAGCAGTAGCGACAATGTACTGCGCAGTGAGGCGCAGCGGTTAATAAGACGCGTCCATGGTATTTATGCAGCAGGCCTGGGATTGGGTTGCTGTCCGCTTCTGCTAATGGATCGGTGACATAGCGGCTATCGACAATTTCCTCTTCTGCCGCCGGCCAGACTTGTCTAAGTAGCGGATCATCCCAATCGCCTTTGTTCATTTTAGCGATAAAGGGCATTGGTACTTTCATTGGAAATTGACTCTGCGCCATTAAGCTTGCTGGACGCAGGTTCTCATCTAGTTCCAGATACTTGGTTAAGTCCCTTGGATCTGTTATTAGATCAGATAACATTTGTTGCCAATTTTTAGGCTGATCTGACTGTATAATTGGAATTTCAAGCTTATTCATAGAGTTTGCGTTGGGATAGTTAATACTGATTTTAAGCAGGCACGCTGAATCAGGTATAATAGAGGGCTGGTAAAGATGAGATAATAGCAGTTATCTTCATTCCCAGCATGATGGCAAAGCTAAACTTGTTTGCGACAGCAGCAGTACTAAGAACAATATAAAGACGTGATCGACACAATTAGAATCTAATAATTTACGAGGGCACTATGGCTAATTACTCAACCAGCGAATTTAAATCCGGAATGAAAGCTTTGGTTGATGGAGAGCCTTGTTCCATTTTGGAAAACGAAATGGTCAAGCCCGGTAAGGGGCAGGCATTTAATCGCGTTAAGTGGCGAAACCTGATGAATGGTCGAATGTTGGAGCGCACCTACAAATCAGGTGAATCTGTAGAGGCTGCTGATGTTTTAGAAACTGACATGGAATATCTCTATACCGACGGAGAGTTCTGGCACTTTATGAAAACAGACGATAGTTACGAACAAGTTGCTGTTGATGAAAATGCGATAGCTGACTCTAAAAATTGGCTGAAAGAGCAATGCCTCTATACAGTGATACTTTGGAATGACGCCGCAATATCGGTGACGCCGCCTAACTTTGTTGAGTTGGAAGTTGCCGACACCGACCCGGGACTGAAAGGCGACACAGCTCAAGGAGGCACAAAGCCAGCAACGTTAAGTTCAGGAGCCCAAGTGAAGGTTCCCCTTTTCATCAACATAGGTGATGTACTAAGAGTTGATACCCGTACTAACGAATATCAAAACCGTGTAAATAAGTAGCTTGTCCTTTGACTAATTGGAAACCGAGCGCGTCAGCATCCATGCTTACCGCTCGCGCCGAATTGCTGGCGCAAATAAGAAAGTTCTTTGCTACGCGCAATGTTTTAGAAGTCGAAACGCCAGTACTTGCTGCTGCTACCGCAAGCGATCTTCATGTTCAGTCATGGAAAACTGAAAACACTTGGGGGCAGAATAACCAAGCTCTGTATCTTCAAACTTCCCCAGAATACGCCATGAAGCGGTTGTTAGCTTCCGGGTCCGGGGCTATTTATCAGTTGGCAAAAGCGTTTAGATTCGAAGAAAGAAGCGATCGGCATAATCCTGAATTTACTCTGCTGGAGTGGTATCAACCGGGCTATTCTTTATCTCAGTTGATGGATGAAGTTGAAGCGTTGGTTCATCTGGTCATGCAGGGAACGGCACAGGGGACAGCGTCGCTGATAGACATTTCGCGCTTTTCTTATCGAGAGCTTTTCCAGCAGAACTTGGAAATAGACCCTCACAAAATTTCTACTGATGACTTAGAGCTATTGGCGAAACGCGAGATTTCTCTTGTGGCGCAGGGGCTTAGCCGGACGGACTATCTTCAACTGATACTTTCTCAAATCATCGAGCCAAACATGCGCGGCAATTGGTTTCTCTATGACTATCCAGAAGACCAAGCTGCTTTAGCGCAGGTGACAACTGATAATGCTGGTGTAAAAGTAGCGCAGCGCTTCGAGCTTTTTTGTTCCGGAATGGAGATCGCTAATGGCTATTATGAGCTCACCGACCCGGTCGAACAGCGCCGCCGTTTTGAGTCAGACTTAGATAAAAGACAAAAAACTAACCGCGCTCTGGTGCCAATTGATGAAAATCTAATTGCAGCATTGGAAAGCGGATTACCAGACTGCGCTGGAGTTGCCCTAGGAGTAGATCGCTTGCTGATGATAGCAACGGGCACTAAATTTATCAGCGAAGTAATTAGCTTCACCACTGACTTGGCCTGAGCAAGCTGCCAAGTATAAATTTTAAGAAGCCGCCGCTTCGTCAATCAATCTTTGCTTATACATTTCACGCAGCCGCGTGCTGATGGGACCAGGTAAACCGTTAGCGACAGGTTTCCCATCGATACTGACAACTGGCAGCGCGAGCGTGGTTGCACTACTAATAAAGGCTTCATCAGCGGACAAAGCTTCCTCGACCGTGAACGCGCGCTGCTCAAAGGCAAGATTTTTTTCTTTTGCCATCTCCAGTAATGTTCTGCGACGAATACCGGGAAGAATGGAATTCGATAATTCTCTGGTAATGATTAAGCCATCTTTAATGATATAGGCGGTAGAGGACACCCCTTCTGTCACCACGCCATCTTCGACCATCCACCCTTCTGCCCCGCCTTTTGACACGGCATCCTCTTTAGCAAGGCATTGTCCCAGCAGGTTAATTGATTTAATGTCGCGGCGCTTCCACCGCAGATCCTTTGTTGTAATGACCGCAATACCAGTTTCTGCGGCAGGATTATTCAGCAGAGTCATGACGGTGGTGAACGCAACTAAGCTAGGAGCGGTGTCTTTAGGAAAGGGAAAGTCGCGCTCTGCAATTCCGCGAGTAACCTGTGAGTAGACAACTCCCTCAGTCAATTTGTTTTTTAAAATTAACTGTTCCATTACGTCTATGTATTGGTCTTGGCTGCAGGGCCAATCGATAGAAATTTCCGATAGAGACCGATCTAGACGTTCGAGGAAGTATTTTTTGTCAACAAGTTTGCCATTGATAACTGGAACTACTTCATAAACTCCGTCGCCAAAAATGAAGCCTCTATCAAACACTGAGATCTTGGCTTCAGACTGAGGGTTGAATTCACCGTTAACATAGACGATCCTTTCCATTGCTATTTCCTGCCTATTAGTTCTTGTCGCTACTTATTGATAATAATCAAAGGTAATCGATGGTAATCATTTATGATAATAGTTTAATGTATTAGTTTTTTCTATTTGCTGTCTTGAACTACTTGAACTGTTTGGCAAAGAACTGCAATTGATCGCCGTCGAGTCGTTGTCCAGTCCAGCCTTCCATTGGCTGCGCGCCAATAGAGCGGTAAAATTCAATAGCGGGCTCATTCCAATCTAAAACTGACCATTCCACCCGAGTGAAGTTAGAATCAACCGCGAGCTTGGCGAGATAAGCCAACAAATTTTTTCCAAACCCTTTGCCGCGCATTTCTGGCTGCACATAAAGGTCTTCTAAATAAATTCCTGGCCTGCCTGTGAAGGTTGAAAAGTTATTGAAAAAAAGCGCATAGCCTACAGATTTAGATTGATACTCGGCAATAATGCACTGGGCATATCGAGTCGCACCAAAAAGGGTCTCTTCTAGGGTAGCAGTGGTCGCTACAACCTCATGCTCAAGTTTTTCATAGACGGCTAATTCCACAATAAAACCAAGAATAGTTTGGCAGTCATCAACTGTCGCATGCCGGATACTTAATCCGGGTAAAGAGGTTTCTATGGTCATGTTTGTCCTTCATTTAGTTATTGCAAAGTATTATACATGCTGACTAGGATAATATTTCGCAATTTGATCGAGATTCAGGCCCTATTCTGAATAGGGTGTGGCTGTTATACTGTGCGCCTTTTTTTGCTGGGTCATTTTATAGAAAAAGCCCAGAACAGCGATTGGATTCGCCGTAATTTTAGTAACATAACTAAAGGATCAGAAATGTCAGAGCAAAAACCTACCATCATCTATACAGAAACAGATGAAGCACCTGCGCTAGCTACCTATTCCTTTCTTCCCATCATCAGCGCATTTACCGATGCAGCTGATATTGAAGTAGAAATCCGCGATATTTCTTTAGCCGGGCGCGTTATCGCCAGCTTTCCTGAGTTCCTAAAAGAGGAGCAACGACAATCGGATGCGTTGGCCGAATTAGGCTTGCTCACCCAAGATCCGATGGCAAACATCATCAAACTGCCCAATATATCGGCGTCATTACCGCAGATGAATGCGGTGATAAAGGAGCTACAGGCTAAAGGTTATGCGCTTCCTAGCTATCCTGAAGAGCCTAAGAACGATGCAGAAAAAGACATTCAAGCCCGCTACGATCGAATCAAAGGCAGCGCGGTAAACCCAGTACTCAGAGAAGGTAATTCTGACCGCAGAGCACCGCCGTCAGTTAAAGCTTATGCTCGCAAACATCCTCATTCCATGGGTGCCTGGTCTTCTGACTCAAAAACTCATGTGGCAAGCATGAGCACTGGAGACTTTTTTGGCAGCGAGCAGTCCGTAACAGTGCCGAGTGCAACCAGTGTGCGTATTGAACACAAAGACGCGGCAGGCAATGCCACTGTCCTTAACGATGGAATAGCTTTGCTGGCAGGTGAGGTGATCGATGCCTCTAACATGAGTAAAAATGCGCTGAGAAGCTTCTTGGCCGAGCAGATAGCTGACTCAAAGGAAAAAGGGGTGCTTTGCTCCTTGCACCTTAAAGCCACGATGATGAAAGTATCGGATCCGATCATTTTTGGTCACGCGGTCACCGTTTATTACGCCGATGTTTTTGAGAAGTACGCCGAAACGTTTAAGAGTTTGGGAATTGACGCAAACAATGGTCTTGGTGACGTCTATTCTAAAATTGCATCACTACCCGAGGCTGAGCGTGAGGCTATTGAAGCTGACTTAAGTGCTGTTTATAAGACCCAACCTGAGCTTGCCATGGTCGATTCCGACAAAGGCATAACGAATCTGCATGTGCCTAGTGACGTCATCATTGACGCATCAATGCCTGCGGCGCTGCGTACTTCTGGGAAGATGTGGGGCTCTGATGGCAACCTGCATGACATGAAAGCTATTATTCCTGATCGCTGCTATGCCGGCGTATATCAGGAAGTGATCGACTACTGCCGCACCCACGGGGCTTTTGATCCGGCTAAGATGGGCAGCGTGCCTAACGTCGGTTTAATGGCTCAAAAAGCAGAAGAATACGGCTCTCATGACAAGACCTTTGAAGTGCCTAGCAACGGCACGATGTCAGTTATCGACTCGAATGGTAAGTCGCTTTTAGAGCATAGCGTTGAGTCTGGTGATATCTGGAGAATGTGTCAGGTTAAAGATGCACCGATTCAGGATTGGGTGAAACTGGCGGTTAGCAGGGCTCGGTTGTCTGGTACACCTGCGGTTTTCTGGTTGGATAAAGAGCGCGCCCATGATGCGCAGCTGATCAAAAAGGTTGAAGCATATTTACCTGATCATGACACCGACGGTCTTGAACTGCATATTATGTCGCCTGAAGACGCCACAAAATTTTCACTGCAGCGAATTGGCGAAAGCAAAGACACTATTTCTGTTACCGGCAACGTGCTGCGTGATTATCTAACTGATTTGTTCCCAATTTTAGAGCTTGGAACAAGTGCGAAAATGCTTTCAATCGTGCCATTAATGGCCGGCGGCGGCCTATTTGAAACCGGAGCCGGTGGGTCTGCTCCTAAGCACGTTCAGCAGTTCGAAAAAGAAAATCATCTTCGTTGGGATTCTTTAGGTGAGTTTTTAGCGTTGGCTGCATCACTTGAGCATTTGGCAAACGTGACTGATAACAGCCGCGCTAAAGTTATGGCCGACGCTCTGGACAATGCAACGGGTCTGTTCTTGGATACGAATAAATCGCCTTCACGTAAAGTAAACGAGCTGGATAACCGAGGCAGTCATTTTTATCTAGCAATGTACTGGGCGCAGGCCTTGGCCGAGCAAACAGAAGATGAAGAGCTTGCGGCTAAGTTCAAGCCGGTGGCTAATGAGCTTACTAATAACGAAGATAAAATCGTTGATGAGCTTAACGTCGTGCAGGGCGTAAGTATGGATGTCGGTGGTTATTATAAGCTAGACTTTGCCAAAGCATCTGCTGCTATGCGTCCGAGTGAAACGTTAAATCAGATCATAGCTAAAGTGTAACTACTGATCGGGATGGCTGAAGGGTCGGGGTCTGAGTCCCAACTCTGACCCTATAAACGCAAGCATAAACAAAAAAGCCCGCCTTTTCCAAGGCGGGCTTTTTTGTTTTTCAGGTCTAAGTAATTAGGCAATCACAGATTTTGATTGCCTATTTGACTGAGCGTGTATAACGCTTCACTCCGCCGACAGGCCCTACTTCGGCGCCAAAGATATTTCCATGTGCGTCGGCCACTACGCCTTCAGCAGTGCAAGTGCCGCTGCAGTCTGGGTTAGGGTCAGGAATAAAAAATTCAACTTCACCGGTTTGCGCAGAGCCTACTCGGATACCGCGCAGCCAATCGCCATGAGCAGGATTTACTGAGCCTGACTCAGAATCAGCTGAGTAGAAAACATCATTCTTATCGATAAAGATTCCGCTTGGGCGACCAAACTGATACCACATGTCGAGAAAGTTGCCGTCTTGGTCAAAAATTTGAACGCGGTTGTTGCTTCTGTCACCAATAAAAAGACGACCTTTGGAATCCATGGCCAAGGCATGAGGCTGCATGAACTCACCTGGCCCATCTCCCATTTCACCAAATGACATTAGAAATTCACCGTCACGGTTAAATTTTAGAATACGTGCTGGGGTCCCCGCATTGTTTGAGTGTCCTTCGGCAACAAAAATATCTCCATTTGGCGCCACGTGCATATCATTGGGAGTGAAAAAATACTCATCATCTCGGCCGCCGGCTTTTTGACCTAAAGCCATCAAGTGAACGCCGGTTGGGCTAAATTTGTGAACTTGATGTCCATAGGCAATGCTTGGGGGATTGCTACCAGACTGATTGTCTCGGCCATCGGCAACCCAAACATTGCCCTCAAAATCTACATGAATGCCATGAGGCCAGCTTATATAGCCTGCGCCAAAGCTGCGGACCATATCGCCGTTCTTGTCGAACAACATGATTAGATTGGTATCAGGGTTTTGGACACAGGCATTAACATTGGCGCCGCAGCGCTCAGCTATCCAGATGCTTTCACCGTCAAGATCGATGTCCACTGTACTGGAAGAGCCCCAGTTTCGCCCTCCAGGCATCTTAAAATACCCAGCTTGCGTGCTATAAGGGTTGGCAAGGTCGTTTACGGGGTCCATGTCGGCCTGTGCAAAAACCAGCGTCGGTGCAACTACTAGGGCTAGAGCGCCGATCACCGAGGATTTTAGAGTATTGTTATTGTTCATTCTTTTGTCTCTCACTGCTTCGTTGAGGGGACTGGCAAGGATAAACCAGTGAAATCAGCAGTTCAATTGCTTGTTAGTGGCGCAGCGCCGACACACTGAGAGTAAAGGGATCGAAAATAGGCAGCGATTCCTACCAGCCTTAGCAATTACGCAGTTCGGCGGCGCACCGGTTGGCCAAATAGCTATGAAAACTATTCTGTAACAATTGTTTACAAAGCGTCAGCTGATCAGATTCAGACAAATTACTGGCTAACGTGATAAATGGCTGAGGAGTTAAACGAGCACTGCAATAAATTTTTACAGCAATGGATGACTAGTAAGGCAGGGTGTTAATGAAGTAAAAGGCAGCGGCATCAGATAAACAGCCACGTAATGCTCGGCTAAGGTTTAAACTACCGTGGCGTCCGGCGTATGCTAATTGGCTCCTATCTATTAGAAGTAAAGCGCCAGATATCCCCTATTGGCATTTTACTTGTTTTAAGCCGGAAGATAATTCGATTAATAATGTGAACACCATGGCTTACTCGCGGCTTGTTACAATAATGCCTAGGTCGTCTATTGTGACCAATATGGCAGACAAATCCGTGACATCTACAGGCATCGCGGTAGCTTCATCATGCTGACCAAAAACATAGACTTTGACCGCATCGAGCTTGCGCTCAGGCAGGACTGCAGTATTGGAGTCAAAACCTTGCGGGATAAATACGCTGACAACATCCATTGAATCACTCCAGGTTTGAGTTAACGTACGGCGCATGGAATACCAACGTGACTTGCTCATCGGAAAATCCTCAATCAGATCTTGATCGTAGAGAAAGACGATATCAACTTCGGTAATGGTGATTGCGTTTGGATCAAGATTTGACTTGATATTGACAGAGTTTAATGACGCGGCGTTGACTGTAATATTAAAACAAAGCGTACTAAAAAAAGCTATGTTGAAAGCAATTTGTAGAATGCCAGCAAAGCTCAGCTTAGGCTGCAGACGGTTAAGTTTTTGTGCAAAAGAAGAGTCTAAAGTCATAGTAATATTCTCTCATAAAGCTCTCCAATAAAGGTTCTCTAATAAAAAAGGGGCCAGCAGGCCCCTTTAAAAAAAATTAGCGGAGCAACTTACTCTTTGGGGGTGCCGTTGCCATTCATACCCATTGATTCGTAGCGTCTCCAGCCTGCTAATATTCCCTGCAGGCCATGATTGCCCTCGTGACAAGCATATTCATAGACGGGGTCCTCTGATTTTCGCAGTGGCACTTTAGCCGACCAGCTTTCATCCCATGATAATGGGTCTGTTACTGTAAAATCATAGTCGAGGGTGTTTTCATCGACATAGTTAAAGTGCTCTTCAATTACTGCTTGGTCGGACATCCCGCGCAAGTTGTAATCATGGTAAAAATGCTGGGTCTTAACCACAAGGGTATCACCCTCCCAATGGCCGATTGAGTCACCCTCCCATTTTAACTGTTTAGTATTGTGATCACTATTGAGTCTAATTATACGAGCCGAGTGAATCATCTCGTTCATGATCATTATATGGTCTTTAGTTTGAACGAGCTGCATATTGTTATTGTACGAACCAGGTATCATCGGTGGGCCACCAATAAAGCCGGTAAGACACCGATCAACAGTGGTTCGTCCCTCCGGACCCGCGCTATCAAAGACCATCTTTCGATAAGTTGCCCTACGTTCTTGCCCAATGACGTTCGCGGCAGGGATACGGCCATTAGCAGGGCTGTAAACCAGGGAGGTGCGTCTATCTGAAATAGTCTGGTTGCCGCGCTCATACCAAAATTCGTTATAGGAAATAACACCCGGCGGATAACCCGCACCACCGACACTATCGACAATCAGGTCACGATTCTGGCGGTTGTTCTCAAACCTTTCCCACTCGATGGCCTCTGCTGGTGTCAGCACCGCTTTATCGGCAAGCTCTGAGGGCCGATTCAATGGCGTGATAGTTCGGAAAGTGTAAGTTCCTTGAAAATCGGGGTGACCATGTTCGGTTCTTGGAATATCGTTACTTTGTGCTTGCGCCGACGCGGATAAGGCAATGCCGAGAATCAATGTCAGCGACTTAATTCTAGTATGGGCAATTCTTTGCGGGTTTGTGACACAAGAAGCTAGTTTTGCAAGGGGTTGAAACATTGAAACCTCCAACTATTATTTTAATTATTAAATATCCGCTAGAATGGTAGCTAAGGCACTGAAAATACGCTTTTTTCCGAATGTTTTCAAGGCATTATTATCGGCTTAACCGAACGACTTCAAGGCCCAATACTGGTTAATTGTTCAGTTAAGGTTAAGCGTGTGATGGCTATTGTCCCCTTAGTCAAAGAAGAGGCTTATATTAAAGTGAAATGAAAAAAATCGAGTTTGAGCAGCTAGAAATATAAAGCAGCGGTTCTAAAAACCAGCACATCAAAGAGCTGATGCTTTAAAGAGGCTACGCATAAAAAAACGAGTGAACAAATACTAGCCACCCCCCAGGTGACAAATACCCACTAAAAATATAAAGGCTTAGGGACATGACATTTGAAAATTTACTAAAGCTAGCAACCGCTGGCGTTCTGGTCTGTGCACTGACCGGCTGCATTGGTGCAGTGGTCGGGGTTGCGGTAGACACGACAGTCGCAGTGGTTAAAGCGCCATTTCAAATAGCAGGCGCTGTTGTAGGCGTTGCAGCAGATACCACCGGAGCCGTTATTGCAGCACCTTTCAGAGCCGTTGACGCCGCTTTTGGCGAAGAGCACGATCACCATAGTGATTCCCACAAAGAGCATGACCATGGCGCCGCTGTGGATGCTGAGTCGCATGATCTTAATCATGAAAGTCATGAACATTAACAGTTAACAACAATAGCTAAGAGTAATAGATCTGACCTGAGTTTATCCTCAGCTCAGCTCAGCTCGTCGTCAGTCGATCGAGCCTGCAGGATTAAGTGGTTCAGATCACTGAATCGCCGACAATCCAAATAGCTTGTTAAAACCCCCTATTGTTTTACAAGCAAGGCAAACTCAAGAACCTGCCAATCGCTTGGCCTAAGCTCTCTCACCTAGTGTTAAAGCCTCTTTTACTTTTCGTTAACTGCGCTTGCCTAAACCAATCACAGAAATTGAATTGACCCTTTAGCTGGTTTATTCTTCGAACCTCACTTTTTAAACATTAACCCTGTCTCAGGAATCCTGAAATCGGGGTTTCTAGGCACTTTTGGTATGGCCAGCACAGCGCAAACTAACAACTCCTCCGGTTCGGCTTTTTCACTTGCCAGCTTCGCCCTGCCGGTGGGTCTCACTGTTGCCCTTTTTCTTCTTTCATTCAGTCCGAGAGTTCAATCAAGTTTGGCATTAGTGTGGTCATTCTGGGCTGCGGTTCTCGCTTTGATGGTATGGCAAGCATATCTACTGATACTCAGTAAACGCCGTGGTATTGAGCATGGGTTTTCAATAGCGATTCACTCTCAGCACTACATACAGGCAATGGTTCAGTTTAGTGTTTATCTGTACTGGGGATATTTTTGGCAGCCGGTTTATGACCATATGTTGCTGCTTTTGGCTCAGGTTCTATTCGCTTTTACATTTGGTACGCTGCTGGCTTGGTCTCGAGGTAGAAACTACACATTAGGTTTTGGGCCGATTCCAATAATATTTAGTACGAATCTATTTCTGTGGTTTCGCGATGACTGGTTCTATATGCAGTTTCTCATGATTGCGGTTGGTTTTATGGGAAAGGAATATGTTCGTTGGAACCGAGAAGGGCGCAGTGTTCACATTTTCAATCCATCTGCCTTCGCTTTGGGTTTATTTTCTCTAGTGCTGATTGTGACCAACAGCACAAACCTAACGTGGGCTCCTTTAATTTCATCGAATCTCACTCTAGCGCCTAACATCTATTTATTCTTATTCTGCGCTGGCCTTGTGGTGATGCACTTCTTTTCGATCACCTTGGTTGCCGGATCAGCGGCACTGGTTCTATTTGGATCGAGTGCGCTTTATTCAGCTTTTAATGGAGTGCCCTATTTTTTAGACTCAGAAATTCCTGCTGCTGTATTTCTAGGTCTCCATTTGCTAGTGACTGATCCATCGACTTCTCCGCGCACCGCGTTGGGTAAAATGATATTCGGGGGGCTCTACGGCATTGGGGTATTCGCACTATATACGATACTCGATTTGTTCGGTGCTCCTACTTTTTATGACAAACTTCTCTGCGTTCCGTTATTGAATCTCAGCGTTATCGCTATCGATCGAGCAGTTCGGTCAATCGATTCCCCGGCATGGCTCAATGTTTGGAATCCGAATTGGTTTGGAGGTCGTGCTAACTTAGCCCATATGAGCATCTGGGTTGTGGTTTTTGCTTCTATGTCATTGTTTGATAAAACGGATGGCCAACATACAGGTGATAGCCTTCCTTTTTGGGAGGAATCTTGTGCCGAAAACCTTAAGTTTGCTTGCGATCGTCTACTATTAATCGAAAGCACTTACTGCAACGACAATGCTGCATGGGCTTGCAATGAGTTGGGTCTTCACTATCGCCAAGGATTGATCACTGATACCGATACTGAACTATCATTCAGCTATTTCAGTCAGGCATGTGAATTGAAATTTAAAAGTGGTTGCCTAAATTTATTGAATGAAGACAGGCTTATTGCTGACCTGCCAAAGGAGCTTGATCTTAGATTAATGCTTCGTCAAGGTGGGAAAAACCTTATGGAGATGCCCGCATCAGATTTATATGCAAAGGCCTGCGAACACAATTGGATCTTTGCCTGTGCTGCAGAAGAAAATGAGAGACGGTTGTGAGTAAAGCGCAGAAAATTATATCGGACAAACAGTCGGTGGCTAATTCTGCGCCAGCACCTTTAGAGCCAAGTCGTACACTTGGCTTATTGATTCTTCTGCTTTCAATTATCTTTACTGCTGTTTGGTTAACCCGTGAGAGTATCGAGAAACTGTCGTTGGAAAATGCTAATAATTTGTCTCCAGACACGTTGGGGACACTTGCTGGGTTTGATAGTGATAACTGGTATTTAGCTAATGATTCTGCTTTCGGTTTCGTAGAAATTCCTGCCGGTACTTTTACTATGGGTAGCAATCCGGCGCTCGACTCAATGGCTTATGGCAATGAGCAATGGTCTCGCAGAAAACGTCAGGGCGAAGTTGAACTACCTCGTTATTTCATCAGCCGCTTTGAGACTACAGTTGCCCAGTACAGCGCCTATTTGGCAGACACCGCTCAATTTTCGAAAGCTTTGAATTTGGACTCGGCAGGAAACTATCCCGTTGCCGGTGTAACTTGGCCGGAGACACTGCGCTATGCAAGGTGGTTGGAAGAAAGGCTTCGCCAATCCGACTCAACGCCAGAGCAAATTAAGAAGTTTTTAAACTCAGGTGCCCATGTGACTTTGCCTTCGGAGGCACAATGGGAAAAAGCGGCTCGTGGCAAAGACAATAAAGTTTTCCCATGGGGGTCGAGAGTCAGGACTGACGTGGCAAATTTTAATAATAGCCGCGCCTTGGTGGTTGGCGCTTTACCGTGCCCACCTTGTAGCTACGGCCTATCCGACATGAGCGGCAACGTGTGGGAGTTAACTCGCAGCCCGCTTCAAGATTATCCCTATAACCCTGATGACGATGGCGAGGACCTTTCATCTGAAGTGATCTGGGTAATGCGAGGCGGGTCTTATGCCGACCAAATTAACAATGTTCGCGCGGCCGTTCGAGGAGGCGTTGACCCTAGTGTTAGAAGTCTTACTATTGGGTTTAGATTAGTTATCACTAAGCATTAATCTCTAATCGCAGTACTCACCTCTTTTATCTTACCCCCTAAGGTCAGGGCCGCGGTTGCATATATTGTTTTTGCGGGCTGGTTTGTCGCCGCAATTAATTTCCGTAAAAGGTATCGACGATATTTGCGTCGCCTAAATCGCAAAATGCCATTTTCACAAATACTATTTCTCCTTCGGTGAAATCAGTGTTTTCTACAGCTTTCAAAAATTTATTAAATGCGAGGGTGGTTTCTTCGAAAATAGATCATGAAAAATAAACATCTTTTGCGTTTACTGATAGTTGCCCACTAATAAAAAACTGTTGCCGACAATCACTGCATGACTAACTGGGTTTGACCGTTGGGGTAGGTTTTTATCTCGAAAGACAAATTTTCGTGTCGATATAATTAATGCGGTAATCACATTTTTGTTACTCAATTAGATCCATATCATTGCCATAAAGTTCTTCGAATACTGTGACTACTCCATAGTCATACTTTTGCGGATTTTACGTAAATTTAACACCAAGCTGGTTATCGTTTTTATAGCCTGTGTCTAAATCATCTGTCTCAAGAATCAAAAGCTCGTGCCCCGGTTTGATAGCCAATTTGATTTATCTGGGCCTCGATCGAGGATTTTTCCGAACAGAAAAGTCATGCAAGTGCAACCATTAGGTTTGATAACGACCCAGCGTTTCTTTTGATCGATGAGATATGTCTCTTCCACCAGCTCGAACCCTAGCTTATCAATGCAGAAAGCCAAGGCTTCATCGCAGTCTGGGTGTATCTATCAAGGAGATTTTGGACCGGGGTTCACCTAGAAGGCGCCGGTTTCGCTAAGGATAGGCGGGTCTGTGCGTCATTGAATTTGGATAGGTTGACAAAAAACAATCTCATCGATACTGCTTAGTAGTTCTTCATAACAGCACCGACGGATTGAAGCCACTTAACTTCGTTATTAGTTACCAGTGGCAGCCTCGGATTCTTCTAGTCTGGCACCCGCTAAGATGCCAGGCATCGCGTAGTTGCCCTCGTGGCAAGCGTATTCGTAGACCGGGCCTTCAGTAGCATAAAAGCTAAGTTCTGCAGTCCAGGGCTGGCGATAGAGGTTGGAATCTTCGACAATAAACTGATACACAATTTCGCCGTCGGAGTGGCGACTGAAGCGTTCGGTGATGATGCCATCGTCAGTGATTGGCACTGAGCTTTGCTCCATCTGAATTGGCTTAATATTGATTGTCTCTACAATCAAAGTGTCACCTTCATACCATCCCCTTGAGTCCCCCAACCACTGCTCCATCACCTGCGGCCTGGAATTAGCTCTTGCTTGTTCTGGAGAATCAAACAGTGGAATGATGCGGGCGTCGTGGGCCATTTCTGCCAAAATCATGACGTAGTCATCGGTTTGCACAAACTGATAGGTGCTGTTGTAAAGCGTTCCCATCATGCCTGGGCCTGCAGTGTTGCCAAAGCCAAGTAGGCAGCGCTCAGCCAAAGGCAGCGCTTCTGGCCCTGAGTTATCGCCCACGCCGGTTAGGTAGCGTCTACCAAACCCTCGGTCTTTAAAGCTAACCTTAGGGACTTCTAGGCGAGGGACTCGACCACTGGGTGGGTCAATAATATAGGAGGTGCGAAACTCGCCCTTAACCAATGCTAAGGAAGAGCCCGGATCTGTCCAGAACGAGTTATAGCCCCGTAGTCCGAAATCTATGCTTCCAGCAGGAGGCGCCCCAGATTCAGAGTTGGATGGTGCATTGTCGTCAAAGTCGCCAGGGGCAATACCCGCTATAGCGGTGCCGGCAGCAATTTTTTCGGCCTCCGCGGGAGAGGCAACTAAAGAATCTACGCCCTGTGGCCGGTTAAGGCTGGTCAACGATGCATTAGTCCAAATGCCGGTCAGTTGCGGCTGGGCCAGCGATGACGCCGATAAAAATGCTGCTGAGCAGGCCATAACTGCCACCAGCGTTGCTCGATTAACTTTAAGCATGTGTTTCTCCTTAATCTACGTGTCTACAGAGCTCTGAGTGCACTCAGTTTCTAGTGTCTTTTTAAGCTCCTATCAGTGGACTACTTTTTAGTAGGGTTATTCTAGGCCTTCGGTGGCTTTTTGCCTCCTATTTGCGATAGCTTGTTTGTTTTAGCTGTCGTTCATAGGCAATTGCGCTTAATTCTTCGGCAGAAGTCAGCAAATCAGCTTTCACACCTTGTATCTCTACTAAGCGTTGCTCAAGCTGGCTTTGGGATTCGAGTCCACCGTCATGATTGATATGCTGAATGTCTGTTTCAAAATTTTCATGGAAATAGTGACTCACCAGTAAGCTTCGATGACATCCGGCTGGATCTTTCTCGGCGCATAGAAGCGCGATATTGAGCCCCTTGCTGAGCCCGTCTTGTAAGCGTTTGATGCCGGCTTCAAACAGCGGTGATTTTTTTAGACTGGCGAATTGTACTTGGCCACTGCGATCATAATGGTCTGGATCTTTCGAGCGTGGGCCCAGTTCTTTGCCAAGAAATACATAGTCTATTGCGTTAGCGGGCAAGGTTTTTTCAAGCGCGCTGCGATGGTAATCAAAAAACACTTTGCTGAAAGGAATCGACCTTACATCGGCGATGGCATTGATTTGGTGGTCTTTTAGCTGGGCGATAAATACGTCAAACGGTTTAGTTGCATAGCCAATGGTATAGAGCACAGTGGAAAATTCTATTTTAGCTGATCCGCGAGCAGCCCGATGGATAAAGCATATTTGAAAGCGGGATTATAGCTCATAATGGAACAAAAGTTCCGATAAACTAGGTAAGCTTCACTGTCGCCTTTATCGGCGAGTATTAGTGCTGCAGGAATAGAGCGCGAGGGCAGGTCACCGCCGTCAGCTTTCCTGACACCCAAGTCCTGCCAATCTTGTAGGTCTCGCCAAATTCCTAAACTTTTATAGCGTTTACAATACTGATCCGGGGTGAGGCCGCCCGACTGCGGGCCTACTAAATTTTCTTCACCACCCTCAGGCAGTAGCACAGGCCGCCCCCAAGTTTGATCGTCTTGCCAATTATGTGCTCTGAAATAGTTTGCGATAGAGGCGAATACATCGGCTTCGGTATCCCAAATATCTTTTTTTCCATCTTGATCGTGGTCGACTGCATATTGAAGATAGCTCTCAGGAATGAACTGTGACTGGCCCATAGCTCCCGCCCAGGAGCTATTCATATTCTCAATTTTAGGAAAACCGCTGTCCAGTATTTCAAGCCCTGCTAAAAACTGTGCTCGAAAAAAAGCAGCTCGGCGATTGTCGTAAGCAAGTGTTGCTAGAACATTGAACAGCGGCTCTTTAATTGGATAGGTACCGAAGTTGGTTTCCATTCCCCATATCCCGACAATAAATCTAGCTTGTACGCCGTAATCCTTACTTATAGCGTTGAGTACGTCGCGGTGCCGGGTCATCAACTCGGACCCCGTTTCTTTTTTCCAGCCAGTTACCCTTGCAGTGAGATAGTCATCGTAAGTTTGAACTCTCTCAGGCTGAGACCGGTCACGCTCGATGACGCGTTTAACCGGCGGTGTAATGTTGGAGAATGCCTGCATGAGTGTTGCTTCGCTGATGCCGCTATCAGCGGCTTCCTGCCTAAGCTCACCCAGCCAGGTGTAGAAACCAGCATCGCCTTCTGTTTGCGCGGTAATTGTCCAAGGCGTTAACAGTCCAATAACAGCACTACTTAAAAGGAGAGTCTTTAATAGCCTTTCCACTGAATACTTCATAATTTCCACTGCCACTGCGAATAAATTTTTTACATGTCAGCTTAGTTGTCGTCCGGAAGTGCGAAAGTTAAAATCAAATCACCGCCGCGTCGACCACGAGAACCTCCACCTGATGCCACGGTGACATATTCTCGGCCGTCGATCACATAAACCGATGGCGAGGCGAAGACACCGGCACCGGTGTTAAATTTCCAGAGTTCGTCACCGGTTTTGGCATCAAAGGCGAAGAAGTAACCGGCCTCATTGCTGCCAGTTCCGACAAACACCACACCGCCCTTGGTGACTACGGCCCCAGCTTGGCCATAGCCTTCAAATATTTGACGCCAAATTAATTCCCCAGTTGTTGGGTCGTAAGCAGAGAAATAGCCCTTCGCCCCGCGACCGGAATTAAACGGCTGGTCAATTGCATTGACATAGAGCAAGCCGGTATCCGAGCTATAAGCGATAGGAGCATAGTTTGATCCTCCGCCATAGCCAGGTGAAAAAATTTGATTTGGGCCTATCGGGGTAAATTGCTCAACCAGTTGGTTGTTTTCCATTTGCTCGGGTGCAATATCCTGGGGAAATACAGGGGCGACAGGCTCCATTCGTTCACCATTCGCCTTATGGGGGATTGGCTGAGTCGGATACGGGACTTCTCCCTGGGTGGCCGTCTCTGTAGGCACTGGTGTTTCAATAATAGGATGAACAGGCTCGCCAGTTTCTCGATTGAGGATGTAAAGCCAGCCATTTTTACTGGCTTGAGCAAGGGCTTTAACATTCACACCGTCGACTTCCATATCAAACAGCACCGGCTGGTTTCCAGAATCGTAGTCCCAGACATCATGGTGTACTTGTTGGTAGTGCCACTCGAGGCGACCAGTATCTAGCGTCAAAGCGATTAGCGAATCTGAAAAAAGATTCATTCCATCTCTCTTGGTGCTGTCACCAAAAGGGTTGCCCACCGCGAAATAAATCATGTTGAGCTCGGGGTCAATGGACGGTGTTTCCCAAATGCCTCCGCCGTTACGCTCACCGCCAACCCAAGTAGGCCCGGCGATTTCCCAGCCCTGATCAGTTTCATCTTGGGGAACGGTATTAAAATTCCATAGGGATTCGCCGGTTTTTGCATCGATAGCGAGCACGTAACCACCAGCGATATGGCTTTCACTGCGGGTAGTACCCAAATAAACTACGCCATTGTATATCTGCGGCGCGGTGGTGAACCAATAACCAACAGAAATCGCGGTGGCAATGCCGGGGTCTTTTTGATGGAGGACATTTAAAATCACTGGTGCTTGGCCCGCTTCGCCGAAGCCAGGAAGAGGTTCTCCAGTTTTGGCGTCAAGCGCAAACAGGAAAGAGCCAGCGGCGGTATAGATTACCCCGTCATCATAAGCGACTCCGCGATGACGAAAAATATAGCCTTCGCGGCGGCCACCGCCTAGCTTTCGAGTGACATCATAGGTCCACAGTAAATGCCCGTCTTGTGCATCGAGCGCGTAGACGCTACCTCGAGAGTCGGTCACATACATGACATCGTTAACAATGATCGGCGTGGTTTGATTGCTTACGCCGTCAATAACGCCATGCTGAAATAACCATTTAGGGACTAAGCTAGCAACGTTGTCTGGCGTAATCTGATCGCTGGGAGAGAACCGCGATCCGGCTAAATCCAGATTATGCAGTGCCCAGTCCATATTTCGCACAGAGGATAAGTTGCTTGCCGAAGGATTTGCTGAAAGCTGGATGGGGCTAGTAGATTGTTCAGCCGTTTCTCCATCACCGCCAACGGCAACTGTAATCGAAGTGGTCTCAGTAGAAGGGGAACAGCTAGCCAAAATAGCGGTAAAGCTTAAAGTGGTTAGAGTTGTTAATACGCGCTTTTTTTTATTTGTAATCATTGGCGTGTCTCTTTGGCTTATTCATCAAGCTGTTAAGGGATATCGGACTATTCGCTGTGCTCCAACATATATTCAACGACGGCTTTTAGCTGCTCGTCACTGCAAACAACACAAAGACCCTTAGCAGGCATGACTCCATTGAGCCCGCTAATGGTATTTTGGACTAAGGTGTCCAAGCCTTTTTCTAACCTAATCTCCCATTCAATTACATCCCCAACCTCCGGTGCATGAGCGGCGCCGGTGCCGTGGCAGGCAAAGCAAGTGTTTTGATAGGTTTGGGCAGGATCGAAGCTGTCTGCTTCAACAGCGTAGACAAAATTGAGCCAAGGCAGGGTAATGGTAAACCCAAGCGTCAGCATTAGTCGCTTGCCAAAATAGTGGTTGGAGCCGGTTGGAGTCGCAGTGCGGGTTTTCATTTTGGGCCGTTTCAGCCTGTTTTTAGTATTGAATGAAGCCTCACTGTAACCAATTGCCAGTGGGGAATCAAAAAGTTGCTCTAATTGCTCTATCCTCGGATTGGGCCGTCACCTCAGGGAAAAACCTCAGCACAACACCCTAATTCACTAAGATGTTGAGAGATTCGCTTTGAGCAAGCATGCGAATCATTGCAATAGCGTCCCGGTCTAGTTGGACATACGCCGATTTAAGATACTCTGCAACTTGAACCTCGTTCTCTCTTACATCAAGGTCTCGGCGATAGCTAAAGCGAACAAACAGTGAGCTTGGTTCTGGTTCTTCTATTACGGCGCAGCTTTCGGCAAGAATCTGTTCGATTTCAGGGCTAGTGCTTGTCTCAATTTTCAATTCTGGGGTCATGACAACCAATTCCTGAAAATTCGCTTGGCCGGCCGATATGCGCCGAACAAACTTATTTTCTTCCTCGTCTGAGGACTCACACTGCAGGGCCACGTTAAATTTCTCTGGATATTTTGCCCGCAGAACAAGACCCTGCCAAAGCTGACTTCTAGTGATGACGAGCACGTTCTTATCTTCTAAATCGTTAACTTGAATAACGTGCTGAAAATCGAGCAAATCGCTGAGCCTTCTATTGTTGGGGTCGTTGTAGAATCAGGTGCTAAGTTAACGACATGATTTTAACTGAGAAATGGGTGCATTGGCAGCAGGGTAAGGTCGACAAGCAGATTTGCACCTACTAGAATGCTCCGGCTTTTTAATTTATTGGATTTATCTATGGCTCCTGACGTTTTATTCAAATCATTTAAACTTGGCAAACTTGAACTAGCTAATCGAATTGTGATGGCGCCGATGACTCGGCAATTCTCACCTAACGGTGTACCAGATCAAAACGTAGTAGATTACTATCGCCGCCGTGCAGAGGGGGGGGTTGGTTTAATCATTACAGAAGGGACGACAATTGCACACGAAGCGGCGTCTAGCGGTGTTCAAATTCCTTGCTTTCACGGCGAAGCTCTTGAAGGCTGGAAGCATGTAGTAGAAGCAGTACACGCTGCCGGCGGCAAGATTGCCCCGCAGCTCTGGCACGTGGGTGCAATTCGCAAACCTGGTGAAGGCCCTTATCCAGATTATCCCTCGGCATCGCCGTCAGGCTATATCAAGCCGGGCAAGCAAGTGCTTGAGCCTCTCAGCGCAGAGGAAATTGAAGAACTAGTCGCCGCCTATACTCAAGCAGCAGTCGATGCCGTCAAGATTGGTTTTGATGCTATTGAGCTTCACGGCGCCCATGGCTATCTTATCGACAACTTTTTTTGGGAAGGCACCAACGTCAGAGAAGATGAATATGGCGGCAGCTTGGCTAAGCGAGGGAGCTTTGCCGTAAAAATTGTTAAATCCATCAGAGCAGCCATCGGAAATGATTTTCCTCTGATCTTACGTTTTTCCCAGTGGAAACAGCAAGACTACGACGCCAAACTTGCTAATACAGCTGAAGAATTGGAAGAGTTTTTAACACCACTCTCCGCTGCCGGTGTGGATATTTTTCATTGCAGTAATCGCCGCTTCTGGGAACCAGAGTTTGAAGGTTCAGACTTGAACCTAGCCGGCTGGGTTAAGAAAATCACCAACAAACCAACCATCAGCGTCGGTAGCGTCGGCCTGACAGAAGAGTTTATTGCGACTTATCGTGAGGGTACCGCTGAGGTTGCCGGCCTTGATGAGCTTGTTAGGCGCATGGAAGCGGATGAGTTTGAACTTATTGCCGTGGGCAGAGCTTTAATTGCCAATCCAGATTGGGCAAATAAAGTTCGCGATGGAAAAATGGACGAATTAGTGACCTTTAAAAAAGAAATGTTAGGTGAGCTGATTTAAACAATGGACTTTACTGACCTGCGGTTAAACAACAAGCCTATATTTAGACAATAAACCAAGGCTCAAACGTTAGAGGCAGCGATTGGATTGTGAGGAATCGTTGCCTCTAAAAGGTAAATTTGTAACACTCCTCAGCTCAATTTCGTAACGGTTTAGAGCTATGCGTTTAAAAGTCCTTCTGCCTGCCGGTATCCTAGTTATTGGTTTGTTACTGCTTTTGTGGTTGCTATATCCACCATCCATATCCAATGATCTTTCACTTTCTGCATCCCCAGAGGCCGTCGCGCGAGGCGAATACTTGGTTACAGCTGGGGGTTGTATCAGTTGCCATAGAGGCGAGACGGGCGCAGGTGAACTTTCCGGTGGCCACGCTCTAGCAACCGACTTTGGTACGTTTTATGTACCGAACATCACACCGGATATCGATACTGGCATTGGTAATTGGCAAGCGGCAGATTTCGTTGCTGCACTTAAATATGGCCGCACGCCAACGGGTGGATTCTACTTTCCCGCGTTCCCTTATCGAGCCTATGCAGGATTGACCGATCAAGATGCATTGGATATTGGCTCATACTTAATGTCACTAACCCCGGTAAGTTATAAGGTGCCCGGTCCTGAAATCCCAATTTGGCTTAGCCGCTGGTCCGTCGCTGGCTGGAATATGCTGGCAGATATTGCCGAACCAGACCGTGAAATATTCGAAGACGAGGTCTTAGCGAGAGGTGCGTATTTGGCAAAGAACTTAGGCCACTGCGGCGAATGCCATACACCGCGCAATAGCCTCGGAATACCAAACTACTCAAATGAATATGCAGGTGCCGAGCTAGGCGAAGAAGTAATTGAGTCGATAAACAGCGAAGCATTATCAGACTGGACTCTGGACAGCTTTGAGCTGTTTTTATTGTTGGGCCTAAAACCTAGTGGCGAATTTGTAGGTGGGGACATGGGCGATGTGATAGAGCACAATACCAGCAAACTAACCGATGCTGACCGCGCCGCTATGGCCGCATTTTTTACCAGACATGACTTATCAGGCGACTGATTTTTCCTATTTCTTGTCCTTTTTCAAGTAGATCTCTAAGCTCACATAGGTTTATTGATCGTTTATTTAAAAAGGAGTTTGAAATGAGAACGCTTTCAGAAAAAGAGATAGAAAATGTCAGCGGTGGCGCAGCTGAGTCTTCAGCGGCGCTTAGCCCATTAAGTGCGTCTCCCACTGCTAATGAATTTCGGTACATCATTCAGCCACCAATAATTGTACCGAAACTAAACATCGTCGAAGATTTCTTCAAACAAAATACCGATTCCTAATCTGATTTAGCAAAAAACTACGACTTCCTAGCATCAAAGTCTAAGCTGAAAAAGTCAGTCGATACTGACAAAAAAAATCAAATCGTAATCAAAAGGAAATTGAGAATGAGAGAATTAACTCAAGATGAGATTGAACAGGTAGGTGGTGGTTTTGGTGCAGTAGGTGTGGTTATCGGCGCTATAGGAGGTGGAATCGCTGGTGGAATTAATAGTGGAAATTTTGCGGGAGTTTTAAGTGGGGCCGCACTGGGAGGTGTGTCAGGATTTTTTGGCGGTATTGCAAGCGTGGCGACCGGATTTGCTCGCTATAGTTTTGGTGGATATGCGGTAGGGACTTCTGCCATTGGTGCAGCATTGGGCAGAGATAGCGGCTCTTAAATCACAATAGGAGAATTCAAGATGAGTATTATTGTGTCAAATGCAATTATGATACCCCTTTTTTCGACTTGGTTCATTCCTGTGGCGATTCGAAACCCAAGGACGGGCCATTTCAAAGGCCTTTGGAATATCGATTTTGTGGTTGCGGTTGTAGCTCTTATTTTATTCGAATCCTATGTGACCTTTAGCGCGTTTGGTCCTGAACCATGGTCATTTGTGCAAATCGCAATTTGTGTGGCGATGGCTATCGCACTGGGTTTTGTATTTGTCTTTCTCACACAAAAAGAACTATTCGGAAATAAATTTGATATGAAAATAAAGCGTGAGTAGGTATCAGTTGTTTTGAAAATAGTGCCCTACTTTATGGAATGGGCATAAAAAAGGGCAGCCAATGGCTGCCCTTTTTTGTGATCTTTATTAAATCGCTAGTCGTCGTCTACACGGTAGTCATCGTGGCAGTTACCACATGAGCCACCAAGTGCGCGAAATGTGCCTAGAGTCGCACCACGATCGCCGGTAGCGGCAGCATCAGCAAACGTATTGGCGTTGTCTACCAAAGCCTGTGCCTTAGAAGCGAAATCGGGCTGGTTATCCCAAATCTTATCCAGTGCTGTAGTCTCGACATCGAATCCCCGCGTGTCGTGAGCTAAAACGTCGGGGATCATTGGCGCCAGTGCCGCAATCCGACGACCGTTACGTTCTGCCAGCTCGGCATCAAAAGGTGCGCCTTGTGCCATACCTACTAAAGGAATTAGGTTGAATCGTAGAAGTTTAAATACAGCTTTTCTTGTGTCTACGGCAGCGACAGCCTGTTGCTCTGGGGTAGGTGGTGCATCCTGTGCGGAGGCCGCAGAGAAAAAACCAGAGGCCAGTACGGCAATTGCTGACATAACTACTAAAACTTTCTTCATTTATTATTTCTCCAAACCATCTTGAGGGAATTGCCGCATTAAAGCAGGCATTTCGAACTTTATGAACCCAACATCCAAATCGTTGGATACCTGTAAGCAGAGCTGACTATATTACAAAAGATTTGGAATTGTCACCGTCGATGGACATAAATTGGTATAGGAATCAGCTAGCGACTTCTTTCCAAACGAAAAGGCGCGTGGCAAGAACAAACGAAAGTACAAACCAGACCGCTATTCCTATGAGGCTAGGAGTGATGTCTGTCAAAGAGGCGCCATTAATAGCTATCTCACGCATGCCAGTGGAAATAAAGCTAAGAGGCAGAACGTGGGCAATAGGCTGAATAAATTCCGGCATAGACTCAATGGGGTAGAAAACACCAGATAGAAAGATCTGCGGAAAGATTACAATGTTGCCTATCGCCATAACCGCTTGCTGGGTCTTGGCGATACTACCGAGGCAAAATCCGAGACAGAGAAAAATAAATGTTCCAAATACAATTATTAAGTAAAAACTCGGTAAGCTGCCGACAAAGGTTACATCTAGCACTAGCATTGCATAGGTAATCAGAACTGATAGCTGAACCAATACAATTGTCATTCTTGCCATAACGATTGATGCGATAAAATCCCTCGGTTCAATTGGTGTAACAAATAATCGTTTAAGTATGCCTTTGCGGCGGAACTCAACAATATTGAATCCGCTGCCTGCAATGCTGAGTTGCATGAGCGTGAATGCTATAAGGCCTGGAAGTAAAAAATCCAAATAATTCTGAGAGCGAGCTTTTACATCTTCAATAATTAAATTAAACATGGGCTCGATATCTAGGAATTCACGCTCTATTTCAACAAGAGATTGTTCGAGCACAGGCAGGATAAGACCTAACTGCCGTACTTGTGCAGCGTCCACTAAGACTCTTAGCGAGGTTCCCTTACGGGTGGTGTCGAATTCTTTCGGGATAATAATTACGAGAGTTTGCTCGCCTTTTTCTAGCTGAGGGCGAAGACGGTCTTGCAAGCCTACGGTTACACTAAAAACAGGATTGTCGATTAGTTCTTGTATAAATTCTATCGCTGAAGAGTCCGCTGATTCGTTGATTATCCCAATATTTATAGTGCCAACGCTACTGCGATCGACAAAGCCAAATACTGTCATAAAAATTATCGGGAAAAATAGACTGAAAAATATCGACTGCCTATCTCTTAGAAAAATTTTCAAAAAAACTATAGCGAGGTGTAGTTGCACTTTCGTAAGCATCGAGGATTCCGGCTTAGTCGCGCAGGGCGCGACCTGTGATTGCGAGGAATACATCTTCGATGTTTCCATGAAGAGGAGCAACGGGTGCTTCTGGTGCATGCTTGAGAATAAGATTTTGAGGCGTATCTTCGGCTACAATTTTCCCGTGATCCATTATAGCTATCCGCTGGCAAAGTGATTCAGCTTCGTGCATATTATGCGTGGTCAATACAATAGTCATACCGTCACTGTTTAGATTACGTACCAGGTCCCACAAGTTACGTTTTGCCTGCGGATCAAGGCCGGTGGTCGGTTCGTCGAGAAAAAGCACTTTAGGTTCGTTCACCAAAGCGCAAGCTATCGAAAAGCGTTGCTTCTGTCCGCCTGACAAGCTGTCAGGTTTTGCTTTCGCCTTGTCAATTAGATTTACCTTTCCAAGCAAATTCTCTGAATCTATTTTTTTACCGTACAGGTTGCCAAACAAGATCAGCAGCTCAGAGATTGAAAGATTGTCAAAATATTCGTTAGCTTGGAGCTGAACGCCAATAATTTCTTTTACTTTATAAGGGGTAGACTGTACATCAATGCCATCGATCATCGCGCTGCCGCTATCAATGTCGGTGAGACCCTCAAGCATTTCTAAGGTAGTCGTTTTACCGGCACCGTTGGGCCCTAAGATGCCAAAAATTTCCCCCTTTTCTATTGACAATGATATATCGTCGACAGCGGCAAAGGTCTCTCCTTTTTTGCCAGGAGTAGGATAGTGTTTACAGAGATTTTGAACTTCGATGATAGCCATGAGAGAGGTCTTTGGTAAATCGTAGTCCATCATAACCGATCAGTTGATGATGAACTACGGATTCAAACAGCCTGCAGGATAAGGTGCATACAAGTTTACTAGTCTCAATAGTAGTAGCGCTGCTTGGGTTTGATAGGTGCTAGGAAAAAATAGAACACCCATGCAAACCAAGAAAGACAAAGGATTGCTATTATCCAGGCGATTTTTTCAAACCCAGTGGTCTGACCTGAGGTGGCGATAATCCATACTGGGAGCAGCCAGATCGCAAATACGGCGATACCCCCGAATATCGCAAAGCCAAATGAGACCAAAGGTATAAGGGCCAGTACACCTATTATCACCAAAATGATAACTGCTAAGTTTCCTAGTACTTTCATAATTAACTCCAAGTTCAGGCTAGTTGGCGCTTTTTGATCACATTCACCATTTTTCTACCTGTTAAGAGTGGATGTAGCGAATAACGTGCCAACTATAAAGAGCATATAAATCAATAATATAAAAACAAATAGAGTGGGAACTTTGGGAGAATGTTTACATTTTGGCTATTCTCGCCGTTATGCAACTGAGACTTCCGGGTGGATAGAACTTTAGCTAAGACTAGAGATTGGTACCGGTCAAAATTTCAGCTTTGTCGTCAAGGGCAGGCAAACTTTCTGCATACTTGGAGGACCTTATCAAGGTGTTTCGGCGTTATCAAACCGTCATATTGCTAGGATTTCATCGTTGTTAAATGGAATGAAAAGTCTCGAAGGCGGCCTAGTTTATTGGGGTGAGAGCAATTACTAAGTGCAAGCGAGGGTGAAGCAAGTCAGTGGTAACTCGTTGAGGGCTCATTGATAGTTCGAATAAACCGATATGAAAAACGTTTTAATCAGATATTACTCGGGCTCGCAGTCGGGTTTAATTAATCCCGTACCAAGGAAATCTTAAAAGCAGTTCTGATTTCCTTGGTATGAAGTTAAATGCGACAGAGCAATTACTAACCCAGAAGCAAGTTAGAGGAGTTCAGCGTTTTAGTAGGTAGTTTTTAAAGTATTTGTCGTCACTCTTGTTTGCCCCTAAACATTAGCTGCCGCGAAAAGTCCCCAAAGACAACAATCTTCCCCTGATTGTTGCGCGTTAAGCCTGAGAGAATCCCGTTGGGAGAGCCTCGGGCTTTTTTTATTCCTTTATTCCCTCCATTCCCTTATTCCAATCCTGAGGCTATAGAAATTTTCTGACCTTCGATTGAACCACTGGCCCACATTTGTTCGTAATAACCGAAATCATGTTTCTTTATACACGAATATTTCGAACAATAAGGAAATGCCATAATAAGTTTCAGTTTAATCAGTAAATTCTATTACATGGTTTGCTCACCCAAGGCTAAGACAAGCCCACTGGTTGATGTAATCAATGAGTTATTGCTTGAAAAAGAAAAGAAATAGCGGCCAAACAGGAGGTCAATATGCGCCACTTAAACTACAATCATTTGCAATATTTTTGGACTGTTGCCAAAGAAGGCAGCATCACCAAAGCCACTAGCGTGTTGCATCTAACACCCCAAACTATCAGTGGGCAGCTTAAACTTTTAGAAGAATCAATTGGTGAAGCACTTTTTTCTCGTGCCGGCCGCGGTCTTGTTCTTACCGAGACGGGGCATTTAGTTTTTCAGTATGCCGATGAAATATTTTCTTTAGGTGCGGAGCTTAGCTCCAAAATGCGAAGCGGCGATATTGGGGTTCCGGAGGGTCTTAAAGTTGGAGTAGTAAATTCTATACCTAAACTGATAGCTTTTCGTATTCTTCAGCCGGCACTGAGTGCGAAGCAACCGCTACGTCTTGTGTGTAAGGAAGGTAAGTTAGATGATCTGCTTGGCGATTTAGCTGTTCACCAACTCGATATTGTTCTTTCAGACTGCGCGATTCCACCCGGTTTCAATGTTAAGGCTTTCAGCCATGCCATAGGGGAAAGTAGCATTTCGTTTTTTGTGAAGAGTGCTGATGCCAAAAAATATATACAGGGATTTCCTTCCTCATTGAATAAAGCACCGATGTTGGTGCCAACTCCAAATAACCCTGTTCGACGTGGCGTTGAAGATTGGTTTGAGGAAAAAAATATATCTCCTAAGATAATTGCTGAATTAGAAGATAGCGGGCTTATGAAAGTGTTCGGAGGTGAAGGGGCAGGTATATTCCCAGCACCAGACGTCATGTCTAAAGAAATAGAAGCAAGGTATGGTGTTACAAAAATAGGCAATACAGGAACAGTTATGGAAAGTTATTATGCTATTTCGCCTGAGCGAAAACTGAAGCATCCAATTGTGTTGCAGCTAATTGAGTCGGCTAGGCGAACTCTTAATGGTTAGGAGTTAATGACAAAAGTATAAACTGCGGTGCGCAACTGTGGGCTGACACCGCAAACAAAGAGCTGTCCGAGGCGTTCTCGCCTCGGACAGCTGCTGAACCACCAATGGTCTAAGAAAAGTCTTAGATAATGTTTCAACAATAGTCATTTTTGAACTTAAAGTTCAAAATCCATTGAGTAGCCAACAACAAACTTTACAGCGTCATTGTCCAAATTGTCCGGACCTACATCATCTAAATCGGTGGCAGAAATCATGAACATGAAACCGTTTTTAGATAGCGACACGTTATAATCTACGTACGCACCAGGAACACCGTTAAATGCCTCGCTAAAATCACCTTCGTGATAGCCAACGTGAACGCCAAGTTCTAAGCCATCGCGAATTTCTGTCGCGTAATCAGCATACAGGTAATAAGCTTCGCCAAAACCAAAGTCTTGCCCTAGCCCTTCTTCTGCTTCTGTATCAACAAGAACGTTTAAGCCTAAAGTAAATGCGCCAATGCCTACCGAGCCATATATTTCACTAAAATCAAATTCAGCTTCTTCATCATAGTTGTAGTAAAGGTAACCGATGTCATAACTAACGCCGCCAGCTTCGAATGCGTAGCCGCCGTAAATGTCATGTTCGTAGGAAAAAACGTCGCCAGCAGCGTAGCTAACATTAGAAGCCCATGTGCCTATGTAAAAGCCGCTGTCCGTCGCGTAATCAATACCGCCTGATACTGCCGCTTCGTTTACAGACTGAGTAAGGCCTCTCCATAGATAGTTGCTGGAAGCTCCTGCATTGGCAGTAAGTTCGTCAGCTTGAACAGAGCCTGCGCTAAGCATTAGTCCGGCTGTAGCAATTGAGAGGTACTTTTTGCTTATATTCATTATTTGTCTCTTCCCTTATTAGATTCGTTTATAGGCGTCATTTTTCGCCACTCTCATGTCTAGAGCAAAAAACGGGCCAGAGATGAGAGAGCGCGATAAAGTGTCATAAAATTAAGGGGTACTTGGCGAAAGAGCGCCAAAACAGGGCGTAATGCCGCGCAGATGCACTTTATGAATGCTTTTTTTCTGGTTTCTCTGATCAGAATTAAAATTTAGGCACTCAAAGGACGCCCAAACTTTAATTCAGGGTTTAGGTAGAGGTGGCTTTTTTGTGTTTCAAAGGTCTTGGGGAATGAGAAGAGAGCTCGGTTCAATTTCATGGGTCTGTTAGCTAGAGCGACTGGCGAGTACTCGATAAAATTGGGACTGGGGTATCCAAAACCACGGCGATGACAGAATGCCGTGAGGCTAAGGGCATGATCGAATCGAGCGAGAGCGATTGACGAGGAAAGCCGCTGGCCAGAGCTAACAACCAGAACTAACAACCAGAACTAACAGCCAGAGTGAAAGGGTTTACAGCGAGAGTTAGTGCAAGCTTGCCCCACTGAAATAGATGGTAGTAAGGAGCGCTGCGCTGTCTCTATTGACACAGCGCAGGCTGCGGTGGATTTATTCTACTGCTTTTGAGCTAACTACTTACTGTCTGGCTATTGACCGGCGGTGCGACTTGAATGACCGGGTCCATAAAGTATCTTGCCAGGTCGGCGATTTGTGTGAGCGCCTTGCTCCACAACAATCTCGCCATTGACCAAAACGTATTTCATTCCGATAGCATACTGATGAGGATTCTCGAATGTAGCTTTATCAATAACTTCGTCGGCATCAAAAACAGCAATGTCTGCATAATAGCCATCGGTTAGCAGGCCGCGATTGTGTATTCCCAGCCTTCTTGCCGATGCGCTGCTCATTTTCCGAACGGCCTCTTCCAATGAAATAACCCCCCTTTCTCGAACATAATAGCCTAACACTCGAGCGAAGGTTCCGTACTGACGAGGGTGAGGTGCACCTTCACCAAAAATGCCAACCGGCCCATCTGAGCCGATAGCGCTGGCAGGATGTCGCATGATGCGGTCTACATCCTCAGCGCCAATGGCGTGGTATACCGCAGTTGCCCCCCCGCCGCGGATAATGTCAAAGACAACGTCCGCTGCGTTAGCGGGCGTCGGCTCTAAGCCGCGCTCAATAGTGAGGTCGGCCAGGTTTTTTCCTTCCATTGAGCGGTCCCAACTGTTGCGAGATATAAAAACATTTTTAGGGTGTCCACCGCCGCGGTCAAATAGAATTTTATCAATGACAGCCGCTTTTACGGCGCCTTGAGTCTCGCTGCTATTAATCCGTTCAAGCAGTCTTTCACGGCCCCCCTCTTGGGCCCACTGCGGTATCAGAGCGTTGATGCCAGTTTGAGACGCAGTATAAGGATATTGGTCGATAGTTATATCAATCCCCTTAGCACGGGCTTCGTCAACTAACCTAAGACTCTCTTTAGATGCTCCCCAGTTTTGAGCACCGATAACTTTGTGGTGCGTCATTTGCACGGGGATGTTCGCTTCAATACCAATCCGTATTGTTTCATTAACCGAATCAATAAGCTGCCCAGCTTCTTCGCGCATATGAGAGATATAAATTCCATCGTATTGCGCCGCTATTTTGCTAAGCTCAATGACTTCTTCTGTGGAAGTAAAGCTACCCGGTACGTAAAACAAGCCGGTTGAAATGCCCAGAGCACCTTGCATCATAGCTTCACGAACCATTTGCTTCATTTTTGTCATCTCGGCAGCGGTGGCCTCTCTGTCCTCCTTGCCTATGACTAATTCACGAATAGTGCCTTGGCCTACAAAGACCGCCCAGTTTGGACTTATTTTTTTAGCAGCAATTTCTTCATAGTGCTTAGCGATAGGGAACGGAGAGCTGCCGTCATTGCCTTCAGTTAAAGTCGTGACACCTTGAAGCAAAGAACTTTCAGCATTGGGTACATCAAAAATTCCCTGCAGTGCATGTGTATGAGGATCTATAAAACCAGGTGTAACAGTAAGTCCGGTTGCATCAACAGTTTGAGTAGCATTCGCACCATCTAAGTTGCCGATACTGATAATGCGCTCACCAACAATCCCTACATCAGCCATATACCAAGGGTTGCCTGAGCCATCGACTATCCTTCCACCTTTGATGATAATGTCAAAATTTTCTTGGGCAAAACTTCCAGGAATTGAAAATAGAGTCGCTGAAAATAAAACAACTAACGGTAGCTGTAAAAAAGGCTTTGTTAATTTTTCTAGCATTAGTTGCTCCTAATTTATGTGCACTTACCAGATACGAATGCGCTCTTGGGGAGGAAGATAAAGAGCATCTTCTGAGGTAATTTCAAAGGCCTCATACCACTCTGCAAAATTTCTAACCACGCCGTTAACTCTGAATTCAGCGGGAGAATGAGGGTCAGATGTTAGTCTTTGAATCAAAGCATCCTCGCGATGTTTTCGCTGCCACACTTGTGCCCAAGACAGGAAGAAGCGTTGATCACCGGTATAGCCTTCTATAATGGGCGCTTCTTCACCACCTAACGACATTTTATAAGCGCGATAAGCCAGAGATAGGCCTCCCAAGTCTCCGATATTTTCACCCAAGGTAAAATTACCGTCCACAAAATAGCCGGGAACCGGTTCAAATTGATCGTACTGGGCTGCAAGCGCTGAGGTTAAGGCATTGAAATTAGCACGGTCCTCTTCAGTCCACCAATTCCTTTGGACCCCTAGAGAATCGGACTTTGAGCCTTGATCATCAAAGCCATGACCCATTTCATGGCCAATAACAGCGCCAATGCCACCATAGTTAACAGCCGGATCAGCCGCTGGATCGAAGAAAGGAGCTTGTAGGATTCCGGCCGGGAAAACGATTTCGTTAAACGAAGAGTTGTAATACGCATTGACAGTCTGCGGCGTCATGAACCACTCGTCTCGGTCGGTGGTTGTACCTAGTCGGCTGATTTCGTCTTGATAGTTGAATTCGCGCAAAACTTGAGCGTTGGCAAACAAGTCATCTCGAGAAAGCTCAATTTCTGAAAAGTCTTTCCACTGGTCTGGATAGGCAATTTTGGGGCGAAAAGATTCAAGCTTAAGAGCTGCTTCTATTTTGGTTTCTTCACCCATCCACTCCAATTCAGCGATACTTTGCGCTAACGCTGTGCGCAGGTTTTCAACAAGCTCATCCATCTGCTGCTTAGCGGACTCGGGAAAATGTCTTTCAACATAAACTTGCCCTATCGCTTCACCGAGGCTGCCCATACCACCTACTCGAGCGACACCACGCTCCCAGCGCTGTCTTTGCTCTGGCACGCCGTTGAGAACAGTCGAATAAAAACGGAAAGATTCTTTATCTATTTCTTCCGACAGCACGCTGGCGCTGTCCACGATGAATCGATAAGTCATATAGCTGGTCCAATCATCGACAGGTAAATCCTGAACCAATTGAATTATCGGCGCCATAGCACTTGGAAAACTGATGTTCAAGTCCTGAAGATCTTGGATTCCTCCGGCTGCAAAAAATCTATCCCAATCAAAGCCAGGATACTCAGCTACAAAATCATCATAGCCCATTGGATTGTAGGTTAGGTCTCGATTACGCCGCTGCGCCCTTGGCCAGGTGTGTTCTGCTATTTGAGTCTCCAAACTCAGAATTGCTGTCGCTTTGGACTGCGCATTTTCAATATTCGCAAATTCCAATACCGTTGCTATGTGAGTGACGTACTTCGCTCTTATCTCCAAAAATTTCTCTGTGTCTTTTAGGTAGTAATCTCGATCAGGAAGGCCAAACCCCCCAACTCTGAGACCTAGTTGATATTGATTGGGGTCACTACGATCAGCGCCAATGCCAAAACTGAAGGGTGTAGCAGTATTGTCGATCTGCGCTCTGCCGAAGGCCGCACTCAATTCTTCTAAAGTATCAATTTCTGCGAGGGCAGATAGGCCTGGTTGTAATGGGCCAATTCCTCGCGAATTAAGAGTTTCGGTATCCATATAGCTACGGTAGTAGTCGCTTATTTTTTGTTCCAGCGATCCGGCGGCGGGCTCTATAGAGCTTAGGTCATCTATGATTGTTCTAACTCGCTCATCAGAGCGGTCGGTCAAAACGTTGAATGAACCATAATTGCTCCGATCTGCTGGTAATTCATAGGTATCCAACCAATGGCCGTTGGCGAAGCGGAAAAAATCATCGCCGGGGCGGATGCTAGCGTCTTGATCGGCAAGGTCGATGCCAAAGCTGCCTAGCTCCGGTGTCGCTGTAACCTCGGCTTCTGATGTAACTGCTGTCGTGACTGGAGCCTCGGCTGAACTTGAGTTTGGCGCTTGAGTGTTATCCGAACCACAGGCCGCGAGAGTGAGAGAGGCTAAAAGCCATGAAATTTTAAGAGGAGTGGACATTAAAAGCTCCGAAGGTTATGTCAGATCAGGTGACTGTTTAGTTGGCAGCAAGGTGCTACTTATTGCAGCCAAACGAAGCCTAAGTATACCTCCACTGGAAAAATTGGCGAGGTATGAGTCATCCAGAAAACCTCTATTATCTTGAGCAGTTCTGGTACAAGATAAGATTAATAGAAATTCATTTTGAGATTCCACTTTAACAGCAGAGCTGTGTAGACTGCCTTTTTAAGCCTGAATTACTCAAACGCGACATCAAATTACATGCATGGCGCGTAGCTCGTATGCATTTGAGTAATGGCTTAACTAACGCCTTAACTGAAGACAATGATTAATGGCAGGAGAATTAAGTATGACCAAACCCGGAACTGTGACACTGCGTATTATCGCCACAGCCGCAAGTGCACTAGCGATGTCATCGCAAGGATTTGCGCAAGATAATGCAACTCCAAACGGTGTTGCCGACGACCGCAACAACGCCTATGCATTTACCAATGCGACGATTTATCAGCCCAATGGAGAGTTTCTTCAAGACGGTACAATGTTGGTTAGCAATGGTGAAATAGTTGCAATCAACTCATCGGCCGCGCCAGAGGGTTACTTTGAAATAGATTTAGAGGGAGACTTCATCTATCCGGGTTTTATAGATGCCTATTCAGGCTATGGCATGCCTGAGGTAGAGAGTGGATCGGGCCGCTCCTTTCGTAGTGCAGAAGTGATGTTCTCAAGTGCTAATGCATCAAATGTAAACGATGCGATTAAGGCGGATTTTCGCGCCAGTACCACTTTTGTTCCTGACGAAGAGGTTCGTGGCAAATATAGAGAACTAGGCTTTTCCTCGGTTCTAAGTTTTAGAGCTGATGGCATTGCTAGAGGAACTTCTGCTTTAGTGACCCTGGGCGATGAAAATGCCAATGAATCTATTATTGTCCCCGATGCAGCAACTCATTATTCGCTCTCGAAAGGGACATCCAAACAAAGTGTGCCGGTTTCCCTTATGGGTGCGTTCGCTCTAATTCGTCAAACTCATTTCGATGCTCAGTGGTTTGGTAGCCAAGATCCTCGGCCATTTACTGACCACTCTCTCGAAGCGCTGAACAGCTCGGCTGACTTGCCTAAGATACTCGAAGTGAACAATTGGCATCAGGCACTTACCGCAGATAAAGTTGGCGACGAATTTGAAATGCAGTATGTCCTGAAAACAGCAGGTGACTCATACCAAAGAGCCGACCTTATAAAGGCAACAGGTGCCACTTTAATCGTTCCAGTAAGTTTTCCTGAAAAACCTGAGGTTGATGACATCCTGCTTACTGATGATGTCTCATTTGCTGATCTTAAGCATTGGGAGCTTGCGCCCTATAATCTTAAAATCCTTGCTGAGAATGACATTGAATTTGCAGTAACCACCGATGGCGCCTCTGACGAATTTTGGAGCAATCTTCGTAAAGCGGTTGCTAACGGCCTGCCAAAGCAGACCGCGCTAGATTCTATTACCCGCGTCCCTGCCGAGCTTTTGGGCGTAGCTGATCGAGTCGGGCAGTTGCAGGCCGATGCTATGGCCAATTTCGTTATCACTTCTGCGGATATTTTTGATGAGGATGCGGTCATCCTCGAAAGCTGGATCCAAGGCAATCGCTTTGAAATCAATGCGGATCTTGATCAAAGAGGAGGTAGCTACCAGTTTACTGTTAACGATCAAGATTTAGATTTTACTCTTTCTTTTAGCGGGGTGGCCCCTAGTGCCGAAATAGGCTCTGGAGATGAAAGTACCGAGGTCGCGGTAGAACTATTTGAAGATCTGATATCTATGGGCTTCAACGATTTAGAGACAGACGAGCGTGTTCGTCTAACTGGTTGGTCAACAGTAAATGGGTGGCAAGGTAATGGTCGTAGCGCTAGCGGCACTGTTATCGATTGGACTTTAAGTCAGCTTGAGGATAACTCTGACGCACAGCTTGCTGATGAGGTGACTGCCAGCTCTACTGAATTGCCATCCCCAATCTTGTACCCATTTGGTGCTTATGGAAGTGAATCGCTGCCTCAGCAAAATGATTTACTTATTCAAGGCGCAACAGTCTGGACCAACGAGGATGAAGGTATTCTCGTCACTGACGTCTTGGTTCGCGATGGAAAGATTGCTGAAATCGGCAACGACTTATCCGCCTCTGGTGCCACTGTCGTCGATGGTAGTGGAAAGCACCTAACCCCAGGAATTATCGATGAGCACTCGCATATTGGTCTATTCAATATCAATGAGATAGCGACTAATTCCAGCATGGTTAGAATGAAAGATGTGGTGGATTCAGAGAGTATCAATATTTATAGAAATTTGGCGGGTGGTGTCGTAGCGGCGCAGTTGCTCCATGGTTCGGCCAATCCTATCGGCGGTCAATCAGCGCTTATCAAAATGCGCTGGGGGCAGGCGCCAAATGATCTGTTAATCGAAGGGGCTGATGAATTTATCAAATTTGCTCTAGGCGAAAATGTAAAGCGCAGCAGTAATCCAGCTTCGGTTCGCTACCCGCAAACACGAATGGGTGTAGAGCAGGTTTTCGTAAATGCTTTCTCTCAGGCACAAGAATATGAAAAAGAGTGGGGCGAATACAATTCTCTGTCTCGCTCACAACAGCGTAACGCAGTTACTCCACGCCGAGATTTGGTTCACGAGGCAATGCTGGAAATACTGAACAAAGAACGTTTCGTAACAAGCCATTCCTACGTGCAATCCGAAATCAATATGCTAATGGAAGTGGCCGATAGTTTTGATTTCAATATCAATACATTTACTCACATTCTTGAAGGTTACAAAGTTGCCGACAAGATGGCCCAGCATGGCGCTGGCGGTTCCACCTTCTCAGACTGGTGGGGATACAAATGGGAGGTGCGCTACGCAATTCCTTACAACGCTGCACTGATGCAGCAGGCGGGTGTAGTAGTAGCCCTTAATTCAGATGACGCAGAGATGTCCAGACGGCTTAATCAAGAGGCTGCGAAAGCGGTTAAGTATGGAAACGTCAGCGAAATTGACGCCTTAAAAATGGTTACTTTGAACCCAGCTAAGTTGCTGCACCTAGACGACAGAATGGGAAGTATTCTCGTCGGTAAAGATGCAGACC
>JBLGBJ010000023.1:0-45920 GCA_047617605.1 Pseudohongiellaceae bacterium | reverse complement strand
TAATATAGTTATCTAGAGTGAAATCCTCAGGCCACAACGTAAAGGATGACAGTATTTCTTGATTGGTTTTAAAACTCATATTGAGCAACCAATAAATCGGCGCCATCAAAAACGTAATATAAAGGGTAAGAGTGATTTTCTTCGAACGACTCAGCGAATTACTCATATCATCCCTTCTTCTGGCTGGCTGCAGCCTGAGCATCAAAGCTTGTCATTATTGTGTAGAAAACCCAGCAAACCACCAAGATAATCAAAAAATACACCAGCGACATCGCCGCAGCAGGGCCTAGATCAAATTGCCCAACTGCCATCTGCACCAAGTCGATTGACAAGAAGGTGGTTGAGTTGCCAGGACCACCACCTGTTACTACAAAGGGCTCTGTATAAATCATGAAAGAGTCCATAAACCTCAGCAAAACGGCTATCAGCAGAACTCGCTTGATTTTTGGCAGCTGAATAAAGCGAAATACTGACCAACGCGACGCGCCATCTATCCTAGCGGCTTGATAGTAAACCTCGGGAATTGCCACCAAACCGGAATAACACAATAAAACCACTAGGCTGGTCCAATGCCAAACATCCATGACAATAAGAGTAACCCAGGCATCAAAAACATTTTGGGTATAGTTGTAGTCAATTCCTAAGCTGGCTAATCCGTGTCCCAGCAGTCCAATATCGACTCGCCCAAACACCTGCCAAATAGTACCAACTACATTCCACGGAATCAGTAACGGCAATGCCATTAAAACTAGACAAATTGAGACTCCGATTCCGCGCTTTGGCATGGCCAGCGCAATAAAAATACCCAATGGAATTTCAATGGCCAGTATAAGAGTCGAAAAAAGTAATGTCCGTTTAAGAGCATTCAAAAATCGCTCAGAAGTCAAAACTTCTTGAAACCATTCTGTTCCCACCCAATAAAACTCATTATTGCCAAAGGTGTCTTGAACCGAATAATTCACCACGGTCATCAAAGGGATAATCGCACTAATAGAGACCAGTATGAGTACCGGCAAAACTAGAAACCAAGCTTTATTATTTTGTGTCTTCATTGGTCTGCCGGCCTCACCAAAACAGCATTTTGATAAATATTGATTTTCTCCTGAGCGAAAATCAACCGAGGCTTATCTGGGATACTTTGCCCCTCGGGAATAATAACACTAACAATTTGCTGACCCAGTTTGCAGCGAAGGATAATGTGCTTGCCAACGTCATCGATTGAAACTGTTTCGGCCTGAATCCCCTGTGTCTGGGAAAGTACAATATATTCGGGACGAATTCCCAACTCAACACCGCTGTCAATTTTTCTATAACTGTGTAGTAACGGGACCTGCAGTCCATCAACAAACGCTTCCGCGCCGTCAACGCTGGCCTTCAGGATATTCATTCCTGGGGAGCCTATAAACTGCCCAACAAAAGTGTGTGCTGGAGTCTCAAATAACTCCTCTGGCGTACCTATTTGAACAACCGAACCATCGTACATAACAATGACTTTGTCCGCGAAAGTGAGCGCCTCGGTTTGGTCATGAGTCACATAAATCATCGTATGGCGGAATTGCTGGTGAATTTTTTTAAGTTCAGTCCGAAGCTGCCATTTTAAATGGGGGTCAATAACGGTAAGAGGCTCATCAAAAAGAATAGCCTTCACATCTGTTCGGACCAACCCCCTGCCAAGTGATATTTTCTGTTTATCGTCAGCGGTGAGGCTGTGGGCTTTTTCGTTGGCCCTATCGCTGAGACCAAGCATTGCTAGGATTTCTGCCACTCGCTCAGAAATTTTATCCCGAGCCATGCCGCGGTTTTTGAGAGGAAAAGCCAAGTTTTCCGCAACTGACAATGTGTCGTAAACCACCGGGAATTGAAAAACTTGCGCTATATTTCGCTGCTCTGGACTAAGGTCGGTAACATCCACACCATCGAAAAATACCCGGCCCTCACTCGGCTGCAGAAGTCCGGAAATAATATTCAACAGCGTGGTTTTGCCGCAGCCTGAAGGCCCTAAAAGAGCGTAGGCGCCACCGTCTTGCCACAGCTCATTCAACGCACTAAGTGCATAAGGGCCTGGCTCAGCCGCCGCAGAGGGATATTGATGGGCTATGTTTTTAAGCTCTATACTCGCCATAAATCAGTCTATTTTAATTATTTTGGTGCGCCATTCTATGGCGTTCTATTTTATTTTGTTTTATTGCATCCAACACTTCGCACTGCCCAGCTAAAGCTTTATGTCCACTGCAATCCCGTCAGCGTCAAATACAAACGCGTTTTTAAAGCGAACGTAGAACTCCACCCTTTCAGCTTCCTTAAAATTCTGAATGCCGTGGATTAACGCGACCCATGGCTGACCTTGAAAATCAAAGTGGATAAAGCTCTCCGAACCAGAAAGTTCTGTCACTGATACATCGCCTTTAAACACCAATTCACCGCCATCAGTTGGCGTCAAATATAAGTGGTGCGGCCTGACTCCTAAGCTATAGCTACCGTTGGGCAGTTTAGCTCTCAAAAATGAAAGCTCACGTTCTTCACCTGAAATTTTACAAATGCCTTCGCTACTCTCAAACTTTGCGATGTTTAACGGTGGGTCTGAAAATATTTTAGCAGACTCAAGCGCTGAAGGATTCTTGAATACGTCTAATGTAGGCCCAAATTGCTGAACATTACCTTGGTGCAAGCAAGCTGTGTAGCCACCTAAAACTAAGGCTTCCCCTGGCTCTGTTGTGGCATAGACCAAGACCGCTCCTAACTCTGCGAAAAGACTAGGCAGTTCGCTTCGCAACTCTTCACGCAGTTTATAATCAAGGTTGGCTAAAGGTTCATCTAATAGAACTAAACCTGCTCGTTTTACTATGGCTCTCGCCAAGGCCACCCGCTGCTGCTGACCTCCGGAAAGCTCACTCGGATTTCGATTCAAGAAAGGAGATAGCGCAAGCAAATCAGATGCTTCGCCGACTCGCTTGTTAATCTCAGCAGAGCCCAATTTAGCGACGCGTAATGGCGACGCAATATTTTCGAATACAGTCAGATTAGGATAGTTAATGAACTGTTGATAGACCATTGCCAAGTTGCGCTTTTGTACCGGCACACCAACAATAGATTCACCATCGAATAAGATTTCACCGCTATCGGGCTTATCTAATCCTGCCATTAAGCGCATAAGCGACGTCTTGCCTGCCAAGGTGGGCCCCAGCAAGATATTTATTGAGCCCCGGTTAAGGCGCAAGCTCACGTCATCTACAAAAACATCGCCTTCTACTCGGCGAGAAACCGATCGTAACTCTAACATCAATTTTCCTGAGACTTAGCTCGCCGGATAAGACTGACTAATATAATTATCCAGAGAATTTATCTCTTTTTTACTAAAGAAATAACCTAGCTTTGAACGTCGCCACAATATGTCATCGGCGGTTTTTGCCCATTCTTCGCGGCACAAATAGTCGACTTCTTTCTGATAAAGATTGTGACCAAAGCACACTCCCATATCAGCCATACTGGTGGCTAAGCCAACAACATCAAAACTTAAGGAGCCATAGCTATACTGCCAACGCCGAATCAGGTCATGCCCTAGCCAGCTGTAGCTCGCTACCAGATCTTTAAAAAGGTGTTCATGAGCATCGAAATCACCGCCAGGAAGAGTCGCGTTTTTAGTCCATCCACCCGGCATTTTTTTAAACACACACTCAAGCTTGTTAACCGCAGCCTCTGCCAGTACCCGGTAAGTGGTTACTTTCCCCCCATATACGGACAAAATGGGGTAAGGCTCCTTTTCAAATTCGAGATGGTAATCTCGAGAAACTTTGCTCGCCGCCTTTCCTTCTTCTTCCATTAACGGGCGAACACCTGCGTAGGTGTACACTACGTCGGATTTCAAAACCGCTTTTTTAAAGTACAAATTGACAATAGAAAGCAGGTAATTGACTTCGTCACTTGAAATTTCGGGCTTGTCCAAATCGCCCGTAAAGTCTTCTTCCGTAGTTCCTATCAACGAATACTTGCCTTCATAAGGGATAACAAAAACTACACGTCCGTCCTGGTGCTGCAACATGTAGGCAGCGTCCCCCTCGTATATCTTAGGAACAACAATATGACTGCCCTTTACTAACCTAAGTTCATTGGCAGGTTTTTCAGGTATTAGCTTATTTAGAAGCGAGCTGACCCATGGCCCTGAAGCATTAACTATGGTCTTAGCTCGTATTTCAGATTGGCTGTCGGTCATGCTGTTGTAAAAAGTAGCAATCCAACTCTGCTCGTCCGATCTCAGTGCGATACATTCGGCACGAGTAAAGATAGATGCGCCTTTAGCCTTCGCTTGCAAAGCATTGCTTACCACCAGCCGACTGTCGTCGACTTGGGCATCCCAATATTCGAAGCCTTTTTCTATCGAGCCATTTAACACGCCATCATTGTCGTATCTAACGGTCCTAGAACCCTTAAAAATTTGGCGTCGAGCTAAGTTGTCATAGAGAAACAAACCCGCTCTAACAAGCAAAGGGTGGCGAAAATTAGTTAGCAGAGGGATTTGGAAAGGCATTGGCCTGATGATGTGTTTCGCAGCCTTGGTCAAGACTTCGCGCTCTTGCAAAGCTTTGCGAACCAAACCGAATTCGTAAAACTCAAGATAGCGAAGCCCACCATGGATTAACTTGGTGCTCCACGCTGATGTGCCACCGGCAAGATCTGATTTCTCACACAGAACCACATTTAAACCACGACCAGCGGCGTCGGCAGCGATTCCGGCACCATTAATCCCCCCACCTATAACTAGGACATCATGAATAGAGTTAGATTGGTGCACAGCAGTCAATTACCTTTAGCGGACAGCACAACGAGATCAGTTAGTGTAACATGACGCAGCTGGCCAGCACTGCAAATTGTTGTCTCGGTGGACCACCGATTTAGGCAATCTGGCTTTTCCTAAACTACGCGGCGAACATGAAAAGACCGAATGAGCCCATATATACTTGCAATAGATCAAGGTACCACTAGCAGCCGCGCGTTGGTGTTCGACAAGCTAGGCGGTATTGTTAGCAGCGCCCAACAAGAATTTGCTCAGCATTTTCCAGATAATGGCTGGGTTGAACATGACCCCAGCGATATCTGGCGGACTACTCTAGAAAGTTGCGTTGATGCACTAAAACTGGCCAAGCTAGACGCTACCGCTATCAGCTGCATAGGCATTACTAATCAGCGCGAAACTACAATAGTTTGGGACAAAAAGACCGGTCAGGCCGTCTCCAATGCGATTGTATGGCAAGATCGCCGCACTAGTGACTACTGCGCAGAGCTAAAAAAAGGAGGCTTTTCGGCTCTGGTACAGGAAAAAACCGGCCTACTTATTGACTCCTATTTCTCTGCCACAAAGCTGCGCTGGATCTTAGAAAACGTGCCTGGGGCTAGACAAAAAGCAGATCAGGGCGATCTCGCTTTTGGCACGGTTGATAGCTTTTTACTCTGGAATCTTACCAAGGGCAAACATCACTTCACCGATGCAACGAATGCATCGAGAACCATGCTGTTTAATATTCACACTCAGCAGTGGGATAGTGAGCTGCTTGAATTATTTGACATCCCGATAAGCATGCTGCCGGAGGTTAAAGATTGCGCTGACGATTATGGTAAATGTGATTCCTCATGGCTAGGCAGCGAAATCCCTATTACCGGGGTAATAGGCGACCAGCAAGCTGCCGCTTTTGGGCAATGTTGTTTTGAATCAGGCATGGCGAAAAGCACCTACGGCACTGGCTGTTTTGTCCTGCTAAACACTGGCGAGGAAGCCATCCAATCGAGCAACCGCCTGCTAACCACAGTGGCATATCGCTTGGACGGTAAGACTACTTATGCAATCGAGGGCAGCATATTTATGGCTGGCGCCACTATGCAGTGGCTAAGGGACGGCATTGGCTTAATCAAAGACGCAAGTGAATCGGAAGCACTAGCACTGGCGTGCCCAGATGACTTGAGCGTTTACTTGGTGCCAGCCTTTACCGGTCTAGGCGCGCCTTACTGGGACCCCGATGCACGAGGAGCCATGTTTGGGATGACCCGTGACACCGGCGTAAAAGAGATAGTCACAGCAGGATTAATGTCGGTTTGCTATCAAACTAAAGACCTTATGTTAGCCATTTGTGCCGATGGCGCAGATCTTGATCGGCTGAGAGTCGATGGCGGCATGGTAGCCAATAACTATTTTGTGCAAACGTTGGCTGATGTGCTTGATTGTGACGTTCATCGCCCAAAGATAATCGAGACAACTGCACTTGGCGCGGCCTATGCAGCAGGCCTTAAAATGGGGATTTTTGAGTCTCTCGACGACATCGCGGAAAATTGGCAACTGGAAAAAGGCTTCTCAGCCTGCAAGGATTATCAATGGCGAGAAAAGAGCTACAGCGGATGGCTAGATGCCGTGGCTAGAACACGCTCGAATTTATTCGAAACGCAGACCAACTCCTAAACGAGAATTAACTACGATGGAATTGCATTTAATCAGGCACGGCCAAACCAATTGGAATGAAGAGCGGCGATCTCAAGGACAGAGTGAATCAGTTTTAACCAAACTCGGCATACAGCAAGCTAAAGCTCTCGGCGAGAAAATCGGCGAAATTGGCTTTGACCAAGTCTATTGCAGCAGCAGTGTCCGAACTCGACAAACTGCAGAGCACGCTTTCGCAGGCCGACCCGAACTGCATCAAAAAATAATTTATCTTGATAGCTTTAGAGAGATATTCCTAGGGCCTTGGGAAGGCGTTCTTTATGATGAAATTGAAAAGGAAGACCCTGAGTCTTTCCAACACTTCTGGCAACAACCACATTTATTTGCTGTGAAAGGTGCCGAAACATTCCTTGAATTACAAAGCCGTGCCGTACTTCAAATTCAAGAAATCGGCAAAGCTCAGCAAAGCAAAAAAATCGCAATAGTAAGCCATGGCGCATTAATTAAGTCAGTGCTTTGCCATGCCCAGGAGCGGCCGCTAGAGGAACTGTGGGCACCCCCTACTATGCATAACTGCGCTCACAGTATTGTGCAGTATAACGACGACTTTAAACCCAAAATTATCCAATATGCCGATAGTCCTATGAGCTAACTAATAAGCTGATAGGACAAGGATTCTTTTTTACGCCATCAAATAGAGGATGGAAAGTGAGTAGCAAAATAAGCAACATCGCAATTTTTAGCACGATCGCTATAAGCGTTCTTCTGGTCTCGCAAGCAATTGGCTATTGGGTCGATAACAATATTCAGCAAAACACTACGTTAGTAATCAACAGCCTTATTCACTTTACTCACATCAGAAATTTTGGCGGTGTGTTTGGCATGTTCCAAGGTTCTGGGGGAGTTTTCGCGCTAATTAGCCTAAGTCTGCTAGGCGCTGTCCTAACCTACTTGGTTCTTAGCAAAACAATTCAGCGGTATGAATATCTTTGTTTTGGCTTTATCGTTGGCGGCGGCGCCTCTAATATTTTAGACAGACTAGTCTACGGCAGCGTAATTGATTTCATCGACATTCAGCACATCCCCTATTGGAACTATATATTTAATACCGCTGACATGATGGTTCACGTTGGTATTTGGCCCATGTTAATTCTGAGTTTTTGGACAACCAACCAAAAACAGTCTGATAAAATTTAGGCAATAAAAAACCCAGCTACTTACTCTTAAGTAGCTGGGTTTTTTATTGCCTATTGCGCTATTACATTCTGTAGCACAGGGTATAAACTAGATCCTCATTGTAAGCAACATCCCCTTGGCCGGTACCAGGAACTAAATTTGTTCCGTCATCCGATCGAACACTTCCGGTTCGACCATTGCCATCATCCAATGTGCTATCTATGCCAGCGGCCGATGTACCTGCAACGTTGCTCAAGCAGACCTTAGTCCCAATCATGTTGTTATACACGGGATCTACTGTAACGCCCATAAATCCACCCCAAGCATTATTTGGCAATGCTGCCACACCAGTATCAGCAGGATCGCCGCCAATAAAGCCTGCTGCTTTAAGATGCTGCCAAAAGTATGTACTTTCGTTGCCGCGACCTCTGAATATCTCGCCACGGGACGCATTAAGAGTTCCGTTGCCATTTCCGGCAACTATGCCGGTCGCCCATGCACTGCCGCGAGCGGCGGCTGCAGAGGCGTCATCGCCGGGTAGCGAGCCGTAACGATCCTGATAGGCAAGCATTGCAATTGTTGTTCCATTGATGTCTTTAACGGCCTGCTTAATCCGGGAATTTTCGATTAACTGTTGCCCCTGCAATACACCGCCTACTAGTAAACCTATAATCACCAACACTATGGCGATTTCGATCAGCGTAAAACCTTGTTGCTTCATATTTCCTAGCGAGTTCTTCATTCTATCCCCTTTGGAACAAATATTTATTTATGACTTACTTTTTACCGAGCGCGCGAGCTCACATGTTCTTTGCTTCTGTTACTACTATATGTTTTCGTTTGTCATCTCACAATATGTAGGTTTTTTTTACAGTTAGTTTGGCAGCATAATCACAAACGTTAGCGGCCCATCGCTTGGCGCTTCTGCTATAAAACTGCCGCCGAGCCCTGTGACGAGCTGTCTCGCGTGATACAAGCCGATACCCAGTCCATCCCCTTTTTCGCTCCAAAACGGCTCAAAAAGCCTCTCAGGCCAGAGACATGGGGCACCTAAACGGTCTAAAATCGAAATACGACTGAATTCTTCTTCTTCAACTAGTTCTGCACACAAATCTAATTGCTTGGTAGGGTTTCGCCGCGCCTGATCGATGTAATTGCCAAATACGTTGTCAAAAAGGCTATTTAGGGATTCCTCGCTTATAAGGCCACTCGCCTCACCCTCTATTGCTACCTTTAACTCGTGAATCTCAGCGGTTTTCATTAATGCCTGACGCATATCGACCTCCTCGACGGACTCAGTAGGCACGTTGCTCGACAGCGTGCTTAAGAATCTTTCCGAGCGGTCTCGCAAGGTCGGCATCACAGTTTTAAGGCCGTCTATAAGCTGACCCTCCTGCCCCGCTGGCGTCATTTCTAGCTGTTCTGTCATTAGACTTACCAATTGGACGATATTTTTCATGTCATGCTGAAGAAAAACATTCATCTTCGCTGTTTGAGCAAATGCCCCCTGCACCGTGCCCAACTTGACCCACATGTCTGTGTATAGGAGCAGGAAAAAACTCTCTGAGAGCACCGTGCTGAAGTAGCGCTGCTCGAAGCGACGATTGCCCTCATAAAGTTTGATAGTTAGGCTTATATCTTGTACCTGGAGCGTGCGCTCAATAGTAACTTCGCTCTCTTTACCCTGAGACAGTGCAAGCTTTGATCCGAACCAGTCGAGTTGCCAGCTAACTCCCCTAAAGCCGGCTTTATGTAAAGGCTTCCAGCAGGCTCTCAGAAAGTCTGGCAAATCGAATTCCAATGCCTGATTAAGCTTAACTAATTCATTGGTAATTTCCGCGCGCCCGCGGGCCTGCCGCAGCAGCCAACTCGTCGCTGCAATAATGCTTAAACCTACAAGAATTAGATAAGGATAAAGGCTAGCCATCTTCTCGCTTAATTCCGAATTTTTTCAAAAAGTAATAAACACTTTCCCTTTTCAAGCCAAGCTTAGCCGCACTTTGGTAGACGTTAAATTCTGTATCCTTCAATACTTGCCGTACTAGTTTTTCTTCGGCCTCTTCTCTAACAGCCTTAAGGCCATCTGCGATCTTTGCCGTGATTTGCAAACGCGTTAAGCCTTCTTTTTCTGCAAGGTACTTTTCTTTAGTAAAAAAAAGATTCGCCCTATTGACCGCATTGAGAATATCCTCGGACTTTGAGGGCTTTGACAAAAAATCAAAAGCGCCTTCTTTAATCGCCTCTAGCGCAGAGCTTTCTTCATCTTGCCCGGTAAGCACAACTATTTTTGCTGGAATTAGCTTTTCAGAAACAAATTTTATGACGGCAATGCCTTCACTAGTTGTGTGCGGTGATGGTGGTAAACCGAGATCAAGAACGACAACAGCAATCTCATCATCTTCAGTGAGCACTTTTGCCGCGGAGGCTTTACTGTAAGCTTCTTGGATATCAAAACCTTTTAGCTGTAAGACGTTGCGCAGCATAAGTCTTAACGCTGGATCGTCTTCTACTAATAAAACCTTACATTTGACGGTGCCCTGCTCTTCGTATGCAGAGCAGCCCGATACGCGGTTATTGTTATTTTCAGTCAAGAGCTAAATCCAGTGTAATAAAAAGGGGCTTTACTAAGGCAAGCGTCCTGCCGCGATTAGTCGACTGATCAAAATACTAGGGGAGACCCAATTCAAAATATCATCGAACGAATCTTCTATATAGCCGGTTGAAACAAAGATATTATCGTTATTCATCCGGTATCCAGAGACTAGAAGTTCACCTGAGTTCTCCACTTCATCCGTGCTGCTAAAGCTGGCCCAATCTGCGCCTAAAGAAAGAACCACTGCAGGAAGATCATTAGCCAGCAAATTGGTGCAGGCAGGCTCATCACATACTTGCAGGTCAGCGCCATTGACAAGCTCCCCTACAGTTCGGCCACCAAAATTAGTCGATGTGTAGGCATTTCCTAGAGCCGTCGATACTGAGTAGCGATAAGCGCTTAGCCAACTATCCATAAGCAAGTTATCGTTATTGAGCGGCCCTTTTAAACCGAGGGTGGCTGATGGCACAAATCCATTAGCTCGAGTGCAGTTGCCTCCGCCAGCGGGCGCTTCAAGCCCGTTGCTACCTGCCGTAGCCGGACACGGCAATCGTCCTGAGGCTTGAGCAAACCCGTAAAGGGCTTCAGCGATCTCATCTAATGTCGCCTCTGTGGAATTCCTACTACTGATTTCTCGGGTCGTGCTAAGAGACATTAATAAGCCACCGAGCATGGTTGAAACAATAAGTAATACGATAGCCATTTCGATTAGGCTGAAACCTGAGCCATTGGGCTTGAATAGGCGTTTTTGAGTTAACATTGTCTAGTGTCTCTACTGATATCCACATTGGCCGTCACAGTATAGGTAATCCCACAACCATTGAAATTTAATGTTGCGGCATCTGTGTTGACGCGCACATAGTTAGTTAGGTTTAACCAGTCGTTACTGACAAACCAGGCTGGTATATCACCAGCTGCTATCGCCTCTACCATAACCGTCGGAAAATCCTTGAGCAATGGATCATCAAAGGAGGTGTCGTCTGGGTAGGATCCGCTGACGCCATGATATAGGTCTAGCTCAATCTTAATAGTTTCAGTGATTATAGCCGTTACTGGACTTATTATTTCGTTAAACCCTATACTCAAAACTCTATCATTGAAGGTCGTCGGTGAAGAATTATTACTGCTAACAAAAGCTGGAGCTGAGGAGTTAGGGCCTTCTAAATAATCTGAGAAAGTGTTGCTGGACCTAGATTGAGAGGCCAAACCTATCCCAGGCGCTATTAGAACAGCGGCTACGCCCGAAGTCCCATCGACAGTAAGATTAGTTACGGTCATTGTGTTAAAAGGCGTCGCCGGACTGTTTCGCAGCGAGTCATCTAGCCCAAACCAAAACTGCTGATCACTATTTCCATTGAGGTCCGAAATTGCCAGCTCGCTATCCGCAGTAGTCACTGTTCTGGGCAGCCGCCCTAACGCATTGTTTCCACAGGGACTATTTATTAAGCCGTTGCCGTTAGAGTCTGGACAAAAAAGATGGCCTGGGCCTGGGCCACCATCACCATAGTGCTCGCCACTTAACGTCGCAAAAGCAATCAGGGCTTCTTTTGCCTCCAATAGCGCAGCAGATGTACTTTTTTCTCGGCGCAGGCTGCTGGTATTATTATTCAGTACGGTCAACAGTAGCGATGATGATACCAACAGTAGACCTACTAAAATAAGCAGCAAAACAATTCCCCGCTGTCTGCTAGCTGGTGAATTAGTGGAAATCATTATAAAAACTTAGAGTGGCGCCTGAGTGAATCATAGTAGTTTACTCCTCGACGGAGTCCGACTGAGTGCCAGATTGCGAACCTACTGCGGCGGCTAATGCCTGCCGTCGTTTTTGTTCTAGAACTTCTTGCCACTGATAAGATTCATAAAGCGTCGAGGTAGACACGTTGAACACTTGTCCAGGCATTAGCTCAAACTCTTCATTCCTATCAGAGAAAACCCTAAGTTTAGCCTTTTTTAGCGTCCGGACAAGTTGAACATTAGCAGGTAAATTCGATTCTTCGATCGCTGATCCATTAAGCCAGACTATTGCTGTGTGATCATCACGAAACACAATCCCCTCAAGAGAATAAACCGTATCTTCAATTTTTTCTTGCCTCATTAAATCGGTAATCGTTCCAATAATAGCCGACTCTGTCTTTGCCGGCACAAACCCCAACCTACGTCTTTCGAGTTCCGCTCTCAATTCAGCAGTCAAAAAAAGTCTAGGCCCTAGCTGAGCTTTTGCTTGCACGCTAATCAGAAAAGCACATGTGAGTAAGCAACACCAAAGACAGCTTCTATTAATACTCAGTAGTTTGATAGGCAAAAGGCTCCTCCCTCAAGGTATACCAGTAAAAGTCACAGGTTGCCTGTTGATGTGGAATCACATTCAATAATTCTATCTCCCCAAGGGCTAAGTTAGCAATCACACAGCGGTTATTCACCAGTAGGCGTGCTGGCTGCATAATGTCGAACAGGAAACGAGTAAGATCCTCTTCATGCAGCAATGGCAGTTGAACTTTCGCAGAACTTCTTGTCAATGCTATCTGCTCTTCTGGAGTTTCTACATTTCCCAAATAAGGCAATACCCGCTTTATTTGCTCTGAAACCGTCACACCGATAGGGAAAAGTTTGTATTTGTCTCTTATCGCGCCAATTTCACCCAAGAAGCCTACTCGGTCTTCTTCGCTCATAACACCATTTGCTGACATCTCGTTGTATCTGTCAATATTTTGAATAATGATTTGTTCGGCCTCCTCAATCGCAGACACCAGCGAAGCAACGTAATTTAAATCATCGTAAACAATACTTTCTTTACGCAGCATATCGTTCCCGTAATAAATACTATAAAAATAAATGCCAACAATGGCACCTACCGAAAAAGTCATAGCCAATAAAGGGAATCTCAACCAAATCAAATCTTCTTTTAGCGAGCGCTTAGAAAGGGCCATAGTTAGGTTTCCCTTCTAATACTTAGGGCAAATTCGGCATTCACCGACTCTCCATCTAAAACTGTTACAATCTCAGTATCGGTACGAGTCTCTATGGGAAGAGATATAGTTGACACTGAAACACCCGGCAATGAACTTAGGGCGTCAATTAGGGCATTTAGTCTCTTGCTAGACTCTTGAACGTCTCTTGTTTCAACAAGAACACCATAGAGCTTGAGATCAATGACCAAATTTCCTGCCAATATCGCATCGGTAAAATCAATATCCTCATTCGCAGAAATTAGATTCCAATCTATTGATGTCAGTTCTACAGCGGGATGATTCACTAAGACCTGCCCAACCTCGGTTAGAATTCTAGTCGGCGAGCGAATCTCTTCGGAAATCTGACCAAAGGCTTTTACAGCCAATTCCATAGCGTCCGAAGGGATAGGAGTCTCTGGAAAGTCGGCGGTCAAGGCATCGTAATCTTCTTCAGCTGCTTGCGTTTCTGCGCTAACTCTCGCGATAGTGGCAGTTCGATCAAAACTGTTGTACATAACCGGTATGGAAAGCAGAATGCCAATGGTTACAGCAATCACCGAGAAAGCAGCCATTAGTCTTTTAGTCTGTTTCATATGGTAAAAACGGAGAGCTGCAGAAGGCGCATAGATATTTTTAAGTTCGCCAGTTCGAATTCCCCAGTCAAGACACAGCATTACCGCAGTGATCTCTTTCTGAGCACCGCCAAACTTCCCTATTTGCATCATCTCAATAGAATTATGGTGAACAATGCCATTAAAGCCTCCTTCACTATTGTATTCAGCAAAATCACCTGCATCTAAATGCGGTGTAATAATATGAACGTCTAATTTGCTATCTAACTCAACTAAGCCTATGTGTTCGAGATATTCTTTTGACTGCCGACAAGAATCGACGATAATTTGAGCGGCCTGCACATTCGGATTCATTGGCAGCGGAGTCAATCTGCTAAACATCACCCTATCATTTTGAATTAAGGTCTGCCTAATACCTGATTGCTCCCAATTCACCAAAAGAATGGTGTCAGATGTTAACAGACCATACTCCTTGGCAACCTTACATAGAGCATAAGCCGGAGTAGTAATACTCTGAATTGGTATTTCTTCGTCAAGAAGTATTTCTATCCAAGGGTCAATACCCTGACTTTTAGTAAGAGCGCTAAATAAAACACGATCGTCACGACGGCCACCTTCAATTCTTCCTAGAATACGCGCTGACCTATATTCGGTACCTCGAAAATGCTGATCGGTTTTGCGCTTTAATAAGGTTCGGCGATCAATGGCATTAGCATGTGCAATTTGTTCAACTACAAAATCCTCTGCAACCGAGTCCACTAGAATTGTTGTGGCAGTTTTACGATTGCCCGACAAATAGAAACGGAAATTATCAAACCCTGCATCATCGTCACCGAAGCGAGCAATATTGGTGAGACGCTCTCCGTCCATAGTATGAACAGACATCCCATCAAAATTAATAAGCATGATTCTCTTGGCTAATGGTTTAAAAGGAAGTTTCATCAATGCACCTAAAATTGCATCTGGCTAAGAGAGTCATAGACAGGTCCCATGACCGACAACATGACCCAGCCTAAAATAGTGCCCATGACGATGGTCATCACCGGTTGAATTAAAGCCTGAACCTTTTCTATTGAGTCTTTGATATCTCTTTCATAAAAATAACTTACATTTAGAAGAGCCTGATCAAGTTGCCCGGTGGCTTCTCCTACACGAATCATGCGTACCACAAGCGGCGGGAACAGACCGGTGTTTTGAAAACTAACCGAAACACCTTTACCTTCTTGAATATCCTCTCTTGCCCGCGTCAAGGCGGCTCTAATTGCTTCGTTGCCAGCAATTTTTTCTGTTATCTCAATACACTGCAAAATAGGTATGCCAGCCTTATACATCATGGCAAAAAAGTTGGCGAAGCGGGAAAGTATTATTTTCTTTAGTACCGGGCCAATTTGCCAAATATTAAGTTTGAAGGAATCTAATCGGTATCTAACCTCATAGCTTGTCGCAGCCAGAACTTTAACGAATATAAAGAGCAATACTGGCATAATAGTGAATAGATACCAGTAATTGACAATAAAATTCGACGTCGCTATCAACGCCAAGGTGTGAATGGGCAATTCTTGCCCTATACTTTCGATAAAATCGGTGAGCTGCGGTACAAGATAGATCATTAAAAAACCAACAACGGCGAAGATCGCTACCGCGATAAACGCCGGTGAAATCAACAGCTTTTTAGTGGTCGAAATAAGCTCATCCTGCCACTTAATCATATTATTTAAAGAAAGAAAGACATCAGGCAGCTGACCACTGGCCTCCCCCGCTGCTATCAGATTGACAAACATTTCATCGAATACTTTTGGATGTTCAGCCAAGGCGTCTGAGAGCTTTTTACCATTTTCAATATCTTCAACTACAGTTGCAATGACCGATCTAAATGCCGCGACTTCGACGCTGTCTCGTAAGTCTTGTAGTCCATCTATGATGGATACACCGGATCGGGTAAGCTGCTCCATGTGGAAGCAAAAGTTGATTAAATCTATTCGCCTAATTGCCCCGCGCCTAGTAGACGCGCCTTTGTCCTCAACGAACTTACACTTGATAAGATCTAGACCCATCCGCTGCAGACGATTTTCGAGAGCTAACTCATTCGCTGCATCCAGCTGTCCGGATTGCTTCCGCCCTTTACCGTCTACTGCTTTATATTTAAATAGAGCCATGGCTACCTCAACGACTCACGCGACCAGTTAGGTCGACCACCCGAGTAATTTCATCAAGGCTCGTTGTGCCTTCCATAACTCGGCGGCAAGCGTCATCTGCTAGTGTTTTAAAACCGGTGGCTATCGCTGCCTTCGCCATTTCATGTGCCGAAGTATTCTGTGAAATCAATTTTTTCATATATTCATTTATTTTAAGAATCTCAAGAATTGATGTTCGTCCCTTATAACCCGCTTGATTACATTTTTTGCAGCCTACAGCTCGATAGATAACTATTTCACCAAGCTCATCTTCTTTCGCTAGCAGCTTGCGCTCCATCTCACCCACAGGATGAATTTCTTTGCAGTGAGGACATAGCCGACGCACAAGACGCTGAGCGATGATTCCAATAAGGTTGCTGGACATTATGTCTGGCAGAACACCAAGGTCATGTAATCTTGGAATCGATCCTACAGCTGAGTTGGTATGCAGAGTCGAGAATACTTGGTGCCCAGTCATGGATGCACGAAACGCCATTTCAGAGGTGATGCTATCGCGAATTTCACCAACTAAAATTACATCAGGGTCTTGCCGCATCATTGAACGAATACCTTCGGCAAAGCCCATTTTAGCCGCTTCGTTAATCGAGGTTTGGCGTATCATAGGCATGGGGTATTCCACTGGGTCTTCCATGGTCATGATATTAATTGCTTCAGTATTAATATGATTCAATATCGAGTAAAGCGTAGTGGTCTTGCCACTTCCTGTCGGACCAGTGACCAAGATCACGCCTTCGGGCTTAGCCAACATTATCTGGATGGAGTGTAGGTTATCGTCGGTCATCCCGAGCTTATCTAAGGAAACAATACCCTTACGCCGGTCCAAAATACGTAAAACTACATTCTCTCCATAAGAAGTAGGTTGGGCTGCAACTCTGAAATCTATTTGCCTACCAATAAGCGACATGGAAATGCGACCATCTTGAGGCGACCTTGATTCAGCTATATTCATGTTACTGATCACTTTAAGCCGCACCACCATGGCCGGCCAGTAGCTTTTGTGCAAACTTCGCACTTGCTTTAGTACACCATCAATTCTATAGCGAATTCTTAGAAACGCCTCCTCAGGCTCAAAATGGATATCTGAAGCGTCCGCTTGCACTGCATCTGCCAATAAAGCGTTAATTAAACGCACCATTGGATGATGATATTGATCTGCGTCAGACTGCAGACTATCGATGTCCACTTCGCCGGTTTCTATTTCTTGCAGAATGCCATCGATTGACAGCTCGAAGCCGTATATTTCTTCAGTAATTCTGGCGATATCAGCGTCACCGCCCAATACTGGCGTAATGTCGATATTACCGTCGTGAAGCGCTTTGATCTGGTCTAATGCAACTATGTTGAACGTGTCTGCCATCGCCAATGTCAGCACATTGTTTGCCCGCGAATAGGACAATGGCAATACTTTAAAGCGTCTAGCAATATCTTGAGGAACCATTTTTATCGATTCAGAATCGATCACAGTATTGCCAAGATCGACACTTTCATAACCAGTATTTTCACTCAGTGCATCGCGGATAATAGAGTCAGTTACAAACCCCAACTGAATCAATAAGGCCCCGATACGCTCGCCGATAACTTTTTGCTCGAGTAAGCCAATCTTCAACTGGTCCGCGGTAATCGCACCTTTGTCGATTAGGATCTCACCTAGGCGCTTTTTTGGCTTTTCCCCTTGCAATTCACTCATTGGGAATTTGTCCTGGTGAGACTTTCGAGCCTTGCCCTTGCGATACTCAAATCAAAATTGGAGGGGAATCTAGTGGCCAGAGCTAGCGCCTCTTCATAAAAACTTAACGCTGGCCCCCGTTTATTCAATCGCTCCAAGCTCACCGCAAGATTAAATGCGTAATCAGGACTGATCGCTGCCCCACTCTGGCCATTAGATTTTGCAAGTTGAAGGGCTTTAAAATAATACCTCTGGGCATCAGGCCAGCGCGACTGACTTGCATAAAAGTTTCCCAAGGCAAAAGACAGCGGTGCCACGTTTGGGTTTTGCGAATCTAATCTGCGCAACTCTCGCTCTTGCTCAGCCGGCGTACCTAATGGTGCCAGCGCGCGAATGGCTGTCTTGGCAAGAGCATTCGAAGGATCTAAGCTAAGCACTCTGGAATACAGGCCCATGGCCAAACCTACTTCTTGACCGCTGCTAGCAATCGCAGCCAACCCAAGCAGTGCATCAATATTTTCTGGCGTGTCAGTTAGGGTTTGTTCATATAAATCTCGCGCAAGATTCAAATCACCATTTTGATAGGCCCTAAAGCCTTCGGTGAGCGTTGGCGCGATGGCTTGCGGCTGATTGGTTCGCCTAAAACTAACCAAATCACGTGCTGCAGGCGCGGCATTCGATGCGGTATTTGCCGCCGCATCTAGAGTGCCTCCATTGGCAATTTGCGAATCGGCAATTGAAGAGCCTGCAGAACTCGATGAAGGTTTCGATGCTGCACTGAATGGAGTGCTCAAAGACGAAGTACCAGAGATAGATTCCGCTGCAACAAAGTTTTCAGCCGGCTGATCTATAACCGCATTTCTCAAGCTAACAGGAGCTGCAGGGGCAATATCAGGTCTAGCTTCCAGCGGCGTTTGCTGGTTTACAGAGGAGTCCCCGACGCTACTCAGATTGAGAGTTTGTAGGCTAGCTGACGGCTGACTAATAATAGCTGCAGTGTTGTCGGCAACCGCATCAAGACCAAATAAAGCATCGGTCTGAGGAGAGTTCATGCCTGTGCTGTCTTGACTGGCCTCATCTCCCTCCTCCAAAAAAACTAAACTTTCCTCTCCAGCCATCACATCTATTATGGAATTATTATTCTCGAACGATTGACTGACAGGAAAATTATCCGCAGGGAGAGAAATGCTGCTATTGGCTGTCAAAGAAAGGGTTAAATAAAACCCTAACCCAATTACCACAACCGCAGCTATTCCAACGATCGCTAGTAGTAATGGCCGATAACCTTTTCGGCCCTGTTTCTTCGCGGCAAATACACTTTTCGCTGATTCGCGGCTACCTACCGTTCGCTCGATTATTGAATTTGGCTCTGCTTTGACCTGCGCGCTAGCAACGGCCGCCGTCTTAACCGGGTCGGTGTTTCTTCCAACATTTTTGGAGAGCGCGCTAGGCTTCTGCTTTGCGAGTTCAGCACTCGCTTTAGATACCGCCTGCTCAAGCTCACTGGACAAAAGAAAATTTGAAATACTGTCGGTGTCTTCATTTTGGCCACGAAAAGACATTTGTTCTGCCTCAACCTTGACGTCACCGTCTACGGAAAAATGCAATTGATCTGCCGTATAGCTTTGAGTTGAAGCCGTGGTTTGCAGCTTTGGCTCGAGCTCTAAAGAAGAGAGGCTTGTGTCAACATCGATAGCCGGCTCAAGACTCTCTGCCTGCACCACATTGGCAACAGTGACCGAAGGTTCTGTTTTTCCTTTGTAATCAATAGTAGACAGCGACGGCTCGCTCAACACCGGTTCAGTTGCTACAGGCTTAGGTGCGGCAGGTTCAGGCATGTCGATATTGGTAAAATTTATTTGGTCAGCTGACCCGGTGGCAACGGCCTGCTTTGGATAAGTTAAATCGGCCGCAGGCACCGCTACTTCAGCCGATGAAGTAACTTTTTTGTCTTGCTCAGCCTGTTTTTTGGACTCTTCTGCTTTGCGCAAAGCATCCATCAATAAACTCATGATTGTGTCTCTTGTGTGCTATTTGTATGCACCACGCTCACCTAAAATGGTGACGAGGAAGCGCCTGAAAACGAATTGAGGTTGGCGCTATTTGGCAGATACTGCCGGTAATCTTCCAAGTCTCCTTCAACACTATTATTGCGGATCACCACAGGTCGAATAAAGATTATCAATTCAGTTTTTACCTTGTTTTCATCTCGGAAATTAAACAAATTTCCAATTCCCGGCAGCCGATTTGCACCGGGCAAACCCTGAGCATCTAGGGCAACGGTATCTTGCATCAAGCCGCCAAGGACTGCGATTTGACCGCTGTCTACCTGCATAATGGATTCAATTTCTCTTATTTGAATCTCAGGAATCGAATTAACAACATCTGCTTGCCTTAACGCTGGATTAGGATCGTTAACAAAGCGCAGTATTCGAGAAATCGTTGGCCTTACATTAAGAGTTACCTTGTCTCCCTCGCTAATTTGAGGAGTCACCGCCATAGTAAAGCCTACCGGTACGGTATTGATTGTACTGTTAAATACAGGAGGAATTGCCGGGCTTGTTGCCGTTCCCGGGAAACCTGGCTCTACTTCGATGTTAAAATAAATACGGCTATCAACCACCCGCAGCATTGCAGTTTGATTATTTAAAGCCATTATTCTTGGGCTTGATAAAACCGTGGTATCGCCAAACTGATTTAGCAGGCTGATTGTCGCGGCAACGCCATCGGCACCGTTACTCTTGTCTATCGTCAGCACATTATTCGGTGCATTATTAAGGTTCAGTCCAGTTAAACTTTGGACGAAATTAACCTGCCCGCTGTCTCGCCCCAACACCCCCCAATCGACTCCAGATTGATAGCGATCACTTAAGGTTACCTCTACTATAGTGGCTTCTATAAGCACCTGATAAAGCGCGCGAGTTCTAACAGTTTCAATGAACTCATAAATTTCTTCATGTTGCTTCTCCGTCGCCCGGACGGAAACTATTCCGCTTTCCGGACTAACAATTACCGCACTAGCACCACCTTCTTCCTCTACATTTTCACCTATCAAAGCAGCTACGTTAAGCGCCAGCGTATTCCAAAAATCGTTTGCCGAACTTTGATTCAAAGTGGTAGATGAACTATTTGTAGTCTCTTCACTGCTTCCACCAATGCCGGATACTACGTTAACAGATGATGAAGTACTTCGAGCAATGTTCACATAGTCAATTTGATAGTTGCGAACAACAGGCGAATCAGGCTCGACCACTAAATAGTCGTCACGCTCAAATGCCCAGCGAATATCAATTTGCCTCGATATCCGCTGCAAAATTTGAGGCAGCGATTGATCTATGGCATTAATACTAACTGAGCCCTCAATTGAAGTGCTCACATCAACATTTATCTGCGCATCTCTAGCCATCGCAAACAGCAATTCCCTTACTGGCACGTCTTGTACTACAACTGAATATAGCTCTATTGGCGTAGCTGCCTGAGGCATTGAAACCATCGGTGGGGGAGTCACAATATCCGGAATATCTGAGACTTCTGCGCTTTCTTCTCCAACCAAGTGCCGACTTTCAAATGGCACGTCTTCACGATCTAGAGGTGAAGGTAAATTTCCGCATCCTGACAGCGCAACAACTCCTAAAAATAAGAAGGTGCGTTTCGCAGACTCTTTAAAATACATGGGTGCTACTCCGACATCAATGCGGCAACTACGTTGTTCGAATTACATTCGAGACCGCTTATATTTTGCACAAAAGGATTGAAATTATGAAGCTGTTCTGGAAGCTCGTCTATAAACTTACTTGCAACGCTTAAGCCAGAAAAACTACCATGTTTGATCGTCCAGTACGCCTGACCCGACAGGGTCGACATACAGACGTAAGAGTCCTCGATAAGCTCTGCCGCCGACAGAACCTCTAAAAACGATTCTGCAAATTCCAGATTATTCATTTCCCCTGAAAGGAATTGAACTGTGTAGCCCTGCCTATCGGCATCACCAAGCCACTTTAAAGCTGCCTCGCTGCGCGATTTGACTAGCAAAGGTGATCCTAAATTAACGACCATATTCATATCAGAGCTTATGTCTGAACTGCTACCTGATTTCAGCTCGGAACCAAATTCGCTAACCGACCTTCGGTCTTCCTGAGCCGGAGATACAACAGCTAGAGCATCTAGACTCGGCATCGCCGGCACAAATTCAGCGGGGTCTTCAAAGGATGCCAAGTTCTCTGGCACCACGTCCTCAGCAGCTTGCGAGAATTTTAACACAGTCTTTAAAGGCTGAATCCGATCAGGGCTGTTAACTACAGCAGCAAGCACCGGCGGACTCGTCTCAGACGTTGAACTGGCAATCCCTGCAGTGCGAGGCCATAGCACCAATGTAACCACTAAGGTAACCGCCACTAGTCCTACTCCAGCGATTCGAAGCGGGGAAAATAGCTTATCTAATATTGATAATGAATATTCACTGTCTCGTATTGCCGCGTAAACATGCCTAGCTGTAACAACTGGGGGAACATCGGGCCCTAACTTTTCCGGCAAATTAAGCACGTTTTCAGAAAAAGCAGAAAGCAGAGCTTTGTCAGATAAAATATTAATACGACGAGTGAGCCCGCCAGATGTTTTTGCGATCATCCACTCAGCCGTTTTCGTAAAAAGCCTCGGGCAAGGACAACCTGCCGCGCCGAGACGAAAGCGGATGTAGGCCGCTGTTTGACCAACAGTCAATGGGGACAGATAAAAGCTGTGTGTTATGCGCTCTTTTAACTGGCGTATATGCTTAACACTTAAATTCTTATCCAATTCCGGTTGCCCAAATAAAATTATTTGCATCAACTTATCGCGGTGGGTTTCCAGATTACTGAACAGCCTAATTTCTTCCAAGGTTTCTACCGGCATACCTTGGGCTTCTTCGATAATCACTAATACCTTGCGATTAGCGCTATGCTGTTTCAGCAAATGATTCTGCAGTTGCTGCATCACCAGCAGCTTTGAAGTGTCTCTGCGAATAGCGAGCTTTAATTCAAACGCCACAGCGTAAAGAATATCGTCAGGGGTCAGATTTGGGTTGGCGATATAAACCACTTCAGTGGTTTCGGGTAACTGCTCTTCCAGCATGCGGCACAGCATAGTTTTCCCGCTGCCAACTTCACCGACCACTTTCAATATACCTTCACCGCTGGCTATTGCGAACAACATGGCACCTAACACCACGCCGCGCCCCTGATCATCTCCAGAATAAAACAAAGACGTATCGGGGGTAATGCGAAATGGGTGACGCGTTAATGAAAAATAATCTTGATACATAGTGACTCGGCCTCGGCCTGCTGTTGCACGCGCACTGAATTTTAATTTTCCAGCACGAATGCCTGAAATAAAAATCAGTTCTAGTCCTTTGTATCGTTAAGTAACTGAAAAAATTAACTAAAAAACTCAATAAAAGCCAAAAAACCTTGGCACTTTTGGTGGGTTTTCGCATTCTTTACCATGAGTCCAATTAGCTGCTTGAGCTAACCGGCAATTTTTCGGCTTACGTAACAGATAAGGGTGATCTGGGGATCAGCTTTGGCAGCGTCTAGCCATGCCTGAAAAGCTGCATTTTTCAGCATGGTTTCCAAATAAAGGCAAGCAGCGCAGGAGAGGGCCAGCTAATACGTTCATAATCGCGAAACTATCGGTGCAAACATGAAATGGGCGATGCTAAATTCGCCAAACGGGTACGGCCCAGCAATGCCGCCGACCACAATTCGGCGATGAGTTTCACTACTTTTGTCGTATTTTGACTCATTTCAAGTCGGCGCTTGGACCGCTAGATCGGCACGAATGCCTAGAAAATCAGAACACATTGCAAAGTGAATTAACCACCAGAGGGCGCTTTCCAGAAAGTTTTTTGGCCACGCCCTGTAAACCAAACACAGCTCTGAAATGCATTCCCAAATTCCTATGCCTGCTCCCAATAATACCCACACTTTCGGGGTTGACGAATACTGCTTACGTTGTTTTTCAGAACCGGTCGTAAATAAGGAAATCCCGATTTCTTCGACTTCCACACAAAAATGCGTCAACAATATCCGAGGTCTCTCTATCCATGAAGAATAGTTCTTAGATCCGGTTACCAGCATCATCAATGTAAAAAGCCCCTTTGAAAAAAGAGGCGCGTTTCTCTATCCTATTCTTTAGCTGATCTGCCGAAGCCAATACCGATCGATTCGCCTTTCTTTACCATCACCTCACGTCTTTGAGAATGGACAAAGGAATAGGCTTGGGGTAGCCTCTTAAACGGGTCTGGACAAAACCAAACGCACCAAAAAATCACCTTAAGCCATTGATTGGATTAGATTTTTATGATTAGCCATTGATGGCGGTGGCACCAAGCCACGCTCGCAGACTCAAATTAAACCAACAATAATGGAGAGGCGATAGATGACAATAAGATCAGAGAGTTTTAAACGCTTCAAAAAGCCCTTACTCCTTGGAATCCTGCTGTTTTGCCCAAGCATTTTGCAGGCTCAAAACCAAGAAACAGTGGAATGGACCACTCTGGGTAACGACTTCGCGCACACTCGATATTCCCCCGCTCACGAAATAACAGTAGATAACTTTAGTGATCTTGAAGTGGCATGGGAGTGGGATGGCGCGAGCCTTGGAGCTATCAGCGGACGTTCTACCCCGAGCTATATCAACGGCACCTTATATACCGTCGCTGGTGCGCGTCGGCACGTGGTAGCGATAGACCCTAAATCAGGCGAGACCATTTGGAGCTACCGACTTCCAAACACCGAACGCTGGGAGTATTCAATGCGGGCCGACTACGGCAAAGGCATTGGCTATGCGGAAATCGATGGCAGAGGTGTAATCTACATGATTACGCCAGGGTTCTTTCTAACGGCTTTAGACGCTAAGACTGGATCCCCCCTCGAAGGTTTTGGTCAGCCGGTGCCCATAGATGGCTTTCCTGAAACCGGCGTTGTCGATCTGCTAGCAGACCTGGGGCATCCCTATGACCCCTATAAGGGCATCCCCTTAGAGACCGGCTACATTACTGGATCCTCACCACCAATAGTCGTCAATGATGTCGTGATTGTGGGCAACTCCGCAGAACAGGGCTATCACCAATCTAGAATTGAAAACATACCCGGTGACATCTTGGCTTACGACGCAAGAAGCGGCGAACTGCGCTGGAAATTCAACGTGATTCCAAAACCTGGCGAATACGGCCACGAAACCTGGGAAAACGACGCTTGGGAGTGGACTGGTGATGTTTCTTCATGGGCCCCCATATCAGCCGATGTAGAAAATAATATCGTCTACATTCCGACTAATGGAGCAACCATCGACTACTATGGTGGTTTTCGTCCCGGTGATAACCTCTTCGGCACAAGCTTAATCGCGCTCGACGCAAGCACTGGTGAAAGGCGCTGGCATTTTCAAACTGTTAAGCACGATATCTGGAACTACGACAATCCAACTGCACCAATTTTATTGGACTTGGAATTACCTGGGCAAGGAAAGGTACCGGCAGTCGCACAGGTGACCAAACAAAGTTTCGTTTATGCATTTAACCGCTTAACCGGTGAGCCGCTATGGCCCATCGTCGATCGCCCCGTTCCTCAGTCAATTGTGCCGGGTGAAAAACTGTCCCCCACCCAACCGTTCCCTACTAAGCCAGCACCTTTTGACATTCAAGGCATTACCTTAGATAACCTAGTTGATTGGACTCCAGAATTACGCCAACAGGCCATTGAAGCCTTGGCAGAATTTGAAATGGGACCACTATTTAACCCAGCTATTCAACGCGGTAATGAGCTTGGGAAAAGAGCCTCATTGTTTTGTCCAGGCGGCGGTGGCGGCGCAAATATCACAGCACCACCGGTTGCCGATCCCGTATCTGGTTATCTTTACGTCTCCTCACGCTCCAGCTGTAGCCCAATACAATTGGTACCAGGTGAGGAAGCTGATTTGCAGTACAGTGCTCCTACAGGGTCGACTTTCTCCCGCTATGCCAACGGCCCAAGTGCGGGAGTGGTTCGACACCCTGCCGGCATTCCTATTTGGAAGCCGCCTTATAGTCGCATCACGGCGATTAACATGAACACTGGCGAACACGCTTGGGTAATCCCCACAGGCGAAACTCCAGCAAGAGTGAAGAACAACCCGGCTCTGGAGGGTATTGATATTGGCAATACCGGCACTGGAAATTTAGTGCCTATGACCATTACTTCAGAAATGTTGATCTACTCTGATGTTAGAACAGATGGTACGCCGGTGCTGTATTCTATTAATAAAGCCAGTGGCGACATTATGGCTGAAGTAGAAGTGCCAGCAAGGAGCCGTTATGGAATGAGTACGTGGATTCACGAGGGGCATCAGTACATCATGCTGCAAACTGGATCGAAGCTCACCGCCATGGCTTTGCCAGGGGTCGAGTCTAGCTACGGTGGTGCACACTGAAGAAAATTGAGTGCTACTTGAAAGCAACTTGATTTGCCCCTCAATAAAAAACCCGACCGCTTACCAGCGGCCGGGTTTTTTATTTTAATAGCTGGCAGTTACCTTTTCCTGCGTACAGCTAAATACAGCCACTGATAACCCCAATCCATAATTATGTTATTTGATACTCGCGGCATTACAAGGCTCTATCACAAAATTGGCACTGACCTTATAGCGTTCTAATCTGAGAAAAGTCCGTGTAGCCCATAAGTATCTTTTCTATGCCATCTTGTTTACGAGTACGCATGCCGCTCTTAACCCCCTCGAAGTGAATTTCCGCGGCCGGCGCCTTCCGCAGAATCATCTTTTTAACATCGGGAGTACTCATCAGCAATTCATGAACACCCATTCGACCTCTATAACCAGTATCAATACAGTCCAAACAGCCCGGTGCTTTATACAGCGTAAACTCGCCTTTTTGAGTAAAGTCTTGCCTCCATTCTTCGATTTGCTTAATCACGTCTTCATCCTCAGGGTCTGACCTTGACCCATCTGGAATAGCTTCCCGGCAATACTCTACCGCCAAAAATTCAAGCTCACGCCGATCTGGAACATAAGGTTTTTTACAAGAAGTGCAAAGAGTTCTTGTGAGCCTCTGAGATAAAATACCCACAATCGAGTCGGCAAAGTTAAATGGGTCCATTCCCATGTCCAGTAGCCGCACTATGCTTTCTGATGCGCTGTTAGTATGCAGCGTCGACAATACTAAATGGCCAGTTAATGAGGCTTCAATAGCCGTTTGCGCAGTTTCTTGATCGCGCATCTCGCCAACCATTATGATATCAGGATCGGCTCGCAGAAATGCTCGCATGGCGCTAGAAAAAGTCATACCAACTTTTTCATTAACTTCTACCTGACGAAGCCCTGGCTGAGTGATTTCTACCGGGTCTTCAGCCGTCCATATTTTGCGCTCATTATTGTTTAGATAATTTAAAACTGAATGAAGCGTTGTACTCTTACCAGAGCCGGTAGGTCCGCAAACAATAAAAAGTCCGTGAGGTCTGGAAATACCATCCAATAGCATATCCAAATTTTTGCTACTTAACCCAATCGCATTGACCGGCATGCATTTACCGCCGCTAAGCAGACGAATAACCACGTCTTCAATGCCACCAGCTGTGGGTATTGTTGCAACACGAAGCTCAACGTCAATTGGTGCAAAATGCCGAAAGTTAATCTTACCGTCTTGAGGCTTGTTCTTGTTCGAAATGTCTAGGTGCGCCATTACCTTGATACGCGACACAAAAACCGCTCGGTATTTGGTGGGGAACTTATAGTAAGTAGATAAAACGCCATCTTTTCTGAATCGGACAACTACTTTTTGCTTACCCAAACCCGGCTCAATATGAATATCAGAAACCTTCTGACGGTAGGCATCTTCGACAATCTTATTAACAATTCTTACAACGACATTATCGGTGACCTGTGATGTTTCAACTGCCGAAAAAATGGTTGCATCGTATGAGTCATCTTCGCCGGCACCTTCTTCGTCGTTTTCTTCAAAATCAGATATTGTCGACTGGATATCTTCCGATGAGTAATAGAACTGTAACGCCCAATTAATATCTTCTGGGGACGCCATCACCGGCTCTACATATTTATTAATGTTAAAACTTAAAGCATCAGTAACCTGCCAGTCCATAGGATTGTCAATGGCGACTACGATTTTCCCTTCATAAACGTATAGCGGGACTACCTTATGCTTAAAAGCAATTGCAGCGGTAAGCAACCGAATAACATCCGGCTCGACAATAAATTCGCGCAGATTAACAAATGGGATCCCTAGCTTTTTAGCAAGACATTGTTGAATTTCGCTTTTTGCGATCACACCTTTCGTGACCAAAATCTCACCTAAAGCGCTTTTACGTTTTTTCTTCTGTTCTTTAAGGGCTTCTTGAAGCTGAGCTTCAGTGACAAGATCTTCGCTAATTAAGATTTCACCGAGCTTTAAATTAGGCATGTGTTTTTGCCTAGACAGCGCATTTTCTAACTCATCAGAATCAACGATCTTCTGATTAATAAGATAGTCACCTATAAGGCGAGAGCGCTCAACCTGCTGGTCCTTTAGAGCGGTTTCCAGCGCGTCTTGAGATATTTGCTTATCTTGAACCAGCATGTCGCCGATCTGACCGCCGATAATGTGATTCTGTATTGCCACCTTTGATACAAATAGATGAGTGCAGTAGCGCCATTTTCGGCCTACTTTTGTTTGCTCATACAAATGTATGCCATTTTTATCAGTCCTAGAACCATAGGTCTTACCCGTTATCTCTGTATGATCTTTAAAATATACTTCAAAAGATCGAGACTCAGATTCGACATCAATTCCTTCGTGGCCAGATTCTGGAGTGCCCGACCCCGAGGACAAAATAAGTTGGTAGGGCTTTTCTAAGCGCATAAACTTAATTGCACTCATATCCATTACGGTCGATACCGCCGCACGATCCTCCATCACACTGATTATCTCTGATGAGGTGTCGAACGAAAGGAGCTTGCCTTTAACTCGCACAGAATTATTTAACTCTACAGTTACTGATGTACTGGTGTAATCCGCTCCTTCATGAACCTCGGAGAATGGAGGCGGCTGCAAATCAACACGAAGCCCGTTTAGCAATTCGTTCTGCGGCACTTTTTCAGGCTGTCGTGGAATAGAAGCTATATCAGCAGGCATAAATTATTCTCAAATGAGGGCAAGTATAGTACAAACCATATGTGTATGATTTTAATATTTCATTACGAAGCTGGACAAGTTGTCAGCGCCTAGCATTAACGTTAATTACGGTTACTGTATCAGGGATTTATATAGCGTACAATTTGCTCGTTAACGCTGGCTCAGCTGCTAAATTTAAGTGCTTCTAGCGCGGATAAGCAGACCATAAGCCTAATCCTTAGCCACCTTAAAGCGCAATATAAACCCCGTCGTCATAGCTACACCAAAAAGAACTAAAATACAGCCTGTGACCATATAGCCGGTAACAGTCTCTCCCAGGAATAAAGCTCCCCAGACGATACTAAAAAGAGGGATCATAAACGTCGAGGTTATCGCTTTGTGGGAACCAATCCGCACTATGAGCCGGTAAAACATCAAATACGCAACCCCTGTACACATCACTCCTAAGGTTAGCACGCTAAACCATATCGAGGCAGAAGGCATTGACTGAGGTAGAGAATAAACGGCAAATGGAGCCAAGCAAACACTCGCACAGAATAGGCTTCCCACTGTTATAGCCAGCCCGCTAACTCCTTGCAGCTTATTGGCTGTTATATTCACCGCTATGCCATAGAACATCGCTGCAATTATGCCGGCACAAATAGCCTTTCCATTTGAAGCTAGCGGTGAGTCACCGCTAGGATCAAACACAAGAACAACGACACCAGTAAATCCCACAATTAAGCCCAATACCGACGTTAACGTTATTCTCTGCGACCAAAACACAAAAGCGATAATTGCCGCAAAAAAAGGCACTGTGGAGTTTAGAACCGAAGCAAAGCCTGCTCCGATACTTAAGGAAGCATAGGCAAGCAGACAAAAGGGAATCGTCATATTCGTGAAACTCACAAGCAAAATAAGTTTCCAATTAGCAAGTGCCTCACGATGCTTACCCATAATTATACAAATTGGGAGCAGCAGCAAAAGCGCACTAAGTACGCGCATTTCTATCAAGAACACAGGGCCTAGAACAGGCGAAGATACCCGTAAGAACAAGAAAGAAGACCCCCAAATCGCAGACAGCAACACGAGTTCCGCATAGTCACGCAAAGTAGGCGAGTTCATACTGAGATCCGTCAATGACAGCCCTGCGCCGTCACTGCAGGGCAAACGAGCAAGAGGCTACGTTGTTTGAAGAGATGATGATTTAGACATTCGCATAGGAAGCTTTAGCCGCAGCCACTGCCAAGCTCGCGTCACAAGAATGACCAAGACTGGACAGAACATTAGCAAGTGCTGAGAGGCAGAACAGCACATTGCGCTGATTACTTGCAAACCCCATAAGACCTATTCGCCATACCTTACCAGCAAGAGCACCCAACCCAGACCCGATCTCTAAATCATAGTCAGTAAGTAATGCTTTTCGTAGTGCTGCATCATCAATCGTTGAGGGAAACGACACAGTATTGAGCTGAGGCAGCCTAAACTCCTCATCTACCACAAAGCCAAGGCCTAATGCTTGTATACCTGCGGCAAATGCAGCGTGGTTTCGCGCGTGTCGCGCCCAGGAATTTTCAAGACCTTCTTCTTTAACAATAACCAATGATTCATGAAGAGCATACAAGGAGTTTACCGGCGCTGTATGATGATAAGCCCGCTTAGAAGCGCCACCCCAATAAGCCATTACTAGGTTTAAATCTAAAAACCAGCTCTGAACCTGAGTTTTACGTCGACTAATAACCTCAGCTGCCTGATCAGAGAAACTAACAGGTGATAACCCTGGCACACAGGAAAGGCATTTTTGTGTACCTGAATAAATGGCATCTATTCCCCACTTATCAACATACAACTCTATACCTGCCAATCCGGTAACTGAATCTACAATTGAGAGACACCCATATTTTTTGGCGAGTCCGCATAGGAGTTCCACATCGCTTCGAGCCCCTGTAGACGTTTCTGCGTGTACGAATGCCAAAGCCTTAGCGTCCGGGTTCTTTTTAAGCGTCTCTTCCACCTTGTTACAATCAATAGTCTTGCCCCACTCTTCCTCGACCATTACCGGCACCGCACCACAGCGGATCGCGTTTTCTTTCATGCGCCCGCCAAAAACTCCATTCTGGCAAATAACCACTTTATCTCCCTGCTCGAGAAGGTTGACAAAAACTGTTTCCATGCCCGCCGATCCCGGTGCGGACACTGGCAGTGTGAGTTCGTTAGTGGTTTGAAAAACGTATTGCAGCAATTCCTTTATCTCATCCATCAAATGAATAAATTCCGGATCCAAATGACCTATCGTCGGACGAGAAAGCGCCTCCAGGATTCTAGGGTTAACGTCTGAAGGGCCCGGGCCCATGAGAGTTCTGAGAGGTGGATGAAATGAATTAGTCATATAAATTCCTAGTTAGAGTCTAAAATGAGCCTGTAATGAACAAAAGCAGAGGACAAGTGAACACTTCTCTGCCAAAAACCTTAGCCATAGTCCAAATGTCACAATAAGCCTAATTATACTAAGGCAATGATTCCTTAAAAGAATCTCAAAATTAGGCCCTGCATTATACGTTGAACCAGCAGAAACAAAAAAGCCGAGTAAACTCGGCTTTTTTGTTTCTATATATTAACAAAGCTTACTCGTCAGCAGCGTCTTCAGTACGACGAGGACGATCAACCAACTCGACGTAGGCCATAGGTGCCTTATCGCCGGTTCTCTCGCCGCATTTGAGTATGCGAATATAGCCACCGGGGCGATCAACATAGCGCGGACCTAACTCACTAAACAGCTTTCCAACAGTTGCTTTACTGCCAGTACGCGCAAACGCTAGGCGACGGTTTGCCACACTATCTTGCTTAGCCAATGTTATTAAAGGCTCAGCAACCGAACGAAGCTCTTTGGCCTTTATGAGTGTGGTTCTAATTATTTCGTGCTCCACTAATGACGTAGTCATATTGCGGAACATGGCTTGTCGGTGCGAACTGTTTCTATTGAGTTGGCGACCGCTCTGTCTATGACGCATAACTAATTACCTATTTTCTTTTCTATTGGCTCGAGTTGCTTACGCAGCTCGATCGTCAGATTTTAGACTAGATGGAGGCCAGTTTTCTAGGCGCAAACCTAGAGACAATCCACGTGTAGCCAATACATCTTTAATTTCGGTTAGTGACTTCTTACCTAAATTCGGGGTCTTCAGCAACTCAACTTCCGTACGCTGAATAAGATCACCAATGTAATATATATCTTCTGCCTTCAAGCAATTCGCTGAGCGCACAGTAAGCTCGAGGTCGTCAACTGGACGTAGCAAAATCGGATCAATTTCGTCCTCGTGAACTTCAGGCTCAGACGCAATCTCACTCTGCAGGTCAACGAAAACAGCGAGTTGATGCTGCAAAATCGTCGCCGCACGGCGAATAGCCTCTTCTGGGTCAATAGTGCCATTAGTTTCAATATCGATGACCAACTTATCTAAATCGGTTCGTTGCTCAACCCGAGCGCTTTCTACAGCGTAAGATACTCGAATAACAGGAGTGTAAGAGGCATCAAGGATTAATTTGCCAACCGCTCTTGTTTCGTCGTCCTCTGATACACGACTGTCCGCTGCCGAATAACCTCTGCCTTTACGTACGGTCAAACGCATATTGAGTTCGCCGTTAATATTAAGGTGAGCAATTACGTGATCGGGGTTTACGATTTCAACATCGTTATCTACAGCGATATCGCCAGCCGTTACAACGCCGGAGCCTTTTTTATTTAAAGTAAGAACCGCTTCATCTTTGTCGTTTAACGTTATTGCTACACCCTTAAGATTAAGTAAGATCTCAATAACATCTTCGCGAACGCCCTCAATAGTACTGTATTCATGAACTACCCCATCTATCTCAACTTCTTCGATAGCGCAACCAGGCATGGAAGATAGCAAAATGCGGCGCAGGGCATTACCTAAAGTATGGCCAAAACCACGCTCTAATGGTTCCAAAACCACTTTCGAATGACACGAATCAAACTCGTCAACGTTTATCAACTGTGGTGTAAGGAAGTCTGATAAAGAAATTTGCATGTAATCTACCTTTTGTGTGACTAATTCACTACTTGGAATAAAGTTCGACGATCAAGCTTTCGTTGATCTCGGCAGGCAAATCCGTTCGCTCAGGCTTACGCGTGAACTGTCCTTCCAACTTTGTTTGGTCTACTGACACCCAATCAATATCGGTACGCTGTGCTGCCAACTCCAATGCGGCCTTAATTCTTAGCTGCTCTTTGGCCTTTTGCCGAATCGCAATTACATCACCTTCTGATACCTGATAAGACGCAATATTAACTACCACACCGTTAACAGTAATAGACTTGTGAGCAACAAGTTGCCGAGACTCTGCGCGTGTGCAACCAAAGCCCATACGATAAACAACATTGTCCAAACGACATTCAAGAAGCTGAAGCAAGTTTTCACCTGTAGCGCCCTTCAATCGAGCTGCTTCTTTATAGTAACCACGAAACTGCTTTTCTAGCACGCCATAAGTACGGCGTACTTTTTGCTTTTCTCGTAGCTGAACACCATAGTCAGAAAGACGTCCACGTCTTGCTCCATGCTGTCCTGGAATATTTTCAGCTTTGCACTTACTCTCGATCGGGCGCACGCCACTTTTGAGGAACAAATCTGTTCCTTCACGACGAGATAGTTTCAACTTTGGGCCGAGGTAACGGGCCATACTTTCTTCTCCTGTGCTCTTAGATTTTCAGAAGAGCTTCTGATTTATACACGACGTTTCTTCGGTGGTCGGCATCCATTGTGAGGAATTGGAGTAACATCAGTGATGTTGCCAACTCGTAACCCGCAAGTATTTAATGCTCTAACTGCAGACTCTCGTCCTGGGCCAGGCCCATTCACTTTTACGTCCAAACTTTTTAAGCCATAAAGCTCAACTGCCGCCTTACCTGCTTTTTCCGCCGCTACCTGCGCTGCGAAAGGTGTACTCTTACGAGAACCACGGAAGCCGGAGCCGCCAGCAGTAGCCCAACTTAGCGCGTTACCCTGCCGATCAGTAATCGTAATTATAGTGTTATTAAAGGAAGCGTGGATGAATGCCATCCCGTCGATGACAGGAGTGCGCGCTTTCTTCTTAGTCGACTTAGCTGTTGGCTTTGCCATAGTTAAATTCCGTCAATTCTCGTATTGAACTGAGCAAACGATCGCTCAGTATGGTAATTATTTTCGTATCGGCTTTCTTGGGCCTTTTCGAGTCCTAGCGTTAGTCTTGGTTCTTTGACCACGCACAGGCAACGAACGACGATGTCTGATACCGCGGTTACAACCGAGGTCCATCAATCGCTTGATATTCATCGATATTTCACGGCGCAAATCACCTTCAGTAGTTACCTTTGCGACTTCTGCTCGAATCTCATCCAACTGTTCTGGACTAAGCTCTCCAGTCTTCATTGAAGGTGTTATGGCAGTTGCTTCGCAAATTGCGCTAGCAGTAGTTGGCCCAACGCCATAGACGTACCGCAGTGAAATCACGATATGTTTGTTATCTGGTATGTTAACCCCGGCAATACGTGCCATAGACTTGCTCCGTTACTCTCTTTGTCTCAGTGACTGCTTAACTTGTAGAATTTAGCCTTGACGCTGCTTGTGACGTGGTTCCGCGCTACAAATAACACGAACAGAACCGTTACGCTTAATCACCTTACAGTTTCGGCAGATTTTTTTTACAGATGCTCTAACTTTCATAATACTTCTCCGCTGTCAGCAGACTAGATGCCGGTAAGGCTCTATATCCCGCTCCGACCATAGTTGCCCAGTTTCGATTTCTTCATCAGTGAATCATATTGATGTGACATCAAATGAGATTGCACCTGTGACCAAAAGTCCATGGTAACCACCACGGAAATCAACAATGCTGTACCGCCTAAGTTAAAAGGCACATTCGCTAGCATTTGCATAAAATTGGGCAACAAACAAACCAAAGTGATGTAAATTGCACCAAACATAGTTAAGCGAGTGATAACGCCGTCAATATACTTTGCAGTTTGCTCCCCTGGCCGTATGCCAGGTATAAACGCGTTTGACCGCTTTAGATTCTCTGCAACGTCACGCGGATTAAATACCAACGCAGTGTAAAAGAAACAAAAGAAAATAATCATCGCGCTAAAAATAATAATGTAAAGAGGCTGACCGGGACCTATTAACAAAGCTAGATCTTGAAGCCATTCAGCCCCCTCTGACTGGCCAAACCACTGACCGAGCGATGCAGGAAACAATAAAATACTGCTCGCGAAAATAGCAGGAATAACACCCGCCATATTTATCTTTAAAGGCAAGTGACTAGCCTGAGCCTGATACATCTTGCGGCCCTGTTGCCTTTTCGCATAATTAACCGTGATCCGACGCTGAGCGCGCTCTACATAAACGATTGCGGCAATTACACCGATAGCGATCAAACCAACAACAAGAAGCAATACGCCACTAATCTGCCCCTCGTAAGCTTGCGTTAACGACGTACTAATGGCCGCTGGGAACCCTGCCACGATGCCAGCAAAAATCAACATCGAAATACCGTTTCCAATGCCCTTCTCAGTAATTTGCTCGCCCAGCCACATTAAAAACATTGCCCCGGTAACTAACGACACTATCGCTGTTAGATTAAAAGCCAGACCAGGGGCGTATGCCATTGGCGCTAACAATCCAACTGTCATGCCCGTGCCCTGCACAGTAGCAAGTGCCAACGCACCGTAGCGTGTGTACTGAGTAATCTTGCGGCGACCAGACTCGCCTTCTTTCTTGAGCTGCTCTAACTGAGGACTAACAGCACTCAGAAGCTGCATTATAATCGACGCGGATATATAAGGCATTATTCCAAGTGCAACAATGCTCATCCGCTCCAATGCACCACCACCAAACATATTAATCATGTCGGTAAAAGTGCCTTCTTGGTCAGTAAAGAACTGAGACAACTGCAGTGGATCTATTCCTGGAACAGGGATATGTGTTCCAACTCGGTAAACAAACAGAGCAAACAATAAAAACAATAGACGGGACTTAAGCTCACCAAGTCCAGCACCAATGTTTTCCGGATTAATTGTAGGTTTATTTGCCATTATTTACGTCTTTAATCTCTATTTACGATTTGCTTTCAGTTTTCGCTGGCGCCTTTGCCGGCTTCTTAGCTAGCTTGCCGCGTTTCTGAGGAGGCAATTCACCATCTATTATTTTGCCACCTGCTGCTTCAATTGCAGCCTGAGCACCTTTAGTGACGCGAACCCCTTTCAGAGTTAATGCCTTTGTCACATCGCCAGAAAACATAACCTTCACCCGCTTAATCGTAGCGGTGATTAGGTTAGCCTTACGCAATACATCTATATCGATGACATCGGCGTCGAGAGCGTTCAATTCAGATGTCCTAACCTCAGCTGTAAAACGGCCTATGCGCGAACTAAAACCAAACTTTGGAAGACGCATTTGCAAAGGCATTTGTCCGCCTTCAAAACCAGGCCTTACTGACCCACCGCTGCGTGACTTCTGACCTTTATGTCCAGTGCCACAAGTCTTTCCCCATCCACTACCAATACCACGACCGACGCGCTTGCGTGCCTTGGTACTGCCTGGTGCTGGGCTTAAAGAATTTAATTGCATGACTTAACCCTCACCTTCTACAGTCAACATATAGTCAACCTTGTTGATCATTCCACGAACAGAGGGAGTGTCTTCTACTTCCACTGTTTGGTTCATGCGCTTCAAACCCAAACCTTTTAAGCAAAGCTTGTGCTTGGGCAACGAACCAATTGGGCTGCGTACTAGTGTTACCTTGACTGTCTTTTTGGCCATCTTATTTAACCTACAATCTCTTCAACAGATTTACCGCGTTTTGCCGCGATGTCTTCAGGTGAACGCATATCACGTAACCCTTTAAATGTTGCATAAACCACATTGATCGGGTTCGTCGATCCATAGCACTTAGCAAGTACATTCTGTACACCGGCTAATTCTAATATGGATCGCATGGCGCCGCCTGCGATTACACCAGTACCTTCAGAGGCTGGCTGCATATATATCTTGGAAGCACCGTGACGCGCTTTGATAGGGTACTGAAGAGTATGCCCATCTAGCCCAACGGTGATCATGTTTCTGCGAGCTGCTTCCATGGCTTTCTGAATTGCCAAAGGCACTTCACGAGCTTTACCACGACCAAAACCCACTCGGCCATTTCCGTCACCAACAGCAGTCAGTGCAGTGAAGCCGAATATTCGACCACCCTTCACAACTTTAGCCACACGATTGACCTGGATCAGTTTCTCCTGAAGGCCTTCCTCGTTGTTTTTGTTCGGCTCGTTTTTATATGCCATATCTCAAACCCTTAAAATTTCAATCCGCCTTCACGGGCTGCGTCGGCTAAAGCCTTAACTCGCCCGTGATAGCGATAACCCGAACGATCAAAGGCAACCTGTTCAACACCGGCAGCCTTCGCTCTTTCAGCGATTAGTTTCCCAACCGTCTCAGCAGCAGTAACATTACCTGTTGCAGATCCACGGTTTTCCTTTTCAACAGTAGAAGCACTTGCCAATATCAAACTACCTGTTGCCGAAATAATCTGAGCATAGATATGACGTGGAGAGCGGTAGACACATAGCCTATTAACTCTCAATTCGCTAATCTTTGCCCTAGCTCGCTTTGCTCTGCGCAATCGCGACTTTTTCTTAACGTTCATAATCTAAGCCCTATTTCTTCTTAGCTTCTTTTCTGAAAACACGCTCATTTGCGTAACGAATACCCTTACCCTTGTAAGGCTCAGGTGGGCGAAAATCCCGAATTTCTGCTGCTACCTGACCAACCAGTTGCTTATCTGCGCCGGTAATTACAATCTCGGTTTGTGTCGGCGTAACCGCTGAAATACCCTCAGGTAATTCATAATTGATAGGATGCGAATATCCAACAGTTATATTGATTATGCTTCCTTCTGCCTTAGCTCTGTAACCTACGCCTTGAAGCTCCAATTTCTTTTCAAAGCCTTCGTTAACACCAACAACCATGTTGTTGATCAACGATCGAAATGTTCCGGCTAGCGCAGTAGCTTGCCGTGTACTATTTCTCGCGGCAACTTTTAGCTCTTCACCTTCTTGTGAGACACCAACCGACGCGTGAAGGGTAAGCTGTAAGGCACCTTTGCCGCCTTTCACCGAAATTTCAACATCGGTAAATTTTGCCTCTACACCTTTAGGAAGTGAGATTGGGTTGTTAGCTACTCTAGACATCTTTGAATTGCTCTTTAATTAAATTGCTATTTACTGCGCCGATTAAAAAACGGTACAGAGTACCTCACCACCGATTCCAGCAGCCGTCGCTTGCTTACTAGTCATTAAGCCTTTGCTTGTTGACAAGATTGCGACGCCTAATCCCGATCTAACTTCAGGCAATTCTTCTTTACCTTTATAACTACGAAGACCTGGACGGCTAGCACGATCGATTTCTTCAATTACAGGCTTGCCGCGAAAATACTTAAGCTCGACATCTAAAACCGGCTTACCGTCTACTTCGCTGACAGCAAAACCTTGTATGTAGCCTTCACTTTGAAGGACTTCACTTAATGCCACTTTAACCTTCGAAGAAGGGCAAGTGATTGCTGGCAACTTGGCCATTTGTGCGTTGCGAATTCGAGTTAAGAAATCTGCAATAGGATCTGACATGCTCATATTTCTGCTCCCGCCTACCAGCTAGCTTTAGTCAAGCCAGGCACATCACCGCGCATAGCTGCTTCACGTAATTTGTTTCTGCAAAGTCCAAATTTGCGGTACACGCCGTGTGGGCGCCCCGTGATTTGGCAACGATTTCGTTGACGGACAGGACTAGAATCGCGAGGAAGCTTTTGAAACTTTACCTGCGCAGCCCATTTTTCGTCATCACTAGCATCACTGCTGCTAAGTATTTTTTTAAGTTCAGCACGCTTAGTGGCGTATTGTGCTACCAGCTTAGTTCGCTTGTCTTCTCTGGCTATCATAGAAGTTTTAGCCATTATTTGGACTCCTCTTTATCTTCAGTAGAGGCTTCTATCGCTGCAGGAGCATCAGCAGTAGCTGGTGCAACTCCGCGAAAAGGAAAGCGCAATGCTGTAAGTAACGCACGACCTTCGTCATCAGTTACCGCTGTTGTAGTGATCGTAATATCTAGACCACGCAAAGTATCAATCTTATCGTAATCAATTTCAGGAAAAATGATTTGCTCTGTAACACCCATTGCGTAGTTACCGCGGCCGTCAAAGGCTTTAGGGTTCAGTCCGCGAAAATCTCTAATTCTCGGAATTGCCACACCAACAAGTCTTTCCAAAAATTCGTACATCCGCTTGCCACGTAAAGTGACTTTGGCACCTACAGGCCAGCCCTCGCGAATTTTGAATCCAGCAATAGATCGGCGAGCCTTAGTCACTACGACCTTCTGACCGCTAATCTTAGTTAAATCACCAACCGCGTTATCCAAAACTTTTTTATCAGTGACAGCCTCCCCTAGCCCCATGTTCAAAACCACCTTAGTGATTTTTGGCACGCGCATTGGGTTGTCGTAACCGAATTGTTCAGTTAACGCTGGTATAACTTCGTTCTTGTAAAATTCTCTATACTGAGCCATTTGGCAACCTATCAGTGCTTAATCTATGTCTTGACCGTTTGATCTGAAAACGCGCTTTTTAGCACCATCTTCACCAACGCTAATACCTACTTTGTCAGCCTTACTTGTAGCCGCATTGAAAAGAGCAATGTTTGATACATGTATCGAGGCTTCTTTTTCCACAATGCCGCCTGCTTGACCAGCATTAGGGTTAGCTTTTGTGTGACGCTTAACCATGTTAACGCCAGCAACGATTACTCTGCCGTTAGTCAAAATACGGGTAACCGAACCGCGTTTACCTTTATCTTTACCAGCGGTTACAACCACTTCGTCATCACGTCTTAATTTATTCATTGCCGCTATCTCTCTAAATTCTGAGTTCTTGCAGCCTAATGTTCTCTATAGAACTTCAGGCGCGAGTGAAATAATTCGCATGAATTTCTCATTACGAAGTTCACGAGTTACAGGGCCGAATACACGAGTGCCGATCGGCGCATCGTTTGCATTCAGTAAAATCGCAGCATTGTCGTCAAACTTAATTAACGAACCATCACCGCGACGAACACCCTTCTTAGTTCGAACAACTAGCGCAGTAAGAACTTGACCTTTTTTAACTTTGCCGCGGGGAATTGCTTCCTTTACGGTTACCTTAATAACATCACCAATACGCGCATAACGACGATGAGAACCGCCTAACACCTTGATACACATTACGCGTCGCGCGCCACTATTGTCGGCGACGTCTAAGTAAGATTGCACTTGAATCATTGATTCACTCCATCTCGCATTCGCTAAGCGAATGCAGAATCCTAAAAACCATTGTCAGACTAGTTAAATTTGAGTTGCTTTTCCGTCTATTGAAACCAGTGACCATGACTTGGTTTTCGACAAAGGAGCAACTTCTTTAATTGTCACTTCATCACCAGGCATGCAATCGTTATTAGCATCATGGGCATGAATTTTTGTAGAACGCTTAATGATTTTGCCATATACAGGGTGCTTTACCCGACGCTCGATCATTACAACAATGGACTTGTCCATCTTATTGCTTACAACTTTTCCGCTTACTGTACGGGCGATGCTCTCAGTAGTTTCAGTAGCCGCCATAATTATGATCCGCTTTTCTGTTTTTCGGTAATGATCGTTTTAATTCGTGCAATGTTCCGTCTAACTTCGCCAACCAAATGGACCTGAGCCAACTGCCCAGCACCTAGTTGCATGCGCTGATTAAACTGATTTTTGCTAAGTTCCTGTAGCTGTACTTTCAACTCATCTACAGTTTTTTCTCTTAATTCGCTTGCTTTCATTACATAACCGTCCGTTTCACGAAAGTCGTTTCAAAAGGAAGCTTAGCTGCAGCAAGATCGAAAGCTTCACGTGCTAAATCTTCCTCGACACCCTCGATTTCAAACATAATTCTGCCTGGCTGAATCTGAGCTACCCAGTATTCAACATTACCTTTACCTTTACCTTGGCGAACTTCTAAAGGCTTTTGCGTTATTGGCTTATCAGGAAACACACGAATCCAGATCTTTGCGTCACGCTTAACTTTTCTGGTCATCGCGCGACGTGCAGCTTCAATTTGACGCGCTGTAAGTCGACCGCGGGAGATAGCCTTCAAGCCAAACTCTCCAAAATCCACCTTACTACCACGATGTGACAATCCGCGGTTGCGGCCCTTCATCATCTTGCGAAATTTTGTACGTTTTGGTTGTAACACGTCTCGTATCCTCTAGCTGGCTTTAGTTTTGACAGGCTGCGCAGGCACTATAGCCGCGTCCAAGTCCAAAATTTCGCCCTTAAAAATCCATACTTTTACGCCGATGATGCCGTAAGTTGTATTGGCCTCAGATGCTGCGTAGTCGATGTCTGCACGCAGGGTATGCAAAGGCACTCGACCTTCCCTGTACCATTCTGATCGTGCAATTTCAGCACCACCCAAACGTCCGCCTACTTGTATCTTGATTCCTTCAGCACCTTGGCGCATTGCATTTTGCACAGCACGCTTCATAGCACGTCGAAACATAACTCGCCGCTCTAGCTGAGATGCTACGCCGTCAGCTACAAGCTGAGCATCTAGGTCTGGCTTACGAATTTCTTCTATGTTGATCTGTACAGGAATACCCATTTTCTGAGTGAGGGTTTTACGCAGCGATTCTACATCTTCGCCCTTCTTCCCTATAACAATTCCTGGCCGCGCTGTAAAAACTGTCACTTTGGCAGTTTGTGCAGGACGCTCTATCTCAACTCTTGACACTGATGCACTGGCAAGCTTCTTCTTTACGAAATCGCGAACCTGCAAATCAATCAATAAGTTCTTTGCGTATTCTCTTCCCTCGGCATACCACACAGACGTGTGCTTTTTAACGATGCCAAGTCGAATACCAGTTGGATGTACTTTTTGACCCATCCGTACTTCTCCTAACTATCCGCAACAGTAATTGTAATGTGACATGAACGCTTAAGGATTCGATCAGCTCGACCTTTAGCTCGCGGCATAATCCGCTTCATTGTCATACCTTCATCAACGCAAATGGTTGATACCTTTAGCTCATCCACGTCAGCACCTTCATTGTGCTCAGCGTTCGCTATCGCGGAGTTTAAAACCTTTTTGATAATCTCAGCACCTTTCTTAGGGCTGTAATTTAAAACTAATAACGCTTCTTCTACACCCTTACCGCGAATTTGGTCAGCGACCAATCGGGCTTTCTGTGCAGAAAGGCGTGCGCCTTTTAAATGTGCTCTAACTTGCATATCGCCCCCTAGCGCGCTTTCTTGTCAGCTGAATGTCCGCGATATGTCCGCGTAGCTGAGAATTCGCCCAGTTTATGTCCTACCATGTCTTCATTAATCGACACAGGAATGTGCTGTCTTCCGTTATGAACAGCAATGGTTAGACCAATCATTTCCGGAGAAACCATTGAACGCCTTGACCAAGTCTTTATAGGACGCTTATCGTTTTTTTCAGCGGCAACTTGCACTTTCTTCATTAAATGAAGATCGATGAAAGGGCCTTTTTTAAGTGAACGTGGCACGTGGTAATTCCTCTATCACTCGCCTTAGCGGCTTGAGTTTCTGCGACGGACAATCATATTGTCTGTGCGCTTGTTTGATCGTGTTTTATAACCTTTAGTCGGTGTTCCCCAAGGCGAAACTGGGTGACGACCACCAGAAGTCCTGCCTTCACCACCACCATGTGGGTGATCAACAGGGTTCATAGCAACACCACGAACTGTTGGTCTAACACCTCTCCATCGCTTAGCACCGGCTTTACCTAGTGAGCGAAGAGCGTGTTCTGAATTAGAAACCTCACCTAGCGTCGCGCGGCAATCGCTCAACACTTTACGCATTTCGCCAGAGCGAAGACGTATCGTTGCATATGCTCCTTCCCGTGCAACCAGCTGAAGTGATGTGCCGGCACTGCGAGCAATCTGTGCTCCCTTACCAGGCTTCATTTCAACACAGTGAACCGTGCTTCCTAATGGGATATTGCGGAGAGGCAATGTATTTCCTACCTTAATAGGAGCCTCGTCACCCGACATCAACATATCACCCTTGTTTACTTTCGCCGGGGCAATAATATATCTGCGCTCACCATCTGCGTATAGCATCAGAGCGATATTTGCAGAGCGGTTTGGATCATATTCCAAACGCTCAACTTTCGCTTCTATACCATCTTTATTTCGCTTGAAATCGATGATGCGGTATTTCTGCTTGTGACCACCACCAATGTGACGAGTGGTGATTCTGCCCTTGTTATTTCTACCGCCGCTTCTAGTTTTTGGCGCGGTCAAAGGCGCATAAGGTTCACCCTTATGTAAATCCGGATTAACTACCTTAACAACAAAGCGTCGTCCCGGAGAGGTAGGTTTACATTTTACTACTGGCATGAATTTCCCCTTAGCCCCGGTTAACCGATATCAGCAAAGTCAATGTCATGACCTGCTTCCAATCGAACGTATGCTTTTTTCCAATTAGAGCGCTTACGAATCTTGCCCTTTGGAGTGCGCTTAGTCTTACCTTTAACAACAAGGACTTGAAGATCGTGAACCACGACATTAAATATCTTCTCTACAGCCGTTTTTATTTCTGGCTTAGTAGCATCAATCGATACTTTAAACGTGTATTGATTATTTACATCACTGAGAATAGCCGCTTTTTCCGAGACGTGAGCCCCGCGAAGCACCGTATATATGCGTTCTATATTCATGACAACATTTCCTCGACTTTCTTAAGTGCAGAGACTGTAATCAGAACATTTTCAAATCCAATCAAACTAACAGGATCAACGCCGGATACATCTAGCACATCGACCTTGTGCAGGTTTCTTGCCGCGAGGTAAAGGTTCTCTTCAACCGTCTCGGAGACAATTAGAACATTATCTAAGCTAAAACCCTGAAGCTTGGTGATTAAATCTTTTGTCTTATGAGACTCAAGAGAAAATTCGTTTACAACGATCAAACGATCTTGACGAATGAGCTCGGAGAGAATGCACTGCATCGCTCCGCGATACATTTTCTTATTAAGTTTCTTAGTATGATCTTGTGGACGAGCCGCAAATGTCACACCGCCGCCGCGCCAGATAGGCCCGCGGATAGTACCGGCACGCGCACGGCCAGTGCCTTTTTGACGCCATGGCTTACGTCCGCCACCGCTTACTTCTGAGCGAGTCTTTTGCTTGACCGTACCCTGACGGGCACCAGCTAAGTAGGTAACCACTGTCTGGTGTACCAAAGGCTCGTTATACTCACGGCCGAATGTATCGTCCGAAAGTGAAATCTTTTCATCACCCGATTTTTTTCCGGGTAGCGTAAGAGCTAATTCCATTGCTTGCTTACCCCTTAACCTTGATTGCTGGACGAACAATTACGTTTGAACCTGGCGCGCCAGGAACGGCACCTCTGATCAAAAGTAAGTTGTTCTCAGAATCTACTCGAACCACTTCCAGACTTTGTGTTGTCTGCTGCTTGTTACCCATTTGGCCGGCCATTTTTTTGCCTTTCCAAACTTTACCAGGCGTTTGACACTGACCAATGGAACCAGGTGCGCGGTGAGAGAGTGAGTTACCATGAGTTGCGTCTTGCATTTGGAAATTATGACGCTTAACTCCGCCTTGAAAGCCTTTACCTTTTGAAGTACCGGTAACGTCAACTTTCTGGCCTACCTCAAACAAATCCACTTTGATCTCACTACCCATGCTAAGAGCTGCTGTATCTACGCCCTCAGTGCGGAATTCCCACAAACCTAAGCCAGCTTCAGTACTAGCCTTAGCATAATGGCCGGCGGCGGCTTTAGTTACACGAGATGCACGACGACTGCCTGAAGTTACTTGGATAGCACTATAGCCATCCGCTTCAGGAGTCTTAATTTGAGTGATACGGTTAGGTTGTACTTCCACAACTGTTACAGGTATGGAATTACCTTCTGCAGTGAAAATGCGCGTCATGCCGCTTTTTCGACCGACTAATCCAATAGACATTGTTATAAACCTCATCGTGCACGGGGCTAAAACCCGCTATGGCCGCTGACGCGTTACACTATGTACGTTACTGCAAATGAGTAACAGAATATTTCAGTGCGCCAAATCTTTTAATAAAGGGCAGAGAGGACTGAAATGCTCGCTGCCTGGTAATTTTTTTTAAAACTAAATCTACTACTTAGCTCAAGAGTTAACTTAAGCAAATATTCCCTTGGCATTAACCTAGGCTAATTTGTACTTCCACACCTGCCGCCAGATCTAACTTCATCAAGGCATCAACTGTTTTTTCAGTCGGCTCAACGATGTCTAGCAAACGCTTGTGGGTGCGAATCTCATACTGGTCACGCGCGTCTTTATTGACGTGAGGCGAAACCAATATAGTAAATCTCTCTTTATTTGTAGGCAAAGGAATCGGGCCTTTAACCTGAGCGCCAGTGCGCTTCGCTGTGTCTACAATTTCTTGTGTAGATTGATCAATCAGCTTGTGATCAAAGGCTTTTAACCGGATTCTAATTCGCTGACTTTGCATCTACTTGTAGCTCCAGTTTTCACGTGAAAATTAATTAGTTATCTTGTTCTTTTTGCCAAACTTCTTTCATTTGCCAAAAAAAGGAAGCGAATCTTAAGGTTTTGGCCCTTTCCTGTCAAGGAAAAACCACCATCTGGGCCTCTTTTTTGTTGGCCCATGCAGGATGAATACCTTTTACTCTTTCTTCCTATTCATCTGACCACTAGACACAACGCTGACTGCGCCCGCTTTACTGCTATAAAGCACTTTTACCATTCACCGCCTGAACTGCCGGCTAAGCGACTTTTTAACTACGTGATCGCAACTTATGCTATTTACAAGCGCAAAGCGGCCCTATAGGCATCACAAGCAGCGCAGCGGGACATGTTAAAAATCAACCAACTACATACCGACCGCGGCGCTCGCTTGCCGAATTTTCCAGACTAAAGACAAAAATTTGCTAGGCCAAGGCCAGCACATCATTAGATATGCCGGCCTTTAGGTGGCTGCAGCTTATCTTATTCGATGACTTTAGCTACGACACCAGCGCCAACTGTGCGGCCGCCTTCACGTATCGCAAAGCGTAAACCTTCATCCATCGCAATCGGGTTAAGCAAAGTCACTTCCATCTTCACATTATCACCA
>JBLGBJ010000022.1:0-46310 GCA_047617605.1 Pseudohongiellaceae bacterium | reverse complement strand
GCACACTTGAAGATAAACCACTTCAAGCCTAGGAGCACACTTGAAGATAAACCACTTCAAGCCTAGGAGCACACTTGAAGATAAACCACTTCAAGCCTAGGTGCGTACTTGAAGGTTAATTTCTTCGAGGATCTCCCAGCCACCACTGCCGTTGCCAAGCACAAGTTTCTTTTTGGTAGAGTCGCTATAGGTTGGCGACTCATAGTCCAACCAGAAATGTACTTCTATGGAATTTGGTGACTCTTCAATAATTTCATATTCGTTTAAAGTTAAACGAATCCATTGTGCATTTCCGATAACCCGCGTTCGGCTAGCACGCCAGCGCGCCACGCTAGTATCATAGCGGGGTTCAAATTCTGAAGAATAACTAGCAAAATACCCCTCTAGGCTTTGCTGCTGCCACGCAGAAACCCAGCTCTCCACACGAGCTCGAACCATAGTATCGGTAGACATCGCTTGATCGAGCTGAATCACAACTGAAGAAAGACTTTGATTTTCGAGATCAACAACGTCGATGTTTTCAGGTACAGCAACTACGGCAGAGTCAGCTATCGTATTGACTTGGATGGTATCGGTGGCAGCGGGCGCGGCGTGACTCAACTGTTCAGCTTGCGCCTGTGTTTGGGCCTCCAGCTGTTCCTCTGACTTTTCCTCGAACAGCTCCACTGCGTCTGTCTCGGTCACAGCCTCATCAATCGCCATTAGTGAGTTTGCGGAGACATCCTCTCCCGCCAAAACAGCCGCATCAAGAGCTAAACCAGGCTCAGTGTTTTGCATGACAACCAGCACCGGCTCCTGATTAGAATTTTCAACGCTAGAATCACCTAGGTCAATGGCAATGCTTGGCCCACTACCAACGTCTGCTGTTTCTGCTGCCGTGTTTACCGCTAACTCAATTTCCGCCGCCGTCACCAAAGCTAAACCAGAATAGGAAACAGGCTCTTCATATTCTTCATCGTCTAAAGAAAAAACCGAAGCTGGGCGCAATAAGGAAGGGATGGGCAGAGCAGGCCCTCGATTTACAAGCTGAGCGTTTCGAGCTGGTTCAAGTATTGGATTACTAGCCGTCCCCCTGCTCGCCTGTCTAATTATCTCGTGCGCAGGTTCGCCAGCCGCTTCTTCAATCGAAAATGCGGCAACTCTTGAATCCGTAGCATCGTTGGTTTCAATCTGAGAAGTCGAAGTAGGGGTAGAGCTGGACGTAGTAGAAAATGGTGAGTCGCTATTCGTTGATGCAAGCGAAGCTTGATCGAGAGGAACATCGCTATCTTCACTACTGATTATGGAGAACAGAAACCCCACAGCGGCAATGGTAAAAACAGCAGCGATCGGGCCTAGCACTCTCAGTTGACTTACATTAAATAATTCAGCGGAAGGCAATCCCTGCTGAATATCAGAATCTTTTATTTGCGCAGCCAATTCAGCCTTAGTAATCACACCTTGGCTAGAGTTACCAATGACAGACTGAGCGACTAACTCAGCTAGTAAAGTTGCAGGACCAGGATAGCCTTTACTAGTACGATAGAGTAAAGCTAATGCTTCTTGCGAAAGCTGTATGCCTGGCAAACCTTTTTGCGCTACATAACTAACAAAGAACTGCGACAGCGTCTCTTTATCCATCGGCTTAAGCAGATATTTACGCGATACATTGAGAAGCAACGAGTTAAGTTCTTTCTTATTCAATAACCGTGTATCCAACTCTTGCTCGCCACACAGTAGAACGTTTGACACCCGTTTAGAGCTTGCTTGAACTTCAGCCATCCTGTGGATTTCCAACAGGGTGATATCTGAAAGCTGATGGGCGTCGTCGAAAATAAGCAGCTTGGGCTTTTCGAAATTGGTTAAGAATGCGTCGTCCAATTGCCTGGCGACGTTATTAACATTTGGCAGACTAAAATTTTGCGCAAGCACACTGCGCAGCATCTCAGGCGATTCAATCGGGTAATCAATATAGACAACGTCGTGGCCCTTGCGCCTTAAATAAAGTGTCAATGTTTCGCAAAGAGCACTTTTACCCGATTTAGCACTTCCCATAAGTTGAACAAAGGCTCCTGCTTTAGTCAAATCATGGCAAAGACTTTGCTGCAATTGTAAATACTGGCCATCGCTAAAGTAAAAAGATCGTTGCCGCATTCCGCCCTTACCTAATACTGCTCTAATTTTTGAGTATGAGTTGACTAACTCGCAGTGCTATATTTATTTGTTTTTAATGTGGTACTCGACATTAGATAATATCCCGCGCAAGATATTCATTTCCATAACGTCGATTCTAATTCGACTAAACAACCTTCTCATACGCTGCATCAGTTGCCTAGGGTTTTCAGGGTCATGGAACTTGATTTTTATCATGACCTGCTCGAGATGCTCATAGAAGTGTTCCACCTGCTCTCCGGTGGCTTTCTCCTGATCCCAAAACTCATCTTCCGCTACAGGAGCCCTGCCATCTAGCGAGGCATCATACTTAAAAAGTTCATAGCAAATCACCATCACCGCAGCCGCCAAATTGAGAGAGCTACAGTCTGGATTGGTCGGGATTTGGACATGAAAGTTGCACAGCTGGAGCTCGTCATTATTAAGTCCGGCGTCTTCACGGCCGAAAACCAATGCCGTTTTGCCACCAACGGATTCTTGTATAATTTTTTGAGCACAAGATTCTGGGGTCACCATCGGCCAAGGGATTTTTCGTGATCTGGCGCTTGTACCAATAACCAGACCACAATCTGCTATAGCCTCCTCCAACGTATCTACAACAATCGCATTTTCGATCACGTCTAGTGCAGAAGCAGATCTTCCTCTGGCAACACCGCTGGGAAAATCCTCTGGCTGGACTAATACTAATTGCATCATGCCCATATTTTTCATTGCTCTCGCTGCGGCACCGATATTGCCAGGGTGAGAGGTGTTAACTAGGACTATTTTAATGTTCTCGGGATTTTGCATTTAACTCTTACTTCTGTAATCAAGGAGGGCCAGATTATAGCAGGATAAGGGCAAAGCTATTAAGCATCTGAGCCTACTAAAGAATCAGCATAAGTATCCGCTTTTAGAGTGCTTCATTTTTTTGCTATCATTAGCACTTAGCAGCCACTGCTGCCCCGTTCTTTTACAAATTATCAGGAAATACCATGCATGCATTAGCAAATATTGCGCTGCGCGCGGCAAATGATGCCGGAGAAGCCTTGGCCCACGCCAGTGAGCGATTAGATCGCATTACAATTATTGACAACAATCCTGATAGTTTCCTTACCAGTCTCGATGAAAATGCAGACAAAACCGTCCGCTATCACATAGAGAAAGCCTTCCCTAGCCATAGTATTAACTCAAGAGTCTCTGGAATTAAGAAGGGAGAAGAAAAATCTACGGTCTGGCTCATCGATCCGCTCGTGGGCGGACAAAACCTCGCGGTAGGCTATCCCGCCTACGGAGTATCAGTTGCCGTCGAAATTAACGGGGTCGTTACCCATGCCGTATTTGTGGCTCCAGGCCTGCGCGAAGAAATCGTCGCTAGTCGCGGTAAAGGCGCGCAGCTCAACTCTAGGCGTATTCGAGTCAATTCGGACCCTCACTTTGGCAGTTCCTTGTTTGGTTATAGCTGCAGCCCCGACTTCGTCGACTCTCAGCTAGCCATGCAAAAGGCTGTCGCGGCGCAGGGCGGTAGCGCGCGTATCTCTGGGGTACCGGAAATTGACTTAATCAATACAGCTAGCGGACGTCTTGACGGCGGCTGGTCAAATCAACGAGACAGTCATTCAATGGCAGCAGCGCTTTTAATTCTTCAAGAAGCTGGCGGTCTAATTGGCAGCGAAACCGGCAATCCAAGGCTAAGTGATGGCAAGGAGATAGTTTACGGTGGCCCTAGCGTGTTCAAGCAATTAACTAGAATACGCGCTAATCTAAAATAACTTGATTAGATAGGCGTAGCTTGAGATGAGCTTAGGATAACTGCGGTGAGCCGAAGATTTTTAAATAGATAGGCGAGCAAACCGCTTCCACTACCTAGAAGACTATTACCCATTGCCGCGACGGGATGATTATGCCCCGGGGCAGTTTAACTATCTCCTGCGCCATCTGTGCTGTAATGTTGAGAATGTAAAACACGCCCACAATACACTCGTTTATGCTCCGTCATTGCTATAGAAATCTAGCAGGTATTCAATTTAGATGTCGTCCACGGTTAATAAGAAAGTAAGTAAGCACAACGACCTAACAGAAGGATCGATTCAAAAGTCATTAGTACGCATGACTATGCCGATGGTCATCGGCATGTTGATGCTATTTACCTTCAGCTTGGTGGATACCCTTTTCATCAGCTTTCTCGGAACTGAATCTCTCTCTGCCATCAGCTTCACCTTCCCTGTAACTTTCACCATTATGAGCTTAGCGATAGGCTTAGGTATAGGTGCGTCAGCGGTGGTCGGTAAATGTTTGGGCAGTGCAGAACTTGAAAGAGCGAAAGAAGCAGCGACCGTCATCAACTATATCTCTTTTGGGCTCGCTGTAATAACGGTGGGGATTTGCTGGTTCTTCATGGAGGACCTGTTCAGACTCATGGGCGCCAGCGAGGCATTAATGCTGCCCATTCGCGAATATATGGATATTTGGTTTCTTGGCAGTGTGCTAGTGGTGTGCATCATGACCGGCAACAGTGTCCTGCGTGCGACCGGAGACACTAAAACTCCCAGTATTATTATGGCCGCAGCCGGGTTAATCAATGCAATTTTAGATCCACTTCTCATCTTCGGGTACGGCCCTTTTCCTGAGCTAGGCATTCAAGGCGCTGCTTGGGCTACGGTTACAGCCTGGACTATCGGCTTCGTGTATTTAATGTATTTACTTGCTTATAAACTGGAATTAATCAGCAGAACCTTGCCTAGCCGCGCAGTGATGATGTCATCTGGTAGAGACATGCTTAGAATAGGCATCCCGGCCGCTGGTGCCAATATGATGACACCTGTGGCCGCCGGCATTATGACCGCTATTGCTGCCAGCTATGGCGATACTGTTGTAGCCGCCTTCGGCGTTGGAGCCAGACTCGAACCCATTGCCACTCTATTTGTACTTGCCATGTCATCGTCCCTGCCGCCACTGGTAAGCCAAAATTTCGGCGCCAATCGAGTCGACCGAATTGAAGAAGCTTATACTATGTCACTGCGCTTTCTTTTGGTTTGGCAGCTATTTGTGTATGCCTTATTGGGATTAGGAGCCGGTGTTATTGCATCAATTTTTTCTGATGACCCAGAGGTAATCGGAACAATCAAATTATTTTTATGGATCATGCCCTTAGGATATGGATTTCAAGGGGTAATCATTCTTACCAACTCTTCTCTCAACGCTCTACATAAGCCACTGTCTGCGCTATATCTTAGTTTGGGGCGCTTTTTCATTTTTTACGTCCCATTAGCTTATTTTGGCAGTCAAGCTTTTGGACTCACCGGTTTCTTCTTTGGCGCAGTGCTCGGCAACTTCCTCATGGCCATGATCTCTTGGCGCACTTTTCATCGCGCCCTCGATGGAGAAAACGAATTATTGGCTAGCGCTTCATAACTGAGACATTCCGGTCCAACAAACCTTCCCTCCCCCTCAAAAAGCAAAAAAAAGCCGAATCGATTGCTCGGCTCGGCTTTTTACTCTCGCACCATTCTTGCTAACGCTCTCGGCTCTTTATCTTAAATTTGCGATTCAGCGTTTTACTTCAACGTTCTGCAAACCTGCTATAGGCGGACTGTGGGCGCGTCGGCAACAAGAGAGAAGCTTTTATCATTAACAGTAGCTGGCGCATCACTAGAATCAGACTCATCGTCACTATAAGTTAAGCGATTGTTTGATATCTGAAATGCAAGCATCTCTTGGCAAATTTCATTGTACTCTTCAGCATTGAGCAGTTCAGGCATCTCTTTCATGTTAAGAGTGAACTCTTTGTCATTAACCGCTGATAAATAATGAAGATTCTTTTTATCTACATCTAATAAACCTTCTTTTTTCGCCATCTCATAAAGTGGGGTGCCGCGCAAAGGAATGTAAGGAAAAAAGAAAAAGTGCTCAGGCGATATCAATTTATTGAGCTTCAGAGTTTCGCGCATATTAGCTGCAGTTTCTAAAGGTGCTCCTACAATATTGAACGTTAGACGATTAATACCAGCTCGCTTGCAGTTTTCGGCAGCAGCAATTACCTGCTCGTTCTTCATTTTCCGACCCAGAAACTTCGACCGGTATTCCTCGTCACCACTTTCAATCCCGAACCAAATAGTATGACATCCGGCTTCTGCGGCAAGTTTGCAGAAGTCTTCGCCCATCACTTCCACTCGAGAATTAATTGAGAAAGGCAGATGTAATTGTTCTTTGTAGAGCGCAAAAAAGGCACGTACAAATTTCAGGTTTGATAAGAATAGCTCATCCCAAAATTCAAAATAACCAACATTGTATTTATCGCGCAAGCGAATGAGTTCATCCACCATATCCTGTGGATCATATTTGCGTAAGAAGGTTTTCTTAACCTTCCAGCCTTCCAGCAGTGGAGTATTACAGCAATAGGTACATCGATACGGACAGCCACGACCTGTCATCACGGGCAATACTAGCTTCCCCTTTGGCCCAAAAATAGAGGAGTTCACGTCATTAAAACCGTCTTCTTTGGAAAATACATCATAGTCAGGAAAAGGCAATGCGGCCAAATCACCGATCTGATGAGGCTCAGACTCATAGACATCACCGTCAATTAGCTTTTCCCACATGCCATCGGCCGGGCCATCTTTGGTGCCGCGCAAATGCTGGACTAAGTTTCCAGTGGCATACTCACCATCCCCCACACAAATGTAATCAACATTCGGATTCGCTATAGTCTCTTCTTGAGAAAGCATCGCTTGGTAACCGCCGATGCAAACAGGCAAATCTGGACAAAGCTTCTTAACTTCTTCAAAGTAAGGCTCCATTGGGTACCAATGCGGGCTCATTACTGAAAAGGCGATCAAATCTGCGCCGCTTTCCTGAATGCTTTTAGCATAATTTTCAGGCGAATAAAGGTCAGCATCGCGGAGAATTAAAATAGGCAGCAGAGACACTTCTACCCACGGAAAATCTCTTTTGAGGTAGGCCGAAATACACGCGATTGGCATCGCTATTTCATTTCCGTCCGGGCTATAAAAAGAAAAAACAACTTTTAGCTTTTCGCCTTTTTTAGAACCAAACCATTTCGACTTTGCCTGTGGATAGATTGGCCGCTCAGTACTTATGGCTATTACATCAGCCTTAGAATTCATGAATTAACCTTTAATTTTCTTGAGCGCCTTAATTTGAGCATTTGCCAAACCTAAGCAGTCAAACAATAGTGAATTTACGTAACAAGCCCACTGGTTTTGAGTTGTATGCCATCACTCAAGCATATCGACAGCGCAGAGCAAAAGTATATCATCAAATTGAGCTTTATATCATCGGGAAGAAAGCTCGGAATACCCTATAAACCTTGTGGTTACTGACTTTTTTCACCTACGCCTTATTCACAGCCGCTTTACTTTCCTTTATTGTGCGTACTAGATATAACACACCAATATGATACTTATGTGTCACCACTAACGGAGCGACTTAGATCACATGAATGCATTAGAAGTGCTGCACACTAGAACTTCCTGTTCCCGCCTAACGCAGCCAGCACCCACCTCAACCCAATTGGATAATATCTATAAAGCGGCAATGCGTGCCGCAGACCACGCCCTGCTTACGCCATGGCGGTTTTTGTGCATTCGTGGGGCATCTCTGGATAAGCTCGGCGAGCTGTTTGTTAGCGCAGCAATCGACGCTGATCCAGCGTTAAGCGAGGCTAAACTGGCGAGTATCCGCCTCAAGCCGCACAGGGCACCACTGATTATCGTCGTTATCGCCAAGCACCAAGACCATCCAAAGGTACCCGCTATAGAAATGGATCTGTCGGCAGCAGCTGCAACGCAAAGCATGTTGCTTGCAGCACACGCTCAAGATCTTGGCGGCATGTGGCGAACCGGTTCCATGGCTTACAGCAACGCGGTTAAAAAAGGCTTGGGACTGGCCGATAATGAGAATATCACTGGCTTTCTTTATCTTGGCAGCAGATCTGTCCCGCCCCGAAAACTTAACTGGCCTTTGTTAACCGACTACTTCGTGGATTGGTGACGCTGGATTAGCGGTTTTGGGTTGGCGATGCTGGCATGTTAATAGTGGATAGACATTGTCAGATTGAATAACGCTATTTTGTTGGAAGTACTGCAGCCAACTATAAAAGTTGATACTGCCATTGTCCTGGGAGTGAGAATGGCAGCGCCTGCATTGCAGGCTTAGCTGCAAAAAACTTGATCAGCCATTTGTCCAATAACTGTAAGCACGACCGAGCAGATTTTACCTCAGACGAAGACAAAGTAAATTTTGTGATTCCGTTGCCCCAAACCCTACGCACGCGCCGAAAAAGACAATTCGTAAGCTATGATTTCGTCGACTCAGCGACTAAGCCTGCAGCACCTCAGTCCGATGCTGAAAAGCTTTAGAGCCGCTCAACCGACTTTAACGAGCTTAGGGCAAAGACCGGCCTAAGCTCGCCTCACCCTATTCACTTAGGGTTAAGTTGAATCCGTTAAACTCGACTCTAATATTCTGGTTAAATCAGGTCAGGAGAGTTGAGTATGAAAGCGTTTTTAAAGAAAACCTTAGTAATAGGGACCTTTATTCGAATAGGAATAGGAATCACAATTGCACTGGCAGCCAATCTAGCGTCTGCCGATGCCATTAGCGTTTTCAGCATTGGAAATCCAAATGGGCTTTCTAAACCTGAACTGATTCAGATAGCGGCAGCCGATGAGAGAGCAAGGCTCAGGCGACCTCGCGCAGAGTCATATCATGGCCACTCGCAAGGGGGCAGTAAACGCAACAATTCATCATTTGGCCTGTATGCTAATAAAATCGAAAACGCTTACAGAAACCGCAGGCACAGTGATTTTCGAGACAATCAAAAAAGACGGATTGACCAACAGCAATTCCGTTCATTTAGCTATACCAGTCCACCACTGCGGGGAGGAAGCTCTCGCCGTACACGACTAATCGAAAATCCCTACGCGGATCGCTTAGTGACAGGTATCACGCTTACCGGCGTTGATAGCCAGCAGGTGCATATCGAAGATGTTGTGGCCTATCCTGGCAGATATTTGTTAAGCCCTTTGGCTTACTCACTGAGTCAGTATGAACGGCCACGATTTATTAATACTCAGAACTACATCGATTACATCAGCGTGGCGGCGAAGCGAAAAGAGTACTTTACGGTCACTTTTCACTACGATTAAATCTATGTGCGTTGAGGATTGGCACTGTTATACTTCGCGTCTAACGTTAGGATTATTATGCGAAAAACAGTCTTCTCAACGCCCATTGTGACTCCAATTCTGAGGGCTTTTTCATTAGCCGGATTAAAACTAATTGGCTGGTCCGCAAAAGGCGAACCTCTAATCCATCAGCGCTGTGTTTTAATTGCCGCTCCCCATACCAGCAATTGGGACTTCCCTTTAATGCTAATGATAGTCCTTAAGCTGCGGCTACGAATTTATTGGATGGGCAAGCACACCTTATTCCCATTCCCATTTGGCTGGCTTATGAAATGGCTAGGCGGGATTCCTATTGACCGAGAAGCCTCACACAACGTGGTCAATGCGACCGTTGGGCAATACCGTGAAAATGATGAACTTATTGTTTTAATTCCGCCTGAAGGAACGCGGGCAAAAGTTGATCGCTGGAAAACTGGATTCTATCACATTGCTAAAAATGCCAAAGTGCCGATTTTGCTGGGCTACGTAGATTCAGAAAACAAAGTTGCCGGCTTTGCAGACTTTTTTACTCCCACTGGGGATTTAGACAAAGACATGGCAGAAATTCGCCGGTTTTACACTGAAAAAACTGGATTAATCATTAAAAATAGCTAGCCATTTTTGTGGTTGTTGATCCACGTCTAGTCCACTCCGGCTAATTGATGACCACCCATGCTTGAAGCACGGCCTTGTAAGGGCTGATAATGCAAGCTCAGCAATAAACTTTCAAACACAAACCGCGCGTATTGCTGCGTATCGATATTTGCCTGCTTGAACTTCCACTGCTTAAGATGCCACTGCTGAAGCTGAGCCGTCGCTAAAGCCGAAAGCATTCGAGGACTGCTGCAAGCGAATTGACCGGAGCGGATACCTTCTTCGATAACGTCGATGACATTTTGCTCAAACCGCAGCTCCAGATTCATAGCCTGCTCTTGCTGGGCTCGCGGCAGCCCTTTAAGCTCCATAAAACAAAAGTAATACCATGGTTTTAGGATTTCCATCGCATATATTTCGCCGTAAACAATGGCTCTTAAACGCTCAACTGGCTCAAGGTTTTGCTGGCGCAAACTGCCGATAACCTGGTCGATAGTAGTGCGTAAAACCCCCTCTATCACTGATGCCAGATCGTTTTTACTGCCAATATAGGCATACAGCCCGCCCATACTAATTTCAGTCTCGCGGCTTAGATCCCTCAGGCTCATCGCTTGAAAACCTTTAGCATTAGCCAATTTAAAGGTGGCTGAGAAGATTTTCTGGAGATTCACAACCGCAACATTAGGATTTTTGATCTGCATCTTGTCTTTATGGGCATTGAAAACACTGAGCCAGAATGATTCACCTTGCAAATCATACGACGCCTTAAATGCCTCTATACTAATTTCGTGGGGCCAAGCAGCCATGCACAAATTACCTTATTATCCTTTTAGTGGGCCTTGAAGTGTATTACGTCAGCGTCTTTTTGTTAACTGTTTGTGACCGACATAAAAAAGCGTCTATAAGCGGGAGGGGGGTTCTACAATTTCAACCATCAATCTTAACCAGCTACCAGATCTGCTATAGCATCGCTTGCAGGGCAACCTTGGCATCAGCGCCAGGCATCTGGTTAATGCCAAAAACAATTCCAGCAAGCTCTTTAGCTACAGGCGCAGCCCGCCACCAAAGACTATAGCCAGTAGGAGAGGATTGCCGCCGACCCAGCAACAAGGCAAAGCACTAGGGAGAACAAGCGCAATTTTTCGTGAGAGACCAAATGTAAGGTCCGCATGGCAAGCCAATAGCCGGCAAGTGCTGCGGGCATTAATGGCAAGGAAATCAATATTTCCTCTCGCCCAAACCTGTCTATAGCCGTCAGCATCGTCAGCGACATAATAGAGCTAACTATAAAAAAAGCCGCCAAATTTGCCCGTATAAAGTCACTGCCTTCATGCTGCATCACCAATGCCATTGGCGGGCCTCCAATACCTGAACTAGTTCCCATAAAGCCAGATAAAAGACCGGCCGAGAACATTGAAACCCTTGTTGCTCTAAAACGAAGTCTACTTAGGCTAAGCAATACCGCGGCAATTACTGAAATTCCAAGAAAAAGAGCAAGCCCCTGAACGTCGATCCAAATCAACAGCAATCCCCCTGCAACGGTGCCAGGCACCCTTCCGATAATCGCAAATTTGAGCTCAGAAAATGAAACCGCATGACGATGCTTAACCGCGTTCGCGATAGAGAGGGTTAGTGCTGAAATGGTTATCGGCGCGGGCACATATAATGGATCAATAAAAAAGAGGACTGGCGCTGAAATTATGGCTAAACCAAAACCGATAGAACTTTGTACATAAGATCCTATAAAGATGATCAGCATCGCGGCAATAATTTCAGGGGGCAGCAAAACACTCGTCCTCAGATTGATTTGTGACAGGATCATAACCGCTTCACTCTCGCCATGGAACCTGCAGCGGCTGAATCTAGCTTGCCGCTTAGTCTGCCTGATTACTGCAATTGTGTGTTTGCTATCAATTGTTAGATATCTATTGCCCCAGAACTAAACAAAGTTTAACCGGCGTTAGTTGCCGTCTTATGCAGCTGTCTTCTACAATGGGCCTCATTACTTTTCTATCAACATCGATATTCAGCATTAACTAGGAGCACTCATGAAAACCAAAGCTGCCGTCGCCTTTTCCGCAGGCAAACCATTGGAAATTGTCGAAGTAGATCTTGACGGACCAAAATCTGGCGAGGTACTTATTGAGTTAAAAGCGACTGGTATTTGTCACACCGACGCATTCACTTTATCTGGCGACGACCCTGAAGGTGCGTTCCCTGCGATACTCGGGCACGAAGGTGCTGGCGTCGTTGTCGAAATAGGACCTGATGTTAAATCTGTACAGGTAGGAGACCATGTTATCCCGCTATACACTCCGGAATGTCGGCAGTGCAATTTTTGCTTAAACCCCAAGACCAATCTCTGCCAATCTGTCCGTGCAACCCAAGGCCAAGGACTCATGCCTGATGGCACAAGCCGCTTCTCATTGGATGGCAAACCGATACTTCATTATATGGGCTGCTCTACTTTTTCAAATTTTACAGTGTTGCCAGAGATAGCGGTGGCGAAGATTCGCCCGGATGCACCTTTCGACAAAGTCTGCTACATCGGCTGTGGGGTCACCACCGGAGTTGGTGCTGTGGCCTTTGACGCCAAAGTAGAACCGGGCAGTACGGTAGCTGTTTTTGGTCTTGGGGGCATTGGTTTAAATGTTATTCAAGGTGCCAAAATGGTTGGAGCAACCAGAATCATAGGCGTAGACATAAATCCTGACCGCGAAGCACTAGGCCGTGAGTTCGGTATGACCGATTTTGTAAACCCCAAAGAAGTCGACAGCGTTACTGAGTCAATAGTTGATATGACCGGCGGTGGTGTCGACTATTCTTTTGAATGCATAGGTAACGTAGACACTATGCGTCAAGCCCTAGAATGCAGTCATAAAGGCTGGGGAGAATCTTTCATTATCGGTGTGGCCGGAGCTGGCAAAGAAATATCAACCCGTCCTTTTCAACTTGTCACCGGTCGATCCTGGAAAGGGAGTGCATTTGGCGGCGCTCGTGGCCGCACCGATGTTCCAAAAATAGTTGATTGGTACATGGACGGAAAAATCCAAATCGATCCTCTTATTACTCACACCATGCCCCTAGGTGACATCAATAAAGCGTTCGATCTTATGCATGCTGGAAAAAGCATTCGCTCGGTGGTTTTATACTAGTCATCTGGCTATTAATTAACAAATACAATTGCCCTCAATTTAAATTCAACAAGGCTTTTTTATGAAGTATCTTCACACCATGGTTCGCGTTAATGATTTGGATAAGTCACTGGATTTTTACTGCAACAAACTTGGCCTGATCGAGCTACGTAGAACGGACTATGAGAAAGGCCGTTTCACCTTGGTTTTTCTCGGCGCTGATGAAAACTCTGAGTCACAAGTAGAACTAACCTATAATTGGGATAGGGAAGATTATGATGAAGGTCGAAATTTCGGCCACTTAGCTTATTCTGTGGAAAATATTTATACTCTATGCCGACAGTTAATGGATGCCGGAATCACCATCAACCGGCCACCTCGCGATGGCCATATGGCCTTCATTAGGTCCCCTGACAATATCTCCGTAGAACTATTACAGCAAGGCGACTCCTTAGCACCAGAAGAACCTTGGCTGAGCATGGAAAACACCGGCAAATGGTAGCCCTTCTATTGAGCTAGTTTGGCAGCTCGTTTAGAATGCCTAGCCGCAATCGGCGTTATTTGCGCTGGCTCAAATTTTCTTGAAATTTTGGGCACTCAAAATTTGGATTTATCCGTTATGTGCACCTTGAAGATAAGTCGTGTTTTAAAGACTTAAGCCAAGGCCAATTATGGTCTCAGGTTAGTTATTGGCGAAATAATTGCAGCAGTAATTAGAACAGTAATCAGAACTATGACGTAGTCAGCATTGCTAAATAACCCCATAAAGCCCTACAACGAGGATAGAGTAAACATCATGTTTCAATCACTAAATTCCCTCCCCGCAGATCCCATTCTTGGATTAATGGCCAACTATAGAGCTGACCCGAACCCGCTCAAGGTCGATCTTGGTATAGGTGTTTATAAAGATGAAAAAGGTAACACTACGGTGATGACGGCGGTCAAAAAAGCCGAAGACTTCCTGCTTAAAAATCAAATCACCAAAACTTACATCGGCCCAACTGGGGCCGCTGACTACAACTCAGCAATAGCAGAGCTCCTTCTTGGCGAGCCTCTCAACGGCAGATTAGGCAAACGTCGAGTAACAATTCAAGCTCCTGGCGGCTGCGGGGGCCTGCGTTTGGCAGCGGAGTTTATTAAAAGCGCAAATCCAGATGCCACTGTCTGGGTAAGTGACCCAACGTGGGCTAACCATATCCCTCTACTGGGCTCAGCTGGATTAAAAATAGAATCTTACCCTTATTACGACCGCACAACTCACTCAGTGCGTTTCGAAGAGATGCTAGAGGCCCTTAAGAAAATAGGGAAAGGAGATCTCGTCTTGTTGCACGGCTGCTGTCACAACCCCTGTGGCGCCGATCTGAGCCATGCTCAGTGGCAGGCAGTACGCGACGTGGCGCTAAAGCAAGGCTTTACCGTGTTTATAGATTTAGCGTATCAGGGCCTGGGCGATGGCCTCGAAGAAGATGTCTATGGTGTGCGCCTAATGGCAGAGTCATTGCCCGAACTTATCGTGGTGAGTTCGTGTTCTAAAAATTTCGGGCTATACCGGGAAAGAACAGGCGCGCTCACACTAATTTGCGAAAATGAACAATCGGCAACAGCCGCAACAACACAAATCGCCGCCGCAGCGCGCGCGATGTATTCAATGCCACCTGATCATGGCGCTGCGGTAGTTGCGTTAATTTTAACCGACAACGATCTCAGGACTGAATGGGATGCTGAGCTTGCCGCGATGCGCGGACGTATTAATCTTTTGAGAGCTAAATTCGTCAAACAGATTCAGCAGGTAGGGATCGATAAGGATTTTAGTTTTATCGAAAGAGAGAAAGGCATGTTTTCATTTTTAGGTGTAAACCATGATCAGGTTCAAACTCTGGTAAATGACTACAGCATCTATTTGGTGAACTCCAGCCGAATTAATGTCGCTGGAATTAATGATAAAAACGTAGAGTATTTGAGTAAAAGTTTGGCTGCCGTTCTCTAACACACGGCGATTTAAACACGCGCTTACCTGCACTAGCTTTGGGAGCTTATCTCAAAGCTAGTGCAGTCTTAGGCAACAGAACAACATCTGCCTAACCCGCTTATCTACAAACACACATTAAATTTTAACAGCCATAACGTCGGATGAAACCCCTTGAATAACGCAGTTAGTGGTAGCGCCAGGTAAACTCACCCAATTATTTTCAGGACAGTGACTGCCAATAATCACCAAGTCAACGGCCAGCATTTTTGCCAATTTTTTAATTTCATAAGCTGGCTCACCACGTACCAAGTGAATCTTATCGCTGCTAACATTAAGACCATTACGCCTTAGCATTTCCCTAATTTTTATCGCTAAGTAATCGTCTATTCTTGGCGGATGTACGGATGAACAAGAATCCATTTGCAAAAGCTGAGCATCGTGCAAACCCTGCCGCACTACGTGAACAACCTCTAACTGCTTCACCGCATGGCTATACAGCTGACAAACTCGCTTTATTAAAAGCTCGGATTGTGGCCCTGTGTCCAGTGCCAACAAAAGCTTATTCAAGCTCGCCACCTTTTGCCTCCAATCCACTTTCTAATTAATATAAATTAAGGACTCTAGGTTAAGCAAACATCGCCCCTGGACGCTTGATCTATATCAAGCAGATCTAGCTTTAAGTGGAGCGGCGATATCGGCGGCAAACTTTCTCAGTATTGTCTCGGTAGTTTCCCAGTTAATGCAGGCATCGGTCACCGACACACCATGTCGAATCTCGCTGAGGTCATCTGGAATTGGCTGATTGCCCTCATTGATATTGCTTTCCAGCATGATACCAATAATGGAATTATTGCCTGCCTTGAGTTGCTCGGCGACGCTGTCGAGTACAATACTTTGATTCGCAGGATTTTTATTAGAGTTACCATGACTGCAATCAATCATCAGGTTCGCAGCAAGACCTGCGCTGGCTAATTCTTTTGCACATTGGCCAACACTTGCAGCGTCATAGTTGGGCGTCTTACCCCCTCTAAGAATGACATGTCCGTGAGGATTTCCATCAGTTCGAAATGCTGCAACTTTTCCTTCTTCCGTAATACTGATAAAGCTATTAGTGGCAGAAGCTGAACGGATTGCATTCACCGCCACCTTGATGCTGCCATCAATATTATTTTTAAAACCAACTGCAGATGAAATCCCGCTGGCCAACTTTCGATGAGTAGGTGACTCAGTAGTTCGAGCTCCGATAGCAGTCCAGCTTACCAAATCTTGTAAATATTGAGGCGAAATCAGATCCAGCGCCTCGATCCCAATTGGCAATCCTACCTCGGAAATGTCCAACATCAACTGCCGGCCAATACGCAGACCGTGATCAATTCGACGGCTGCCATCGAGATGAGGATCATAAATTAGCCCTTCCCAGCCGACTGTGGTTCTGGGCTTCTCAAAGTAAACCCGCATTATAATGAGCAATTCATTCGCTAACTCATCGGCCAGCGGCTTAAGCAGCCGAGCGTATTCTATCGCTTCGTCAGGGCTATGAATCGAGCACGGTCCCACAACTGCTATTAGGCGCGTGTCTTGGCGATCCAACACCTCTTTAACATTACGGTGGCCCGCCATGACAGTTTCTAATGCGGAACCCTTGATCTCTAGCAGGTCTTTCAACTCGCCAGGTGATGGCAATTCTTCATATCCAATGATATGTAGATTATCGATTTCTTTGATTCGTTCAACCATGGTTGCTCGCCAATTTTTACCGGAACCGGATTATCGGGGAAATAACGCTGCAACTCAAAGTCTTTGTGAGCATCTAGAGCACATCTTGGCTAGACTACTCGCGGCGTATTAGGTACCTTCTCGCCATTATAATATTAAAGTACCGTAAAATCGGGGAGAATTGGGTGCCTAAAGCCAGTGAATTAAAAAGAGGGATGGTTGTAGATATCGACGGCGATCCGCATAGCGTCAAACAGGTCGAAGCAAAAAGCCCCTCTTCCCGTGGTGCAGTTACACTGTACAAGGTACGATTTAACAACCTGAAAACTCACCAGAAACTGGACAGCTCTTTTAAGGGCGACGACCAGCTAAAAGAATCTGACTGCATTCGCGTTCAGGTGCAATATTCCTATCTTGACGATGACACCTATTACTTCATGAATATGGAGGACTTTAGTCAATATGGCATCAACTCTGAGCAGATCGAAGCTCAGCTGCCCTACTTGGTGGAACAGCAAGAGGATATCGTCGCTCTGGTGCTAGAAGGCAGCCTTGTAGCCGTGGAACTACCACAGTCGGTCAATCTCATTGTTGAAGACACCCCTCCGGCTGTCAGCGGCTCATCAGCGACAAACCGCAGCAAAACCGCCCGCTTGTCCACAGGCTTGGAGATTCAGGTTCCTGAATATTTGGTAGTTGGAGAACTAGTAAAAGTAAACACCGTCACTGGCAAATTCATTTCCAGAGCTTAATTAGCCGTGGAAACTCGTAGAAGTAGACGTAAAACCAGGGTTGCAGCGCCACCAGCGGTCAATCACTCAAAAGACCAGTCAAAGAGCGAAAGTAACATTACCAAAATTGGGCATCTCAGGTTTAAATAAACAACCAAAGAACAACCGCAAACATAACGCCACCAGCCGCGAGGCCAACAAGCAGACTGGTTCGGTCCTCGCTTTCCTCGCCAGACCAATTTTCAAAGACTGAACCCGCCTCCATATCAATTTTGGCATCAAGCTCCGCGAATTCTTGATCGCTCATCTGTACCTGAGAATTCAGCAGTTCTTCGATGTCTTGCTGAGGATTTAAAAAATCATCTTCAACATCGCCACCAGGGGCCGGGCGTCGGCCAGCTAATGCATACTTATCTGGCTCGCTCCTCTTTTTTGGGCTCGTGCTTTGTCGCGAATCCTTAACTTCATTAGCCTTTTGAGCTATCTCAACTGTGTTAACGTTCGCAACTTTCGTATTCTTACGTGCCGAGGCTTTGGCAGCATTAATCAATCCCAGTTCTTTCAGCAGCGACCGGGCGTGTTTAAATGCTTTCGTCGTTGTAGACAACGTCCGCTTCTCAATGTTTCTAGACTTGGCAAACCTCAGCAAGGTGAACTTGCAGCGATCTTCCTTTAATACTGTGCGAAGCGACTGTTTAAAATCATCCGTGGCAATGTAGCTACCAGCTATTTCATACTGCTTTTCTTTATCAATTTCGCTTTCATCAATAGTAAGCCAAGCACAGCGGTTAGAATGGCATAACACGCTCATCACAAACCAACGAGACTGCTCTAGCATAGTGTTCTGGCCCAAACTCGTTTCTATTTTTTCCACCAACTCTTCAATGTTGGGAAGGTCAGACACAACGATGCCCAAGCTTTCAGCAAAAGCGCGCTGGTTGTCAGAAATAACTCGATCTGATTTTGAATCTTGAACCAAAATTAGCCTTAAAGAATAAATGAACCAGTCTTTAAATAGTGAATAACGTTATCAATCACTACATTGTTTCTCATCATAAATGTATGCGTCACAGGCAGAACCAAATGCGCACTCATGCCAATTACCTTGGTGCTTTCAACCGACACAATACTATCGTTTTCACCATCAATAAAAAGCAGGCTCAAAGGATTAATACTCATGTTACCTGCGATAACGCCAAGGTCGAATTCTACCGGACCCAAGGAATCAGGGATATGGCCTTCGCCACTTCCTAACGCGATACCTGTCGGACCGCCGAATAATTTGAACCCAGGGACCGCAAGCAGCCGATTAACAATCTCGCTACCTTGATTTGGTGGGCCTAGCATAACCACCCTGCCCAAATTTTCAATATTGTTCTGCTCGAGGTAATAGCGAACTAATATTCCTCCTAGCGAATGGGTGACGAAATGTATAGCGTCTACGCTCCCGCATTCCACGATTCCTCGACCAACGGCATCGGAGGCCAAGACATCAATCTCATGCTTACGGGAAGGATAGTTGATGCTTACGGCGCTGTATCCTGCCCTACCGAGTTTAGATTCCAACTCTCCCATCGAGTTAGAGACTCTAGCGAGCCCATGAAGCAATACCACACACTCCTGTGATTCTGCTGTTGCTAGAGGGCTGAGAAGCGAAGCACATAAAAAAACGTAAACTGAAATTTTTATTTGCGCCCCCCGTCTCCGCCTTTATCTCTCTCACCTTCATCTTCATCTTCATCTTCATCTTCATCTTCATCTATACTTGACTGACAGTTCCAACAAATTGCATAGTTGGCAAGATTGCTCTCTTGGCAATTACGGCAATGCCAATCCGCTCCCTCAAAAGCAGGAGTATCCTCAATTTCTTTGATTAGTTTTTCCGCTAAGAGATAGTTAAGGTCATTCAACACCCAAACTTCAGGTAGACATTCAACAAACGGCACTTCCCCGGCGAGAGTCATTAGACCTTCATTTCTGACAGTAGCATCAATATCATTGGATTCTAAAACGTTCTTAACATGCCATGCCATTGCGACACTGTCCGCTGTATAAACTCGCTTCATTGCCTAACTCTTAATCCTGCTCTTTAAAAGAGACGCCACCAATTTACTAACGATAAATATCTCGCCAGCGCATACCCGCCACAATCAACACAACGATGTAAGTCACGATGCCGCCCAGCACCAATACCGTTAATTGACTAATACGCTCCACTGTCGACCAGTCAAGCCAAGCCTGCCACTCACTGCTCACCATTACTAGGTAAGCGGCCATTAAAGCATTAGCTAGGATCAACCTCATGGAAAACACAAGCCAACCAGCTTGAAACGTGAAGACGCCGTCGGCCCTTAGACCTCGTAGCAACAAACCAGCGTTGAGAAACGCCGCTAAACTGGTAGCCAAGGCTAAACCAACATGCGCAAATCCTGCCATATAGAACAGCAAATTCATTATCATATTTGCGACCATCGCGATCACCCCTATCCGAACAGGAGTCGACGTATTTTGACGCGCGTAAAATCCTGGCGCAAATATTTTGATCGCCATAAAAGCTAACAGCCCTATTGAGTATGCACGCAGGCTTGCCGCGGAACTTACAACATCATTAACCAGGAAATTCTCATTTTCAAACAAAGTAACCATCAGCGGCTCTGCAATTAACAATAAAGCTAACGAAGCAGGTACGGCTATCAGGCAAACAATCCGCAGCGCCCAGTCCAAGGTAGCGGAAAATTCTGCACCTGAGGCCTGCGCATGCCTTCTAGACAAACTTGGCAAAACAACCACCGCAATTGCCACACCAAATGTCCCAAGCGGTAGTTCCATCAAGCGGTCTGAATAATACAGCCAACTTACACTGCCAGAGACAAGCAGTGTCGCGATGAAAGTATCTAGCATCAGATTAATCTGACTAATAGAAACACCAAACAGTGCCGGCAACATGAGACGCTTAATTCGCTCAACTCCTTCGTGATTTTGAATCCGTTTTGGGATAGGCAGCAACTGCAGCCGCGCCAAAAAAGGTAGCTGAAAAAAGAGCTGAGCAAAACCGGCAATAAGTACACCCCACGCTAAAGCAAGTTCAGGGGTTCTCATGTGAGGGGCTAATAAAAAAGAGCAAGTGATTAACGAGATATTAAGCAGGGCCGGTGTTAGTGCGGGAATAGCGAATTTCCCATAACTGTTCAAAGTGGCGCTGCAAAGTGCAGTCATAGAAATGAGCAGCAAGTAGGGAAAGGTGATTCGAAGCATTTCGACTAACAGCGCAAACTTTGCCGGTTCGTCACTAAAACCATAGGCTATAGGGACCGCAATGAGTGGCGCTGCGATCACCACAACGATAGTTAGCAATATTAGAAAGCCACCTAAGCTTGCAGTGACAGCCCTAAGCAATTCTTGAACTTCGAAAAGCGCTTTGGTACTTCTGTACTCAGAAAGCACCGGCACGAAAGCCTGATTAAAAGCGCCCTCTGCGAATAGTCGACGCATAAAGTTTGGAATTTTATTGGCTACAAGAAACGCATCAGTGCCATCGCTGACACCGAATACTCTTGCAATAACCACATCTCGGGCGAGCCCGAGTATCCGAGAAACCATAGTCATTGAACCGGTGACCCCGCTTGCGCGAAGCAAACTGGTCTCCTTAACAGTGCTAGGACTAGTGGTTTCTATAGGTTCTAGTGATGGTTTTTCTGACATGACTCTTCTAAACTCAGAACTCTATACTCAGAGACAGGACTAAGGCTATCGTGCATTCGCCTCTAGGTCTATAATCCGTGACCTAAGACTCGCAGCCTACACCCCCGTAAAGATTATTAGAACAACCCAAAATCTGTTAAATTTATTGATCGCGAAGACTTAGCTTAACAAGCCGAATTTCATCGGAAACAAGGGCTCTTGACATAGCAAATTGAAAACGGCATAGTGTCGCGTCTTTTATGGCCTGCGTTCGATCAGTTAGTCGGTCGCCGTCAAAATATTACAGCAATGGCTCATTGAGTCACTGAATTTAAGTTTAAAGGAGCCCAAATTGGCTAATACCGCACAAGCCCGAAAGCGCGCACGCCAGGCCGAAGTAAGCCGTCGTCACAATGCCTCGTTTCGGTCAATGGTTCGTACCTATATTAAGAAAGTTGACGCAGCTATTGCTGGCGGCAATTACGATGACGCTACAAGCGCTTATAAAACTGCAGTACCTGTCATCGACAGCCTAGCCGATAAAGGCATTATTCATAAGAATAAAGCTGCTAGACATAAAAGCCGTCTCAATTCTGCGGTAAAAGCACTACAAGCTTAAATTAAAGACATGTTTAGCTTTAAATTATAGCGATAAAAAAACCGGCGAGTGCCGGTTTTTTTTATTCTATGTTTATTGCTTATTCAGATTTAGCGACCAATAACAAGATTATCTCGGTGAACAATTTCTTCTTCGCCGCCGTAACCCAAGATGGCTTCTATTTTATCGCTACTCTGACCTAACAGTAATTTAACCTCAGATGCATTGTAGTTGGTAAGTCCTCGCGCAATCTCGTTATTGTTTTGATCCACACAAGCCACCACCTCACCGCGGGCGAACTCACCTGCCACAGAGGTAATACCGACAGCTAGCAGGCTTTTACCGGAATTTTGCAATACGCTAACAGCCCCAGAATCGAGCTTGAGAGTTCCTTTAACCATGAGCTGACCGGCCAACCATTGCTTACGGGCAGTAACCGGTTCAGAGTCAGCTTTAAGCCAAGTGCCTATGGGCTCACCATCGGCCAACCGAGTGATGACACCTTCGTGCCTGCCGCTGGCTATCACTGTGTCGGTTCCAGACCTTGCCGCAAGCCGAGCGGCGGTTACCTTAGTGAGCATGCCACCACGACCGATACTCGATCCACTTCCCGCCATGGCTTGCAGAGTCATATCATTCGCCGACCCGCTCGCAATTAACGTGGCGTTAGGATTCGATCTCGGATCTGAATCGAACAGTCCTTCCTGATCCGTTAAAATTACCATCGCATCGGCATTAATAAGGTTAGCCACAAGCGCTGCTAATGTGTCGTTATCGCCAAAGCAAAGTTCAGCCGTAGCCACCGTATCGTTTTCGTTCACCACGGGCACAACATCCATTTCTAACAAGGTGCTCAATGTACTGCGCGCGTTCAGATAGCGAGTCCGGTCCGATAAGTCTTCATGACTCAGCAGGATTTGCGCTGCATGAACTGATTGCCGCTGAAAACAATCTTCATAGGCTTGAACCAAACCCATTTGACCTACCGCAGCGGCCGCCTGCTGCAAATGAATTTGAGTCGGGCGAGTTTTCAAGCCCAATCTAGCGACTCCTTCTGCTACGGCGCCAGAGCTCACCAGCACCACTTGGTTCCCCGCCTTCTGCAGAGCCACCAATTGATCAGCCCAGCCCGCTATGGCTGCCCGATCCAAGCCTAAGCCGTTGTTAGTGACCAAAGAACTGCCGACCTTAACAACCCAGCGGCGCGCCTTTTTTAAATCCGTACGCATTGTATTCCTTAGTCATCCCAATCGTCGTCGAATAACTCTTCTTCAGGAAGCTCATCGTTTACATCATCTACCTTGCGTCGACCCCGGCTAGCCTCAATACTGGCACGAATCTCAAATGCCATCTTCCGCTCAAGCCCTTTCTGATGTTCGACATAGTCCTCATCTTCTTGCAGTTTCTGGCGGTGAATCTCTATGGTATCCATCAGCTTTTCACAAAGCTCACGGCAGCCTTCTTTATTGATCGCCGCAATCTCGAATATTTCACCTTCCCAGTTCAATGCTGATTTGATTTTAGCCTTCAACTCTTTCAGGTCATCAGGATTGATTAAATCGGTCTTATTTAGGACCAGCCAGCGCTCTTTTTCTCCGAGCGTGGCACTAAATTTGCCAAGCTCAGCGATAATTTTTTGCGCATTATCCACCGGATCACTTTCATCAATCGGCAAAACATCAATTAGATGGATCAGCAAGCGCGTTCTTGATAAGTGCTTTAAGAAACGAAAGCCTAGGCCAGCCCCTTCGGCTGCACCTTCAATCAAACCTGGAACATCAGCCATCACAAAGCTGCGCTCCAAGCCTAGGGAGATTACCCCTAAATTTGGCACCAGGGTTGTAAAAGGATAATCTGCGACTTTAGGTCTAGCTGCTGACACTGCCCTGATAAGGGTAGACTTACCCGCATTAGGCAACCCCAAAAGACCGACATCAGCTACTAACCGCAGTTGCAACTGGAGTAACCGCTCCTCCCCAGGAGTACCGTTAGTGGTTTTACGTGGTGCACGATTAGTACTCGTTTTAAATCGAATATTGCCCAACCCACGGATACCGCCTCTGGCAACCATCACCGTCTCGGTAGGGTCATCAAGGTCAACAATCAGCTCTTCGGTGTTTACATCAATTACGCTGGTACCGATGGGCACCTTCACAAGAAGGTCTTCACCTCCGCGACCGGTACAATTTTTGCTCTGGCCCGACTTCCCCGATTCCGCTCGGTATCGCGGTTGAAAACGAAAATCTACTAAGGTGTTAAGCGATTCATCAGCTTGCATATAGACGCTGCCGCCATTGCCGCCGTCGCCACCGTCGGGGCCACCACGCTCAATATATTTTTCGCGGCGAAAGCTTAAAGCGCCGTTACCGCCTTTGCCCGCCTCTACTACTATTTCTGTTTCGTCGACAAATTTCATGGTTGTTTTCTTGTGGTTAATTGCCTACATCTGAGACAAGTTATTTTATTACTTAGAGGCGCCGGCGTATTGAATCCGAACTCTATGACCCTTCTAGCTATAGCCCAGCGAAAGCCCAGCGAAAGCCCAACTATAGCTCCCGACACCCCAAACCTAAAATATTCGATGCCAGAAACAAAAAAGCCCCGTCTAATGACGAGGCTTTTCGCACAGTAACCTGTAACTAAGCAGTCACGATCCGCACAAATTTGCGGCTGTTCGGGCCTTTAACTTCAAACTTAACAACACCGGGTTCTTTGGCGAAGAGCGTGTGGTCTTTACCACAACCAACATTTTCTCCCGGATGGAACCGTGTGCCACGCTGGCGAACAATAATATTTCCAGCTTTTACTACTTGGCCGCCGAACATCTTCACGCCTAGGCGTTTTGATACGGAATCGCGACCGTTATTAGTACTACCACCTGCTTTCTTATGTGCCATAACTAACTCCTGCTAAATCTAGGCCTTGATGCCAGTTATCTTCACTTCAGTAAACCACTGACGGTGGCCCTGCTGCTTGCGATAGTGCTTGCGGCGGCTGAATTTGATAATTTTAACTTTAGGTGAACGCCCCTGCCGAATTACCTCTGCAGTAACTTGGCCACCCTCTAAATAAGGAGTACCAATCTTTACAGACTCACCCTCACCTACCATAAGAATTTGGTCGAACTCAACTTTCTCGCCCGTAGCAAATTCCAGTTTCTCCAGCTTGAGGACTTCGCCCTCTACAACTCGGTGCTGTTTGCCACCACTCTTTATAACCGCGTACATAAATATCTCCAAAACCCGCTTTTAAACTGGGGAGCGAACTGAAACCTACCCATCTCTATAGGGGCGGGCATTTTACGGGATAGATGTGCGCTTATCAAGTAAAATGGGGTTAACAACGCGATTATTATCAAGAGTGGCCCAGAATGCTAGGAACGACTTCAAGTCGTCAATAGTCCTTAACCCTAGCTAGCTTGACAGGGTCGGATCGGCTCCCTAGCATGCACGTTCGAATTAAAAGGCGAATTCTAAGCCGGGCTTTATCGCGCGAACATCAACTAACCAGTAAGCAGCGTCAAAAATGTATCAGCAAATCCGCTCCCTTATCCAAGCTGACCTCGACAAGGTAAATCAATTCATTGTGGACCAACTTTACTCCGAAGTTGCGTTGGTCGAAAGTATTGGTCACTACATTGTCGATGCCGGAGGCAAACGCTTGCGACCAATGCTCGTCCTGCTGAGCGCCAAAGCGTGCGGGGTCAAATCTGATCAACACATAAACATGGCGGCAGTGATTGAGTTTATCCACACCGCCACATTGCTCCACGATGATGTCGTGGACATGTCCACGCTGCGGCGTGGTCGGCCTACCGTAAATGCGCAGTGGAACAATCCTTCGAGTGTACTCGTTGGCGACTTTATTTACTCTAGAGCTTTTCAGGTTTTGGTAAATATTGGTGATATGCGAATCATGGAGATTATGGCAAACACCACAAATAAAATCGCCGAAGGGGAAGTTCTTCAACTCATCAGCAAAAGTAATCCAAACTCTACTGAAGAGCTTTATTTGCAAGTTATTCAGAATAAGACCGCAATATTGTTTGAGGCTGCCGCCATGAGCGGCGCAATGCTGTCCGGAGCAGACGAAAATAAAATCAGCGCTTTAGCCGAATACGGCCTGCAACTTGGTCTAGCATTTCAACTAATAGATGACGCCTTAGATTATATGGGCGATGCCCAAGAGCTGGGCAAAAACGTTGGCGATGATCTCGCGGAAGGAAAATCGACTCTGCCACTAATCTACACAATGGCCAACGGCACTGCCGCTGACCGGGATCTGATACAACAGAGCCTACGAGCAGAATCTCTTGCCCCACAGCAGCTCCAAGAAGTAATAGCGCTGGTCAAAAGCAGTGGCGCTTTAGACTACACCAAAGAATTAGCCCGGACAAAAACCGCGGCGGCGGTCAAGGCTTTGAATGTGCTACCTGACTCAGAACACAAAATAGCTCTTCAAGAATTAGTCGAGTTTTCGCTCAATCGTAAGACCTGAAAATGGGAAAACGCTATGTTTAAACTTGCTGACACGCCAACACTGGAACCAATCATGGAAACCTTGGCGAAGGTAAAAGAATTTGAAAAGACGCCGCTAGCAGAACAATTTCCATTCACAGACAGTTACAATCTAATCACTACCAGCGCCGCCCGATTCGGTGATGACATCGCACTAGAGTTCATGATGCAGGGCTTGCCTGACGAGCCGACTACCCAAGTCACCTTCACCCAGCTAAGCCAACAAATTACTCGCAGCGCAAACCTACTGACAAAACTGGGCCTCAAAGCAGATGGCGCAGTGTCAATCATCATGCCCATACTTCCTCAAACTCATTTCGCCATTTGGGGTAGCCAAGCTGCGGGTATATCCAATCCGATTAATCCTATGCTAGAGGCCGAGCACATGGGCGAAATCATAGCGGCCGCGAATTCAAGCATCGTTATCTGTTTAGGGAAATCTCAGCACGTTGATATCTGGGATAAGGTTGCCCTTGGCATCAAAGGCAATAAAAACATTACAACGGTAATCGCAGTGAATATCCCTGGACTGTGCGAACCCTTAGCCGCCACTGAGCTCGAAAACGGCTATGAGATCTTAGATTTCGAAACCGCGATCGCAGATCAGCCAAGTGACAGACTCACCAGCAAGCGAACATTTTCCGGCGACCAAATAGCGGCTTATTTTCATACCGGCGGCACCACAGGACGACCTAAGCTCGCCCAGCTAACTCATCAGAACATGGCCTTTCTTGGACAGCTAATGCAGGTTTATACCGCCCACCAAGGCCGCCAGTCCATACTTTGTGGCCTTCCACTGTTCCATATCTATGGCTGTATCATCCAAGGAGTTGCCGCATTTGCCGTTGGCTACAGGATTCTCTTGATGACCCCATCTGGATTTCGCTCGCCGCAGGCAATGAAGAATTTTTGGAAGCATATCGATCGTTTTAAAATCACCAGCTTTGCCACTGTTCCCACCGTTTTAATGGCGCTTTCTGAACTCCCAGTTGGTGATTCAAACATTAGCGCACTAACCAACGTTAATTCCGGCGCCGCACCATTATCTGAGCCATTTAAAGTCTATTTCGAAAAAGAACATAACGTAGACGTTAGTAACGGCTATGGCATGACCGAAACCACAGCACTAATTTCAAGGGCGCCGGCTAACCAGCCCGCCGGCAGTGTTGGCATGCGTATTCCTTATTCGCAAATTCGTATTGTCCATCTTGAGGATACGACGGTTGTCAAAGATTGTGAATTGGGAGAAAGCGGCGTAATCATGGTCAAAGGCCCCCAAGTATTTGCTGGTTATAAAACTGACTCAGACAATAAACTTGCCTGGGTAGAAGACGGATGGTTCAATACCGGTGACCTAGGCTATTTAGATAGCGATGGCTTCCTATATTTGTCAGGCCGCGCCAAGGATTTGATAATTCGAGGTGGCCACAATATTGACCCTGAGCTAATCGAAGAACCACTGAATGCTCACTCAGATGTTACAGTCTCAATCGCCATAGGCCTACCAGACAGCTATGCAGGCGAACTCCCCATGGCCTATGTTGTCAAAGTAAAGGGGAGCGAAATAAGCGCCGAGGAGCTTATTCAGCACTGTAAAGACACCATGTCAGAACGGGCAGCTATCCCAAAGAGAATCGAATTTATTGATACCATGCCGCTAACCGCTGTGGGGAAAATATTCAGACCGACCCTACGCCAACAGATTACTGAAACTCTGGTTAAAGAAGTGCTCGCATTAAACAAACTGTCAGCATCGGTTTCCAGTGAAATAGAGAAGAAACGTGGCTTGGTTATTAGAATCGATGTAGAAGATAAGACTACAATCGAAGACACTAGTGCCCTGTTCCAAAATTATATTTTTATAACGCAAGTGAGCTGAGATCATGGATATTCTAATGCCTAAAAGTAAACTGTTACTTGGTACTGTATTGCTAGCGATTTTCGTTAATTCTTGCACCACCACAGGATTAAATAGCGGCACTCCTGCGGAGCGCCGCGTTGGCATTCAGTCCATGCGCCAGGACGTACTCGAAGAGCTGTACGACTTAAAACCCGATACCCGCGCGCAGCTCAACAGTGCTGCCGGCTATGCAGTTTTTGCCAATGCTAATATCAATATCGTCTTTGCCAGTTTCGGAGGTGGGTACGGTGTAGTTCGGGATAACCAGTCCAGCAACGATACTTACATGCGTATGGGGGAAATCGGTATTGGCCTGGGTGCTGGGGTTAAAGATTTTCGCGCAATTTTTGTGTTTCACAACGCCGCCGCCCTAGCGCGTTTCATGGATGTTGGAGTGTCCGTCGGTGGTCAAGCCGATGCAGCTGCCAAAGCTGGAGATCTCGGGGCTGCCGTCAGCGGCGAGGCAGTTTTGGACAATGTCACAGTATATCAACTAACTCAGAGCGGCTTAGCCCTGCAGGCCACTGTTAAAGGCACTCGCTATTGGCACGATACAGAGCTGAACTGAGTAAGATTGATTAACTGGGGAAAATTTAAATCAAACACTTTAAATCAGATAAGTAATTTGCCGTTATCTTGGCATCACGATGCTAAGCCCGGGGCTTGAATCACGTAAAATTGTATTGCTGTTAATGATTCGAATCTTTTGAGAACTTGGCACATAGATCTCTTCGTTAAGAGCAATTAACCGCTGCGCCGATTCTGCATAGCGCCTCGCCTCCTCGATATCACCCAAGGCTAAGTAAACCCGCGCTAGTGCCATATAAAACTCCGGCTCTTCTTCCTTTAATTTCAGCGCACGACTAAATGACAGACGAGCCTGATACATATTTTCATCAGCAAAAGCTAAGCTGCCAACAGCGAAATGATAATAGGGATTTTTTTTATTAAAACGCTCAATCGCTTTTTCGTACTGTCGGGCTAAGCGCAGGTTACCACTGCTAGTGTAAAACTTAGCGAGATTATTAACTGCTGTGGCGTTGCGTTTGTCCAGATCGAATGACTGCTGGTAAGCATATTCGGCATACTGCGAATTACCGAGGCGGTTATAAGTGGTACCTATATTATTCCAGACAATAGACTTTTTCGGGTCGAGAAAAAGTGAATTTTTAAAATACTTCAGAGCACCCTCGTAGTCACTTTCAATTAACGCCTCCACCCCAAGGTTGTTAAAGTACAAAGCGCGGGCCTCTAGGTCGGTGACTATGGACGACGTAAGCTGCTGTAAGGCGATCTCGGGAGTGAAGTCAACAACATAGCGCTTTTGAGCATTAAAGCGACCAGTGGCGTTGATATGCTGACTCAGCACCAACAGGTCACCGCGCCTGTCCCAATTTGGCTGCACCGCTACAGTCTGAAAATCTGCGTCAACCTCAAGGTATCTCGCCATTGCTATATACAAATTCATCACCGACAGACAATTACCTTCACGGGCGTGAAACGCCTCTACGGCGGTGTGGGTCTTCCTATCAGAATAGGTGATCCCGAGATAGTCCTGCCCATACAAGATATCTTGAATTTTTTCGACCCGAGTGACTTCACCATCATAGGGTTTAATCACACCGTCCAACAGTGTTTTGATTTCATCGGAAAGGTAGAGCGGCTCAATTTCAGTGAACAGATCGCTTTGCTGATCAATAATATTGTTCTGCAAATCTTGATCTAAAGTGAACGTGATATCGAGATCTATAGCAGAACAAGACGTAAGCGCAAGCAACAAAAAGACGCGCGATCCTTTAAGAGGAAGTCTTCGAACACACAGATAACAAGTCAGGAGACTTGCCAAAAGAAGCAATAAAGCGCCGATAATTTTGGTCATAATATTAATAGCTTTCATGGCCCTCTAATATCTGGCCGGCGTAAACCTGCCGGATGAGTCAATTTTCATAAACTGATAACGGCCCTTTAAGAAATTTATGTCAGTTTCTTCAATAGTCCGTAAAAGTGCCACCCACCCAGAATACTCCGCCACCTTATTTAGGCTGCCCCCTAGACCTGCAGTGTCTAAGCTTTCGCTCAACCTGCCGGCGGACGGACCCCAAGCTTCTGTGTAGCGCGATGTCTGCTCTATTGAGTCATAGGTGTAAACAAGCGCTGCCTTTGTCTGTGCAATTCGCATATTGTCTGCAGAGAGAAATCGCACCTCGTATTCAGAACTAAAAAATAAATCAGCAGAGTTCAATGTTTTCCAACTAACAAAAGTATCGATAACAACGCTTTTGCTGACATTCAGATTACGGACGAATTTAAATGGCTGAATATCGGCCTGCATTATTTCATAGCCCGCTTCAGTGTTGCGAAGTGATGAAGAAATTCTAACTCTGCCTTCGCCATCGATATCTACAATAGCATCAGAGCGCAGCTGAGCAGACCTCTGCACAAAATCAAAAAGTGACTTGGTGATAGAAACATCTTGTGTTGGCAAACGCCAACGCTTGCTTTGCTGGTCCACGACGAGCAAACCTCGACCATCAAATTCCAAGGCACTTATCTCAAACTGGACCTTTGCCGTTTCACCGAGTGCAACACCACCGGGGACGATAACCTCTCTAATTGTAGATTGAGTAAACTCATCTCCCAAAGATTCATTGAGAAAGTTTGCAGGTTCATTTTTGGCAACACCTAAGCCGCGCCTACGATCCATCACTCGAAATATCGAATCACTATTTCGCCGTGCGCGCTGACCCAAAAACTTAATCTCTGGAACATCTGACTTTGAAGCTCTAGCCCGCCGAGTATCCAGCCCTAGCCGCCTACCAACTGTAGCGTAAAGCTCTCCTGCAATGCTCACATTGTCATCCTGCAAGTGTTTGACTAAAAATCCAGCGTCCAGAGCCGCTGCAGCGACCAACTCTGCCCACCCTAACTCTTCTCTATAATAGCTAAGCAAAACACGCTGAGATGCTTGCCGCTGTAGCCAATTAAAAATAAAGCTTTGCTCGTTTAAGTCATTCGAACAATCGGCACAGGCTATAATCGCGAGCGCTGCAATTTGCTGCGCTTGAAATTCTGCTTCCCAATTGAGCAGCTCATCTGTTCCCGGAAAGCTACCTATGGGCAGGTCAGAAAAACCGCCTAAGCGAGGCCTATCAGGACGGGGGCCTGCCGTATCGCGCGCGTTTAGATTCTGACTTACCAACATGCCTTGGCTTAAAAGCGCAGTTCTCAATCCATCTAACAGAGGGTCTGACGAGGGGCCCAAAATGGATAGCTCAGCCGCAAAAGCCATTGCCGACCAACCAAGTCCTATAAGCACGAGTCCAAGCTTGAAGTTTGATGCAGCTATTTCACTCACCACATTACTCCGAGCATTATTCCAAGTGTTACTGACTACAGGCATCGTAACTCTCTCCTCTGCGTTTTCTTAATAAGCTTTCGCGCAAATCTGTGACATAGCCCGGCTCTCCAAAATAATGAAGCGGCTGAGCCATCTCTGTAATCAGGCGCTGCGCCTCTTCAAAGTTCTTAGCGGCGATCGAATACTTAATTGTTTGTTCCATAATAAAGCCATCAGCTGGCAACAAGTCGAATGCCTTGCTTTGATAATCTCTGCCTAACGTCCAATCCTGTCCTTCGAGTAAATAAAATTCAGCCATGGCTAAATTTGCTTCAGCACTATTGGGGCTTAATCCCAGCGCACGTTCAAATTGAGTTTTGATCGCGGCAAGTATTGATTGCCGTTGGCCCACCGGGTAATTCTTTTCGCAGTTTTCTAGCTCAGCCTCCCAGTATTCTCCGTAGTCCAGCATGATTTCCAAATCATTAGGCCCTAACTCCAGAGCCAATTCAAAATAACGTGCTATTTCTTGGTCCCGCCCCTCCAACTCTTGGTATCTCAATGCGTCGCCTAATCCAGAATACGCACGAGGCGTAGGTGATCCAGCATCAATTACTGCCTGAAAAAACAACTCGGCCGCTTCCATTTTTCCAGTATTGAGGGCCAACTCGCCCATCATTAATCCCAGTTCTATTTCACCCAAACGCTGCGGTTCTAGATTTTCCAACTGAGTGAGATCAGCAACACGAACAAGGCCAGCTTGGTTAGAAGTTGTTAGCAGGTAGCTTTCAAATTCTTCATCGAGCTGCGCTGTCGTCACCGAAAAAGATTGATCAAACGCATAGCGAGGATTACGACCCTCCAACAACAAAGCTAAATAGCTGCTTAGCTCATCCCTTCTATCGATAAACTCAGGCTCTTCATAGGCATGCAGCAGGTAGTAAAGAAGAGCCTCCGACTTCAAATTTGCGATCTGTATCATACGCGGAGAAGCCAACGCCTCGTCGCGGTAAAAAAGCCGGTCCATTGCCAGCAAGTAGTTCACCTTCGCCAACACCTGATTACTATTTTGAATCAGTTCAGAAAATTCAGCTTTACCTCTCGTAATCGCTACCCGTGCCAAATACGCAGCTAAGCCCTCTTCGTACCAACGCGGTAAGCGCAGGTCAGCGAAATTCTTTTCAAGAAAATGGGCATACTGATGCAAAGCGGCTGATTGAGAAGAATCAAGACTAGGTACAAAGGCCATGAAGTTATGACGGGGAGTTGGGTAGAAAAACGCTAGCTCTTCAGAGGCAGAAAAATGAGAAAAACTTTTCTCATCCTTAAATAGATAGACGATATTTGAGACATTAGCGGTGGCAAAGTTTAACTCGCCGCTAATATTAAATGCGGCAACCTGTCTCCACATTTCCAATTCACTTGCAAGCCGTCGAGTTTGGCGACTTGAAACTTGACTGAAAAAAGTAAAGTTGGGGGTAGATAGCTTGACCCATCTGTCTTCAAGTAGATCTTGCTGAGCGGTCGATGAAAATATCAGACAACACAACATTGCAGCTAAAAAACCGCGTATTAAAGGCTGTATCGCCAGCTGTCTAGTCGTTAATAAATTCATCATGACCATAAAATAAGCGCCGTTTGAATTAATGTTAATTTGTCATTAGCACTGCATCGTCAAATCTCAAAATCAAAACCGGCACTAAGGGCTGAAAAACACAGAGGCAGCGTCATTGCTCTGCCAGCTTTCATCAGCCAAAAGCACCTGATATTAACTATAAGCTACATTGAAGGATAATTAGGCCCGCCGCCACCCTCAGGTACTACCCAATTTATATTTTGGGAAGGGTCTTTAATATCACATGTTTTGCAATGTACGCAGTTCTGAGAATTGATTTGAAAACGCTTTTCTCCGCCTTCCTCAACTATCTCGTAAACACCAGCCGGACAATAGCGCTGAGCCGGCTCATCGTACTTGGGCAAGTTTATCGACAATGGAATTGAAGGATCTTTTAGCTGCAGATGCACAGGTTGATTTTCGGCATGATTAGTGTTGGATAAGAATACCGAAGACAATTTATCAAAGCTGATAACGCCGTCGGGCTTCGGATAGTCAATTTTAGGGCTTTGCGATGCCTCCATTAATGACTCATGGACGAGGGATTTATCATGGACAGTAAAAGGAGACTTGCCGAATAAAATATTCTGTTCTATGAACGTTAGCGCACTACCCAACCAAAACCCAAACTTATGAACGCCGGGACTAAAGTTACGTGTTTTATGCAATTCCTGTTGCAGGTCGGACTCTTTAAAGCGCACTGCAAATTCTGCTAAATCGTTTTCTTGCGTGTCTTTTCCAAATTCAGCAAATATTGTTTCGGCAGCTATCATGCCAGATTTCATGGCTGTGTGGCTGCCTTTTATCTTAGCTGCATTTAAAGTGCCTGCATCACAGCCAACTAGCAGGCCGCCCGGGAAGTGCATTTTAGGTAGCGAATTTAAACCACCTTTAATAAGAGCTCTAGCACCATAACTTAGGCGTTTTCCACCCTCAATATATTGTTTAATTACTGGGTGATGTTTGAATTTTTGAAACTCATCAAATGGACTTAAATGAGGGTTTTTATAACCAAGATCGACAATTAAACCCAACGACACTTGATTATCTTCAACATGATATAAGAAACCACCGCTTGTACCCGCGTAGCTATCGCCCACCAATGGGTAGCCTGCAGTATGAACGACCAGCCCTTCCTTGTGATTCTCTGCTGGTATTTCCCAAACTTCTTTTAAACCAATACCGTACTGCTGAGGGTCGCTGTCCTTAGCTAAATTAAATTTGGAAATTAGCTCCTTCCCTAAATGACCGTGACAGCCTTCAGCGAATATGCTGTATTTAGCGTGAAATTCAAAACCAGGTTCAAATGACGGCTTATGCTCACCGTTTTCGGCAACGCCCATGTCACCGGTGGCCACCCCTTTGACACTGCCATCTTCGCTATAAAGAATTTCAGCTGCAGCAAAACCTGGAAAAACCTCCACCCCCAGCTCTATCGCCTGCTCACCCATCCATTTGCAAAGGTTGCCCAGCGAGATAATGTAATTGCCGTGGTTGTGCATCGGTCTTGGCACAAACAGGCCAGGGAACTTAAACTTGGATTGCGCACTTGGCAGATAATAAACATCGTCACCGGTCACGGCGGTGTTCAAGGGGGCGCCACGCTCCTTCCAGTCAGGGAAGAGTTCGTTTAACGCGCTCGGCTCAAACACAGCACCAGAGAGGATATGCGCGCCCACCTCTGAGCCTTTCTCCAAAACACAAACTGACAATTCTTTGCCAGATTCCTTTGCCATTTGCATAAGACGGCAGGCTGTTGACAAGCCTGCAGGCCCCGCGCCCACAATGACCACATCAACTTCCATTGATTCGCGTTGCATAGTTTTGCCTCTATCTATCTGAATTATATGGATCTAATGAGACTTTAAGCTTCAGTACGCCCAAAAACGATTACATCAGAAACTTCGTCATTATCCTCCAATACTGCTCCTATCGCAAAACTGGCATGGCCTATTACAGTTTCCCGAAACAATAAAGCTAAACGGCCTGGCCCCCAGCTAATCCATCCTTTTCGCCACTGATTATTAGCGACTTTTTCATCAGCCTATTCAGCCTGAGAGACACGGCTAGCCCAATAAGGTCCTGCCTTAACTTCTCATTAGGCCTGTCACATCAGACCGCGCTCGAAAAGTTATAGCGAACACCGTCAAAAACTCAAACCACCCTAACCCTAAAGAAAGTCTACATTCTGCCGATTTCCATATTCTTGCTATAAAGGGTAAATATACATTCAAAAGCCCAGATTATGGCACTTTTGCCTCCACATTCGTACAATTTGTCACAGTTTCAAAGGGTTTGCAGCGCTATAATTTACAGCTCGACTTCGAAAGCTGAACGAATTCTCTGAAATCAAATAAACGGCGGTAATCTTTGAGCCGTTCTTCTTTATTTGTTTAAACAGTTATTAGAAATACACACATGTTTTATCAAATCATTGTCCGGAGTGACTCATGGCGCGGCGCCTATCAAGCAAGCTTTTTAATTTTGGCCTATTGAGCATAGCAATAACACTATGCAGCCAAGCTCTAGCCCAAGCGCAGGACCAAACATCTTTGGATGACTCTACAATTGTTTACAATGCAGAGTTCTTTTTTCAATTCTCACCGGTGTCAGTGAATGACATGATTGATCGAATTCCCGGCATAGGCTTAGCTTTGGGCGGCGGTAATAGCGACCGCCGCGGCTTAGGAGGTGGCGCCAACGAAGTCCTCATCAATGGCCAGCGCATAACAGGTAAATCGAACGCGGGCCGCGCTCAACTTAGCCGTATCGCTGCAAATCAAGTAGATTTTATAGAAATCATCCGCGGCACTTCAGAAGAAATAGATGTAAGAGGTGGCGGTCAAGTTGTGAATATTGTGCTTTTGGATGCTAACTCCCGATCCAGTATCGCCGCTGAATTAAATACCGACCTATTGCAGGATGGCACACTTCAGCCCGGTGCCAAGCTTTCATATTCTGGACAGACTGGCGAATTTAACTACCTTTTCCATATCGAATCCGAGCCTCGATATCGCCAGCGGCTCGGCCGTGAAAGCAGCCGTGATGCGAACGGCAACCTGCTGGAAACTCGCAACGAAGACAATGTCCGCGATCAGAACGAATTTGAAACCAGCATGAACATCGGATACCAATTTCCTAATTCTGTGATTCAGTTCAATGCGCTCTACGCCGAGACATCACCTCCGACCGATGTTGATCGACTTATTACCGATTTTACAGGCCCAGAAATTACGACTCGACTTGAACGAGAGGGCAACCAATGGAATCGCGAAAACTGGGAAATTGGCGGCGACTACGAATACGAATTTAAAAATGGCAGCAAATACAGGCTTCTCGCGATCGTTAACGATGAAGACACCCGCTTTGTTCGCGAGCGCTTTGACGTTTTGGAGGCCGGCGAAGAAAAAAAACTATTCATAGACTCTCTCGGCCGTGACCAAGAACGCATTGCTCGAACTTCATACACATTTGATCTTTCTGACAGCCAAGGTATTGAACTTGGGATTGAAGCCGCCCAAACAATCCGCAATAACGGCCTTTATGTTGGCACTAACGATGCGGATGCAACAACCGCGCCGTCGGAACTTACTGGCGGCCTAATTCGCAGCGAAATAGACAATGCCTTCTCGACAATCGAGGAGATTCGCTATGAAAACTTTGCGATTCACAACTGGCAGTTAAATGACAGGATGGCATTGGAAAGTACGCTCATTTTAGAGAGTTCGTCCATCACACAAAGAGGCGATGTAACCAACGAGCGTGACTTTAGCTTTATTAGACCTAAAGTAGATTACCGCTTTGATATTACACAGTCGATTCAGCTACGTGCCACTATTGAGAAAGTAATTACACAGTTAAGCTTTTCAGATTTCAGCGTAACTCAAGACAACGGCGATGATGATCAAAACATTCAAGGCGGCAACCCGGGCATTGAGCCTGAACAATCTTGGAATTATGATTTAAATCTAGAATACAGACTGCCTAATGACTTAGGAGTTTTAAATTCTCAACTTTACTATCGCGCAAGTGAAGACGTGATCGATAGAATTGATGTTTCCACCGGCCCTGACAATCTTGTCTCCGCTCGAGGCAATATTGGCGATGGTAAACGCTACGGCATCAACTTAGATGCGAGTACAAAACTTGACCCGGTTGGCATTCCAAATGGTTTGCTTACCCTTAGGCTCAGCGTTGCTGACTCTGAAGTTACCGACCCATTTCTAAATGTCGAGCGCCGTCTTCGCAACAACAATCGCTGGTTTGGTCGAGCCAATTTTCGCCAAGATGTACAGCAGTGGAATGTTAGCTATGGCGCCAGCTACTCCTATTCTGATCAAGATGGTGAAGGACGCAACCAGATAGATGTGTTCGATATCGAACGTAATACTGAGGAATACAACCTGAACTTATTCTTCGAAAAACGCTCATCCAATGGCGTTACTTACCGCTTTGATGCACGCAATGCATCTGACAGAGAACGCTGCAGGTCAAGGACTCGTTTTGATGGCCCTACGGTCAATGGAATCCCGGAAGAGTTAGAAAGTTTTTGTACAACTGAAGGTGTTTTTTACGCGTTAAAGGTTCGCAGTACTTTCTAGTTAGCTTGCATTATCCACCATCAAAGAACACGCACTTTGTGCGCTGGTGCAGTTGCTGGCTGATTTCTAGATATAAAGTATATGAGAGGTCAGCAATACCATTACCAAGCCCCACTCAAGAAAATGAACTAAGCGTTTTGCCGATGGAGTTAGGCGCTCGAAATACATATCCATGGGTTTAATCAACTGTGTATATCTTAAGTTTTTCATACCGCCCCTATCCCAAGGCTGTGCCGCTAGTTCTGCTGCTGAACATAGCTGACTCTATTTTCAATAATTTTTTCTGTGTTGTTTCATGATTTAGACGTCTTAAAGCGCCTTTTGTTACAAAATAATTGAAAATTACTGGCGACCTTTTTGATTTCCCAGTGACTTTTCATCACTTGAAGGGCTTTACATTACCTAATAAAAAGTACGCAGGAGACGAAAAAGACTCTCCCAGCTAATATGCCGTGACACCAATAGCAAATCTGCCGCACCCAGTTTAGAGCGACAGAATAGGATTTAGAAAAGGCACAGGACCGTGCGAGAAGGGGCTCTTATCTGAGTTGCTAGTGTAAAAGTAAGTCCAGCAGCACAAATAAGACCTAAATAAGAGTAAGAGTAAGAGTAAGGCCACAAAAAAGACCAATCACTCAGGCTTAGTAAATATCATCATATGCTGCCAAGGCAGAAAATCTAAGGTGTCTGTCCATTCTAAGCCAAACACGCTCATTTCTTTAACTACCTGCTCTTGCGTCATCTTATGTAATGGCCTAATGGGAACAGAGTCATCTTCCCCTCTATACTCCAAAAGAAAAATTCGACCACCCGGCTTTAAAGCCTCATTGATGCCATTGATCATCTCAAACGGATGATCAAATTCATGGTAGGCATCTACCATGATTGCCGCATTGATAGAGTTTGCAGGAAGGTTGGGATCATCTACTTCGCCCCTGACCCCTTCAATATTTGTAACCTTGTCTTGAGCTTTTTGATCCTCTATTAGAGCTAACATCTCTGGTTGAATATCCACTGCTAGGACTTTGCCATTAGGAACCTTTTTAGCAATTCTGAAAGAGAAATAGCCTGAACCTGCACCAATATCAGCAACAACGTCATCTGCAGCAAGATTCATATTTTCTACAACCTCATCAGGCATTTCCTCGGTCAATCTGCCTGGTCGGTTAAGCCAGCCTGCAGCCTGATGTCCCATCACGAAGGAAATTTCGCGCCCCATGTAGAATTTTCCAATTCCTGTGGTTCGCCTAGCGGGGTCTTCGATGTAACCTGGGTTTTCAGCCGCTACTGCAATCGGTGACTGAAAAAGTATTATTGGGCTTAGTAAAGCAATTAAGAAGGTTCGAATTGCAGGCATTGAGGGCTCCTGGATGTTTAAGCATTGATAACTTAAGATTAGAAAATCACGCAAACGTCACAATCGTAGCAACAAAGTTGGCGCAGCGACTTAAGGTTACAGTCCAAGTACGATTGTAGATCAGCTGAAGAGCAGTTGATAGCGAGGCTGAGGGGTCTGCCTAAATGTGTACATGCTGCAGGCTTCGCTTCGCTTGGGCGCCTGCACAAGGAGAGAGAGCTGCAGCTGGACCACAATTAAAGTAAGCGCAGCAGCCTTTGGCCTGAGCCTTTGCATTTGGGGCAAGTACTTGTGCTAGTAATCGACCCAGCACCTTTGCAAACGTTGCAAACGTCTTGATAGGGCTTTTTAAGAATCGCCCGCAATTCCACTAGCGCCTGCTTAGGTTCCTTTTTTTTTGACGAATTTATCACTGTGCTTCTCCCCGTCTATCTTTGATCAATCTTTATGTATGCAAAATTGGAATGTTATCTAGCTCTTGTTAGAACTTATTATGCTAAAAGATTAACTTAAAGATTGTTACCCACCTCACAATTTTAGATAAGAGTGTAAAATTATTTTACCCCCCCCCTAAAAGACTTCTAAATTAGTTACTTATGGTAAGATTTAGGTTGAATCTTAAGACCCACATCACATTGGAAGCAATAAATGACTAAAGTTTTAGAGGGAATAAGAGTTCTCGATTTCGGCCGCTACATTGCTGGCCCGTACTGCGGAACTCTACTAGCCGATATGGGTGCAGAGGTTATCCGTATTGAGAAAATCGACGGCAGTGAGGATCGCTTTCTTTCCCCAATCACCGATAAAGGCGACGGTGCCCTGTTCCTCCAACTTGCCCGCAACAAGCTTTGTATGACCTTAAACCCCATGAAGCCCGAGGGTAGAGAGATTGTTAAGAAGCTGGTCGCGACCGCTGATATTGTCATAGCCAATCTACCCCCAGACACCCTAGAAGCTATGGGCTTGGACTACGAAAGCCTTAAAGCAATTAAGGAGGACATCATCCTTACCACTGTTTCTGCTTTCGGGCGCGGTGGCCCCTACTCCAACCGCGTTGGCTTTGACGGTCTTGGCCAAGCCATGTCCGGCGCAATGTACATGACAGGAACCCCTGATCAACCAGTTAAGGCACACCCACCGTTTATCGACTTCGGTACAGCAAGCTTGTCAGCTTTCGGTACTATGGCAGCACTTTATGAACGACAAAAAACCGGTAAAGGCCAAATGGTTGAGGGGTCGTTGTTCGCCACGGCATTAACGATGACCAATGGCACTGCGATCGAACAAAACGCCATCGCGCCAAATCGTGTAGCCACCTTAAACAGGGCGCAGACATCCGGCCCAGCCGATACTTTTAAGACCAAAGACGGTTGGGTATTAGTGCAATCAGTTGGCGGGCCTCTATTTAAACGGTGGGCGGACTTGATGGGAGAAGACCACTGGCTAACCGACCCTCGATTTAAAGACGATATTAGCCGCGGTAACAACGGTGAAGTCATCAGCGCACGACTAGCCCAGTGGTGCGCTTTAAGAACGTCGGCCCAAGTGCTTGACGCTATGGAAGCGGCAAGACTCCCTGCTGGTCCGATCATGTCTCCACAAGAGGTTCTAGATGATCCTCATGTCGCGGCTTTGGGCATGTTCCAGCTCACAGAATATCCTGGCCTGGATAAGCCAGCGCCGCTGATGGTGACACCGGTCGAGCTTTCACAAACCCCTGGTGAAATTCGAAGACGACCACCGACACTAGGCGAGCACACCGATCAGATCATGGCGGAGTTAGGCTATAGTGAAGAAGAAATTCAGCAGCTGCGAGACAAGCGAGTAGTCTAATTCCACTTTATCGGGAACTGGAGCAACTCGCTCCGGTTCCCGATATTCTTGTGCGACGTTAACCTGGTTTGTGCTGCCTCAATCATAAAAGACGCAGCATTTTAAACTGAACCATTTTAAAACCAGGCCTTAGCATTAGTCTTAATGTTAGCAAGCAGCCCTTGTGCAGCCAGCCTCTAACGCAGTCTTATCTCTAATCCGGCAAAGAATAGATAATCATGCTACTAGTTCGAGTCGGGTTAGGCCCTGGTCCGAAAAAACCACTAGCAGTGCCAGTGCCGGCCGCTATGTATTGCTTACCGTCCACCTCATAACTTACCACGCTGCCGCCAATCATCGCGCCGGAGTAAAGAGAATGTAACACCTCGCCAGTGCTGGCATCGAGCAATAGCAAATTGCCATTTAGATCTCCGCTAACGACTAGGCCGCCAGCTGTTGTTGTGACTCCAGCTACCATTGGCCGTTCAGAACGATACTTCCATTTAACCTCGCCCGATTCAACGTCTATCGCGGTAAGCCAACCGGACATTTCTTCGTCTCTCTTCATTCCTCCACCCATATACAGCTGACCTGGAATAAACTGAGGGTCTGAGTCGGCGATAAACACATTGCAATAATCTACCGCTGGTGTGATAAGTAATCCATCGGCTGGATAATATGCGGGACCACTCCAAAGAACTCCACCATTGACTCCAGGGCAAGCATGCACCCCTTCTTCTGTCACAGGCACATCGTAGTTTTCGATCGTGGTGACAGGTGTCTCATAAAGCGGCTCGTGAGTTTCAGCATTTAGAGTACGTAGAATGCCATCTTTACCAACTGTTGCAATCATATCAATTGAGACATTGTTCAAGCTTTTCTTAAGGACCGGACTGACCTGAGTCAAATCCCAGTCATGATCATCATTTGGCACAATAGATCTATACCACCTCAATTCACCGGTGCGAACATCCAGTGCAACTATGCAATTTGTATACAAGTTTTCACCTGGACGTAAATATGCCGGAAAATCTGGCGCCGGATTAGTCACTGCGACATAGAGCTCTTCTTTCTCAACATCCATACTTAATGGCGTCCACACAGCCCCGCCACCTAACGGAATACCCTTGGGATTTCCCCAAGTTTTGCCGCCGCCGGCAGCAGCCTCAGGAACAGTCATAAACTTCCACACCAAGTCGCCATCGGCGATAGAGAAAGCGGCGACCCATCCTGATATTGCGTTCTCACTTCCTGCGGGCCCTATCATTACCAAATCATCAAAAACAATTGGCGCCATGGTGAAGGTCTCGCCTAACCAAGGGTCTGCTACCTGCCTGGCCCACAGTAAATTGCCGTTAGCAGAATCTAAAGCAAATAAGTAGCCGTCTGGCGTGCCACGCAAAACATAACCATCCTTAATGGCGACGCCTCTATTGTTGCCCCATACCATGCGATCTTTAGGCTCCCATTCATAGACCCAGAGTTTTTCACAAGTTGCTGCGTTTATTGCGGCGGTGTGCGTCGCATCGGTCACATACATAATGCCTTCGTAAACAATAGGGCCCGCTTGCATGCTATTGGTAGTATTCAGCTGATAAGCACACCTCTGCTGCAAACCTGTAACGTTACTGCGGTCAATTTCAGTCAGAGCAGAGTAACGAGTACCTTGATAATTGTGATTGTGATATAGCCAATCTTTAGCATTGCCTGCAGCAGCTAACAAATCGGTAAAAGACGGCCCCCTGCCAGTTGGCTCTAGTCCATAGAGCCCCTCAATAAAGTTTGCAGCAATATCAAGATCTTCATCGCCTCGGGAAATTGGAATGGCACTGAGATAGTCATACTCGACATTCAACTCCTGCGTTCCTTGCAGTACGTTATTGCGGCCCAATATATACGCCAGCACATCGATATTTTCCGACTCGCTCAGTTCACCTAATTGCCCTGGCGGCATGGTATTCGAGATTCTGTTGTATAAGTCTGCAACTGTAACGCCAAGCCGAGACCACGTTTTTCGAAATGTCTGCCCGCGTAAAGTATTCGCGACGCCATCATCTAAATTCTGACCATGACACAAAGCACATTCTTGCTGATAGACCCCTTCACCACGCTCGTATTGGGCTTGCGTGAACGTACTGCTCGCAGGTGCTTCTGCCGCTATAGCCGCAAGTGGAGTTATCAAAACGAGGATGCTGGATGCGAACACCAGCGCGAGTTTTTGGCGAAGGCTTAACTTGGGAAATTGCAAAGGCATTGTGACTCCTTGTTGTTTATAAATAGTGCTCGTAGCCTATCGATTATTATTAGGAGATTGCTTTCAACAGAAGAGGAACAAGGCGAAACTTATGCTAGTTCACATAATAACTCTTCAGTTGATAACTTAAGAGAGTAATAGACTAAATAGGATATTGAAAGCGGTAAAATTTAGGCATGAATAAATGCAAAATCGACGCTGCCTTAAATCACGTAACTAGATAAATGCCATGGCAGCTCCGGCGCAGTTACACCTAATTCAGCTGGCCCTGCTATAGGCCCTTCTAGCATGGTTTATTTTTAGTCATAGTTAATTACGCTCTAATAAGTAACTCTCGATAGGAAAACCTTCTAAATTCAGGAAATCGGGAGCTTAGCGCTAATTGCTCAAACTTTGGCCTGATTGACGAAGCTGGTAATGCACCTAGAGCTTAGGTAGGCTGTGATCATTCCAATTATACTTTCAATTTTAAGCGACAAAGAGTTTGTCGTCACCTGGAGCGCAAAATGACCAGCTTTGACTCGAGACGCGGGTTTCTAAAAACTTCAACCACATTAGTTGCAGGAGCAGCTGCCAGCTCCTCGATAAGCTTCGCCCAACAAACCGATGGCGAGGACTTCTGGGAAATGGTGCGCAATCAGTTTTCGTTTACAGAAAATGCTGTACCGATGAACGCAGCCAATCTTTGCCCGTCGTTTCGCGCGGTCTCTGAAAAAGTAGCACTACTCACCGCCGATATTGACCAAGATTGCTCATTTAACAATCGCGAGAAATTTTCAGGTTTGCTTGAGCAAGCCCGATCACTGGTTGCGGATCAACTCAATGTAAGCAGCGATGAGGTCGCCTTAGTCCGCAACACCAGCGAAGCCAACAATGTTATCAATAATGGCCTAAGCCTTAACGCAGGCGATGAAATTGTGATGTGGGATCAAAATCATCAAACCAACAATGTTGCTTGGGATGTCAGGGCGCAGAGATTTGGTTTAATCATAAAAAGAGTGCCTGTACCCACTAACCCTGCAAGTGAGGCGGACCTGATTGATGCCTTCACTAGTCAGTTCACCCCTAGAACCAAGGTATTGACTCTTACTCACGTCTCGAACCTCAGCGGGATAAAACTACCCGTTAAACAGATCATTCAAGCCGCCAGAGCCAATGGAATTTATGTTCATTTGGACGGCGCGCAGACCTGGGGAGCAATGAAACTTGATCTAAAAGACTTAGACCCGGACTCCTATTCCGCCAGCGCCCATAAATGGTATATGGGGCCAAAAGAAGTGGGGTTACTATATGTAAAAAGCCAGAATATCGACAAAATTTGGCCCAGTGTTATCGCCCCCGGATGGGGAGACGCAGCCTCGACCATATTACAAGGCGCTCGTAAATTTGAATCCCTTGGCCAGCGTGATGACGCGGCTCTAGCAGGACTTGGAGTCGCAGCTCAGATCCATAACACAATTGGACCTGCCCGAATTGAAGCTCGCATTGTGGAGCTGTCACAACGCCTTAAGCAGGGGATTGCAGCCGGGGGGCATGAGTTAGTTACCCCCATGGATCCAAAATTAAGTTCCGGGGTTTGTATTACCAAAGCCCCTGCAGGCCAAGGAGGAAGAATCTCTAATGCCTTATACACAGATTATGGAATTGCCTGTGCAGCGACCGGCGGCATAAGAATTTGTCCGACCATCTATAACACCACTGAACACGTGGACAGAGCCATTGCTGGGGTTAACGCACTATTGGCCTAAATGACGAGGTATTCGTCTTAAGCCGCGGCATTACCGGCACACCTAATGTCGCGGCTTTGACGCTAGAGACTTTGCAAAAACTCCATCATTGCCTTGTTGGTCTCATCTGGGGCCTCTTGCTGAAGCCAATGACCCACCTCGGGAATAAGTACTACTCCTCTGAAATCTGTAGCAATTCGAGACATTGCTCCGCTTAACTGCCCCTGCGTTGCATGCGCAATCACCATATCTTCAGTGCCTGCTATGAAAAGTGTCGGCACGGTTATTTTTACATCTTGCAGATGCTCGGTGATTTCCCAGTTGCGGTGAAAATTACGGTAGTAGTTCATCCCGCCTCTAAAACCAGCCTCTTCAAATTGGCTGACCACATAGTCCAAATCTTCTTGTTTTAGCCAATCAGGCAAGCTCAGCGGCGCACCTAGGCGGCCGATCCAGCCCCCGGCACTGCGTTTTTTGTCTGTTATTAAAGGCGCCTTGCGCGGAGAATCCGGAGACAAATAGAGACGGCTTAATAGCCCTACAGGGTCGCTGTCATATTCCGCCTCGGCGACACCACCGGCCTCATTGTGATAAAGGATATAGAAAAAATTGTCTCCATAACTTTCACGCCAGCTCACCATGGGGGATTCTGCTGGCCGGCCTCCATAGGGAACACTCATGGCAATCAAGGCGCTAAAGCGATCGGGGTGCAACAAGACAGTTTGCCAAGCCACAATAGACCCCCAATCGTGACCCACCATTATCGCTTTCTCTTCACCATAGGCGTCGAGAATACCAACCATATCTGCGGCCAAATTCACTATGTCAAAATCTTCAGGGCTTTCAGGGGAATCCGTTTTGCCATAGCCTCGCATATCCGGGGCAACTACCCGGTAACCCGCATTGGAAAAATAGGTGATTTGATGTCGCCAGTTGTACCAAGATTCCGGCCAGCCGTGAGCAAGTAGCAACAGCGGCCCAGTGTCTCCAGCTTCGGCCACGCGCATAGAAATACCGTTGCTCTGAATAGTTCGAAAGCGCACTCCAGAAACTGGTGTTTGCGTACTCGTTTCGCTCATTTGGCTTCCTTTCCTAGGGGCTGAAGATTGAGGACCGCCGCTACTTGGCACTGCTAACAATAACCCAAGCAATAAAGTTGCAGCTCTTATAGCTGTAGCGCTGGCAATGGTTCCCATTTTTTCTAATCCACGTATCTATGAATGATCGATCTTTGACTATTTATCGAGATTACCACGGGAAACAGCTTGTCACTATCATGATGGATAAACATTCGAAAAACACTAGCTAGGGAATAAAAATACTATTTGAGGTTTGATGCAGGTAGTGACGAGCTCGCAGAGTAAAACGCGTCTAGAGATCATAGGAGATTGCCCATACCCCCGATTCAAAGGCCCATAGATCGTCTGCGTAAAGGTCGATATGAGCTGTC